>CANOSM010000006.1 GCA_947569365.1 uncultured Clostridium sp. | reverse complement strand
TTTTTACTTCTTTCCTTTTCTCTTTTTCTCTCTTTTCTCTTTTTTGCTTTTTCGGTTTTCTTTTTCTTTTTTTTCTTCTCTTTTTTACTTTCTTTTTTTCCCTTCTATTTTTCTTTTTTAGCCTTTTTTATTTTTTTCCCTTATATTTTCCTTTCCCTTATTTCCTCTGCTTTTCTTTCTCCTTTTTTTTTACTTTTTTCCTCTCTTCTTTCTTTCCTTCCTTTTTTTCCTCTCCTTCTCTTTTCTTTTTTCCTCTTTGCCTTTTTTCTTTTTCTTCCTTTTCTCCTTTTCTTTTTTTACTTTTTTTATCCTTTTTTACTCCTTTTTATTTTCTCCTTTTTGTTTTTTGCGCTCTTCTTTTTTTCTCCTTTTTTGTCTTCCTTTTCTTCTTTTTCTTTCTTTTCCTTTTTCTCTTTTTTTCTCTCTTTTCCTTTATTTCCTCTGCTTTCTCTTATTCTTATTTTTTTCTTTTTTTACTCTTTTTTTTCTTTTTTTGCCTCCCTTTTCTCTCTTTTGCCTCTTTCTTTTTTTTCTTTCTTCTCTTTTTTATTTTCTTTTTTTTCTTTCCTCTCTTTTCTTTTTTTTTACTTTTTGCTTTTTCTCTTGCTTCTTTTTCTCTTTTTTTCTCTCCTCTCTTTTTTATTTTCTTTTCTCTCTTTCTTTTTGGCTTCTTTTTCTCTTTTTCTTTTCCTTCTTTTCTTCTTTTCTTTCTCTCTCTTTTTTACTTTTTACTTTTTGACTTTTATTCTTTCTCTCTCTTTTTTTCTTCTCTTCTTTCTTTCTTTTTTCTTTCTCTTTTTTTATTCTTTTTCTTTTTTTCTTTTTTCTTTCTTTTGTCTCCTTTTTCTTTTTTCCTTTTGTTACATTTTATTTTTTTCTCCTTTTTTTTTATTTTTTATTTTTTTATTTTTTATTCCTTTTTTTATTTCTCTTTTTTCTCTCTTCTTTTTTTTCCTTTCCTTTTTTACTTTTTTCCTCTCTTCTTTCTTTCTTTTTTATTTTTTTTCTCTTTTTTTTCTTTTATTTTTTTTCCTTTTATTTTTTTTTATTTTCTCTCTTTTTTTTCTTTTATTTTTTCCTTTTATTTTTTTATTTTTTATTTTCTCTCTTTTTATTTTTTTATTTTATTTTTTTATTTTTTTATTTTCTCTCTTTTTTTTTCTTTTATTTTTTCCTTTGTAATATTTTTTTATTTCTTCTTTTTCTCTTTTCCTTTTTTTCCTTTCTTTTTATTTTTATTTTTTCTTTCCTCCTTTTTCCTTTTGCCTTCCTTTTCTTTTTTTACTTTTTTTCTTTTCTCTTTTCCTTTTCTCTTTTTTTACTTCTTTCCTTTTCTCTTTTTCTCTCTTTTCTCTTTTTTGCTTTTTCGGCTTGCTTTATATTCGTTTTTAAGCATTTTATTTTTTTATCAAATATTATTTGTTTTATATGTTTTTTTATGTCTTAAATTACATTTTTACGCAAAAAATAAGTATAGATAAAAATCTATACTTATTTGGCGGAGAATGAGGGATTTGAACCCTCGCGGCCCTAAACGAACCCTAACAGTTTAGCAAACTGTCCCCTTCAGCCACTTGGGTAATTCTCCTTTACATATACATGTAATGCTAGATAAAAAACTTATCTAGCATTTGGCGGAGAGGGTGGGATTCGAACCCACGGTAGGCTATAAACCTACGCCAATTTTCAAGACTGGTGCCATAAACCAACTCGACCACCTCTCCATTGACATTTTATAGTTTAACATGTCAATCATTAAATGTCAATACATTTTTTTATTTTTCTTTAGCCTGCTCTATAGCTTGCTTTTCCTCTTCGGATAGTTCATAATCTGATTTACCAGATACTACTGTTTTAGCATAAATTGAACTAGTATCTCTTGCATATACACCGTTTAAAACAATTCCATTATCATTTCTGTCTAAAAAAGCTATAGCAAAACTCAAATTGCTTCCAACATCCTGAAATGCATTATACCTAATTACTCCTATTTTTTGAATGCAACTCTCCATATTTTTTTCTACTCTTTTTATATCTGCTTCAATTATTGAATTTTTTTGATTAACATAATCAGTTAAATCGATGTATTTTTTAATCATTTCTTCTAGATTATTTCCATTACCCGATTTTTTCATAAAATTTATATTTTTTAGTTGAAATCTTTTAAGCTTTATATTCGTGAATATCGTTATTAGTATTAGTAACACATTTAATACTAATAGCAATATTATTATCCATTTATCCATTTTTTATACCTTATTTTATTAAATTTAAAATACGCTCTAAGTCATCATTTGAGCCGTATTCTATTACTATTTTCCCCTTTCTTTGTCCTGCATCTAATTTTACCTTTGTTCCAAAAAAGCTCTGGAATGTACTTTCTATGTCTCTATATATAGGTTCATATTTTATGTTTTTCTTATTTCCGTTTTTTCTTATTTTAGTCTTTCTCTCTGCATCTCTTACACTATCACCATCTTCTATCATATGTATGGCCATATTATATTGTTTATCAGGATCTTCAAAACGTAATAATGATCTACAATGACCTTCTGTAAGCTTTCCATCCAATGCTAATCCTATAACTCGTTGATCTAAATTTAGAATTCTTAAAGTATTTGCAACAGCACTTCTACTTTTTCCTATAATTTCAGCAACTTGTTGTTGTGTCATGTTTTGTTGTTCCATTAATATTTTTATTCCTTCAGCTTTTTCTATAGGATTTAAATCTTCTCTTTGTATATTTTCAATTAAAGCTATTTCTTGATTTGTCTTCTCATCTCTCTCTCTTACTATAGCTGGTATTTCTATCATTCCTGCTTTTTTTGATGCTCTCCATCTTCTCTCACCAGCGACTATTTGATAATAATCATCTTTTTTAGTGACTATTATTGGTTGTATTACACCATATCTTTTTATAGAATCAGATAGTTCTCCTAATGATTCCTCATTAAATACTCTCCTAGGTTGTTCTCTATTTGGTTCAATCTCTGATAATTTAATATTTTGTATAGTTTCTCCTTCTTTAATTTCTTCTACTATATTAGTAGCAAAAAGTGCATCCAATCCTTTTCCTAATCCTGTTTTCTTTGCCATTTTTACCTCCTATTATATATATTTATTTACTCTTTTCTTGTTTTTTTAAAAACTCTTTAGCCAGCTTATCGTAACTCTTTGATCCTTTTGACCTACTATCATATTCAACTATAGACATACCATAACTTGGTGCTTCACTTAACTTTACATTTCTAGGTATTACTGATTTAAATACTTTATCATCAAAATATTTTTTAACCTCTTTTACAACTTGATTTGATAAGTTCGTTCTAATATCATACATTGTAAGAATTGCACCTTCTATTTCCAATGATTTATTTAAGTGTTTTTTTACTAAATTTATTGTATTAATAAGCTGTCCTAATCCTTCTAAAGCATAGTATTCACATTGTACAGGAATTAATACAGAATCTGCTGCAGTAAATGCATTTAAGGTTATTAATCCTAGTGATGGTGGACAATCTATCAATATATAATCATACTCATCTTTTATTTTATCTAATTGTTCTTTTAGTCTATATTCTCTAGATATTAAGGATACTAGTTCAACTTCTGCACCTGCCAAATTTATATTAGAAGGGCATACATCTAGGTTTTCCATTGTCGTTTCTTCGAGTGTTTCCTCAATTGGTTCTTCATTTACTAATACATCATATAACGATTTTACATCATCTTTATCTATTCCTAATCCACTAGTTGCATTTCCTTGTGGATCAGCATCTATTATCATTACTTTTTTTCCCCTTTTTGCTAGGATTGCACTTAAATTTACTGTTGTTGTTGTTTTTCCTACTCCTCCTTTTTGGTTTGCTACTGCTATTATTTTACTCAAATTAATCCCTCCATTCATTTACTACATAATAATATAAAAATGATTAAAAATTGTCAATGGATTTGTAGAAATATATATGTTTTTTATATGTGTTTTTCGTGAAACAATCCATTATATAATTTCATCAATCTTTATTTTAATATTGTTACGAGTCTTGTGGTGGTACATTAGTTCGCTTAATTATATTAGAAAATAATCATTAGCCTTTTACTAATGATTATCGTGAAACAATTTTACATTATTGGTTCTTTTGAAGGTTTTCCTTGCTTTCTTGGATATATTTTAGGAGTATGTTTTATTTTCTCTATTATTATAAGTATTCTCTCATTATCTTGCGATATTTTATAATTTTCTACTTCCTGTACATTGCCACCTAATATACTAATAGCCTTTTTTGCACTTTCTATTTCTTCTAAACAATTTGGTCCTTTTAAGCAAATACACTTTCCTCCTATCTTAGTAAAAGGAATCATATATTCTACTAAAGTAGATAAATTTGCAACAGCTCTTGAAATTACAAAGTCAAATTCTTCTCTATATTTTATATTCATTGCCAATTCTTCTGCTCTACTATGTATACATTCTATATTTTGCATGTCTATTTTACTAATTGTATCTAATTGAAATTTAATTTTCTTATTTACCGAATCTACTGAAACTAATTCAATATCATTATTTACTATTTTAAGTGGGATTCCCGGAAATCCTGCTCCTGAACCAATATCAAGTACTTTTCCATAAATTTTATCTTTTATAATAATAGAATCAATAAAATGTTTTAAAATTATCTCTTTTTCATCTTTAATTGCTGTTAAATTTATTTTTTGATTCCATTCTATTAAATTTATCATATATTTGTATAATTTTTTATATGCATCTTCTTCTATATTCAACTTATTAAAATTTGCATAATCTGTAACAGTATCTTTAAATTTTAAATATTCCATCTTATCCTCTCTTTAATTGTTCTAAATATACTAAAAGCACTGAGGCATCTGCTGGTGATACACCTGATATTCTAGATGCCTGTCCAATTGAATGTGGCTTATATTTATTAAGTTTCTGTCTCGCTTCTATTCTTATTCCTTTAATATCATCATAATTTATATTCTCTGGAAGTAGTTTTTTCTCTAATTTTTTAAAGTTTTTTACTTGTTCTTCTTGCATTTTAATATATCCTTCATATTTTACCATAATTTCAACTTCTTCTTTTATATCTTTTGGTAATTTCTCTCTCTCTTCATCAATTCCCTTTAATAATTCATAACTTAGTTCTGTCCTTTTTAATAGCTCTGACATTCTTATTCCTGCAACTATTTCAGATGAATTATTTTCTTTCAAAAATATATTAACTTTTTCTGTAGGCTTTACAATTGTTGAATTTAATCTTTCTATTTCTTTATATATCTTATCTTTTTTATCTATAAATAATTTATACCTCTCATCTGAAATAAGTCCAATCTCATATCCGATTTCTGTAAGCCTTAAATCAGCATTATCTTGCCTTAATAATAGCCTGTATTCAGCTCTAGAAGTCATCATTCTGTAAGGTTCATTTGTACTTTTAGTAACTATATCATCTATTAAAACTCCTATATAGGCATCTGATCTATCAAGAATTACAGGATCTTTACCTTTTAATTTTAAAGATGCGTTTATTCCAGCAATTATTCCTTGTGCTGCTGCTTCTTCATATCCTGAAGTTCCATTTATTTGACCAGCAAAAAACATTCCATCTATGTTTTTTAATTCTAATGAACTCTTTAGTTGAGAAGGTTCTATACAATCATATTCAATAGCATATGCTGGTCTAGTAAATTCAACATTCTCAAGTCCTGGAATGGTTCTGTACATTGCTATTTGCACTTCCTCAGGTAACGATGAACTCATTCCCTGAACATACATCTCTTCTGTGTCTAATCCCATTGGTTCAATAAAAATTTGGTGTCTTTCTTTATCAGAAAATCTAACTACCTTATCCTCTATTGATGGACAATATCTTGGCCCTGTACCCTCTATTTTACCAGCATACAATGGTGATCTATGTAAATTATCCCTTATTATTTGATGAGTCTTCTCATTTGTATATGTTAAATAACAAGGTACTTGATTTAGATTTTCTATATTATCCATAAAAGAAAATGGAATAATATCTTCATCACCATTTTGTATTTCCATCTTTGAAAAGTCTATACTATTCTTATTAACTCTTGCAGGTGTCCCTGTCTTAAATCTAACTATATCTATTCCCATATTTTTTAATGATTCTGATAATTTATTTGCTGGAAAAACACCATCTGGTCCACTTTCAAAAGAACTCTCTCCTATGAAAACTTTCCCCTTTAAATAGGTTCCTGTTGCAAGTATAACACTATCAACTTCATAAATTGCTCCTATATTCGTTTCAACAGACTTTATCTTGCAATTTTCTTGTTTTATGTCAACTATTTCTGCTTGTTTTAAATACAAATTTTTTTGATTTTCTAATGTATGTTTCATTTCTCTTTGATATTTCTTTCTATCTGCTTGTGCTCTTAATGAATGCACCGCTGGTCCCTTTGAAGTATTTAACATTCTTACTTGTATCATTGATTTATCAATATTCTTTCCCATCTCTCCACCTAGAGCATCAATTTCTCTTACTAAGTGTCCTTTCGAAGTCCCTCCAATATTTGGATTGCATGGCATATTTGCAACACATTCTAGACTTATAGAAAACAATAATGTTTTCATTCCCATTCTTGCAGCAGCAAGAGCTGCTTCACATCCAGCATGTCCTGCACCTATTACTGCTATATCAAATTTTCCCGCATTGTAACTCATATTATTTCATCTTCTTTCTTCTTATTTTTCTTTTTTAAGCTTTTTTATACTTTTTTAATAATCTTTACTGCCTGAATTATTTTCCCAAGCAAAACTTTGAAAAAATTTCTTTAATAATATCTTCTGTAACAGCTTCTCCTGTGATCTCTCCTAAGCATTCTAAAATATCTTTAATATATACTACAATGATATCTATTGGCATATCATTTTCAATTGTTTCAAATGATTTATTCAGAGATTCCACAGCTTTCATAATTAAATTTTTATGTCTTGTATTTGTTACAATAATCTCATTATCTGATGTTATTTCTTTATTTTCGATTATTTTTTCTATCTCATTATATAATTCTTTTATTCCAGTTCTTTCTTTAGTAGATATTTTTATTAAAGGTTTATTAATTTCTTTTAATCTATCTAACTCAACATTCTCTTTATTTAAATCAATTTTATTTAATAAAATAATTGAATTCTTATTTTTCAATATATCTATTATTTCTTCATCTTCATCATTTAACTCTTGTGAAATATCAAAAATTCCAATAATAACATCACTTTCTTTTGCTATCTTTTTAGCTTTTTCTATTCCTATTTTTTCAACTTCATCTTTAGATGTCCTTATTCCTGCTGTATCAATAATTTTTAAAGGAATTCCATTTATTGAAATATATTCTTCAATAGTATCTCTAGTAGTTCCCTCTATATCAGTAACAATAGCTCTTTCTTCATTAAGTAAAATATTTAAAAGTGATGATTTCCCAGCATTTGGTCGTCCTATAATTGCAGTCTTTATACCTTCTTTAAGAATTTTACCATTATCAAATGATTTTTCTAAAAATATTAATTTTTCTTTTACATCTTCAAGAGTTTTAATAACTCTATTATTTGTTACTTCTTCTACATCATATTCTGGGTAGTCTATTGATGCCTCTATATCGGCCATCATAGAAATAAGCTCTTGTCTTATATTTGTTATTTCTGAAGATAAGTTACCTTGCAATTGATCCACTGATGCTTTAGCCTCTCTATCTGTTTTACTATTTATTATATCAATTACTGCCTCTGCCTGAGCTAAATCTATCCTACCATTTAAAAATGCTCTTTTTGTAAATTCCCCTGGTTCTGCTAATACTGCACCATATTTTAAACATAATTGTAATATTCTTTTCATAACTATTATTCCACCATGAGAATTTATTTCGCACACATTTTCTCTTGTATAACTATTAGGTGCTATAAAATATGAAACTAATACTTCATCTATAACCTCGCCATTTTCAACTATATTTCCATATTTCATTGTATATCCCTGTATCTCTTTATTATTGGTCCTTAATATTTTCTCTAATATATCAAAAGCTTTTTCACCACTTATTCTTATTATTCCAATTCCTCCAATTCCTGGAGAAGTTGATATCGCTGCTATTGTTGACATTATTATCTCCCTTCTAAAATAAAAAGGTTGCTAATTTCGCAACCTTCTAATTTATTTTTTTAATGATACTACTAATCTTCTATTTGGTTCCTCTCCTATACTATGTGTAAAAACTTTTAAATTTTCTTGTAATTTAGAATGTATAATTTTTCTTTCATATGATGTCATTGGTTCCAATGTAATAGATTTTTTAGTTTTTATAACTGTTCCTGCAATCTTATCAGCAAGGTTTTGCAAATCTTTTTCTCGTCTTTCTTTATATCCTCCTATGTTTAGTAAAACTCTAATTTTTTCCTCTGTATTTTTATTAGCTATATTATTTAATATTTGTTGTAAAGAATTTAAGACATCTCCTCTATACCCAATTAAATATCCTCTATCCTCACCATCCATATTTACTAATATGTCTTTATTTTCTATTTTAATTTCATAAGTAAATTTATTTCCTGGTAAATTTGTTAAAAACTTTTTCAAGAAGATATCTAAATCATTTTTTGATAAATTTAAACTTTCATCTGTAGGAATTTTTTTATTGCTTTTATTTATAATACTTTTTTCTTCTTTTATTTCGCTTTTATCTTTTAATATTAATTCAACTTTAACAACTCTAGGATCTAAAATACTAAAAAAGCTTCTTTTATCTTCTGATTCTAATACTTTAACTTCAACTTGATTTTTTGAAACTTTTAATTCTTTTAATCCTTTCTCTATAGCCTCATTAGTTGTTTTCCCCTCATATATATATGCCATTTTATTCTTCCTCCTCATCTTTTAAAACTTTATTAAGAATTAATTTTTCAACAATCATCAGAATATTATTCATTAGCCAATACAGAGCAAGTCCTTGTGGAACAACTATAGCTATTGATACTGACATAATTGGCATCATTATTGTCATATTTTTATTCATCTGTGCCATAGGATCTTCATTTTCTTTTTCGTTGTTTTTAATATCATTTTGTTTTTTACTTTTTCCTACATTTGAATTCATTTTTGTACTAATAATAGATGATATAATATATAATGCTGGAATAATATAAACCGTCCAATTTTGCCAATTTTGCATCAAAACATTGCACATATCTATTCCGCAGAAATCCATATTTAAGTCTATATCTATTTCATTATTAGTCCTCGCTTCTTTTATTACTTCTATCTGACTATATGCTGATTTTGCACTTATCATATTTTCATATTTAGATATTTGATCTGGACTAAGTTTTAACATATATGTAAGAGGTTCTCTAACTAAGAAAAACATTGCAAATAATAATACAATTTGAACAATAGAACTTAGACATCCGCTAAGTGGATTCATATTTTCTCTTTTATATAAATTCATTGTTTCTTGTGTTAATCTTTCTTGATCTTTTGAATACTTATCTTGTATATCTTTTAATTCTTTTTGAATCTTTGCTGACTTTTTAAGTGTTTTTTGTTGTTTTATGGATAATGGTAACATTATTATCTTAGTTATTATTGAAAATATTATAAGAGCTAATCCATAATTTTTAACTAATGTATAGATAAAATTTAACAAATATCCAAATATATTACATAACCAACTCATATCTCCTCCATCTATTTCAAAGGGTCATATCCTCCTTTTGAAAAAGGATTACACTTCAATATTCTTTTTATTCCTAATAAACATCCCTTTATACAACCATATTTCGCTATAGCTTGTGCTGTATATTCTGAACATGTAGGGTAATATTTACACCTTATCCCCATGGCATAAAGAATTTTTGATAAAGTCTTCTTATATATTTTTATAATAAATAACATTATATTTCTTCTCATATTAGATTACATCTACTTTCCTAAATATATCTATCATGTCTCTCTTTATGTCAAAGTAGGATATTCCTTTATTAAATTCACTCTTTTTCTTCCAGCAAATTAAAATATTAATATTAGAATCAATTTTTTCTTCAATTTCTGTATATGCCTCTTTAATTATTCTTCTTATTCTATGTCTTACTACACTATTTCCAACTTTTTTACTAACAATAATTCCTAATCTATTATTTTTTAGTTTATTATAATGTATAAATATTTCAATATATTTGCCAGAAAAATATTTGCCTCTTTTAAAAAAGTATTTAAATTCATAATTTTTTTTTATTATTTCTGTTTTTTTCATATAAAATCACTCTTGTATCGCAAAAAAGGGCCTTTAGCCCTATATTCTACGCACTTATTACTTTTCTTCCTTTTGCTCTTCTAGCTTTTAATACTTTTCTTCCTGAAGCTGTTTTCATTCTTTTCATAAAACCATGTTCTTTTTGGTTTTGTCTCTTTTTTGGTTGATATGTTCTTTTCATTTTGCACCTCCTAATATATTTAAATAATTTATTAACAATTTATTTCAAAAGTAATTAGAATTATACTACAAAAGTCTTTAAAATGTCAATACACTACAGTTTTTTTATCCTTTTTATATTTATGAGTTGACTAATCACTCATAAATTGATATTATAAGTGAAATAAAAAATGGATATTATGCTACGCAAATAACAATTGCCACTATTTGCTAATGTTGTTATCCACATGTTATTCACAGTATGTGGATAACTATTAATTAAGGAGGTTTTTAATTTGGTCGATAAAGACGAACTTTTAGAACAAGCCAAAGAACTTTTAAAAAATGAAATGACTAATATTTCCTATGCAACATGGATTAAATCACTTGAAATAGGAAATATTCACGATAATATAATAGAACTTAAAACTACTAATTCTATGCAAACAGATGCAATTAAATCACGTTTTTACGATTTAATAGTTAATACGTTTAATTTTTTAACAAATAGAACATGGCAAATAGAAATTATAGATTCTACTGATAGTAATAGTTCACAAGAAATTTCAAAAAATACAAACAGTATGGATTCTATTTCAAATAGTGTAGAATATTCTAAGACTTTTTTGAATCCAAAGTATACATTTGAAAGTTTTGTTGTTGGTAATAATAATAGATTTGCTCATGCTGCTGCTTTAGCTGTTGCGGAAGCTCCATCTACATCTTATAATCCTTTACTTATATATGGAGGAGTTGGACTTGGTAAAACTCACTTAATGCATGCAATTGGAAATGAAATATTAAGAATAGATAGCTCCAAATCTATTTTATATGTCACATCAGAAACATTTACTAATGAATTGGTAAACTCTATTAAAGATTCAAATTATAAAAATGATTTATTTAGAAAAAAATATAGAAATATAGATGTTTTACTAATAGATGATATTCAATTTTTTGCAAACAAAAAGACTGCGCAAGAAGAATTTTTTCATACTTTTAATGCTTTATATCAAAATAGTAAACAAATTATTCTATCTAGTGATAGACCACCTAGAGATATAGAATTAATAGAAGATAGACTAAAATCAAGGTTTGAATGGGGACTACTTGCTGATATATCTATGCCTGATTATGAAATGAGACTGGCTATTCTTAGAAAGAAAACACAATTAGAAGGTATATTAATAGATGATGAAATCCTTTCAATAATTGCAACGAAAATAGATTCAAATATTAGAGAACTAGAAGGTGTTTTGAATAAAATTTTAGCATACACTTCATTAACTCATTTACCCATAAATATAGAGACTGTTGAAAAAGCTATTAATGATGTTACTCTTCAAAAAGAAAATATAATATCTTCAGATTACATACAAGATGTTGTTTCAAATTATTTTAAAATAGAAAAAAAAGATTTATCATCTTCAAAAAAATCTAATGATATTGCATATCCAAGACAAATAGCAATGTATCTTTGCAGAACTGTAGGACAAATGTCTTTTCCCAGAATAGGTAATGACTTTGGTGGAAGAGATCATACAACTGTTATGCATGCACATAAAAAGATAGAAAAAGAAATAAAAGAAAACACAAATACAAAATTAATTGTGGATAGTTTGAAAACAATAATAACAAATAATAAATAATTTAGCTGTAAAGTTTATGTCGTTTTTTGAAAATAAATGTTTTTCGAATATTATTTCTATAAAAATAAATCTATCAAGCCTTACGGAAAAGCTTGATAAGATATCAACAAGGTTCTGTTGATATCTTGTTGAAAACATGTTAATAAATATATTATACACATAAGTTATTGAATAATGTGAATAAAATTAAAAATTATGCACATAGTTATGCACATAGTAAAATGTACGGATATAAAGAATTAACATAGTTTTCCACATAATCCACAGTCCCTACTACTACTACTACTATATATATTTATTTAATATTATAATAAAGAAAAGAGGATTAAAAATGAAAATCATATGTGAAAAAGAAAAACTATTAAAAGGTATTAATTCTGTAATAAATGGTGTTGCATCTAAAACAACAATGCCTGTATTAGAAGGAATACTAATCCAAACAAATGATAAAGAAGTAAAACTAACTACTTATGATTTAGAAATAGGTATAGAATATATAATTGAATGTAATGTACAAGAACAAGGTAATACTGTAGTTAATGCTATAATGTTTAGTGAAATTATTAGGAAATTACCAGATACAGAAATAACAATAACAATAAATGATAATAAGTTATTAGTAATTGAATGTGAAGGTTCTTTATATAAATTAGCAACAATGAATCCAGATGAATTTCCAGAATTACCAAAAATAAATATAGATAATTCTATAGAAATTGAGCAAAATTTATTGAAAAATATGGTAAGAAAAACAATATTTGCTGTAAGTAATGAAGAAAATAGACCTATTTTTACAGGATGTTTATTTGAAGTTAAAAATAATAAATTAAATGTAGTTGCCGTTGATGGATATAGATTAGCAATAAAGAGTAATATATTAAATAGTGTTTCAAATGATTTTAGTGTTGTAATTCCAGGAAAAACATTAAATGAGATAAATAAAATTATAATGGATTCTTTTGAAACAATAAAAATAGGAGTTTCAAAAAATCAAGCATTATTTGAAATGGAAAATTGCAAAATTGTTACAAGATTATTAGATGGAGAATTTTTAAATTATAGTAATGCAATTCCTCCAAATTGGGAAACTAGGATAAGAGTTAATAAGAATAATATTCAAAATTGTTTTGAAAGAATTATATTAATATCAGCATCTTCTATAGAAAAAGAGAAGAAATATCCAGTAAAAATTTCAACAGAGATAGGGAAAGTTACGATTTCTTGTACAAATCAAACAGGTGATGCAAAAGAAGAGATATATGTAACAACAGAAGGAAAAAATTTAGATGCTGGATTTAATCCAAGATATTTTTTAGATGCATTAAAAGTTATTGATGATGAAGAAATATATATAGATTTTGGAACAAATATTTCTCCTTGTATAATAAGACCAATTGAAAGTGATGAATATACATATATGATATTACCAATTAGAATGAAGGAATAAAATGTATATAAAAAAAGTAATATTAAAGAATTTTAGAAATTATAAAGAAGAAGAATTTGAATTTGAAAATAATTATAATATAATATATGGAGATAATGCACAAGGAAAGACAAATATATTAGAAGCTATATATTTAAGTTCTATAGGAAGATCATTTAGAACAAAAAAAGATTCTGAACTAATAAAAATAGGAGAAGAAAAAGCAATAATAGAAATAGAATATGAAAGAATAGATAGATGTGGAAATATAAGAATAGAATTAGATAGTAAAAAAAATTTTTATCTAAATGGAGTAAAGCAAAGAAAATTAAGTGATATAATAGGAAAAATACATATTGTTTTTTTCAATCCTGACGATATAAATATAATAAAAGGTTCTCCAGCATTGAGAAGAAAGTTTTTGGATATAATGATAAGTCAATTAAAACCAAATTATTTACATATATTAAATAATTATTTGAAAACTTTAGAACAAAGAAATATATATTTAAAACAAATAAAAATAGAAAACAAAGATGAATCATTATTAGATATTTGGGATATAAAATTAGCGGAATTTTCGGAGAAAATATATGAATATAGAAATTTTTATATACAGAAAATAAAAGAAAAAATAAAAAATATCCACAACAACATAACAAATTGTGGATATCTTAAGGAAAATATAGAAATAAATTATATTACATCTGGGAAAAATAAAGATGACTTTTATAATAATTTAGTAAAAGCTAGAAAGATAGACATAAAAAAAGGTTTTACTTCAAATGGCATTCATAGAGATGATTTAGATATATTAATAAATGGTAAAGAAGCTGGAATATATGGTTCACAAGGACAACAAAGAACATCTATATTATCTTTAAAAATTACAGAACTTAATATAATTTATGAAGAAATTAATGAAAAACCAATATTATTATTAGATGATTTTATGTCCGAATTAGATGAAAGTAGAAGAAAAAATTTACTTAATAATATTTCTGAAAATCAAGTTTTTATTACTTGTACAGATAAAATAGAAATAAGTAAAAGTCACAATTCTCTAAATAGAATAGAGAATGGAAAGAAAATGAATATATAATTTGGATAAAAGGATGATTAAATGTATATTAATATTTGTAAAGATATAATTATAAATTTAGAAAATATTATTGGTATTTTTAATATTGGAGGTAAAATGAAAAGAATAAATAAAGAATTAATAGATAAATTATATGAAAAAAGAAAAATACTAGATATTTCTAATAATAATTTAAAATCATTTATAATATATAAGCAAAATAATGAAGAAAAGGGAATATTATCTAATATTTCATCTATTTCATTAGGAAAAAAGAAAAAAATAATAAACTAGGAGGATATAATGGAAAAATTCAATCATGAATATAATGCTGACCAAATTCAGGTATTAGAAGGTTTAGAAGCAGTAAGAAAAAGACCAGGTATGTATATAGGAAGTGTATCTGTAAGAGGACTTCATCATTTAGTTTATGAAATTGTTGATAATAGTGTAGATGAAGCTTTAGCAGGATATTGTAAAAACATAAGTGTAAAAATAGAACCAGGAAATATAATATGTGTAGAAGATGATGGTAGAGGAATACCTGTAGATATACATCCAAAAACAAAATTATCTGCTGCAGAAACTGTTTATACTAAATTACATGCAGGTGGAAAATTTGGAGGAGATAGTGGATATAAAGTATCTGGAGGTCTTCATGGAGTTGGTGCTTCAGTTGTAAATGCATTATCTGACTGGACAGAAGTTACAATTCAAAGAGATGGCGGAATTTATACAATGTCATTTGAAAGAGGAAAAGTAGTTAAAAAATTAGAAAGAATTGGAGACTCAGATAAAACAGGAACAAAAGTAAGATTTTTTGCTGATGGAAGTATTTTTGAGACATTAGAATACGAATTTGATGTATTAGAAAAAAGATTTAGAGAGATGGCTTTTTTAACAAAAGGATTACATATAACATTAGAAGATTTAAGAGAAGAAACACCCAAAAAAGCAGATTTCTGTTTTGAAGGTGGGTTAAAATCATTTGTTGAATATTTAAATAAAAATAAAGAGAAATTACATCAAGAACCAATATATATTGATAAAGAAGGAGAATTCCCAGTAGAGATAGCAATACAATACACAACAAGTTATTCAGAAAATATATATACTTTTGTTAACAATATTAATACAATAGAAGGAGGAACACATCTAGAGGGATTTAAAAGGTCTTTAACAAAGGTATTTAATGATTATGCTAAGTCACATAATATATTAAAAGAAAAAGATAGTAATTTATTAGGAGATGATATAAGAGAGGGGATAACAGCTGTTATATCTGTAAAAGTAAAAGAACCACAATTTGAAGGACAAACTAAGACAAAACTAGGAAATAGTGAAGTATCTGGAATAGTACAATCTTTAGTAAATGAATATTTATCAGCATTTTTGGAAGAAAATCCTAATGTAGCTAAAGCAATATTAGATAAATGTGTTAGTGCATCAAGAGCAAGAGAAGCAGCAAGAAAAGCAAGGGAACTTGTTAGAAGAAAGAGTGCATTAGAAACAACAACTCTTCCTGGAAAATTAGCTGATTGTAGTAGTAAAAATTCAGAAGAATGCGAAGTTTACATAGTAGAGGGAGATTCTGCTGGAGGAAGTGCTAAACAAGGAAGAGATAGAAGATTTCAAGCAATATTACCTTTATGGGGAAAAATGTTAAATGTTGAAAAATCAAGAGCAGATAAAATATATGGAAATGATAAATTAAACCCAGTAATAATTGCTATAGGAGCTGGTATAGGAGCCGATTTTGATATAACTAAAATAAGATATGGTAAAGTAATAATAATGGCTGATGCAGATGTTGATGGAGCTCATATTAGAACATTATTATTAACATTCTTCTTTAGATATATGAGACCATTAGTTGAAAATGGAAATGTATATTTAGCTCAGCCACCATTATATAAATTATCTAAAAGAGGAATGGAAGATATATACTGTTATAATGATGAAGAATTAGCAAAAGCTTATAAAGAGATTGAAGAAAAAGGAATTAGTAAAGATCAAGTTTCAATTCAAAGATATAAAGGTTTAGGAGAGATGAATCCAGAACAATTATGGGAAACAACAATGGATCCAGAAAGAAGAGTATTAATACAAGTATCTGTTGATGATGCAATAAAGGCAGATGAAACATTTACAGTATTAATGGGTGATGATGTTGGACCAAGAAGAGAATTTATAGAATCAAATGCTAAATTTGTAAAAAACCTAGATATTTAAGAAATAAAAGCCCAGCTTAAAGCTGGGCATATAAAATTTATATTAATTATATCTAACGACTAATATACCTAACGTTTAAATCTAATATACATTGCTATATAACTAGACCCAAAACTCAAATATATTAATTATTAGATTCGACCTAATATACACTAATAATCAACTATTCTCATCTAAAATAGACTAATAATAATCCATTAAAAATATAATTTAGATCTTAGCTCAAATATATTTAATATTATTTATAAACTATTAAGCTAATAAATAACACTAAATATACTCTACCATTTAAAATGGATACAGCATAATTAATATAAATTTTATAATATTAATATATGTAGAAATAAAAATATTATTCAAAAAAGATAAAAAAAAATTAAAAATAAAAAAATGTAGAAATATGTAAACGAAAAATAGTTGACTTTATGTAAAAAAGAGTTTAATATAATTATATCAATAGGAGGTGATAAAAACAGAGCAGTCAGTACAAGAATGGATTCCAATAAAAAATATTTTTGACGCTGGAATAATTCATACAAAAGAGAATATATTTATAAAAATAATAAAAGTATTACCTATCAATTACGATTTAAAATCAATGCTAGAAAAAGAATCAATTTTGAATTCTTATAAAATTTTTTTCAATACTTGTGAGTTTAATACTCAAATTTTAATTCAAAGTAAAAAAGAAAATCTAAAAAATCATTTTAAAAATATTGAAGATAAAATAAAAGAAGAAGATGAAAATGTAAAAGAAATTAGTCAAAATTATATTGAATATATTACTAATTTAAATAGAAAGAATAAGTCTTCATCTAAAAATTTTTTTATTATTATTAATTATAAATATTTAAAAAATGAAATCAGTGATAATTTCCCAAACGATAATGAAAAACAAATAATAACTGCAAATTTAAAAGAAAGGTATTTAAAAGTAAAAGAATGTTTGTCAAGAACGAATAATATATGTGTAGAGTTAGAAAAAGAAGAAGTTGTAGAATTATTATATTCTTTTTTTAATAAAAGAAAGGAGCAAAAATAGATAGTTTTAATAAAGAAATAGATTATATTTCTCCATCATATATAAATAAAAGTAATCCAAAATATATGGAAATAGATGGACTTTATTATGGAGGACTCATAATTGTAGATTATTATAGAGAGTATAATGAAATTATTTTTAAAAATATTATTAATAGTAATATTAATATGAATTTTTCTATATTTTATGAAAAAATGGATAGATTTAAGACAATAAGAGATTTAACATATCATATTGCAAATGTAGGAGTAGACTTAAATAAAGAAAACCAAAATAGAGAAGACACAGATATAGCAAGATTTTCATATAATGATGCAAAATACATAAGAAGAGAAATGCAATTAAATAATGAAGACTTATATATGTTATATGTTTATTTAAATGTATACTCAGAGTCTATTGAAGAGTTAGAATACTTATTAAACAAAGTAGAAGGATTATTAGAGAGTTCTGGAATGCAAACAAGAAGGGCAAATTTTAGGCAAGAACAAATATTTTTTGCCTGTTGTCCATTATATGAAAACAAGTTAGAAATAAAATCTGCTGCTAAAAAGAACATATTAACAAGTGGAATAATATCTACATTTCCATTTTTATCTACATCAATTTTTGATGAAAAAGGAATATTTATAGGTACAAATATCTATAATAATTCTCTAATCTTTATAGATAGATATAATAGAGATAAATATAAAAATGGAAATATGGTTGTATTTGGAACTAGTGGAGCAGGAAAATCTTATTTTACTAAACTACAAATATTAAGATATAGATTAATGGGAATAGAACAATATGTTATAGATCCAGAAAGAGAATATGAAAAAATATGTGAGAATTTAAATGGAACAATATTAAAGATACGGTCCATCTTCTAATACATATATAAATGTATTAGATATAAGAGAAGATTCGATGGAAGAATCACGAGGCTATTTATCTAGTAAAATTCAAAAGTTAATGGGATTTTTTAATTTAATTTTTACTGATATTTCAGATGAAGAAAAAGCAAATTTAGAAGAATGTATTATTGAATGTTATAAAAATAAAGAAATAACATTTGAAGATGAGAGCTTATATAAGATAGAAAAAGGGAAAAAAGTATTTAAAGATATAAATGATATGCCGATTTTAGAAGATTTGTATAATGTTTTATTAAAAAGCGAAAAAACAATAATACTTGCAAAAAAGTTAAACCCATTTATAAATGGATATTTAAATTTTTTTAATAATTATACAAATATAAAATTAGATAATAAATTAATAATATCAGATATATATGATTTAGGTGAAGAAAATATTAAATATGGAATGTATATGTTTACAGAATTATTTTGGGATAAAATAAAAAAGGATAGGAATACAGAAAAGGCTATATATCTAGATGAAATATGGAGACTTATAGGAATAACATCTAATAAAGATGTTGCAAGTTTTATATATAGAATATTTAAAACTATAAGAAAATATGGAGGAACAGGAGTTGCTATAACTCAAGATGTTTCTGATCTGTTTGGCTTAGAAAATGGAATATATGGAAAAAGTATATTAAACAATTCTAGTATAAAAGCATTTTTTTCGCTAGAAGAAGAAAATATAAATATATTAAGTGAAAATACAAATTTATCAGAAAAAGAGAAAGTAGAAATAAAATCATTAAGAAAGGGTGAATGTATGTTATTCATAGATAAAGAACATATTCTAGCAAAAATAGAAAGTTCAGACTATGAAAAAAATTTAATAATATAAATGATAAATATATTAACAGCATTGCAAAATGAAGAGATAAATTATGAATTAAAAAAAAATAAAGATTTTACTATAGAATATGATGATATTCAATATGAAGAAGGATTAATAGAAATATTAAAGACAAACAAAGATATTGGATATATTGTTTTTAATAAAAAAATATTAGAAAAAAATAAATTAGAAGATTTTATAAAAATAGTATTAGATATAAATAAAGAAGTAAAAATAATTTTAATTTATAATAATGAGGAAGAAATAAAACAGTTAAATAATAATATTAAACAATTAATCATATTAATAAAAAATAATTATAATATAGAAAACAAAACTCAGATAGTAAAAGAAATAGAAAATAAAATTTATAGTGAAAAATATTTAAGAGAAAACTATTACTTAGAAGAAAATGAAAAAATGAAAAAAGAAATAAGTAATTTAAAAAGAATTATAGAAAAAAATAATGTTAATTTAAATAAATTAGATAATTCTAAACATAAAGATAATAAAGGACTTTGTGGAAAAATAGTATCAATTACAGGGGCTAGACATTCAGGAAAAACAATTATTACTGCAATAATTTCTAAAATAATAAGTAAAAGTAAAAAGGTATTAATTATTGATATGGATTTTGAAAGTAAAGACATGAAATTATTATTTAATGTAGAAAGTTATAATATACAAAAAGATAGAAACATAGTAAAAGAAATCAGTAAAAATTTGGATATTATTTGTGATATGAATATAGCGTTAGAAAATATAAAAAATCTAGAAGACAATTTAGATAGATTATTTATTAGATTAAAAGAAAAATATGACTATATATTTATTGATTTAAGTGAAAAAAGTAATATGAATATTTTTAACTATTTTTTAGATATGAGTAATTATATTTTTTTATTAATAGAAGGCAATATATTAAATATGAAAAAAAGTAAGATAATGTATGAAAATATATTAAGAATAAATTCAAATATAAATATAATTTTAAATAAAAATAATAAATATTCAATAGATAAATTATTAATAAATAAATTATTTAATAGTAATATATTTCGGAGTTATAAATTATAATAATAAGTTTGAAGATATTATAAATAATAATCTGACTAATTATATAAAAAACAATGATATAGAAAAAATAATAAAGAAAATATAAAAGGAGAGATAGATATAGACAATTTAGAAATAGAAAACAAGGTAGAAAAGGATAACTTTTTTGACACAAGTATAGGAAAAATAGTTAATAATGCCATAAATCTAGGAATAAAAACAGTATGTCCTAATTTAATAGAAAATCAAGTAATTAATATAAAAGATGCAATAATAGAAGGAGGACTCAAAGAGGGATTTGAAGAACTAAAAAACAGTGGAAATACTTTAAAATCAAGTATTCAAGGTTTAATATCGGGAGAATTTAAAAGTATAGAAGAAATGAAATTAGTAACAAAAAATGGAGGAATATTAGATTGTATATCTTTTATTATTGATAAAGGAATATCTACACTTAGTAAATATACAAATATAGATCCTACAGTTTTAAATATATTAGATTCTAGTAAGGATTTATTAGTAGATCAAGTATCTAATGATATAGAAGACAAATTTGGAAAACAGTTAGAATATTTAGAAAAGTTAGAAAATTATTGTGATAAATGGAAAAATGCATATAATGAAAAAGATATAGAGCAAATGAATAAACAATATAAAAGAATTAAAAGTTATGAAGGAAAAGTAATTCAAATAACTCAAATACTAGATAAGGTAAAGACAATAGAAAATATTAACTCTCTAGTAAATAATTCTAACAATTTTAAACTCTCTTCAGATGAATTAGAACTGGCAAAGAAAATATAATATAAAAATGTGTACTTAAAATATTAAATATTACTTATTTTCTGAAAGTAAAAAATAGCCCCTTTTACTCTCAGGATGATAGTAATATTTAATATTTTAAATACATATATAAAAAGATAATTTTGAGTACTAAAAACTTGCATAATTTCTTACGGTTTAGTATAATACAAGAGAAGAAAGAATAAAAGAAAAGAGGTTATTTAATGGATAAGCAAGAAGAAAATATTATAGTAAGAAACATCGAAGAAGAAATGAAAACATCCTATATAGATTATGCTATGAGTGTTATTGTTTCTCGTGCTTTACCAGATGTTAGAGATGGTTTAAAACCTGTACATAGAAGAATTTTATATTCTATGTATGAAGATGGAATTACTTCAGATAAAGCTTATAGAAAATGTGCTAATACTGTTGGATCTGTTTTAGGAAGATATCATCCACATGGGGATTCATCTGTATATGATGCTATGGTAAGAATGGCACAAGACTTTTCAATGAGATATATGTTAATAGATGGTCATGGAAATTTTGGATCAATAGATGGTGATGGAGCTGCTGCTATGAGGTATACAGAAGCTAGAATGGCAAAAATAGCAGAGCAAATGTTAGTAGATATAGAGAAGAATACTGTAGAATTTATGCCAAACTATGATGATAGATTACAAGAACCTACAGTATTACCAACTAAGATACCAGCATTATTAATAAATGGATCATCAGGTATTGCTGTTGGAATGGCTACAAATATACCACCACATAATCTAAATGAAATTATAGATGGTATAATAAAAATAATTGATGAAGATAATGTAACAAATGAAGATTTAATGCAGGTAATAAAGGGACCAGATTTTCCTACGGAGGGAATTATTCTAGGAAGAGAAGGTATAAAAGAAGCATATACAACAGGTAGAGGAAAAATTACTGTAAGAGCAGAAGCCGAAATTGAAGAAATGAATGGAAATAAAAGAAGGATTGTAGTTTCATCTTTACCTTATCAAGTAAATAAAGCGAAATTAATTGAAAATATAGCAGCTCTTACTAGAGATAAAAGAATTGAAGGAATATCAGATATTAGAGATGAATCAGATAGAGAACATAGAGTAAGAATAGTAATAGAATTAAAGAGAGATGCTAATCCACAAGTAGTGTTAAATCAATTATATAAAAATACACAAATGCAAGATACTTTTGGAGTTATTATGCTTGCATTAGTTGATGGAGAACCAAAGATATTAACATTAAAAGAGTGCTTAATTCATTTTATAGACCATAGAAAAGACGTAATATTACGTAGAACAAAGTTTGAACTTGATAAAGCAGAGGCAAGAGCTCATATATTAGAGGGATTAAAAATAGCTATTGATAATATCGATGAAGTAATTAGAATTATTAGAGAATCATATGATGATGCAAAAGAACAATTAATGGATAGATTTGGACTATCAGAGATACAAGCTCAAGCCATATTAGATATGCAATTAAAACGTTTATCAGGATTACAAAGAGAGAAAATAGAAGAAGAATATAATGAATTAATGAAGTTAATTCAAAGATTAAAAGAAATTCTTGCAAGTGATACTCTTGTATATGATATTATAAAAGAAGAATTAATAGAGATTAAAGAAAAATATGGAGATGAAAGAAAAACTAAGATTGTTGCTGCAGAAGGCGAGATAGATATGGATGACCTTATAAAAGAAGAACAAACAATAGTAGCACTTACAAATTTTGGATATATAAAAAGAGCACCTATTGATACATATAAAAGCCAAAGAAGAGGAGGAAAAGGAACTACAGGAATTGCAACGAGAGAAGAAGACTTTGTTAAAGAGATATTTACAGCATCTACACATGATACAATTTTATTCTTTAGTAATAAAGGAAAAATGTATAAATTAAGAGGATATGAGATTCCAGAAGCAGGAAGAACAGCAAAGGGAACTGCTATAGTAAACTTATTAAGTTTAGATGCTGATGAAAGAGTTGCAACTATAATACCACTACAGAACTTTGCAGAAGGAAAATACTTATTATTTGCTACAAAAAATGGATTAATAAAGAAAACTTCCTTATTAGAATATATATCTAGTAGAAAAACGGGATTACAAGCTATAACGCTAAAAGAAGATGATGAATTAATAGATGTAAAATTAACAGATGGACAAGATAATGTAGTATTAGTTACTAGAAATGGTATGTGTATAACATTTGATGAGAAAGATGTTAGAGCAATGGGTAGAGTTTCACAAGGTGTTCTAGGAATTAGAGTAGATAAAGATGATTGTGTAATAGGAATGGAATCTGTTATTGCTGGAAGTAATGCAACTCTACTAGCAATTACTGAGAATGGATTTGGAAAAAGAACAGAACTTGAAGAATATAGAGTACAAATTAGAGGAGGAAAAGGAGTAATTACATATAAGATTACTTCAAAGACAGGTAAGATTGTAGGAATAAAAATAGTCAGTGAACAAGATGATGTCATGATGATTACAGATACAGGAACAGTGATAAGATTAGAGGTAAAGGAAATAAGTATATTAGGAAGATCAACACAAGGAGTTACTCTAATGAGAACTAATGAAGGAAAAGTAGTTAGTATAGAGAAAATAGAAGAAGAATATAAAGACATTATTACAGAATAAAATATAAAAAATATACCAGAACTAATACTGGTATATTTTTTGTTATCATTTATTTTTCTTAAATCGAATATCATCACCAAAGAATTTATAAATATTATAATTTCCAATAATTCTAGAGCCAATTCTTTCATTATATACAGAAAATATAGTTTTTAAATCGAGATTAGTAGATATAATAGTTTTAGTTATTTTTTGATTCTGATTTAATAACCTGGTATTTATAATTGTGAACAATTCTGTATATTTCATGCTATTGATAGTTTCTGTTCCTAAATCGTCGATTATTAGTAAATCTACGTTTAGTAAATTATCCATAAAATTAGCATCAGCTTGTTTATTAAATCTAGAAGATATTATTGTATCAAGCATAACAGGTGCAGTTTGATATAGGACTGTTCTTCCTTTTTCTAATAATGCTTTAGCAATACAATTAGAAAGAAAAGTCTTTCCAACTCCAGTAGGTCCTAAAAACACGAGATTTTTTTCTTCTAATTTATTGAAATTGTCAACAAAATTCATTGCAGCATCATATATTTTTTTTATATTTTCTCTGGGAGAAATATTTGAAGAATATAAGTCTTTATTAACTTCATTAGAATACATATTAAAATTAAATGTACTAAAGTTTTCTTTTTCTAGATTACTAATATTGGATTTATTATATTGAATATTAAATATTTTCTGTTTTAAACAATTACAGATGTCATTATTTACATATCCAGTATCTTTACATATTGAACACTCGAAGTCTGGTTCTAAATCATCTGAGAGAATACCATATTTTTTTAATATACTATTTTTATGAATAATTAAATTATTTGATTTATTCTCGAGATCTTTAATGAAAGTTTCTTTTTCTTTAGGAGAAGAAATCAAAACTGATTTTAATGTATTGATAGATAAGTTATGTAATTCCTTATTAATATTCTCTAGTTCTGGAATTGAATTATAAATGTTTTGTTTTTTTAAATCTGCATCTGAGATAGCTTTAATTCTTTTTGTATCATATTCAGTTAATAATTTTTTTAGTAAAGAATTATCCATTAGTTTATTCCTTGTATAATATATTTTAGGTTTTAAAAAGGTTACCTATAAACTTTAAATCGATTAATTAGGCCATTTTTATGATATAATTTATTTAATACGGTGGACTTTTATTTTTCAATTTGCAAATAAGTTGTCTAAATTATCATAATTTCTTTGTGTTGCACTATTATTATTGTAGTTCGTCTTCTTTTCCAAAGTTTTTATATCTTGATTTTTCTTTTTCATAGCTACTGAGAATTCTTGCACTTCAGCAAGAGTTTTTAATCCTCTTTCATTCCAATTTGTAATAATAGCATTAATATAATCAAAATTTATATTAGTTTTTGATGTTGTTTTCTTTAGTGCTAAATCTATAATATCTATTGAATAATTATAATCAATTACCCATTTTTCAACATATGCATCTTCATATGTTGTTAAGTTTCTATTTAATCCAAGTTTTCTAATAATTTGTTTTTTAATAGATGATATTTTTTCTTGTTTTTGATAGTATGCATCTAAATCAGAGAATGATTTGATATTGTTTTTGTACCAGCTATCTGCAACAACCTGTATGTAATTTCTATGTAAAGCTGATCTTTCATAGCAATAATTAAATAAAGCAAGCATTACTTGCTCATCAAAGTTATATTTTTTAAACCAAAGGTCAATATCATTATACCAAGATGGAGACATAATTCCTTGGAAAAACTGATTATTGATATTTTCAATTGCTTTTATTCTATATTGATTATCTTTTGATTTTTTTATATCTTCAGGAGAAGATGTTAACTTAGGAGAATATAATTTTAGCAATTCTGTTTCTTGTATATTTACTAAGATATATCCTGTAGTTTTCTTTATTAATACACCACACTCTTCCCAATACTTAAAAGCTTCTTGAATTGTTTTTACTGGAAGAGCTAATTTTTTAGATAAATCATTTATTTTTATATCTTTGTCATATTTAGATAAAAATAATATATATAAATATACCTTAATATAGTCTCCATTTGCAGGAGATAGATATTCGGTAAAAAATACATCAGGTATTTCTGTTGAAGAAAATAAAATAGATTTATCATGTGGCTCTAATTTCATAACAATTACTCCTTACTTATAAACTTTGTAAAATTATATCATCATAATTTAATATTTACAATAATTAAAATGATAAGAAAATTGAAAATATGAATATGAATTATATAGAAAATTTTTTATATAAATGTATTTTAGGGGATAAATAGAATTTTAATAGGAAAAAGAATATTATAAAAATATTTTCCTTATTAGTTCGTAATATAGTAAAAAGAAAAAATGGAAGAAAGAAGATTATAAATAAACATATTTTTAAATATATTCTATTTATTAGTAAATTAATAAATAATATTATAAATAATCCATATAAAAGGTTAATTAAAATTGTAGAATAATCTATAATTCCTAAAAACTTATATGAAAAATTATAATTTTTTGGAAAAATAAAAATGTTAATCACTCCTTAGTTTAAAATATTTTTAATAGAAGAAATATTTGCAGAAATGTCTGTTGTAAATCCACTAGAAAAGTCTTTTACAAGAGATGAAGCTTTCATGAGTGTATATAATGCTCCAATATATAAAATTTTAATTGTAGAATCATCAAACGAATATTTTAAAGATATTATTATAGTTAATAATAGAGATATAATTATTTGAATGCTAAGCATAGAAATGAAGTTTTTAAGCCACATTTTAAATATCCATTTTGTAGAATTTAGACATGAGGATAATATAAAAAATGGAGATAGTAATATAAGCAATTTTATTACTATATATCTATATGAGTATGTGAAAAGTAAATTGAAAAATCCAAATGTTATAAACAATTGAAGAATTCCATTAAAAGAAAAGAACAATGCTGATCCTGAAAGAACTTCTTTGAGATATAGTTTATCGAGTTGTTTAGATAAATAGGAAAAGGAGATATCAATTGAAAATATGGAAAAAGCATATTCTCGTATTGCATTAGTAATAATTTCAAAAATATTTATAATCTGTTCACAAATAAAATAAGAAAAGTTGATACATATTGCACATATTGTAAATTTAATTAAAAATTGGAGTGGATTTTCAACTGTATTACCAAAAAAGTGTGAGAATAGAAATGATATAGCATAATAAATAAGAAAAGCAATTAGTAATGAATTAACTATATATAATATACTTTCAGATTTATCATCTAAAAAACTTTTAAAATACTTATTGTTGATGATATCTGAATTTATAAAAGTTATATTATCTAAAATCTCAAATGTATCTGAAGAAAAAGAATTAACTAAACTAGAATATAAAGAGTTTATGGATGCATTTATGCTATCTATTATTGTAGAATTATCCATAATTTATCCTAGTAGAGCATTAATTGTGGATAATATTAAATCTAAACATAATATAAAAGCATAAGAAAATATGGATCCACTAATTAATCTCTTTCCTGTTCTAATTTTTTCTTCATCTCCAAAACTAAACTTTTTCATTAGTAATCCACTTCCTATAGCAACCGCAGCAACGGGTGTGGATATGTTTATAATCCAAGATTCTATTTTAGTAAAAGCACTATTTAATGTACTTATTAATTTAGGATATGCACAATAAGAAAAAGATGGGGAAAAAAATAGAAAAATGAATAATAAGTAAAATAATAAAACAATATTTTTAAATTTCATAAAAAATCCTTTCTAAAATGATAGAATAAAAAAGAGTAGTTAAATTTATTTGAAGTATGGAATAGTATTTATTTTCATAGGAGGCATTATTTTAGTACCTGTGGATAAAAAAGATAGACAAGAGAAAGTTTGCAATTCCTGAGTAAAATATTTGGAATCATAAGTTAAATCAAATTGTGTATAAGTATTTATGCTTTCAGATATATTGGAATCTGTAGATATAAAAGAATTTGTAAAGTAATTATATGATGTTTGTTTAGCATTTTCAGAAATAGTGTTTGAAGTAAAATTTTTTTCAGATTTTCCAATTTGTTTTTGAGCTTCTTCTATCGTAAATATATCATCTGTTCTAAACCAGAATTTATTTATTAGATTTTGAATAATAACTTTAGTACTATATTCATTATTTAAAGTGTTTAATAAAGAAGAATAACTTTGAGTTGCAACTATATTAATACACTTGGCTTCTCTTGATTGTGCATAAAAGTTTGCATCAGATAAAGTTACATATTCTTGATATTCGTCACTAATAAAACAAGAAGTTCTAAGATTTCCACAGGAATAATCAGATAGTCTTGAAAGTACTTCACTTTGGAAATCTAACTTTAAATATGCTGAGATGATTCTAGATAAAGAGGAATATTCAGATATATTCATATTTAGCACAACAATTTTGCCTGTGGATAAAGTTTCTTTGAAGCCTTTAAATGTAATTTCATTTTTTTGAGGACAAAATGTAGTTTTTATATCTTTATCAGATACAAAAATGTTTGTAATCCTAGATATTTCAGATTTTAGTATTGATAATACTTTAGAATCTAGTACAAAAAATTCATTTTCAAAGAAATCAATAACTGTGCATAAAGTGGAAATTTCATCTGTAGATAGACTTTTATTTAAAAATTTACTTTTTAGAAATAATATTTTCTCTTTATAATATTGTGGATACATAATTAACTTGTGTATTTCTTCAAATGTAACATAGTTGTTATTATATAATCTACACAGTTTTATACATTCACATATGACTTGCTCAGATTTATCTAACCAATATGAATCAGAATTGTTAGTGGAAAAAAGAGAAAGAATAGTAATTAATCTATTTGCTAATACTTGAGGTTTTAAATGTGGTTTATCTAATGGATTATATTTTATATTACTATTTACTTCAATTATTATTAAATCATCTAATCTATTATACTTTCTAGCATACTCAATAACTTGTTTATAATAATTTCCTTTAACATCTAAAATCAACATAGCTATTTTATCTTTATAATTATCTGAATTATATGATATAAGTTGTTTAGTAATAGGATATAGTAGTGAACTCGTTTTACCACTTCCAATAGTTCCAGTGACAAGAATATTTTGAAATAGACCTTTTTCAGGAATATATATTTTATTATTATTTGTATCTAAACCTACAAGTAGAGATAAAGAATCATTATTTTCAGAAATGGAATAATTTAAAGTATCTAAAGGAATACTAGTACTTTTTTTCTTATTTGATGTATATAATATTTTTGAACTTAAAAGGTTAGAAACTATTATTGAAGAAATAATATTAGTCATAATAAAAGTTTTTTTAAATTCACCCCAAAAATATGGGTACTTTTCACAGATATCAAATGGATGTATAGAAAAGGTTATTAGTACTTGATTAGTAGAAAAAACCTTACGAAAAGTTATAAACACAAAAAAATTAATCAATAAAGAAATAAATAGTATTAGTATAAGTTTTTTAATAAATTTATTCAAAATACCTCCTAATGAAATAGTTTTTTATTTAATTTTGAACCCTGTTTGTTGAAAAATAGAATAGAATTAAATAATGAATAAAAAGATGAAAAAATTATATATATATTGACAAAAAATACAATAAAAAAGGTAATGACCAAAAAATTCAATAAATATTACCTCCTATAATTTTAGGATAATACAACATTTTTAAATGTTTGTCTATACTTTTATAAAAAAATATGTTAAAATAATTTTCATAAAACTCTAAAGGAGGTAAAAATATGATAGAAAAAACAACTACAATAGGTGAATTATTAGAAACTAACCCAGAAAAAGCTGATATATTATTAGATGCTGGAATGCATTGTTTAGGATGTCCAGCTTCTCAAGCTGAAACATTGGAAGAAGCTTGTGATGTACATGGAATAAATGTAGAAGAATTAGTAGAAAAATTAAATGCATAAAATAAAAAAGGGCTGTAGCCCTATTTATATGCATCTATAGCTCAGTAGGATAGAGCGCTCCCCTCCTAAGGGAGAGGTCACAGGTTCGATTCCTGTTAGGTGCACCAAGATATTTTTATAAAATAGAAAGTATTTAGATAAAATAATTATTCTAAAGGATAAAAATAACTATAAATAAAGTATTAATATAGAAAAGTTGGCTATATTATAAAATTAAAAATCTAAGATACTGATTTCTAGCTAATAAGAATATAAAAATATAACTGTCACATATAATATGTGGCAATTTTAAATTTCATAATAAAATTAGTTTTACAAAATAAAATAGAAATGATAAAATGTTATAAAATATAAATAAACCAGATTATAAGTTTTAATACGAGTATGGAGATAATTGATGTGTGATAAAGAATATTATATGAAAATGGCTATAAATGAGGCAAAAAAAGCACTAAAAAAAGAAGAAGTTCCAATAGGAGCAATAATTGTTAAAGATGGAGAAATTATTTCAAAAGCTTACAATATAAAAGAGAGTAAGCATGATACAACAAAACATGCAGAATTAATTGCTATACAAAAAGCAAGTAGAAAACTAGAGTCATGGAGACTGTATGGATGTGAAATGTATACAACATTAGAGCCTTGTCCAATGTGTGCAGGAGCTATAATAAACTCAAGAATAAAAAAAGTATATATTGGTGCAATGGACGAGAAGACAGGAGCTGCAGGTTCTGTTTTGAATATATTTAATGATTATAAATTTAATCACAATGTAGAGTATGAGAATAATATATTAAGAGAAGAATGTAGTAAAATACTAAAAGATTTTTTTAATGAACTAAGGAAAACGAAAAATAGGAGAAAAAATGAAAGTAGATAAAAAAAGAATTATAAAGAAATATACATTTTTATTTTGTATATGTTTTATAGTTTTAATTTCAATATTTTTTATAATTAAGTATCAAGTAGAAGGCGAAAAAGATATGCCCTACAAATTAAAAGAAGTGGTAATTAAGAGTTCTATAGACTCAACTAATATAAATAGTAAAAATTTATGGGATTTAGAACTTTCGCAAACTAATGATATATATATTTATATTGAAAAAGATAAGAATAATAACCAAAATGAAAAAATTCAAAGTGTTAGTATAGAAAATATAGAGATAAAGAATTATAAGGGAAGTGATAAGATTAAAGTTTTACTTCCTACAGGAAATTCACTTAAAGACATATATGAAAATAGTACAAAAGATTATAGAAATGAAAAAATAGAATATATAGGAAGTGCTATAGACAGTCTAGAAAATCATGAAATAAGTGAAAATGGTGGAATGATTGCACTAAGAATTTATAATCAAAACATTGGTAAATATCAATCTTCAAAGGATAAAAAGATAATATATGATGGAAGTTTATTAAAGAAAGCAAAGATAGATGAAGAAAATTTAAAATTTATAGTTGCCATGGATTTAATAATAGAAACTGATTCAGGTATAAAATATAAAACAAATTTACAATATGAAATGCCTGTAGATAAGTTTGAAGAATCAGGAGTAAAGACAAAAACAATAAAGGAATTTTCAGGTGTAATTTTTAGAAGAGAATAAAATTTTAAAATACTATTGCTAAAAAAGTTATATCATTATATAATCCTATTGGTATAAATGATAGCTTTTGTGTGGAGAGTATGTTCAATAAAAAGCTATGAACCTCGTCAGATTCGGAAGAAAGCAGCGATAAATAGTGTATTTATGTGATTACATGCTTTCCACAGGGAAGCTATCATTTATATCATTTTTTATGTGAAAGAGGTGGATAAATTGGCATATACAGCGTTATATAGAAAATTCAGACCACTAAAATTTGAGGAATTTGCGGGACAAGAGCACATAACAAAGACTTTAAAAAATCAGATAATTGCTGATAGAGTAGGACATGCATATTTATTTAATGGAGGAAGAGGTACAGGAAAAACATCAGCAGCAAAAGTACTGGCAAGAGCAATTAATTGTTTAAAACCAAAAGATGGAGAGCCATGTAATGAATGTGAAATATGTAAAGAGATTCTAAATGGTTCTTTAACAGATGTTGTAGAAATGGATGCCGCATCAAATAATAGTGTTGAGGATATAAGAAGTATAAGAGAGGAAGTCAATTTCTTACCAACCAGGGCAAAATACAGAGTTTATATAATAGATGAAGTTCATATGCTATCAACAGGTGCTTTTAATGCTTTATTAAAAACACTAGAAGAACCACCAGATCATGTAAAATTTATATTGGCAACAACAGAGCCACAAAAATTACCTTCAACAATATTATCAAGATGTCAAAGGTTTGACTTTAAAAAAATACAAGAACAGGATATAATAAGAAGACTTAAAATTATATGTGAAGAATCAAATATTACTATAACAGAAGATGCACTAAAAACTATAGCAGTTCTTGCAGAAGGAGGTATGAGAGATGCTATAAGTATACTAGAGAGATGTGTGCAAGATGGAGATAAAGAAATTGTTGATAGTAAAATAAAAGATCTAGTAGGAATACCTAAGATAGAATATATTCATAAAATAGCAGAAAGTATTATAGAGAAAAATGAAGAGCAAGCATTAGTAGTGACAGAAGAAGTTATTAATGATGGAAAAGATTTATATAATTTTCTTTGGGAGATTATAAAATATATTAGAGATGTTTTAATATATAAAGTAAATGGGAAACTAAGTTTATATAATGAAGAAGAATTAATAAAAGTAAAAACTGTATCGGATAAGACTGAAAAAGAAGAACTATTTAATATAATTTCTAAGTTATCTGAATTAGAAAACGATATAAAATGGTCTTCACAAAAAAATATAATGTTTGAAGCAGGCATTCTTAAATTGATAAATTATAAGAAGAACAAGATTGAACAAGATTTTATAAATAGATTAGATATTATAGAAAAAAAAATTAACAATAGGATTGTAAATTTAAATAATATAAATGAAAATGTGAAAAAAGAAGTAATATTTACAAATGATATTCAAAAAGAAAAAAAACTAAAATCAGAGGTAAGACAAAAAGATCAGATACCTAAAAAAGAATTTAAAAACATAGAATATTGGAAGGAAGTTGTAAATAATTTAAGAGAAAAAGGAAAGATAACTTTATTTACAAACCTTATGAATGCAAAGGTAACTGAAATAAATGATATGCAAATAGGAATATCTGGCGTATCATCATTTGGAAAAAGACTTATTGAGCAACCAGAAAATGAAAGAGAAATAACAAAATCTATATTAGAAGTTACTGGAAGAGAAATGCATATAAAAATAGAAGATGAAAAAAATATGGCATCTGAAACTAAAGGGGCAAATGAAGCTCAAGATTTTGATATGCCAATAAATATTATAGATGAATAAAAAGGAGGATATAAAAAAATGTCAAAAAGAGGTGGATTCCCAGGAGGAATGGGAGGATTCGGAGGAATGAATATAAATAAATTAATGAAAGAAGCTAAAAAAATGCAAGCCGATATGGAAAAATCACAAGAAGAAATTGCTGTAAAAGAATTCGAAAATACTGTTGGAGGTGGAGCTGTATCAGTAATAATATCAGGAGAGAAAATGATTAAAGATATAAAAATACAAAAAGATGTAGTAGATCCTGATGATGTTGAAACACTACAAGACTTAATAATGACATGTATTAATGGTGCAATGAAAAAAGCAGATGATGCTGTAGCAGAAAGTATGGGCAAATTTAATATACCAGGATTAATGTAATAAAAGAGGAGAAAGAGCAATGATAAGCTACTCACCATCAATAGAAAAGCTAATAGAAAGTTTTGAAAAATTACCTAGTATAGGACACAAAACTGCAATAAGATTAGCTTTTCATATGTTAGATTTAAATAAAGAAGAAACAAATGAGTTTGTAAATTCGATATTAGATGCAAGAAATAAACTAAAATATTGTTCAACATGTTTTAATATTGCAGATACAGATCCATGTCCAATTTGTTCTAATTCTAAGAGAGATGCAGGCATAATATGTGTAGTTGAAGATGTAAGAGACATCTTAGCAATGGAGAGAACAAATGAATTTAAAGGAGTATATCATGTTTTACATGGTACAATATCACCAATGAATGGAATAGGACCTGAGGATATAAAAATAAAAGAACTATTAGATAGAATAAAAGATAATGATGTAAAAGAGATAATAATTGCAACAAACCCAAGAGTTGAGGGCGAGGCAACATCAATATACTTATCTAAATTAATTAAACCTTTAAATGTTAAAGTAACAAGAATTGCACATGGAATTCCAGTGGGAGGAGATCTAGAATATACAGATGAAGTTACTTTAATGAAAGCAATTGAAGGAAGAAGAGAAATGTAAAAAAGATATCCACATAATGTTCAGTTATTGTGGATATCCTTTAGTTTTCTAAGAAAATCTTGCAGAATTTTTATGTATTTCTAAAAACAATTAATTTACTAAGGATATAATTTAAAACAATAATAATAAATTGATTTATTATTGTTGCAATCATATCATTAATATTCAAAAATTCAACAAAGAAAGTTTTTAATAGTAAATCTACAGCTAATGTAAATAGTCTTGATGCAAAAAATTTAATACATTCTATTAATGAATCTTTCAAAGATTGTTTGTTTGATTTAAAAACAAATATTTTATTTGTAACGAAAGCAAATAAAACAGATAAGATCCATGCAAGTATTGTTGATATATGATATTCAATTTTAAAACACTGTGCAAATATTGCATATGATAAAATACTGACTAAAGTAGTAAGTACACCAAATACTAAGTAGTTAATTATCTCTTCATATTTCTTATATAGTTCTAATACTATTCTCATAAAAACCTCATTTCTTAATATCTAAATATTTGATATTAATATTGTACAAATATCTTTTGTTGAATTTGGTTTTGCAAATTTATATATGTTATTTTTAACTTCTTCTATTTTTTCTGGATGTCTATATAATTCTTTTAATATTCTTGTACCATTATCATTCTTTTTAATCCAAAAAGCTAGATGATTTCTTTCTAAAAAATTTGCATTTTCTTCTTCCTGACCAGGAATTGGATTAATAATTATTATAGGAAGTCCTGATACTAAACTTTCACTAGTAGTTAATCCTCCAGGTTTTGTTATAACCAATTTTGAGATACTCATAATTTCTGGGATTTTAGGTGTAAATTCGTATAATTTTATTCTATCTTGTGCATTATATACTTCAATTAGACTTCTAAATTTATTATACATTCTTTTATTTCTTCCAGATATTGCGACTACCTGTGTATTTTTAAAGAGTCTTATTAATGCTCTAAAAATCATAGAAGTTCTTTTTCTGCCAAGACCAAATTCTCCTCCAGCAAAAAATAGAATAACGTCTTTATTTTTATCTAAATCAAATTCTTCATAAATAGCATCTTTATTGAAATGTTGTTTAAATTTATTTGATATAGGAATACCAGTTACGAATATTTTAGACTCAGATACATTATAATTTCGGTATAAGGATTCTTTCATTTCTTGATTAGAAACAAAGAAGTAATCAATATAATCAGAATCAACAGTCCATTGTGAATGAGGCTCAAAATCCGTAAGGACTGTAGCGATTTTACAAGTAATTTTAGACTGTTTCTTTAAAGTAGTACACATTTGGTTTGAAAAAGGATGTGTACTTATAACTAAATCTGGTTTATATTCTTGAAGAATAATATCTAATTTTTTTGACATTATGTAATTTGCACCAGTAGTTATTTTTGATAATGTTCCACTAGAAGAATTTGTGTATATTCTTTTCCAAATCCAAGGGGCTTTTTTTGCCATCTCCTTGTATGCAGTGGTTGAAATTTTATTTAGATATTTATTTATATATTCTATACAATCAATCATCATAGTTTCACAAGTATCTTTATAATTAGTATCTATATATTCTTTAATTGCTTTGGCCGCAGAAAGATGACCTCCTCCATAAGCACCATAAAAAATTAATATTTTTTTCATAATAAATCCTTTCTTTAAAATGACATGTTTATTATAACATAAATTTATAAAAATAATGAATAATTTTAAAAATAAAACTAAAAATAGAATAAAAGGATGGTATTTGTTATGAAGGAAAATATTAAAAATGAAAATAAAAATATGCAAAGAAATAGAATCTTTATTGGAACTGTATTAATATTATTAATTATTATGGGGTGTATAGTAAAATATGCATATGATAAAGAAAGATCTAATCAAAATTATAAAGAAAATACTTATAATCAAGCATTTAGCGAATTAGTTTATTATGTGCAAAATATAGAAAATTTACTAGCAAAGGCAACAATATCTTCTAGTAATAAAAATGGAATAGAAACTTTAACAGAGATATATAGGGATTCAGATTTAGCAGTAGCGTATTTATCACAAGTTCCACTGTCTACAAGGGAACTTACAAAAACAGCTAAGTTTTTAAATCAATTAAGTGAATATAGCTATTCACTTTCAAAGAAAGCTATTAATCATCAAGAGTTATCACAAGAAGATTTAGATAATATAGAGATGTTACATGATTATTCAATAGATCTAAAAAATAGCTTATCACAAATGGAAGATGATATATCAAATAGAGTTATTTCATGGAAAGATATAACAAAGACAAGTGTAAATGGAGACTATATTCAAGAAGTTGATAATATATCACTAAGTACTTTAGTTGATATAGACAAAAACTTTAGTGAATATTCTGGTTTAATATATGATGGTGCATTTTCAGAACACATTGAAAAAAGAAATAAAAAGGGATTAAATGGAGATGATATTTCAAAAGAAGAAGCAGAAAAGAAAGTAAGACAAGTATTTGAGAAGAGTAAAATAAAAAAGATTAATTTTTTAGAGGAAGTTAAGGATGCAGATATTCCAGTATATAAATTTAGTGTAGATATGTATGATACAGATGTAAAAGCTAGTATATCAATAACTAAAAAAGGCGGAAAAGTACTACTTATGAGCTACCCGAAAGATATTGAAAAAACAAATATAGAAAAAGAAGATGCTGATAGGATAGGAAAAGAGTTCCTTGCAAAAATAGGTTTTGATAATATGAAAGAAACATACTATCAATTAGATGCAAATACAATTACAGTTAATTATGCATATAGTCAGAATAATGTTGTTATATATCCAGATTTAATAAAGGTGAAAATGTCATTATATGATGGGGAAATACTAGGTATAGAAAGTAAAGGATATTTAAATTGTCATAATAAAAGAGATAATATAAAAGCAAAAGTTAGTAAGGAAGATGCAAAGAAAAAGTTAAATAAAAAGTTAAATATTCAAAGTGAAGGATTGGCGATAATACCTACAGAATGGAAAACTGAAGTTTTGTGTTATGAATTTAAAGGAAAAGTTAATGAAACAGAGTTTTTAGTTTATATAAATGCTGAAACAGGAGAAGAGGAAGAAATACTAGTAATAATAGAGACAGAAGGTGGAATATTAACAATGTAATTTAATAAAAGTAACTTTAAAAAAGAATGTTTTATATTGTTTATGAAACATTCTTTTTGTTTTTACGTTTTAGATGAATTTTCTATAGCATTTCTAACCAAACATAACGGAAACAAGGAAAAGTGCGAAAAATAAAGGATAGGATACTTATTATAGTGCAAATAAAATTAGATGAAAGATAAAGTAAAAAAAATTTGAATGTCCTAGAATACTCATCCCTAAAGGAAAAGAAGAAAAATAGCAAAATCGAAAAAAAATAGTAATAAAAAAATAAAAAAAAAGTAAAAAAAGCGTATAATGCTACAGAGACAACGATATTTAGAATATAGCTTAGAAAAAAGTAAAAAACTTAATTTGACTATTAGAAGAAAAATCTTATTATAAATATATAGAAATTAAATTGATTATTTCGAAATTGCTTTGCAAGCAGTTTGCAAGGAAATAAGAGATAAAATTTTAATTTTTCGAATTTTAGAAAGTTAATAATAAAGGGATCTTAACTTTCAGAATATTTAGGAGGATTTTTAAATGCAAGAGAAGAAAATTTTAAAGAAAGGAATGTTTCTGGCTATATCAATAATATTCTCATTAGTATTATTAATATTGACGGGAATTTATGTTTTTAAAAGTAATCAACAAATGGTAATAGCTAAGAAAAACAGAACAGACACATCTAAAACACAAGCATTAGGTGAAGCAATGTTTGCTGCGTCATCTGGTACAGTAAACATTACTAACTTTCAAGTAAATGCGATAACAGGAACGATAACAGAAACAGGGACAGGTACAGTACCAGGTGCACAGTATGAAGTAAAAGGTGCAGGTACAATTCAGAATTATACAGGAAATGTGAGAGTTACAGTTGAAGTCACAGTAAGCCGTCCAATAAATGAAACATTAAGTAATTTAGGTGGTGCTACATATAATCCAGCTTCAAAAAAATTAACTTGGTCATATCCAGTACAGTATGTAGATACAACAAATGCTGCTGGAGATCTGAATAAAATGGCAATTCCTTGGCCAGGTACAGAAAGTTTAACATTATATTTTGATGATTATTCACCTGGTACAGTAACTTTTAGTGGAAAAGCAACGGTAGATTTGGTTAATGATAGTGGTGGTATTATTAATACAATATCTACAACAAATGGTGCATCTTCAACAGTAAATGTTAAAGGAAAAGTAGAAGTAATATTTAGAGATAAAAATACTGGTCAATCAATAGTAGATCCAACAATATTAAAAGGAAACATTGGAACGAATTTTGATGTATCATCTAGTAAGAAAACATTACCTGGATATACATGTATTGAAGAACCAGTACAAAAAACAGGTAGATATACAGTAGAAGATCAAGTAAAAGTATTTCTTTATGCAAAAACATCACATGTATATGTACGATATCTTGAGGATGTTACTTTAAAAGAACTGAGACCACAATTAGATATAAAAGGATATGAGGGAAAATCATATATGACAAGCCCAGAAGTTATAGCACATTATGATCAAATTAGACAATCATCAACAAGTAATTCAACAATAATGGAAGATAAGGATATAATAGTTACATATTATTATAAAATACATCAATATAGATATAAAGTAGAATACTATTATGAAGGTGTATTAGAATCAGATAAAACAATGTATATATATGCTGATTATGGTAGTGAAATTAACGATTTTACAGATAAAAAGAAAACAGGATATAGATTAAAAGATGATACACCAACAAACTATCCTTTAACAATAACAGATGATGAAGGAAAGAATATAATAAGAGTAGATTATATAAAAGATACATTTAATTATACAATAAATTATTATTATGATGGAGAGCAAGATACAGAAAAAACAATAAAGCAAAAAGCCAAATTTGGTACAGAGATAGCATACATAGATAAAGTAAAAAAAGGATATACGCTAAAAACAACATCAGAGAGTCCAATAACAATAACTGAAGTAGAGTCTAATAATGTAATAAATGTATATTATGTAAAAGATACTTTTGAATACACAATAGAATATTATTATGATGGTCGTAAAGATCCAGAAAAAACTGTTTGTAAAAAGGCAGTATATGATTCAGAAATAAAAGAGTTTGAAAACAAACCAGAATATGGATTTGATGAAAAACCTTCTGTTACACCAAGTTCTCTTAAGATAACTGATGATCCTGATAAAAATATAATGAAAGTAAATTATGCTAGAGGTATATATGACTATAAAGTTGAATATTATTATGATGGAGAAAAAGATAGTAGCAAAACAGAATATCTACGAGCACCATTTGAAGAAGAAATAAAAGAATATCCACATAAACAAGATCCAGGGTATGAAGTATTAGAAGAAAGAAATCTTGGTATGAAAATAGATTATCAAGTAGAAAATAATGTAATAAGTATATTTTATGTAAGAGCATATTTTGATTATCAAATACAATACTATTATGATGGTATTCTAGATGATACAAAAACAGAATACGGAAAAGCAAGATATAACGATATAATATCAGAATATACGAATAATATTAAAAAAGGGTATAAATTGGATTCACGAATAAATTATCCAATGACTATAGTTGATAGTAATACCACTGAAGATACTACTACTACAAATGTAATGAAAATATATTATGTTATAAACCCAGAAGATACAAAAACATTAAGTTATACAGTTGAATATTTCAAAAATGGAAGCAAACAAGAATTAGATACACAAGTAGAAAAACTTACTGTACAAGTATTACAACCTGATACATTACCAGTAAGAAAAGAAAGAATAAATTTAGTTAATAAATATACTGGTTATACATATAAGAAATGCTTCTCATCAACAATGGCAACAGGAGACCCAAAAAGACTTCCAGATATAGTAGAAGATGGAACTGTAATAAGAATATATTATGAATTAAATGAAACTAAGATTTCAAGTAGTAAATTAGTAAAAACAGGAACTACTGCTATAAGTAAAAGAAAAGATAAAGTGTCATATAGATTAATATATGAAGCTATGGTAGACAACTATATGGGTGAAGGATGTGTTTATTTAGAAGATAGATTACCATATGCAATTGATGAAACATCAGCAATGTTAGATGGTGGTACATATTCAAAAGCAGATAATTCAATCGTGTGGGAGATTGATTTAGAACATATTCATACATATGATGAAGGTGGAAATAATGTTTCTAAGAGAGTATTAGTAGAGAAAAATATAACAGTACAATTCTTAGATGCAGATTTAGAAAAATATACAATGACAAATAATGCAAAAGTAGGTTTATTCTTACCAGCAGATAATGAAATAGCAGAAGCAACTGCAGATGCAACAACACAAATAAATGTAGATGGACAAGTAACAGTAAGATATATTGACAAATATACAGATGAAGAAATAGCAGAACCAACTATAAAAATAGGAAAGATAGGTATACCTTATGATGTAAGTGGAGACAAGAAAGATATTGAAGATTATACGCTAATTGAAGAGCCTGAAATAAAGAAAGGCGAATATACAGAAGAAAAACAAGAAAAGACATATTATTATGCTAAAAATACCAAAGTTCGTGTAACATATCTTGAAAAATCAACAGGAAAAGAAATTGCAACATCAGAGACAATACCAGGATACCAAGGATTAGAGTATGAAACAGTAAAGAAAGAAATAGAACATTACACATTTGTAGAATCAACAGATAATGTAGCTGGATACATGGGAAGAGATACAATATATGTAATTTACTATTATGAACTAACAAAATACAGCTACAGAGTAGAATACTATTATGATGGAAAAATAAGTGATCCAGATACAGATGTATTTAATGTACCATTTGGAACTTTAATTCAAACATATAAAGATAAGAATATAGAAGGATATACTCTAGATAAAGACAATATGCCAAATATTCCATTAAGAGTAGGAGATAATCCATTAGAAAATGTAATAAAGATTTATTATGTAAAAGATCAATTTGATTATACGGTAGAATATTACTATGATGGAGTTAAAGATAACAGTAAAACAGATACATTTACAGCAACATTTAAAGATATAATTACTAAATATGAAGATAAGAATATACCAGGATATACATTACAGAAAACATCAAAAGTACCATTAACAATATCACATGTAATTTCAGATAATATAATAAAAATATTCTATGTAAAAGATCAATTTGAATATACTGTAGAATATTATTATGATGGAGTTAAAGATGATACAGCTACAGAATATGCAGAATCTATATATGGAAACAAAATAAGAACATATTTATCAAAAGCAAATACAGGATATAGACTAGATACAACACAAAACTTACCATTAACAATAACAGAAAATGAAGAAAAGAATGTAATTAAAATTTATTATGTAAAAGCTGATTTTGATTATATAATAGAATATTATTATGATGGAAAAAGAGATGACACGAAAACAGAATTTGTAGTTGGTGGAGTATATGATGATGAAATTAAGGAATATCCAGATAAAAACATAGCAGGATACAAACTACAAAGAACATCAAATTTCCCACTTACACTAAGTGAAAAAGAAGAAGAAAATGTAATAAGAATATATTATGTAAGAGACAAATTTGAATATACTATAGAATATTATTATGATGGTTTAAAGAATGATGAAAAGACAGAAACAGATACACTAACATATGGAGAACTAGTAGAATTCTATGAAGATAAAAACATACATGGATATAAACTAGAAACAGTAGATAACTTTCCAATGAGGATAACTGAAAAAGCAGAAGATAATATAATGAAGGTATATTATATTATAGATCCAGATAATACAAAAACATTAAATTATACAGTAAAATATTATAAAGATGGAATAGAACAAAAGAATGATACTGAAATTGTAGAACAAGAAGTTCAAATATTACAACCTGATATAATAGACGTAAAGAAAGAAAAAATAAATATAACAAACAAATATAAAGGATATGACTATAAGAAAATAAGTACAGGAACAGTTCCAGATACAGTTGAAAGTGGAACTATAATAAAGGTTTACTATGAATTAAGAAGGACAGAAGTATTAGAACCTACTTTAACTAAAGTAAGTAGTGATGAACTTACAACATCAAAAGATAAAGTAACTTATACATTAACATATGAAGCAATGATAAGTAATTATATTGGAAAAGCAGGTGTATACTTAGAAGATAAATTACCATATCCAATAATTGAAAAAGAATCAACATTAGATGGAGGAACATATTCAAGAGCAGATAATACCATAGTATGGGATTTAGACTTAGGAAATATAAATACATTTGAAACAGGAGTAAATGTTCCTGAAAAAGTTAAAATAGTAAAGAAAATATCATTATTATATAAAGATGTAGATTTACTAAAAGATAGAATGATAAATAATGCAAAAGTTGGATTATATTTACCAGCACAAGATATAGTATCAGAAAGTATAGCTGATTGTACATCAGAAATTAATGTAAATGGGCAAGTAAAAGTTAAATACATTGACAAAGCTAATAATGAACAGATTAGCGAAATTGTAATAAAAACAGGAAAAGTGGGAGATCCATTTGATGTAACTGGTGACAAAAAAGATATTTCTGGATATACATTAATTGAAGAACCATTTAATAAAACAGGAATATATACAGAGAAGGGACAAGAAAGAATATACTACTATGCTAAGAATTCACAAGTTAAGGTAAGATATGTTGATCAAATAACGGGTGAAGAAATAAAAGATACAGAAATAATTGAAGGATATGAAGGAAAAGAATATACAACAGATATAAGAAATATAGCAAACTACACATATGTAGAAAATACAAAAAATACATCAGGATATATGACAAGAGGAACAATAGAAGTAATATATTATTATAAATATAATACGAAAGTAACAGTTCAATATATAGATAAAGAAACTGGAGAAGTTCTAAGAACAACTGTAAAAGAAGGTCTTGAAGGAGATGTATATGAGACTGTTGCTAGAGAAATTCCAGGATATGTTTTAGTAGAATCACCAGGAGCTAAGAGAGTAACAATGACAAAAGAAGAAATAATAGTAAGATATTATTATTCACATATCTCAGAAGGTGTAATTGAGAAACATATTGATGAAATAACAGGAGAAATCTTATATGAAGAAATACATGAAGGAAAAGAAGGAGACATATATGTAACTGACGAGAGAAAATTTGAAGGATATGATTTAAATAAAGAAAAATATCCAACTAATAAAGAAGGAAGATTCACTGTTGACTTTATAGAAGTAAAATATTATTACAAGAGAAGAACTACTGTAAGAGTACAATATATAGATAAGCTTCATGACAAGAAAATTATAGCAGATGTAATTATAGAAGGACATGAAAAAGACCACTATGTTGCTGAAGCAAAGGAATTTGAAGGATATGATTTAGTTAAGAGACCAGAAAATGATGAAGGAGAAATGGAAATAATCGTAAATAGTGATGGAAGTTATAAAACAGAAATCTTAGTACAATTCTATTACATGCATATTTCTGGTGGTGTAATTGAAAGACATATTGATATGGTAAGTGGAAAAGTATTAGCAGAAACAAGACATGAAGGATATGAGGGAGATGAATATACAACATCAGAAAAAGAATTCCCAGGATATCAATTAGTTAAAGACAAATATCCAGAAAATAAATCTGGAAAGATGAAAGTGGAAGTAATAGAAGTAAATTACTATTATGTAAAAAATGCTCAAATAATTGTACAATGTATAAATAAATATACAGGAGATATAATTAAAACTGAAACAATAGATGGTGTTGAAGCTCAGAAATATTCATTAAAACCAAGAAGTTTTGAAAATTATGATTTCTTAGAGTCAGAAGGAGATCTTGAGGGAGTATTTGATCCTGGTGAAACAAAGGTAATAAAATTCTATTATTCAAGAGTAGCAAAAGTAACAGTAAGATTTGTTGAGAAAGCAACAAATAAAGAAGTTGCTGAACAGATTATTCAGGCGGGATACGAAGGTGAGGAATATATAACAGCAGCAAAAGAAATAAAGAATATGAAATTGATTGAATTACCAAGCAATGCAACAGGAATAATGGCAGGAGATGTTAATGTAGTATATTATTATAGAAAACTAAACTTTGATATAAGCTTAGAGAAGAGTGTAAAATCACTAGTAATAGATGGAAAACATAAAAAAGTATCAAGTGATAAAACAATAAAAGCAGAATTAAGCAAGAAGAATAGTAATAAATCAACTGCTGAAATAGAGTATTCAATACGTGTAAGAAATATTGGAGAAGTTAAAGGAAAAGCAAATATACTTGAAAAAATATCAAATGGATTTGTAATGTATGAAAAAGATAATCCTGGATGGAGTATAAAGAATAATGAAGCAAGAATAAAAACAGAAGAAATTCTTCCAGGAGAGACAAGAATATATATTATAAAATTACACTGGAAAACTGGAACTACAAAAATGGGATCACGTGTAAGCAAGACAACTATAGAATCAACAGAGAATAATATTGAAGCTGAAGAAGTAAACTTAAATAATAATAGTGATCAAATTGAAGTAATAGTATCAGTTGGAACAGGTACTGAAAAGATTCCAGCAGTAGCCATAATAGCACTTGTATATATTTTAGCAATAATATACTTTAGTAGAAGACTAAATTTTAAAGCTGAAGAAGTAAAGACAAAAGATGAAGAAAAATAATTAATGTAAACAATAAAAAAATATATATTGTTTAAGAAGGAAATTCTAAAAAAGAATTCTTCAAAAATCTACTTAAAATCTAGTTTAAAAGGAGATGATTGTTCATCTCCTTTTAACATTTTACAAAAATAAAAAAAAGTGATAAGATTAAAAAAATTTGTGAATATTAATATATAACAAATCATAGAAATAAATAAGGTGATTTTTATGAAGAATATAAAAATTAAAGATGTATTAAAGATAATTGAAGGAGAAATCATTTTCGGAAACGCAGATGACGAAATTATTGATGTATCAACAGACACAAGGAAAATAAAAGAAGGAGATACTTTTATAGCAATTAAAGGTGAAACAAATAATGGGAATTTATATTGTAATATAGCTTTTGAAAGTGGAGCTAGAATATGTCTAGTAGAAGATATTAAATTAACAGATACAGAAATAAAAAAATATAATAATAAAAAATTAACACTTGTAAAGACAAAAGATAATAGAAAAGCCTTGATAAAATTAGCAACATATAAAAGAACTTTATATGATATACCAGTGATTGCTATAACAGGAAGTGTTGGAAAAACAAGTACAAAAGATGCTATTGCAAGTGTTATATCTCAAAAATATAAAGTATTAAAAACAGAAGGTAATTTTAATAATAGTATAGGATTACCATTGACTATACTAAAATTAAAGGATCATGAAGCTTTAGTTGTTGAAATGGGAATGAATCATTTTGGAGAAATTAGAGAATTAACAAACATAGCTAAACCTACTATTGCAGTTATTTCTAATATAGGAACATCTCATATAGGAATTCTTGGTTCAAGAGAGAATATACTAAAAGCTAAAATGGAAATATTAGAAGGAATGAAGAAAGATGGAATTCTTATATTAAATAATGATAATGATTTGCTTAATAAATGGAACAATGAAAAAAATAATAAAATAAGAACAAGGACTTTTGGTAGTATCTCAAATTCGGATGTAAAAGGATATGATGTAGAACATTTTGAAAATAAAAGTAAATTTAAAATAAGAGAAAATAACAGGGAATATACATTGTACACTTCTAAACCAGGAGAACCATTCGTAATGAATGCATTATCCGCTATTGCTGTTGGAATAGAGCTTGGAATTTCTATAGAAAGTGCTAAAGAAGGTTTAGAAAATACTAAAATGACTGTCAATAGACTAGACTGCGAAAAAATTAGAAAAGACATAACTTTGATAAAAGACTATTATAACGCAAGCTATGAATCAATAAAACCAGGATTAGAATATTTAATGTCATTAAAAGAAGGAAGAAAAATAGCAGTTCTTGGTGATATTAAAGAATTGGGAGGATTTTCACAAGAATTACATGAAAAAGTAGGAAAAGAAGTATATAAACAAAAAGTTAATATATTAGTAACAGTTGGAGAAGATGCGAAATATATTTCAAAAGAAGCTATAAATATGGGAATGAATAAAGATAAAGTATATACATGTAATAACAATAATGAAGCTGCAAATGTACTTAATAATATTATGGAAAGGGGAGATAAAGTGTTATTAAAAGCATCAAATAGTATGAAATTTGGTGAGATATATAATCAAGTAAAGGGAAAACGTAAGATTGGAGTTATTATAGGTGGTATGTCATCTGAGCATGATGTATCAATTAAATCAGGAAAGTCAATATTAGATAATATAGATAAAGATAAATATAAAATAAAAACAATATATATAAGTAAACAAGGAGAAACTTTTGAGTATATTGGAGAAAATAGTAATATAGAAAAATTAGAAATGTGTGATTTAAAAAAAGTATCAAATCTAATGAGTTCAATCGAAGATTGTGATGTTATATTTCCAGTACTACATGGAGCATTTGGTGAAGATGGTTGTGTGCAGGGAATATTCGAAATGATGAAAAAACCATATGTAGGTTGTGGAGTATTATCATCTTCTATCTGTATGGATAAGGTGTTTACTAAAGAAATACTAAAAAATGCAGGAATTAAACAAGCAAAATACATATGGATAAAGAAAATAGATGATAAATACTTATATATTGATGATAAATTAAATGAAAAGGAAGTATTAATTGATAATTTAATTAAAATAATAGAGGAAAATTTAGATTATCCAATGTTTATAAAACCTTCGAATGCAGGATCATCAATAGGAGTAACAAAAGCTACAAATTCAGAAGAATTAATTTCTGGAATTAAATATGCAGTTAATTATGATTATAAAATAATAATAGAACAAGGAGTTACTGGTAGAGAAATAGAATGTGCTGTTCTTGGAAATAATGATGTAATTGCATCATGTACAGGAGAAGTTCTAGCCGCAGACACATTTTATAGCTATGAAGCAAAATATGAAAATAAAGAATCAAGAACTATTATACCAGCCCATATAGACAAATCTATAGAAAAAGAAATAAAAAGAATTGCAATAAAGGCATTTAAGGCAGTAAGTGGAAAGGGATTATCAAGAGTAGATTTTTTTATAGAAGATAAGACAAATAAAATAATACTAAATGAAATAAATACTTTACCAGGTTTTACAAATATAAGTATGTATCCTAAATTATTTGAAGAGTCTGGGATAAAATACAAAGATTTGATAGATAGACTAATAGAAATGGCAAAAATAGAGAAATTTGAATTAAAGAATAATTAAAAACAATGTAAAAAAGTAGATATTTAATGATAAGTATCTACTTTTTATTTTATACTTATATTAAAAATATAAAAGTAATGAAAATTATATTAATTTGTAATATATACCTGAAAATTATACATCCGCAAGTATTTTATAAAGAAAAGTATTATTTATTATAAAATGTTATTTGACTTTATATATAAAAAACATAATAATTAAATTGTATAAATATATATAACAATTGAGGAAGGTGCAATTCAATGCAGGTAATGTTAATAAGTAAAAAGTCAATATTTAAAACTATATTACCTAAAAATCCATTAGGAACATACTGGGTTTGTGACGAAAACAAGAATAAACTGTTAAAGATTGAAGCAAAGGGAGAGGAGTTCCAAGTTTTCAGTGATGAATCAATGCAAATAATAAATCCAAAATGTTTACTAATAGACAATGATAATATATGTGTAAATAATGACATAAAAGTAATTAAACAAATAACATTAAAAGAACATAATATGTATTGCATGCATTCTGAAAATAGTGACGAAATATATATACTTTATTGTATGCCAATGTATGAGGAAAATTATATACACCTAGACATAAAAAATACAACAGAAATTCTAATTGGAAGCGGAAAGTCAAATCACATTTTATATAATAATGCATTAGTATCTAACATACATGCCAAAATGCTATTTATAAATGGAAGATGGATGATTCAAAACTGCGATAAGAAATATGGTGTAATGGTTAATGGAAAATTAATAAGAAAAGAAATCCTATTTAATGGTGATGTTATTTTTATAATGGGACTAAAGATAATAATAATGGGGAAAAGTTTAATTATTAATAACCCATTAAATGCTGTGACATATAATAATAAATATTTTAGTATAAATGAAACAAAAAATGAGGAAGTAGAAGAAAAAGACGAAAATAGAGATGAAAAAATAGATAAAAAGAGAAATTCAGAAATTTACTTTTCAAGAATACCAAGAATAACAAAGAAAATTGAACATAGAAGGGTGGAAATTGTTCCTCCTCCACAAAAAGTACAAGAAAATAAAATGCCATGGATTTTAACATTTGGTACTACTTTTTCTATGGGAATGTTTTCGATACTTCATATTGTTACTACAATAGAAGGTGTTATATCAGGTACATATAGAGGATTTCAGGGCGTAATCTCAATTATAATGGCAGTATTAATGATATTTACGACATTATTAATTCCAATTCTAAGCATGAAGTGGGATAAAAAGGTAAAGAAAGATTATGAAAAAAAGCGTAGAAAAATATATACACAATATTTTGAAGAAAAAAAGTCAGAAATAAATAATATTATAAATGACCAAAAAGAGATTCTTATAGAAACCTATGCAATGGCAGAAGATTGTACAAAAATTATATTAAATCGTTCAAATAGATTATGGGAAAAAAGAAGTGATGATGAGGACTTTTTGGAAGTAAGTTTAGGAAATGGAGATATGCCAGCTGATATAGATGTTTCATATCAGAAAGCACAGTTTGCTATGGAAAATGATGATCTAATAGATATGTTAGATGATTTTGTAGACAAAATGAAGATTATAAAAAATGTTCCTGTAACTTTTTCATTTACTGAGCAAAACATGGTTGCTATAATAGATAAAGACAATAATAATATGAAGAAATTTATAGAGAATATAATTATACAATTAATGGCTTTTCAAAGTTATGAAGACTTAAAACTAGTATTTTTATTAAAAGAAGATACTAAAAGTAAATTTGAATATGCTAAGATGTTGCCATATGTATGGAATGATTCAAAAGATTTCAGATTTTTTGCAGATTCTTATGATGATATGTATGAAGTTTCAAAATACTTAGAAGAACAATTTAAAGAAAGAGTAAATAATAATGTAGCTAATAATGGAAATAAGAAAAGACATGTACCGCATTATCTAATTATAACAAATGATTATAGAAAGATAGAAAATCTAAAGATAGTGTCTGAAATTCTAAAATCAGATAATAATTTAGGATTTGGGATCTTATGTATGGCAAATGATATTAAAGAATTACCGACAGAGTGCGAGACTTTTATAGAATTAAAATCAAATACTGGAAAAGTAGTAAAGAGTGAATCTACATCAGATTTTAAGAAAGAGTTTAAATTTGATAAGAATAATATGTTTTTCTTTGATAGAATAATAAATGTAATTTCTAATATAAAAATAAAATTCAATTCAATAGAAAAAGCAGAATTACCAGAATATTATACGTTTTTAGATATGTATAATGTTAACTCAGTTGAACAATTAAATATCCAAAATAGATGGAATAATAATGATTCAACTTTATCATTATCAGCTCCTATAGGAATTGATACATCAAATAGATTAATTAATTTGGATATTCATGAGAAATTTCATGGACCACATGGATTAATTGCAGGAACTACAGGATCTGGAAAATCTGAATTTATAATAACATATGTATTATCTCTAGCTTTAAATTATCATCCAGACTATGTTACATTTGTACTTATAGATTATAAGGGTGGTGGACTTGCAGGAGCATTTAAGAAAAATGAAGTAAAATTACCACATTTAGTAGGAACTATTACTAATGTTGATACAGGAAATTTAAAAAGATCTCTTGCATCTTTTAATAGTGAACTTAAAAGAAGACAAATTTTGTTTAATGAAGCCAGGGATAAGACATCTGGAGGAACTATTGATATTTATAAATATCAAAAATTATATAGAGATGGTGTTGTAGATAAACCAATACCACATCTGTTAATTATTTGTGATGAATTTGCTGAACTTAAACAACAACAACCCGATTTTATGGATGAACTTGTAAGTGTTTCAAGAATTGGTCGTAGCTTAGGAGTACATCTTATTTTAGCAACTCAAAAACCAAGTGGTATTGTTGATGATCAAATGCGTAGTAATAGTAAGTTTGCAGTTTGCTTGAAAGTTCAAGATACGTCAGATAGTTCAGATTTAATAAAAAGACCAGATGCTGCATACATAAAACAATCAGGTCGTTTCTATATACAAGTTGGAAATAACGAATATTTTGCTTTAGGACAATCTGGTTGGTCTGGAGCACCGTATTTTATAAATAATGTCAATAAAGGAGAAGAAGATAATTCAATAAAGTTTATTTCTGATATAGGAATAATAAAAAAGGAAATAAATGATTATGCGAAAACAAATTTAAAAAGTGATGGAGATCAATTAACGAATATTGTTAAATATATGTATGATCTAGCAAAAAAAGAAAATATAAAAGAGGACCCACTTTGGCTTGATAACATACCAGATACTATTTATTTAAAAGATCTGAAAAATAAGTATAAAGTTAAACCACAATCATCTAAAATGAATATTACATTAGGAGAATATGATAACCCATATAATCAAAAACAGGGAATTGTTGATATAAATTTAGCAAAGGATGCAAATGTTGCTATTTATGGAAGAACAGACAGTGGAAAAGAAACATTAGTAAGTACAATTATTTATGATATTATATCAAATTATTCAGTAGAAGATATATGGACATATGTATTAGATTTTGGTAGTGAAGCATTAAAAATATTTAGAAATAGCTCACATATTGGAGAAGTTATTTTAGCAAATGATTATGAAAAAATAGGCAGATTTTTCATTATGTTGAAAAAAGAATTTAAAGAAAGAAAAGAGACTTTGTCAGAATATAATGGAGATTATAACTTTTATTTAAGAAGTAGTGGTAAAAAAATGCCATTAATTTTAACTATAATAAATGGATTCGAAAACTTTAGTGAAAAGTATATAGATATATATGATGAATTTTTACTTACTGCAACAAGAGAGGGAATAAAGTATGGAATGAAGTTTATGGCGATAACAAGTAATGAGAGCGATTTAAGGTATAGATTATCTCAAAACTTCCCTAAAAAAATAGCATTATTATTAAGTAACGATTTAGGATACTCAGAAATATTTAATACTAATAACTTTTTAAAACCATCAAATATATTTGGAAGAGGATTAGTTTGTATTGATGAAGGAGTATATGAATTCCAGAGTGCCAAAGTTTGTTCAGCAGAAGATTATAATGTATTTATAACTGAAGAAATAGAAAGAATAAATGCAGAGGATAGTTCGATAGTACCAGAAATAGAAACATTACCAGAAAAATTAAAACTAGAAGATATGAAAAAGCACATTACTGATTTAAGCAAAGTGCCATTAGGACTAAAAAATAAAGATATTCAAATATTAAATTATAATTTTAAAGAAAATCCAATAAATATAATTACATCATTAGAACTAGAGCATGCACAACAATACATAAATAATATTATAGAAGAATTAAAATTTGTAAAAGAACCAGGTTTGGAAATTATTATACTAGATTATGAAAAAGATAATAGAAGTAAGCAGATAGCAATAGAAAGATATGAAAAATTCAAAGGAGAATTTAAGGATAAAAATAAATTCTTTTTATGTATTATCATTGGAGTTGACAAATTTATAAATGAATTAGAAGATGGTGAAGAAGAATTTTCAGGATTAGTAAAAAAGGTTAATGAGAATGAAAATGGCAGTTTCATAATAGTAGATAACTCAGGAAAGATAAAAGACAGAAGTTATGATGATTGGTATAAAGATTATGATACAGGAAATAATATACTTTGGATAGGAAATGGTATAGATGATCAATATATAATAGAAGTAAAAATGTCTAGAAAAGAGATATATAACGAATGTGGATGTAGTTTTGGTTACTTAAATAGAAATAGAAAGACTGTATTAATAAAATTATTAGAAATGAAAGAAAAATCAGAAGATGAGGATGAATAGTATGGAAAAGATATTAGTTAAACTATATGTTCCTAAGATTGAAGAAAAATATGATATTTGGATACCTACTAATAGAAAAATATATAGTGTAATTGATTTATTGGTAAAAGCGATTAGTGAATTTAGTGGAGGATATTATTTACCAGAAAATAGACCAATTTTATATAATAAGTTAACAGCTAAAGCTTATAATATAAACATGAGAGTATATGAAACCTCAATAAAAAATGGTACAGAACTTATTTTAGTATAAAAAATGACAAAAATATGTATAAAAGTTATTGACTAAATAAATTATTATATGTATAAAATAAATATATATATTACAATAAAAAATATTAAATGGAGTTATTATAAAAAATAAATTTTCATTTAGGAAGAGAGGTAAAATAATGGGAAAATCAGATACATGGACATTATTCGACTTTGACGAAGGAGGAAAAAGGCCGAAAGCACCTACAGGGAATGTAAGTGAAGGAAAATTAGGAGGAACACCAATAGGAGGATCAGGAAACTTAGGAAGAACACCAACAGGAGGATCAGGAAAGATGTGGATTGCTGATGCTGCAGCTACTAAAGCACAAATTAATAATATAGTTGAACTTTATAATCATACTATAAAAGCTTGTATAGACTTAGGTGATTATTTAGATACTATTGTTTGTAGAGGTGGATACTGGAATGATAATAGTGGAGAAGTATTTGCAAAATGGTGGAATCAATCAAGTGCATCAGCAGGAGCATCAGGAAAAATAAAATATGATAAAGCTATGAGAAAATTATCAATAGTAGCATCAGACTCAGATGATACTTATGATGGAGAGGATAGAATAAAGGCAATTTGCCAAAGAGCAGGTCGTGCATTTTATTTAGGTGTTTGTGTACCATTAGGAGAGTTAAAATATCATTATGAAGATAATTCTAAAAAGTGGGATAAGAGTTATCAAGGAAGAATAGCAGCACTAGCAAATAATCCTACTTATAAAGGAAAAAAGGATTTTAAGGGACTAACATGGTCACAATTAATGGAAGAAGCTCCAATGAACTGTCAAAAGTGGAAAAGACATATTTTACAATCAACTATAGCAGATGGCGGTCATAAAGAAAATTTAGCAGAAGAAGCTGAAAATATCAAAAATAAGATAAATGTTATTCATTCATTTGCAGATGAATTTAGAAAAGCAATAAAGAAGGCATACCAGAATACAAGTACAGAATCATATTGGGGATTTAGTGATAGAAGTTCAATAGATGAAGCACTTAGAGCACTTCATGAAAAAATAGATAAAGGATTAAACGAGCTTGTAACTAACTTCTGTACTGCTTTAGAAGGGTATAGCACAGATCAAAAAGATGCAATAGCTATACTAAAGAAATTAGATTACTAAAATTATTATTATAAAGATTGGAGTTTATTTTACTTCAATCTTTTATTTTTAGAATGTGTTTTAATTATATTTTAAAATGAGATTTATAAATTTGTGTGTATCTTATATAAATTGACAATTCAAACATTACAATTTATAATTGGGAATCATATGATAATTTTATAATATAGAAAAGAGGATTAATGTTGAAGAATATTTCAGAAGTAGAGAAAATTATAAGAGAAACCTTATCAGAGAAGAGATATAAACATTCAGTAAATGTTAAAAATGAAAGTATTGAGCTTGCAAGAATATATGAAGAAGATGAAAATATTGCTGCTTTAGTAGGAATAGCACATGATATAGCAAAAGAAATACCAGCAGATGAAAAAATAGAATATTGTGAAAAAAATAATATTGAAATTGATGAAATAGAAAGAAAAAATCCTGAGTTATTACATGCGAAAATTGGAAAGGATATATCTATTAAGAAATTAGGATTTACAGAAGATATGGGAAAGGCAATTGAATATCATACTACTGGAAAAGTAGGAATGAATAGATTAGCTAAGATTATTTATGTAGCAGATTCAACTGCAGATGATAGAATATGGGATGGAGTAGAATATGGAAAAGAACTAGCAAGAGAAAATTTAGACAAAGCAGTATTATATTTTTTAAATAGAACAATAGAGCGTATGATCAAAATGAACAAATGTATACATATTAGTTCAATAGAATTGAGAAATAATTATTTAAATAGTTAATAAAAATAGTAAAAATACCTTTTAAAAGTTACTAAAATATAATATTTAAAAGGTATTTTTATTTTTAATAAAAAATAATTTAAAAACGTTTTCAAAAAGATAAACCTATGATATAATAACTTATGAATTTGCAAGGATTCGGGGGATGTTAAATGATATTTAAAGATTATTATAAAATATTAGGATTAGAAACTAATAAAGTAAGTTTAGAAGATATAAAAATTGCATATAGAGATTCTGCTAAGAAATACCACCCTGATTTAAATAAAGAAGATAGAATTTCAGAAGAAAAGTTTAAGGAAATAAGCGAGGCATATCAAATATTATCTAAAACATCTTCTAAAAGAAAATATGATAGAAGTTGGAACTATTATATAGGAAGAAAGAAAAAAGCTTATAATATAAGTGAGAAGAATATAACAGCAAAGCCAAAAGACTTTTTTAATATGTTTTTTGGAAATAAATTAGAAGATAAAGATATAAAATTAGATAAAAAAATAAAGATAAAAACTCCTAAAAAAGGAGAAAATATAGAAACAGAAATAGAAATTTCAATTGTAGATGCTTTCTTTGGAAAAGAAAAGAGTATTTCTCTTAAGAATATAGATGGAAACACTAAAACATTTAATGTTAAAATTCCAAAAGGAATTCAAAATAATGAAAAAATACGTCTTATAGGTCAAGGGAAAAAAGGAATAAATGGTGGTAAAGATGGAGATTTAATCATAAATATAGTAATAAAGAACAATTCGAGACTTGAATTAGAGGGATTAAATTTAAAAACCAATATAAACATTTCACCATGGGAAGCAGCATTAAGTACAAAATTAGTAGTTGCAGGTATAGAGGATGATATAACTCTAAATATTCCAAAAGGTATTCAATCAGGAGAAGAGATAATAATAAAGAATATGGGTTATAAAAACAAAGAAGGAGTAAGAGGAGACTTGGTAGTTAAAGCTAATATTTCAATTCCTAAAGAATTATCTAAAGAAGAAGAAGAATTGTTCAAAAAAATGCAACAGATAAGTAAATTCAATCCTAGACTATAGTTAACATAAAAAGTAAAAAAATATTGACAATGTTAAGCTTTGTGTTGTATAATAATAAGTGATATCTACGAAAGAAGAAACACGAGTTTAACAAGTGTATAAGATAGAGGTGTAAAATGGAAGAAAGTTTTGGAAAACACTTTAGTATTACAGAACCCAAAAATATCAATACTGTAATATATAAAGTAAATAAAACAGAAAAAGAATTTTTAAAAGACAATCCCAAGTTTACAATAGAAAGACTCGATTATACTAAGGAATTAGTAGGCAATAATGTAAAAAAAACGTTTTTCATATATGATCCACATGAAGATGGAAATCAATTAGTAATCTTTTCTTTTGGAAAAGAAAAGGTTGTGTTAAATGTGGGTTATTTAGAAACTAATACTAACATGGTAAAGATCTCTAATAAACCAATACCAATGAATTGTAAAACTATATATAATGAAGAAGAAACAGAATTTAGAGAATTTGCATATACACCAAATTTAAAAAGACCAATGACAATTATAGATCCAGAGACAACAGAAGAGATGAAACCAACTTTATATTTAGATAAAGAAACTAATGAGATAAAAGGCAAATGTAAATTAAAAGCTGGAAAAAGTTATGTAGTATTTGAAATAAAAGAAAACAATTACGATTAATATCGAAAGGAGATATGTAATGGAAAACGACAACAAAAAGAATATATCAACAGATGAGGCTACTGTAATAATTGTTGACGGGTTGGAGGGAAATCTAACAGAAATACAACTAAATAGGTGTGGAACACCAGATGTGGCACATATGGACATAGTTCCAAGTAAAAAAATAAATGAACATGGTGAAAATGGTGATGCTATTGTAATATCAGATGCAACACAAATGGATAAAAAAGGAAAAAAGCCACAGCACATAACAAAAGATGGAGTAAAGAAAGTTGTTTCTACAAAGACAACACAGCAACAATTAGAAGAAGAGGCAGCAGAGAAGAGGAGAATAGCCGAAATGCCTTCACCATCAGATAATAATAGTCGTAACAAAGATGATGGAAGATAAGATATATACAAAAGTACTAATGAAAAGGTGATTTTATATGAATATATGGGAAAAAATAGGTAAAGCTATTAAGAAGATAAAGAATAAGTTAATTGTAAGCTTCATATTATGGCTAATACTAGTCATAGTTCTTGTTGCACCACTTGCTAATTCTATTTATGAGGGATTATTAGTTGGTCCTTTAGGAATAAATGGTGGTCCAGCATGGGAAGCTTTTTTTAATGGAATCGCAAAATATATAATGAACCCATTTGTAGCATTAGGAAATGCTCTATCAGGAGAAACAAATGGTATATTCTTTAGTACACTATGGAAATTTAGCTTAGTGTATATTTTTGCAATAACAATAGGAATTACAAAAGCACTACCAAAACATGAATATGATGGAATAGAAAATGGTTCAAGTGATTGGTGCGTAAATGGAGAAGAGTATAAGACATTAAGTAATAAAAAAGGAATAATTTTAGCTGAGAGAGAATATCTGCCTGTAGATAAAAGAGGAAATGTCAATGTTCTAGTTGTTGGACGGATCTGGTGCTGGTAAATCTGCATCTTATGTTATTCCAAATGCATGTCAATTATTAGGTTCATATGTATTTACAGATCCAAAGGGAGAACTTTATGATAAAACAGCTGGTTATTTGGAATCAAAGGGATATAAAATAAAAGTTTTAAATTTAGTAAGACCACAAAATAGTGATGGATATAATCCATTATTACATATTAAAAATGAAATTGATGTAGATGTTGTAGCAAATACTATAGTAAAGGGACAAAATACAGCAAATGCATCAGATCCATTCTGGGATGATATGGCCGAAATGCTACTTAAAGCATTAATATATTATTTGAAAGCTGTTAGACCACCAGAAGAGCAAAGTTTAGCAAGTTGTTCAGAATTAGTTAGAGCAGCAAATAGTAATGGAGGAGATAACTTACTTACAAATTTAATTAATCAGTTACCATATGACCATCCAGCAAGAATGAACTATAAGTCTATTGAAGTTGCTCCAGAAAAAACATATGGATCAATTTTATCATCACTTCAATCAAAACTTGGTAAATTTGATTCAAAAGAAATTGAAGCATTAACATCAACAAATACAATAGATTTTAAAAAAATAGGAGAAGAAAAGACAGCAGTATATGTTATATCATCTGACACTCATGCTGCATATGACTTTTTACTTACAATATTTTTCTCACAAATGATACAACAATTATATGACTTTGCTGATGAAAAAGGAGGAGCACTTCCTGTACCTACATATTTTATTTTAGATGAGTTTGCTAATATTGGAAAGATACCAGATTTTGATAAAAAGATTTCTACATCAAGAAGTAGAAAAATCTCATTTAGTGTTATTTTACAGAACTTAGATCAGTTAGAAGCTGTATATAAAGAATCTAATGAAACTATTATGGGTAACTGTGATACTCACTTATTCTTAGGAAGTAACTCACAAAAAACTGTTGAATATTTTTCAAAAGCTCTTGGAGAAAAAACAATATTTAGAGAAAGTGAATCAGTAAATAAAGATAAAGATGATTGGAAACAAGGTAAAAGCGTATCAGAACAGAATATGGCAAGAGCATTGTTAACGCCAGATGAACTTAGAAGACTGGATGTTGATGATTGTATTATTTACGAAAAAGGGCTAAAACCAATTAGAGCTAGAAAGTATTACTATTATAAATATAATACAGTAAAAATAATATCTCCATATGCAGTTGATCATAATACTAGGGAAATACCAGATAGAGGCGTATATAGAAAATTTAATCCATATAATCCATATGTGGAACACGAAGAGAAAGAAGAACTAAAAATAGAAGAATTAGATGATTTATTTGAAGAAGATGATAACAAAAATGAAGATAAATCAAATAATGTAGATACACCTAAAACAGAAGAATTAAAAATGGATTCAAATCAAGAAGTAAGAGAAGAGCAAAAACAAGAGCAAGTATTAGATAATAAAAAAGATGAACTAACAGATATACAAAAAGAATTAGAAGCTAAATTTGATGAATTATTTGGTTCAGTAGAAAGTAATGATTAAAAACAAATGTTTTAAAAGCATTGACTAAAAAACTATCATCTGATAGAATTTGGTCAATGTTATTTTATTTTTAGGAGAAATTATATGAAATTTATACATATAGCAGATATGCATTTGGATGCATGTTTTAATAATCTATCTAAGATAAATGGGCTTCCAGAAAAAAGAAGACTAGAACAAAGAAAAATAATAAATGATATAGTAAATTATATAAAAGAGAATGAGATAAAATTTTTATTTATAGCAGGAGACATGTATGAACAAGAATATATTAGAAGATCAAGTATAGAGTATATAAATAGATTATTTAGAGAGATACCAGATGTAAATATATTCATCTCACCAGGAAATCACGATCCATTTATAAAAAACTCTTTTTATAATAATACATTTGAATGGAGTGAAAATGTCCATATATTTAAAAATAATATAGAGAAAATAGAGTTAGAGGATGTAGACATATATGGATATGGATTTGGAGATTATTATTGTAAACAAGATGTGGTAGAAAATATAAAAATAGAAAATAAATCTAAATTAAACATATTGTTAGTACATGGTAGTGTAGATGGAGGAAATGATGAATTTAGACAATATAATCCAATGTCAAGTAAAAAATTAAAGGAATTAGGGTTTGATTATATTGCATTAGGTCATATTCATAAAAAGTCATATAATGATGAGAAGAAACAAAGAATAGTATATCCAGGGTCTACTATATCATTTGGATTTGATGAACCAGGAGAACATGGAATGATATTTGGAGACTTAAGTAAAAAAGACTTAAAATTAGAATTTATAAGATTGGATACTAGAAAATATGAGTGTTATAAGTTAGACATTTCAGAGTGTTTGTCAAATGAAGATATAATAGAGAAAATAGAAGAAATAAATTTAAAAGAAAATTATTTATATAAGATTTTATTAATTGGGAATAGAAATTTTATAATAGATATAAAAGAAATAGAGAAATTAATAACAAAAGAAAATATTGTAAAAATAAAAGATGATACGAAGATGACTTATAATATAGATGAAATTATCCTAAAAAATGATATAAAAGGTGTTTTTACAAAAATAGTTATAGAAAAATATAAGCAAGGAATATTTGATAAGGAAACAATGGAGAAGGTTATAGAAACTGGATTAGAGGTATTATAAATATGATAATAAATAAGTTGAAAATTAATGGATTTGGGAAGTTAGAAAATAAAGAGATAGAGTTAAATAACAAACTTAATATAATAAAAGGAAATAATGAATCGGGTAAATCAACTCTTTTAAAGTTCATATCATCATCTTTATATGGTATATCAAGAAATAAGAATGGAAAAGATATATCAGATTACGAAAAATATACACCATGGAATATAGAAGACTTTTCAGGTAAAATTACATATAATGTAGATGGTGGTGATAAATATGAAATATATCGAGACTTTAAGAAGAAATCGCCTCAAATATATAAAAATGGGCAAGAAGTGTCTAATGAATTTAAAGTAAGTAAATCAAAAGGCAGTGAGTTCTTTATAGAACAAACAGGAATCACAGAAGATATGTTTTTTTCTACTTGTCTATCAGAACAGAGAGAAGTTAAATTAGATAAAAATAGCCAGAACTCTATAATACAAAAATTAAGTAATATAGTTTCTACAGGAAATGAAAACATATCCTATAAAAAAACTATAGATAAAATAAATAAGAAACAATTAGAGGAAATAGGAACAGATAGAAGTAGTGGAAGACCAATAAATATAATTAATAGTAAAATCGAAAAGTTACAAGAAGAAGTTAAAATAATTGAAGAGTATAAAGATAAAAAATATGAAATAGAAAAAGAGAAGAATAATTTATCCATAGACATTAATGAAAATAGAATTGAACTTGAATTACTAAGAAAGATAAAAGCTATGAAAGAAAAAAATATCATTAATAAAGAAAAAATTAAAATTCTAGATAATGAGATAGATGGATATTCTGAAATGCAAGAAGATAAAAGAGGAGAGATTAATAGACTTAAAGAGGAAAAAGCGTCAAAAAGAAAACCATATAAAATAATATATATTATTTTAATAATAATGATGCTTTTAATTACAGCATTATATATAATGATAAAAAATGAATTATTATTAGTAATTAATGTGATAATAATTCTTATATTAAGTAAATTATTTCTAAATGAAAGAAAAATTAAAAAAATAAATAGAAAATACAAAGATAATATTACAAAAATAAATGAGAACATTGACAGATTAGAGGATATTAAAAATTTAAAACTAGCAGAGATAAATAAAATAGAAGATGAAATAAACAGAAACGAGAAGTATGAGGAAAAGAAAGTAATAGAAGAATTTGAAAGTAAAATATCTGATAAAAAAATAACACATATCTTATCCACAAAATATGATGAAATTGTGAATAAGATAAATGAAAAAGAAGTACAAATATCTGAGTGTAGTATATCTGAAAAAAAGATACAAGTTTCAAATGAAGATATTGAAAAAAGTCTAGAAAATTTAGTATGCTTAAAAGAAGAATTGGACAAACTATATAAAGAAAAAGAAGAATTAAATAATAGAAATAATATTTATAATTTAGTAAAGCAAAACTTAGAGGAAGCATATAAGGAAATGAAATCTAATATTACTCCAGAATTTATTAATGAGATTAATAATATTATTTCTGATTCAACAAACAATAGATATAATAACTGTATATTGGATGAAGATGGAATAAAGGTAGAAATTGAAAATGGTAATTATATGAGTGCAGATAGACTAAGTGAAGGAACAATAGATTTAATATATTTGGCACTTAGGATAAGTGCTTCTAAATCAATATCAGATGAGTCAGTTCCAATAATACTAGATGAAGCATTTGTGTACTATGATAAAAAGAGAATGAAAAACATAATAAGATATTTGAATGAAAAATGTAATAATCAAATTATTATATTTACATGTACAGACAGAGAATGTGATATTATAGAAGAAGAAAAAATGGAGTATAGTTTAATAAATTTATAAAAAATAATAAAAAAGTTTAAAAAAATGTTGACAATACTCAAAAAATAGTGTAATATATAAAAGCAGTTACGAATTAGCATTCGCTAACGCTTTTATATTTATATATGGGCTATTAGCTCAGGTGGTAGAGCACTTGACTTTTAATCAAGTTGTCCCGCGTTCGAGTCGCGGATAGCTCACCAAAAGAACTAAATAATAATTGATTATTTAGTTCTTTGTATATAAGGCCCGTTGGTCAAGCGGTTAAGACACCGCCCTTTCACGGCGGAGACATGGGTTCGATTCCCGTACGGGTCACCAATTTCATAGGATATGCCACTTTAGCTCAGCTGGCCAGAGCACCGCACTTGTAATGCGGGGGTCCCCAGTTCGAATCTGGGAAGTGGCTCCAATATTGTCAGTAGTCTTGAAATAGTCTTGATTGCTGGCTTTTATTTTTGCAAATGTTTAATCAAAATTTAATAATGTATATTTTTTCATATTAATTTTTCAAAATTGTTTGACAAAATCAAAATAATGTGTTATTATTTAATTACAAAATAAATGAACATTGAATCGCAGTTGTTCAATTTAGTCGTCTGTGTACCACGAATACACAGATTTTTTTGGCTTAAAAAATAGAGCAGACCACGAATCTACTCTATCGACTAATTACTGCTTTTTATTAGTCTTAACATTGTTGATATTTTGCATTTGCTTTTGTTGTTCTAATTTTTGTTGTAAGATGATGTTTTTTTCTTTTTCAGCTATGTACTTCTCAGCAAAGTGCAAAATTAAATCGCAGTTATTCAATATTAGTCCCCCCTTTCCGCCCTTTAGAAAGAGCTACCTTTCGTGTAGCGTAAGGTTGTTAATATTGTATAATATTTATACTTATAAAACAAGCGAACAGTGTAAAATTTTACTAATATTAGAAGACGAAAATAATAGGATATGCCACTTTAGCTCAGCTGGCCAGAGCACCGCACTTGTAATGCGGGGGTCCCCAGTTCGAATCTGGGAAGTGGCTCCAACGACGTTTCTGTTCGAACTTTTTATAGAACAGATAGATATGAAAATCAATCAGTAAAATGGTTGATTTTTTTGTTTATGAAAAATATACCTTTTCAGTATGTATTAAGATATATTCGCCTCGCAGAGCCCCATGTTATGATAGAATGTCATAACATATAGGGGGTTAGAACTTATGGCATAGCCAAAGTCCTATTCTTATGAATAAATTGATGAAGCATATAGAACTACTTTAATAACTTTTTCTAAATATTATTTGACATAATAGTAAAAATATTGTATTATTATGATAATAATATTATTGATACTGTAATCTGTGTTGCAGATTATACCAACTGACAAGGAGGTTGCGTTATGATTTTTTTATTTGTTATTTTTTCAGTTCCTGTTTTAGTTGGAATAGGAGTAGCTGTGTATGCCGTTGTATCAGATTATAAATGTGATAAAATCGGTACCCGTGAATATGTTCATGACCCTATTTTTGACGGAATCACAGCTGATTATATTGATGATTGTGATACTCCTTAAACTGAAAAGGCTCCACAAAAGGAGCTTTTTCAGTTTAAACTATATTAATAATGAATTTCTGATAATTATTTTCACAATGAACAAAGTTTATTGTAATTTACTAAAAATATGATATTTTTTAGTAAATTGATTGATATTTGTATCAGTAGTCAAGAGAGAAAAGTTGTAGATAACTATGACGTCCGCTCCAATATTGTCAGTAGTCTTGAAATAGTCTTGATTGCTGGCTTTTATTTTTGCGTATAATAGTAAATTGATTGATTTTTATATAAATTTATTGAATAAATTAAACTATAAAACGGCATAATATAAAAAACGGAGGTAGATTACTATGAAATTAACAATATGTGAGTTAAGTTACTTAAACGAATTAATAACAAGTTGTGTTAATACAATTACTTGTATGTCATTATTTAAAAATCAAGTTACTAATGAAGAATTAAAGGCATTATTAAATAATCATTTTCCTATACATGTCGAAGATTATAACAGGAAAGTAGAATTTGTAAAAGATGTAGAAACTGCAACAGGTAAATTAAATGTTCCAGAATTAAATACTTCTATCTTTTCAGAAAAGGTTTGTGAGACTAAAAATGCTAATCCTGTTACTGTTAATACAGATGTCAAAACTTTAACAGATAGAGAAATCGCTTTATCTTATTTCTTAACTTTAAAAAGAGCTGGAAAGGAATATGCTATTGCTTCTATGGAAACTACTAATTCAAAATTGAGACAATTTTTAAAAGATGCTTATACTATGAGCTGTAATCATTCTTATGAGATTTATGAATGGATGGCAAAGAATAATTATTATCCAATTATTTTAGCAACTGGGGAACAAGTTGGTAATATTGGTAGCATTTATAATACTATTTCTTTATAAATTCTAATTTTAAAAGCTAAATACTATTTTTGACAGTATATAATAAAAGCAAGTACAATAAAATACTTGCTTTTACTTTAATTATTTAATTTTCTTGAATTGTATATTCAGATATATCGGGCTCTTTTAAATCATCATCTTTTACTATATCAAATTCATAATAATAATCTGATACTAAATTAATTTTATCACCATCATATCCAGATGTACCATTTTCTTTTCTGATAAGTAATCCAGTTTCTTTTTCAAAATAATATGTATCTAGTCTATGATTATCAAAACAGAATATGTCAAAACAACTTACATTTATTCTATAACACTCTTTTCCATTAACTTCTTCTGTTTTTATAGAAGATTTTATAGATATTATAAGAAATTCCCATATATTTTGAGTATATAAATAATCTAAAATTTCAATTTTTCCTGGAACTCCATTTGAATTATATTTATTGATATGGTATAATAACATCACAACTTAAATTAGCTTGCTAAAGCAAGAATGTATAAAGTATCCCGAAAATAAATTAATTATGGAGGTAAAAAAATGAAAAATTCAAGGTCAAAAGAAATGACAAAAAGGTATGAGGATTACTTTAAAACTAGTAACCTAGAAGAACGGGCAGCAAAGACAATATACTATTGGGTAATGAGCACTATAGAATCTATCTTTTGGGGATTAGGACGTTATGCTAATATGGAAATTAATTTACATGCCAATGAGAGTAAAATAATTCTATGGTATAATTATCCTCTAAACAGAAAAGATTACGAATATGTATATTATCCGACTTTTAACTGTAGTGATGGGAAGTTAGAAGAAATATTGCAAAAATTTGTAAAGATTTTCAATACGCATGAATATCCATATACGGATACAATTACATATCCTGTATTTCATGCAAATTACATAGGAAAGAAAAATCAGTACGAATGCATAGTGATTTATGTTGATATATCAATGCCAGTTAATAATTGAAGTAAACATTGAATTAATCAAGAGTGCCCTAATAGGCACTCTCATTTATAAAAATGAAAGAGGGAAATAAAATGGAAAAAATTGCAATAATAACAGGAGCATCAAGAGGAATAGGAAGAGAAATAGCAAAACAACTAGCTAGAAGCGGGATAAAAATAATAGCTAATTATAATAAATCAGAAAAAGAGGCAAAAGAATTAAAAGAAGAACTAAAAATAGAAAACATAGAAATAGACATAGTAAAAGCAGATGTAAGCAAAAGAGAAGAAGCTAAAAAACTAGTACAATATGCTTTAGAAAAATATAAAAAGATAGATATTCTAATAAATAATGCAGGAATTAGTGAATACAAAATATTTACAGATGAAACAGATGAGGATTGGAATCGAATTATAAATACTAACCTATATTCAGCATTTGTAATGTCACAAGAAGTAACACCTAATATGATACATAACAAACAAGGATGTATAATAAATATTTCATCAATTTGGGGATTAGTAGGAGCGTCATTAGAAGTATTATATTCTATCTCAAAAGCAGGAATGGATGGTTTAACAAAAAGTCTTGCAAAAGAACTAGGACCATCTAATATAAGAGTTAATTCAATTGCTCCTGGGGCAATTAATACTGAAATGAATGCTAATTTAAATGAAGAGGAAATAAATCAATTAAAGAATGAAACACCATTAGGCAAAATAGGAAAAGTAGAAGATATTGCTAAATGTGTAAAATGGCTAATAGAAGATGATTTTACAACAGGACAAATTATATCTATAAATGGTGGTTGGGTTATTAGATAAATTTAAAAGTAGATAAATATTTAAAACAAAAAACGACTTTAGAAAGTCGCTTTTTTTTGTACAAGATAGATATGAAATGCTTATATTTGTTTTTTAATTAATTTCGTTATTTTTTAATTTTCTTTTATAATTTCCAGAAATTATTTTTGGAAGATAAGTAATCAATTTATAAACAGCTAAACGAACCTTTTTACTCCATAAATAAGACCTTCTTAATTTTTTAGCAGACCCTAAAGAAACAGGCTCATCTTCTAAAACTAATAATTCACTATGTACTTTTTCTAAAGGAAAAATGTAATTTTGACCATTATTATTATCCCAATTACCATTTCCATCATTAAAACAGAAATTAAAAGTATCGCCTTCGCCTAATTCAATTTCAGCTTGGAAACCTAAATCTGTTTTTTCCATTTTTACATCATTAACATTGTCCCAATTTAAGCCGAAACCATAATGAATAGAAACTTCTTCGCAAGAGGCATCTTGAAAAAGTTTTCCTGTATATGATATTTTTACTTTGTTATTTTCTACTAATTTATCTGTATTGAAAAAAATGTTTTTTGTTAACTCCATGTTTATTCTCTCCTTATTCATCTTTTGCTGTCAACATTATAATATTAATTTTTACAATGTTCAAGTATTTTTTTAAAAAAAGTAAAAAAAATCAAATATTTTGTCAAAATATTTATATTTCTATTTGTAATATACAGTATATATTAATAATAAATGAATAAAATTACTGTAGATAGTTGTAAAAATGTTTAATTTGTGATAAGATTGAGTAAGAATAAGAAAAAGGGGAAAGGTTGTTATGAAAGCATTAGTAAAAGAAAATTCGGAGGAGAAAGAAATGAAGAAACAAGAAGAAGTAAAAGATAAAGAACTACAAGAAAAACCTGACAAAAAACCAGAAGCAAAAACTAAGAAAAATAAGGATGTAGAAAATAAAAGCAACAACGAAAAAAAGCAAAAAGAAAATAAACCAAAAGAAAACAACAAAGAAGAGGAAAAAAAGTTCGAACCAGTAAAAGAAAATCCTAGAAAAGTTGAAAAAACAGTAGAAAATATGAGTCCAAAAAACAAGAAAAAATGGGTTATGCCAACTATAATTGCGGTAGTAGCAATTGTTTTAATTGCTTTTTGTTCAACAATATTTGCATTAATCAACATCAATAATGAAAACATAATAAATGGAGTTTCTATTTCTGGAATCGATGTTTCAGGATTATCAAAGGAAGAAGCAAACGAGAAGTTAACTACTATTTACAATGAAAAGAAAGAAAAAGAAATAGAAGTAAAATATGAAGACTATGAAACAACATTAAATCCTACTCTAATGGAAGTTAATTATGATGTGGAAAAAGCAGTAAATGCAGCTTATGAAATAGGAAAAGGAGACAATATATTTATAAACAATTACAATATTTTATTTACACAAATAGGAAAAAAAGATATTGATGTTGAAATGACATTAAACGAAGATGTAGCAAAGCAAACTATAGAAGATATTGGAGTTAATTTACCAGGAGTTCTTATTGAATCAAGTTATGCAATTGAAGAAGACGAATTAATAATTACTAAAGGAAAAGCAGGAATTGCAATAAATACAGACCACCTATTAGAAACAGTAAAAGAAGAATTAAAAGATATTAATAAAAATGATAATTATATAGAAATACCAACAGAAAACAAAGAACCACAAACAATAGACATAGACAAAATACATGAAGAAGTCTATACAGAAGCAAAAGACGCATACTACACAAAAGAGCCATTCACTATTTACCCAGAAGTTGAAGGAATTGATTTTGATGTAGAAGCGGCAAAAGAATTGCTAAAAGAAGAAAAAGAAGAATATGTAATCAAATTAAAAATAACAAAACCAAAAGTAACAATTGACAAAATTGGTTCAGAAGCATTTCCAGACCAATTAGCAACATTTACTACAAGATATGACGCAAGTGATGTAAACAGAACAACAAACTTAGTAATAGCATGTCAAAAAATCAATGGAAAAATAGTATTAGCAGGAGATACATTCTCTTATAATAAAGCATTAGGTCCTAGAACAGCGGCAGCAGGTTATAGAAACGGAAAAATTTATGCAGGAGGAGAAGTAGTAGACGGAATTGGGGGAGGAATATGTCAAATATCTTCAACTCTATATAATACAGTTTTACTATCTAACTTAGAAATAGTAGAAAGAAGAAACCATCAATTTGTTACATCATACCTACCAGCAGGAAGAGATGCAACTGTTGTATATGGAATGACAGACTTCAGATTTAAGAATACAAGAAAATATCCTGTTAGAATTGTAGCTAGCGCAAAAAATGGAATTGCTACAGTATCTATGTATGGAATAAAAGAAGAAAATGAATATACTTTTACATTTAGTACAAAAACTATAGCTTCTATTCCACAAACAACAAAATATGAAGAAAGTGCAGCATTACCAGTAGGAACAGAACAAGTAAAGCAAAAAGGACACAGTGGAGTAAAAACAGAAACATATATGACAAAATTATTAAATGGAAAACCAGTATCAACTGTATTGCTTTCAAGAGATACATATGATGCTATGGCTAAAATCATTATAAAAGGAACAAATGCGGCAGAAACACAAAATAATCAAACAACACAAGAACCACAAACTCCAGAGACACCAACAACAACGCCAGAAACACCAACGACTCCAACAACACCTACAGAGCCTTCAGGTGGAGGTTCGACAGAAGAAAAACCAACAGACCCAAGTACAGGTGCTGGAACAACTCCAGGAGAAACAACAAATAACTAAACTCTTGACAACTAAGACAAAAGGTAATATAATAAAAAAAGTTTCAAGTATTTTGCTTGAAACTTTGTAAATGGCTCATTAGCTCAGTTGGTAGAGCAACAGACTCTTAATCTGGAGGTCCTCGGTTCGAACCCGAGATGAGTCACCATTTCAGAGATTTTAGATATAAAACTGGTTTTTCCAGTTTGAGTATTTAAAATCTCTTTTTTTACTTATACAAAATATATTTAAAACAGGAGAATTAGAAGAAAATCGAACTACTCAAAAAATTAGAGTAGTTCAAAATGAGGGAACTCGAAAAGTTTCAAGAGAAGTAACTTTTTACAGTTTAGATGCCATTATAGCAGTTGGCTATAGAGTAAATTCGAAAGAAGTAACGGATTTTAGAATTTGGACAACAAAAACTTTAAAAGAATATATAAAAAAAGGATTTGTTGTTAATAGCGAAATGCTAAAAAATGGACCCAAATTTGGAAAAGATTATTTTGATGAATTATTAGTTAAGATAAAAGAAATAAGAGCAAGTGAAAGAAGATTTTATCAAAAAATAACTGATATATACAAAGAATGTAGTTTTGACTATGATAAAAATAGTGAAACTACACAAGAATTTTACAAAAATATTCAAAATAAATTACGCTTTGCTATTACTTGTATGACAGATATCAGAGTTTATGCCTGTTTGCGTTGTTAAGTTATCTATAAATTGTTTGAATAGTTCTCTTTTTAAATGTAAATTCATTTATCTCCCTTATCTTGCTAGGACAAGTATTTTATTTATAACAGTTCTACTTTTTGTATCCATAGCATATTTAATTATTTTTTCAAAGTCCAATTCGTTTTTAGTAATAAAATTATAGATTATTTCATCTGGATTTTCAACTTCAATGTTAATATTATCTTTGTTTTCAATCAAATCAAATAGTTGTAAATATTTATAGTTATTATTATTTACTTCTATTTTAGGCTTTCTTATTATTACATTCAGATTTTTATTTTCATATTTATTGAAATTTTTACATTCGTTTGTTGCTATATCAATAATATTTGGAACTTGTGTTGTTAAATGTATATTGTTAAATAGTTTTGCTCTAGTAATATATCCCTTTATGTTCCTGTTTTTATCCATTATATATTTATATTGTATAATTTGTCTATTACCTAATAACATTTTTCCAAATATATTTTCTACAGGAATATAATAATACCTTTGTATGCAGTTTCTATAATGCCTTCTTTGTTCATTCTATTTAAAATTGCTTTAACATTATTTAAAAAAAGTCAATAAAAAGAAACCATTGTAATATAGCAATGATTTCTAAATGCGATTATATATACTTATAATTTAATAGTCCGAACTTGCCCTTAGCCTTAATGTATTTAAAATAACAGTGAAACTACTTATAACCATAGCAAAACTAGCAAGCATAGGTGTAATTGTAATTCCCAAAGGCGAAAGGATGCCCATACTAATCGGAATCATCAAACAATTATAAAAAAACGCCCAAAAAAGATTTTGTTTAATAATACGAATAGTTTTTTTACTAATTGACATTAAATCAATAATACGATGTAAATTGTTAGTAGTTAAAATAACATCAGAAGCATCAGAAGCTATATCAGTTCCGCTATTAAAACTAACACCAATGTCTGAACTTGCTAAAGCAGGACTATCATTGATTCCATCGCCACACATCATAACAAATTTACCATCAGATTTTAATTGTTTTATAACAGCAGCTTTTTTAGCAGGTAATACATCTGCCATAACATTTGTTATACCAATGTCGCTAGCTATTTTTTCAGCTGTTTCTTTCTTGTCACCAGTTAGCATAATTGTTTCTATATTATTTTTTGAAAGAAGAGAAATTACTTCTTTACAATTTTCCCTAATCAAATCATTTACACCAATTAAAGCAATAATTTGCGAGTCTTTTACAACATAAACAATACTATTACCTTTGCTTGCTAAAACTTTTTCTTCGTCTAAATGAGTGTTTTCAATATTATTAGAAGAAAGAATTTTATGATTTCCTAAAATAAAATCTTGTGAATTTATTTTTCCTATAACACCAAGACCAGCAATGTTTTCAAAATTATCAACAGATAAAAGTTCTAATTTATTTTCTGTTAAATAATCAACAAAAGCTTTCCCGATTGGATGAGTAGACTTGCTTTCAATACTTCCTACTAATTGTAATAAATCATCTTTTGGAATGTCACTATAGTTTATAACTTCAGCAATTTTTAAAGTTCCATAAGTCAAAGTTCCAGTTTTATCAAAAACAACAGTATTAGTTTTTAGAGCATTTTCTAAAATCTCACTTTTCTTTATTAAAATGCCATTACTTGCACATAAACCTTCACTTACAACAATAGCAAGAGGTGTTGCTAGACCAAGGCTACAAGGACATGCAACTACTAAGATTGTTACAAAAGTTACAATAGCTGAATTAAAGCCATATCCTAAAATTAAATATGCTAAAAAAGTAAATAAGGCAATTAACATTACGGCAGGAACAAAATATCCACTTACAGTATCAGCAACTTTAGCAATAGGAGCCTTTGTATTTGTTGCTTCAATTACTAATCTGACAATTTCAGATATAGTAGAATCTTTTCCGATTTTTTCGGCTCTGTATTCTAAATACCCATCATAATTAATACTTCCAGCAATAACTTTTTCGCCAACAGTTTTAGAAGGCTTTTTACTTTCACCAGTAATAAAAGCTTCATCTAAATGGGCCTTCCCTAAAATAATTTCTCCATCAACAGCAATTTTTTCACCAGGCTTACTAATAACAGTATCACCTTTTTTTACTTCATCAATAGTTACCTGCTTTTCTATACCATCTACTTTAATAACAGCAAATTGAGGTGTTATCTTTACTAATTTTTGAATTGCATCTTTTGTTTTATCCTTACTAATTCGGTCTAAATATCTTCCTAATTTAATAAAAAATATAACAATAGCAGCAGATTCAAAATATAAATTTTCTACATGATGATGATTTCCTTGAAAAATAAAATACATACTATAAAAACTATATAGCAAACTACTTATAACACCAATACCTACTAATGTATCCATATTAGGTGTTTTATGTATTAAATTTTTATAACCATTTTTCAAAATATCAAAACCATAAAACAAAAAAGGAATAGTAAGCAAAAATAATATAATTGTATAAGAAATAGGGTTTGTATGCATATTTAAAAAATCAAAACTAGGTAAACCTAACATATGTCCCATTGATACATACATTAAGATAATAGAAAGAATCAAAAACACAAAAAACTTTACTTTTTCGCTTTTTGTTTGACCTTCTAAGTTAGTTTCACTAAATAATCCTAAACTTTTAAAACCAGCTTCTTTTACAAATTGTTCTATCTTTTTTTGATTTAAAATATTTTCATCATATTCGATAGAAGCATTTGCCATAACTAAATTAACAAAAGCTTCTGAAATACCAGTTTGCTTATTCAAATATTTCTCAAGCCCATTAGAACAAGCACTACAAGTCATACCATCAATTGCTAAGATAATTTTTTTCATTTTGAATTAAATTTCCTTCCTACAATTTTTCAAATTACTTTAAACCTAATATTTTTAAAGTACTTCAAACCCAATATCTTTAATCTTTTCTTTTATTTCTTTTTCATTAATATCATCTTTAGCTAAAATAGTAACAATTCCTTTTTTATAATCAGCAACTACTTTTTTTACACCTTTCATAGATTTTATAGCTGTTTGAATTCTGTTTTCACATCCTCCACATACCATTCCATCAACTTTTATTATAAATTCTTTCATTTAAATCATCCTTTCTTTTAATTACTATTAATATTATAAACTTAAAAATGTTGTTTGTAAATGTATTTGCATTTTTTAAATTTTGCTTTTTAGAGCACGAAGTGCATTTAAAACAGCAAGTACAGAAACGCCAACATCAGCAAAAACAGCTTCCCACATTGTAGATAAACCAAAGGCACTAAAAATAAGTACTAAAACCTTAACAAAAATAGCAAAAACAATATTTTGTTTTACAATTCTTAAAGTTTTTCTTGCAATCTTAACACTAGTAATAATTTTAGATGGTTCATCATTCATAATAACAACATCAGCCGCTTCAATAGCACTATCAGCACCTAATCCTCCCATAGCAATACCAACATCAGAAATTGCTAAAACAGGAGCATCATTCATGCCATCACCAACAAATGCAACTGTACTATTAGAAGATTTAGCTTTCATAATTTCCTCTAACTTTTTAGCCTTATCCTGTGGCAATAAATCTGTATAAACAATATCAATACCAAGATTATTAGCTACACTTTCTCCAACCACTTTTCTATCACCAGTAAGCATAACAGTTTGTTTAACACCATATGACTTTAAATCAGTAATAGTTTGTTTAGCATCAGATTTTATTTTATCACCAATTACAATATATCCAGCATAAACTCCATCAATAGCAACATGTAAAACAGTACCAACTTCATCACACTTAGAAAAAGCAATATTATTTTTTTCCATTAACTTCTCATTACCAACAAAAACATTTTGCCCATTAACTTCAGAAAATATCCCTAACCCAGGAATTTCTTCGGTCTTACTAACTAAACTAGAATCTAAATCCTTACCATATTCACTACTATAAGCCTTCCTCAAAGACAAAGAAATAGGGTGGTTAGAAAACATCTCAGCATGTGCAGCGATGTTAATTAGGGACGTTTCTTTTTGCACATTTTTGTGAATTTGTGTCAGACCCTTTTTCACATTTACTACTTTTTGAACTTCAAAAGTTCCTTCTGTTAATGTTCCAGTTTTGTCAAAAACCACAGTTTCAAGGTGAGCTAGAGCTTCTAAATAGTTACTTCCCTTTACTAAAATTCCTACTTTAGAGGCGCCACCAATTCCACCAAAGAAGCTGAGTGGAATAGAAATAACTAAAGCACAAGGACATGAAACAACTAAAAAAGATAATGCACGATATATCCAATTTGAAAAAGTTTCAAATCCTAAAAACAAAGGAGGTGCAATTGCTAAAATAACGGCAATTATTACTACAATTGGGGTATAATATTTAGCAAATTTAGTAATAAAATTTTCTGACTTTGATTTTTTGCTAGAAGCATTTTCTACTAAATTTAAAATTTTGCTAACAGTAGATTCGGCGAATTCTTTTGTAACTTTAATAGTAAGTAAACCTGTTTGATTTATGCATCCGCTTAAAACAATATCGTTTTGATTTACTTTTCTTGGTAAGGATTCTCCTGTTAAACTAGAAGTATCTAATAGAGATGTTCCTTCTATAATTTTTCCGTCTAAAGGTATTTTTTCACCAGGTTTTACAACTAAGGTATCCCCAATTTTTACCTCTTCTGGGGAAATTTTATTAATAATGCCATCACGTTTTACATAAGCAAAATCAGGTCTAAGGTTCATTAAATTGGTAATAGATTTTTTTGATTTATCAACTGCGTAGTCTTGGAAAAATTCTCCAATTTGATAAAATAACATAACAGCAACTGCTTCTGGGAATTCACCAATTGCAAAAGCACCTAGAGTTGCAACAGTCATAAGAAAATGCTCATCAAAGATTTTTCCTCGTATAATATGTTTGATTGCTTTTAAAACTATTTCTAATCCTACAATAAGATAACTTACAATATAAATGCTATTTGTAATCCATATGTTTTCTAAAGGAACCAATAAAGCAATTATAAATAAAATAAAAGCAAGTATAATTTTAAATTTTTCCATTTCTTTTTCCTCTTTCTTACATAACTTTGTGTTCAATATGCTCAAGACCAACTTCAAACAATTCTTTTATATGATTATCGTCTAATGTGTAATATACTTCTTTTCCTTGTCTTCTGCACTTTACAATACCACTTCTGCGAAGTGTTCCTAATTGATGGGAAATAGAAGATTTACTCATGCCTAAAACATTTGCGATATCACATACACACATTTCATTTTTGTCTAAAGCAAAAAGTATTTTTGTTCTAGTAGTATCTCCTAAAATTTTAAAAAATTCGGCTAGTTTGTTAAAAACATCTTCACTGGCCATATTATTTAAGGTATGTTTTACAATGTCATCGTGAATAATGTTACAATCACAGATAAATTCATTTTTTGACATAGTTTAAACTCCTTTCAATTTATTATATTAACAAAACAATTGAATTGATACTCAACTGTGATTATATTATAGTTGAACATATACTCAATTGTCAAGAGGTTTTTTAAAATTAATTGTAAGTTATGAGATACAGTTCACTAGAACTATAGCGTAATAGTTCATAAATCCCTAAAATTAACATTGACAAAGTGTTACAAAAGGGCTAAAATAGAAATGTTTAGAAGCAAAATTTAAAGGGGTGATGGATATGCTAAAAATATATAATACAGATACACAAACAAATCAACTTGAAGAAATCAAAGATTTTAGAAAGGGAGTATGGATTAATTTAGTAAATCCATCGGAAAGTGAAATAAGAAGAGTATGTGAAAATATAAACATAGAGGAAGACTTTATTCGTTATGCTTTAGACTATGAAGAAAAAGCTAGAATAGACCAAGAAGAAGATGATAATACCACATTATTTGTTGTTGATGTACCAATCATAGAAAAGGGCGAAGATAATGATATATACACAACTATGCCATTAGGAATGATAGTAGTAAGAGATGATTTTTTTGTAACAGTATCTTTAAAAAGAAATAAAGTAATTGAAGAGTTTGAAAGAAAAAAAATAAAAAATTTTTTAACTTACAAAAAAACAAGATTTATTTTTCAAATATTATATGTAAATTCATCTTATTATTTGAGTTATCTAAAGCAAATAAATAAAGAAACAGAAATTGCGGAATATATTTTAAAAAATTCTATGAAAAATAAGGAATTATTAAAATTACTAAGTATAGAAAAAGGATTAGTATATTTTACAACTTCTTTAAAGTCAAATGAACTTGTTATGGAAAAAACGCTAAGAGGAAAAATTATAAAATTATATGAAGATGATGAGGAAATCCTAGAAGATGCTATTACTGAAAATAGACAGGCTATTGAAATGGCTCAAATTTACCGAGATATTTTAAATGGTACAATGGATGCATATGCTTCAATTATTTCAAATAACTTAAATGGAGTAATGAAGTTTTTGACTTCTATTACAATTGTACTAGCTGTACCTACGATGATATCTAGCTTTTGGGGAATGAATGTTGGATTACCACTTCAAAATAGTCCTTATGGATTTGTTGCTATGGTATTAATTTCTGTTATATTGACTTTATTAGTAACCTATTGGCTAAAGAAAAAGAATATGTTGGATTAGTATTTATACTTAACAGTAAATAGTAATAAAGTAAAAGTGTACAATATATAAATATAATTCATATTTATGATAAACTATAATATGAAGTGTGTCTATTTTTTATGCATGTTAATTAGAAGTTTTTTAGATGTTATGAGAGATATGTTAATTACAAATAAGTTGTACGAGAAAGGAAGAAATTAAATATGAATGTACAAAAATAATGAAAATTTGAAAAAATACATAATTTTTAGAAAAAAGAAGATAATAATACAAAGACTTTTTTAAGTTGATAAAAATCAAGGAGGAACAAGCCATGAAAATTATTGATAAAATAGCCTTAGTATTAATTATCATTGGTGCTATCAATTGGGGACTAATAGGACTATTTAATTTTAATTTAGTAGCAACTATTTTCGGAGAAATGACAATTATTTCAAGGATTATATATGGATTAGTTGGTATTTCTGGAATATGGGGAATAAAATTACTATTTGATGACTAATTTGTAAAATGAAATAAATATGTACACTATCTTGACATAATTCACCATTATGATAAAATATAAATGTGAATTGTGTCTATTTTTTATGGAAAAAAACAAAAGGAATATAAGAAACAAAAAAGGAAACGATAAACAAAAGAAAAATGAGAGGCAGGAAAAGAAATGAAAAAACTTCCTAAAGAAGAAAAAGGAATTACACTAATAGCATTAGTTATAACAATAATAGTTTTATTAATATTAGCAGGAATAAGTATAGCAAGCCTAACAGGAAACAATGGAATTTTAACAAAAGCAGGACAAGCAACAGAAGAATATAAAAAGAAATCGGCAGAAGAAAAAGTAAAACTAGCAATAATGTCATACCAAGTAAATAAAGAAAATACAACCTTTTATGATGAATTAATAAAAATAGAAGGGTTAACCTTGATAACGCCAAATAACAGAAATGAAGGACCACCATATACAGTAATAGTAGATGGATATGAATTTTTAGTAAAAGAAGATTTAAGTATAGAATATAAAGGAGAAAGAAGTGACGCAAAAGAAAACCTACCAGAAATAACAAAAGTAGAATACGAAGAAGGAGAAGTAACAGACGGATTAACAGTAACAATAACAGCAAAAACAGCAGATGTAAAAGGATTAAAAGAAATAAATGTATATTATAAAAAAGTAGAAGGAGAAAATGTAAAATACGAAACAATAAAAACACAAGAAGTAAGTGGAGCAGAAGCAAGTATAACAGCAGAAATACCAATAAATGGGGAATATGTAATCCAAGCAATTGGAGGAAATAGTAAAATAGGAACAAAAGAAATAAGTATAGTAAATATAAAAGAAGGAAGTGTATTAGCAAGTATAACAGGAGGAGATGTAACAGATGAAGCAAAAGCAACAATAACAATAGTAGGAAGAGGCCAAGGAAGAGCAATTAAGAAAATGGAATTATTTGTAGATGGAAAAAGTACTAAAACCTATGAATATCAAGATATGAATCTAACAAGAGAAGAAAGCTATATAATAGAAAACTTAGAATTTTACAAAGATGTAAATTGTTATGTAAAAACAATAGATACTAAAAATGAAGAAAAAACATCAGAAGTAAAAACAGTAACAAATACTAAAATAATAAAGACAGCGACAGATTTAAGAAATTTAGCAATACAAGTAAATGAAAGAGATAATACGTTTGCGTCAAGAACAGTAAAATTAATAGATAATATAGAAACAGGAGAGAATTGGATTCCGATAGGATATGGCAATTCAACAGTAGGAAAAGAGTATACAGGGAAATATTTTGCAGGAACATTTGAAGGGAATAATAAAACAGTAACAATTAATTCTTCAAGTAAAGATACTACTTACCAGAGTAGTGGATTATTTGGAATGGGAATAGAATGTACAATTAATAGTGTAACAATAAATGGAAAAATAGATGCTCAATGTAAATTTATAGGAGGAATTATAGGAAAATTAAAGGATGGTACAGTTAATAATTGTACTAATAATAGCCAAATAACTGATACAACTGAGAATGCACATGGAGGAATTGTGGGAACTATGATTCATAGTCAAATATTAAATTGTAGCAATATTAATAATATATTTGCAAGCTCTGGTACAGGTGGAATCTGCGGAACTAATAATGTATTAGATGTATATACCGATGAAGAATGTATTATTTTAAATTGTACAAATTCAGGTCTTATTAAAAGTTATGGAAATGTAAATAATACTAATAGTTATGCTGGAGGAATTTGTGGAATTATATCTTCTGCTAGAATAGAAAATTGCACTAATATAGGAGAGATAACTGCAAATCGTAATACAATTTTTGGTGAGGAAAAAGGCGTTAGTGCAGGAGGAATAATGGGACAGGCTATTGATTCTACAATAACAATATCTAAAAATAGTGGAAAAGTAAATTTTGAAAGTACTGGTGAAAGTATTAGAACAACAGGAGGATTAGGAGGAATAATAGGAGTTAGTTACAATACTATAATAGACCAATGTTTTAACACAGGAGAGATTACATCTAATTATAAAACACATCATGTAGCAGGAATTTCAGGATATAGTTATGGCTCAACAATAAAGAATAGTTATAATAAAGGTGATGTCTGCGGATACAGTGAAGTAGGTGGGGTTGTAGGACAAAGCAATGTATATGAGGAAAATAATAATTATATATATAATTCATATAATGCAAATGAGTCAGTTTTAGGAAGTTCAGTAACAGGAAACTTAGGAGGAAATTGTACCTATATAACAGGAAAATATACTGCTTCAATAACAGGAAAGACAGATATAGCAACAAAGGGAACAAGTTGTAGTATTACTAACAAAACTTACACATTGACACAAATGAAAACATTGAATTCAGGATTATTAACATTACTTAGTAATGAAGAAGGTAAAGGCGTTTGGAAGCAAGAAACAGGAGTAAATGATAATTTACCATATTTAGTAAATAATAGGCCGTAATTAATAAGTTTGAAACAACTAAAAGTATAAGACTATTTATGTGGTCTTATACTTTTTTTGAAATAAATGTCGAAATTTGCGATGAAAAGTGGTTGAAATTTTATATATTCTGTGTTTTAATAAATGTATTAAATTCTATTTTTTATTTCAAAAAAATTTTATCCTTATTTTATCTGATTTCAATATTTTATAATTCAGAATTAAACGTTCAAAGAAAAAAAGTTTATATTATCTATATTTATTTTAAATAAAAATTTTAAAATTCTTTATATTTTAAATGAAAGTAAATCAATGTTATTATATTTTATTCTAACAAATTAAAATTCAAAATTTTTAATTTACTATTTTATTCAATATTTACCAAAAAACAATAATTATAAAATTTTACAAAGAAGTTCTTGAAAAAGAACAAAATATATTGTAAAATTAGAAAGGAAGCAGGAATATGGCAAAACTCAAAATACCAGTTACAAATGATTACATATGGAAAAAAATATTTGCTAAAAAAGGAAATGAAAGTATTTTAAAAGACTTTTTGATAGCAATTTTAGAAATTCCAATAGAAAAAGTAGAAGTACAAGCAGAAGTTAGTTTAGAAAAACAACTAGAAGAAAATAAATTAGGAAGACTAGATATATTAGCGATTTTAAATGATGACACAATTGTTAATATAGAAGTTCAAGTAATAAATCCATATGATTTTATAGAAAGAACATTATATTATTGGTCAGGAAATTATTATAATACTTTAACTGCTGGAGAAAATTACAATAGAACTAAAAAGACAATAGCAATAAATATATTAAATTATGAGCAATTTGAAGATGGACCATATCATGAAGTAACAAGATTAAGAAGAGATTATAAATATAAAATTTTGACAGATAAGATGGAAATACATTTTATACAAATACCAAAGTTTGTAAAAGAAAAAAGGGGAATACAAACTAAAATGGAGCAATGGTTGCAATTTATAAGTCAAGCGAATCCGAAGGGGGGTAGAATTAGCTATGGAAAAAAATAAAGAAATAAAAAAGGCTAATGATGAGTATGAATACTTAACAGGGGACGAAGCAGAAAGAAGGCTTGCTTTTTTAAGAGAAAAGGCAATAAGAGACGAAAAAAGTATGGCGCAAGGAGCGAGAGAAGAAGGAGAGAGAATTGGAGAAATACGAGGAGAAAAAAGAGGAGCTAAGAACAGTAAGAAAGAAATAGCTAAAAAAATGTTAGCTGCTGACATGAAAGTTGAACAGATTTCTGAATTAACAGGCTTATCAAAACAAGAAATAGAAAAAATGAAAATGAAATAAAGATATACAACATGTAGATATAATTCATGCTTATGATAAAATATAAGTATCAATTGTATCTATTTTTATGTATAGAACAAAAGAAAAAGTATAAGATATCAACGTCTTATACTTTTATAATTTATCTACCATCATCGTCTCTTTGAAACCTATCAAAATCATAATTACTCATATATTCAGGCTTTTGTCCAGTCCATTTAGAAGCTTCAAGAGCTTCCCTTTTTGGATTTACTCGTTGGTTTTGTTTTTTTAATTCTGCAAGCTTATTTTCTAAACTAGAACTAATTGCTTGTAATTCCTCTAAACTCTTTCTTTTTAATTCATATTCATAACTATAAGAATTTGGTAAATTAGAAACACTCCTATCAAAACAATTGATTCTTTTTATGCTATTTGTTAAATCAATTATTCTTTCAGCTAATCTTGATTTTTCATATTCCTCATTTACATTTGCTTGTGCTGGTTGAGTATTTTTTGAATCTGAAAAAAATTCACGTATATTATTTATTAATCCCATAGCAATTCTTCCTTTTATAGTATAATTTATCGTATACATAAATTATGCTATAAAAAACAAAAAAAGTCAAAAATTTCCTTCTTTAACGGCTATTTAGCATTTGAAAATTTTGCAAAATGAAGTTAAATATGCTATAATTATAATTAGGAACTAGTAAACTTTAGGCAGTAAAGTTCAGGCTGCCCTATAGCTACATTTTTGTGAAATTTGGGACACATCTTTTACGATAGGCTGGGTTTCTAATATTCTAAAGAATCATCATCTTCAATCCAAGACTGGACTTGTTCAATTCGGTAATCAGTTTTAGTATCTCTCATTACAACTTCTTTAATACCTGCATTAATTAACATTCTTTTACAAAAAGTACAAGGCCAATTATCTTTTACATATTCGCCATTTCTCTGATTAATACCAACCATATATAAAGTAGCACCAATCATATCTTTTCTTGCAGCACTAAGCATTGCGTTTTGTTCGCTATGAACAGACCTACACTTATCATAACCTTTACCGCTTGGCATATCACTTTTTATGCAATACCCTAAATCTAAACAATTTTTTCTACCTCGTGGTGCACCAGAGTATCCGAGTTGATATAATTTCATCGTTTTTAACAATAATACTTCCATAATTATTTCTAAGACAGGTTCCTCTTTCTGCTACTGTTTGAGCTATATTTAAATAATAATTAATTTTATCAACTCTTGCCATATTTTTTAACACCATTCCTTATTTAAAATTTATTCTACACCTAAATATTGATTGTAAGTAACTTCTTTATCAACAACTTTGCCATTTTCTTTGATGTCAATAATTCTGTTAGCAACTGTTTGAGTTAACTCATGGTCATGTGAAGTAAATAAAATGTTTCCAACAAATTTCTTCATGCCTTCATTTACAGCAGTAATGCTTTCCATGTCTAAATGATTAGTTGGTTCGTCAAATATTAAAAAGTTAGCACCTGATAACATTATTTTAGACAATACACATCTTACTTTTTCTCCTCCAGAAAGAACTTTTACTTTTTTTAATGCTTCATCACCAGAAAATAGCATTCTTCCTAGAAAGCTTCTTACGTACGTCTCATCTGGGTCTTTTGAGTATTTTCTTAGCCATTCTGTTACATCTTCATCGGTATTAAATAAGTAATTATTATCTTTAGGGAAGTAATTGTTAGTTATAGTAGTTCCCCAAACTAGTTCTCCATTATCTGGTTCTAGTTCTCCAGCGATAATTTGAAATAGTACAGTTTTAGCAATTTCGTTGTCAGCTAAAAAGGCAATTTTATCACCTTGTTTGACATCGAAAGATATATTATCTAATATTTTTACACCTTCTATTGTTTTTGATATATTTTTTAATTGCAAAATTTCCTTACCGGGTTCTCTATCTGGCTTAAAATCTACATATGGATATTTTCTATTAGATGGCTTAATTTCGTCTAATTCTATTTTTTCTAAAGTCTTTTTTCTTGAAGTTGCTTGTTTTGATTTAGAAGCATTAGCACTAAATCTTGCGATAAAGTCTTGCAACTCTTTGATTTTTTCTTCTTTTTTCTTATTTTGTTCTCTTACTTGTTTTAAAGCTAATTGACTAGATTCATACCAAAAATCATAGTTTCCTGGATATACTTTAATTTTTCCAAAATCTACATCAGCTATATGTGTACATACTTTGTTTAGAAAATATCTATCATGAGATACAACAATGACAGTGTTTTCGAAGTCCATTAGGAAGTCTTGTAGCCAGTTGATACTTTTTAAATCTAAGTCGTTAGTAGGTTCGTCTAGGAGTAAAACATCTGGATTACCAAATAGACTTTGGGCTAATAAAACTTTTACTTTGTCTTTTGCTTCAATTTCTTTCATTAATTTATAATGATTTTCTGGGATAATTCCTAAATCATTTAATAGCATAGCAGCATCAGACTCAGCATTCCAGCCGTCTAATTCGGCAAATCTTTCTTCTAATTTAGCAGCCTTCATTCCATCATCTTCACTAAAATCTGGTTTAGCATATATTTCGTCTTTTTCTTTCATAATGCTATAAAGCTCTTTGTTACCCATGATTACTGTGTCTAGTACTGTATTTTCTTCATAAGCAAAGTGGTCTTGCTTTAGAACAGATATTCTTTCTCCTTTGTCTAAGCTTACATCTCCTTTGCTTGGCTCGATTTCCCCAGATAATACCTTTAAAAAGGTTGATTTTCCTGCTCCATTTGCTCCTATTATTCCATAACAGTTTCCTTTTCCAAATTTAATGTTTACATCTTCGAACAGTATTCTTTTTCCAAATCTTACTGTTACATTGTTTGCACTTAACATTTATCTTTCTTCCTTTCTCTTATTGTTTCTTTGCTATTATACACTATTTTCCATTTGTTTTCAAGAATAAATGTGTTTTTGGCTAAAGTGTGCCTGTCCCAACTTAGCCATAACTTCGACTTTTTTTAAAATGAAGATTATGATATATAATTTTTTTAATTTATATTGTTTTTTTATGAACATTTGATATAATATAAAAGCGAAATAAAAAGATGTAAAACTATCTAAATGAAAGGAAGTAAAATAATGGACAAAATTATTAAAACAATTGCAGAAGAATTAAATATCAAGCCATCACAAGTAGAAAACACAGTAAAATTAATTGACGAAGGAAATACTATTCCATTTATTGCTAGATACCGTAAAGAAGTTACAGGAGGACTTTCAGATGAAATATTAAGAGAATTAGGGGATAGACTAAACTATTTAAGAAACTTAGAACAAAGAAAAGAAGAAGTAGTTAAATCAATTGAAGAGCAAGGAAAATTAACAGACGAAATTTTACAAGCCGTAGCAATTGCAAAAACATTAGCAGAGGTAGAAGATATTTATAGACCATATAAACAAAAAAAGAAAACAAGAGCAACTGTTGCTAAAGCGAAAGGGTTAGAGCCATTAGCAGTTATTATTATAGAACAAAAAGAAACAAAACCGATTAAAGAAATAGCTAAAGAGTACATTAATATAGATAAATTATCAGAAGAGGATAAGAAAAATAAAGATAAGGCCGTAAACACAGAAGAGGAGGCAATTCGGAGGAGCTTTAGATATTATAGCAGAAGATATTTCAGATAATGCAAAATATAGAAAAGAAATTAAAAGACAATGTTATAGAGAAGCTGTTATTGAGACTAAAGCAGCTAAGGAAGAAGAAAAGTCAAACTATGAAATGTATTACGAATATAGTGAGGCTATCAAATATATTCCAAGTCACAGAATTTTAGCTATTAATCGTGGAGAAAAAGAGGAATTTTTGAAAGTAAAAATTCGGAAAACCAGAAGAAAAAATATTATCTTTTATTGAAAGAGATGTAATAAAAGGCGAAACGCAATTTACAGAAATGTTAAAAGAAACAATTTTAGATAGTTTTAGAAGATTAATTGAACCATCTATTGAAAGGGAAATCAGAAGTGATTTAACTGAAAAAGCAGAAGAAAAAGCTATTAAAGTATTTGGTCAGAATTCAAAACAACTATTGCTAGGGGCACCAATTAAAGGAAAAACAGTGATGGGGTTTGACCCAGCATATAGAACTGGTTGTAAGATTGCTGTTATTGATGAAACGGGAAAAGTTTTAGACTATACAACTGTATATCCAACAGAACCACAAAATGATGTAGAAGGGGCTAAAAAAGAATTATTAAAGTTAATTGAAAAAGACAAAATTGATATGATAGCAATAGGAAATGGTACAGCTTCTAGGGAATCAGAAATGTTTGTTGCTGATATGATAAAAGAAGCCTCAAGACCA
>CANOSM010000005.1 GCA_947569365.1 uncultured Clostridium sp. | reverse complement strand
AGAGATAATGGCTATTCTATTGATTCACAGTTACGAATGATAAAAGAATATTGTGAAAAGAATGATTACGATATTGTAGATGTATACAATGATGCAGGACATTCTGGAAAAGATTTAATGCGACCAGAAATGCAAAGACTTTTAAAAGATATTAAGTCACACAAAATTGAAACAATAGTTGCTATTAAAGTAGACAGGTTAACTAGAAATAACTATGATGGATTTTGCTTTTAAACTATTGTGAAGAACATGATGTTAAAATAGAGCTTATTTTAGAGCCATATGATGTATCTACTGCAAATGGTGAAATGATATTTGGAATGAACTTAGTATTTGGTCAAAGAGAAAGAAAAGAAATTGGATCAAGAACTAAAAGAGCAATGGAAGAAATGGCGTTAGAACATATACATCCTAGTAAAGCTCCCTATGGCTATATCAGAAATAGTGAAACAGGTCATTTAGAAATAGAGCCAATTGAATCGCAAGTTGTTAAAGAAATTTTTGAACTATGTAAGCAAGGTAAATCAACTAGAAGTATTGCAACAACTATGAAAGATAGCAATGTGTATTTAAAAACAGGAAAATGGACAAGTGATAGAGTTTATAAGATACTTACTAATTCTATTTATATTGGTATATTTGAGTATGGCAAATATTGTAGAAAGCCACAAGATATATTAAGAGTTGAAAATTATTGTAAGCCAATTATAGATAATGGTATATGGAATTTAACTAGAAAAATTTTAGAAAGAAATAAACATTCAAATTATGGAGAGCATATTCACTTATTTACTGGAATTGTTAGATGTCCTACTTGTGGAAAGATACTATCTTTTACAAACTCTTTTAAGTATAGTGGAACACCAAAAGAAAAAGTATATTATCATCTAACTTGCAAAAATCCTAATTGCAAATCCAAAGGGATACATTATAGCTCAGATAAAATAGAACAAAAATTAGTTAGAGTTTTAAATGAATTAACAAGATATATGTATGATATGGATAACGAAATTATAGTATGCAATTCCACAAAAACAAAAGATATTAAAGACATAGAAAAAGCTATTGAGAAACTAAAAATGCAAGAGAAAAAATTAGTAGATTTATACTTAAGTTCTACCTTAAATGTTGAAACAATTAACATTAAAAATGATGTAATTAAGAAAGAAATAGAAAACTTAAATAAGAAAAAGCAACAAATTGATCCTAACAATGATTATAAAGAATATACAATAGAACTATTGAAAAAGTTAAATTGTGATATTAAAAATGATGAAGTAATATTCAAAAACAGATTGGGTTTTGCATTTATTTTTGATAGTTTAAATAGAAAAGCAAAGAAAGAATTGATTAAAAGATTAATTGATACAATCGAAATTAAAAGAGATAAAAACTATAATATTGAGATAACAAATATAAAATTTACAGAAGAATTTATCTCAAAAAGTAACAAAGATTATATTGAATATTTATACGGAATACTAAAAAACAATAATATTGGATTTATTTATAAAGAAGCAATTACTAAACAAGAACTAGAAAAGTTGCAAGAAGATTATTTTGTATTTTCAAATACAAAAATAGCAAATAATGAGTATGATAATGCTACTTTAACGATATATAATGAACTAATAAAACAGAATTTTTATACGAATGGAATTATAAATTGCCCTTATATCCAGAATGGAAATATAGTAGATTACTTAACTTTAATACCAAAAATTCCAACAGAAATTTTATAAAAGATAAAAAGAAAAACTGTACAAGAAAAGTGGAATATTTGAAAAATTATAAATTCTTGTCCTAGCAAGCACTGCATTTGTGCTCCCGCAAATGCAAATTTGTGTCCCAGCCAGCAAGCAATGAATTTGTACTCCAGCACAAATTTCAATATGGGGTTTTACACCCCATACCCCAAAAATAAAAATTGAAAGGAACTAAAAAATATGAATGATGAAAAAATAAATTATGTAATAGAAATGATAAAAGATATGGATTTAGAAAACAAATTAAGATTAGCAATATGTATGTGTGATAATTATAGTCACACTGATTTAGAATATGATAAAAAAGAAATGTATAAATGCTTTGATAATCTACTAAAAGAATTTAATATTGAGTACAGGACAACTATTGTCAACTTTGCAAATTATCCTTATATAATTTTTGTTTCAGCTAAAATTATGGAAATGGATTCAACACAGCAAAATAAAGTTGCTTTATATCTTTTCAATAGTATAAATTTTAAAATAAAAAATCACAAAAGCATCGACAATATAGAACAAATGTTTTAAAATATATGAAGTAAGAAGAGGATGTCAATCTATGGAAGAAAACAAATTAGTAATTCAGAATGAATTAGCTATTGAAGAAATAAAAAATTCAATTTATACAATAAGAGGAAAACAAGTTATGCTAGATAGTGATGTAGCTAGACTATATAATTATCAGACAAAAAGAATAAATGAAACTGTAAGTAGAAACAAAGAAAGATTTCCAAAAAATTTCTGTTTTTAATTAACAGAGGAAGAAATAAATAATTTAAAAAGGCAAACTACAATTCTAAATTTAGATCAGGAGAATAACTGGTCGCAAATTGCGACCAGTTCAAAAAATGAAAATAGTAAACATAGAGGAAAAAAATATGTACCTTATGTATTTACAGAACAAGGAATAGCTATGTTATCAGGTTTGTTGAAAAATGATATAGCTGTTCAAGTAAGTATAAATATTATGAATGCATTTGTAGAAATGCGAAAATTTTTAATGTTAAATGGACAAGTATTCGAAAGATTAACAAATGTAGAATATCAATTACAAGAACATAATAAAAAATTTGATGAGGTCTTTAATCAACTACAATTAGAAGAGAACATTAAGCAAAGAGTATTTTTTGATGGTCAAATATATGATGCATATAGTATCATTGTAGATATTATAAAAAGAGCAAATAACAAAATTTTGATTATAGACAATTATATTGATGACAGTATTTTAAAAATGTTAGCCAAAAAGAAAAATACTGTAGAAGTAGTTATTCTAACATCAGAAAAAAGTAATATTGAAAATTTAGATATTAAAAAATTCAATAAAGAATATCCTATATTAAAAGTTGCTAAAACGAATAAATTTCATGATAGGTTTATTGTTATAGATAATAAGGAAATGTATCATTTAGGAGCTTTAATAAAAGATCTAGGTAAAAAATGCTTTGCAATTAACAAAATAGAAATAGAGATTATAGAAAAAATCATAAATTTATAGTATAAAAACTGACATGAACTCTTATGAGAACATGTCAGTCTTTCCATTTCGGTTAGTGCCTAATTATTTTAGAGTATTTAATCCATTAACAAAGTACTGCATCTCATCCATGTCCACGAATCCAAATGAAAATTTGATTACTTTATTGCCTTCCACATCAAGAGAATTAGAATAATTTTCTAAAGAAGCATTGCAATTGTAAGCCCATTTCATAAGAATACGGCATTTTTCATAATCGAATTTACGGTTGGGTGAGTAAATATGAGGGTCGATTGCTTGAAGCAGATCTTCAAAGTGTTCTTCAAGTTCACGAACATCAAAATCCTTGAGTGTACTGTTCAGCATAAGTGTTTTAACAGGCACCTCAATGTTGGTTGTGAAAAATGTTGCTTTTGCTATTGTTGTTTCAGCCATTCTCTGTTCCTCCTTAAAATTTCTTGGAGGCTTTGAAACCTCCAAGTGTTTAACTTTTTGGTTTCAAAAACAAGTACTAACTAAATTATACATCATTTTACGTAAAATTACAAATTATTCTCGCATTAACTACTAAATTTATGCCATATTACTCTTACTTTAAATGCAAATATATTAAAAAATATCTTAATTACTATTGCATACAATTTATAATGAGTATATAATAAATACTAGAAAGAGAACAAGAGAGTTCGTAACTTGTAAGAATATCGCTCCATTAAATAAAGTCATTGTATTAGAAATAGTTCTAGTATGATGACTTTTTATTTTATGTGTTTTCTTGTAAAATTTGCAATTTGTAAATGGTGGTATAATAATATTGTAGTTATAATATTTTGAATAAAGAAAGGAAGGATTTTTATGAAAAACTTTTTTATTGACTTTTATAATAACTTTAGTCATGCTTTTTATCATTATGCAATTAGACGGATTGAAGTAGTAGAAGATAATACTGAAGTATTAGCTATCTATTATGGGTATGATAATAAGCACCCTCTGTACATCTTTAAAAAGGATACCACAAGGTTAGTTAGAGCTTTAATCTCTCAAGAAGAAATAAGAGACATCGGTATCCAGTTAACCAAATGATATTGACATTGATCTTTTAAACAGTCTCCTAGATGGGAGAGTAATGGTTTTATGTACAGACTGCAAAGACTACTTTGAATACTATAATGGTATTCATAATGGGCTGAAAAAAATTACAAGATTGAAAAAGTTAATGGCAGGATTGATTGGAAGAATGCCTTTGACTATTATAACTATGAAGCCCAGAAATATAGCTTTCACTAAATAGTGACATAAAAAATTCTTTAAACAAAAAAACTCTAAATGTTATGAAATTTAGAGTTTTTTTGCTCTTATTTTGTTCAAGTTTACACATAACTAACTCCCTGCATATTATTCATTTATAAATTTGGTTAGACATGAGAAGGAGATAATATGATAGAAAAATTAAAATATTTTTTATCCCTAATAAACTTAAATTCATAATTTTGGCTATCAAATAGTAATTATTATTATGATCTTATTGATTATAATATTTTTTAAATTTGAACTGTTTCCTTTTTTTTAATTGGATATTCTATTGGAGTTATAATAATACTGATAAAAATAAATTAATTTTTTGGAGCTGTGTATTTTTTATAATTTTGTACAACTTTTTCATATAGGTATTGTATACCTATAAAAAGTTTAATATAATTATTTACAATAATTTATAAATATAATAATAATTAGTGAGGAATATATATAATGAAAAATGTATTATTAATTTCTGGTTTTAATGGAATACCCAAAATATTCTATTATTTTAAAAATGAGTTAGAAAAACAAAAATATAATGTTATTTTACCAGACTTTCCTGTAAGAGATGAAATTACAATTGAAGGATATTTTGATATCTTCGATAAATACCAATCATATTTTAATGAGAACTTAATTGTAGTTGCTCATTCAATTGGAAATCCAATGTTTATAAAATATATTTCAAAGAAAAAATTAAATGTCGGACAATATATTAGTTTAGCAGGTTTTTCAAAAGATTATTACAACGAAGGTAAAGATACTTTAAACGAAAAAGTTAAAATAACAATATTAACTGAAAATGAAAAATCTGATGCACAAAAATTACTATTAGAAAGATACTCAATATATAGTAATGATGATCATATTGTACCTTTCGAATTACTAGAACAATTTTGCAAAGATATCGATTCTAAAGAAATGTTAATAAGGAATATCGGTCATATGGGTAAGAAAAGCGGATTAGAAAAATTACCAGAAGTAATTAAAATCATATGTAATTAATTATAATATAAAAAAATACTTACTTTAAAATAAAAATAGCATCAATTAATGAATATTATTTTATTTAATTTTATATTCTAATTTTAGCATTCTTTACAAAAGCAATAACTTTATCTCTATCTTTCATTCCTAACTCATTTTTACAACCACTATTAACATCAACTCCATATGGATCTACTGTATTAATTGCATCTTGTACATTATCTGGTGTTAATCCCCCTGCTAGAAATGTTGGTTTATTAAGCTGTTTTATAATGTTATGACTTATATTCCAATCATGTATTAAACCAGTACCTCCAACTTGATTTGTGCTTTTATTAAAACTATCTAATATATAATAATCAGCATATTTTATTTCATTATAATTAGTATATATCTCTCCAGTATTTGATATATGAATTAATCTCATTAACTTTATATTTGGCAAAATACTCACTATTTTTTCTACTTCATTTTCTTTGATGTTGGAATGTAGCTGAATCATATCACATTCTATAAACTGTGCAAGTTTAATTATTTCATTAGCATTTGTTAGATGCGTAACAAGAACTACCTTACATTTTTTATCTATATATTTAACAATTTCTTTTGCCGTTTCTTTATTAACAAAATCATTACTTGTATGTTCTTGTCCTACTAAAATTCCTATAATATCTGCTTTAGCATCTAAACACATTTTGGCATCTTCAACACTTTTATTTGCACATATCTTTACTATCATATTCTATCTCCTATATAATTAGAAATAATATATTTTTTTAATATTTTACATTAAAAAAATTTATCTATATAAAACTATCTGTGTTAACTATATTTCTCTACAAATAAATGAATTATTTATTGTTAAAATTAAATAATTTAGAAAAATGATCATAATAACTATATAATTCTTCTTTTGCTTTTTCTAAAGACAATATATTATATTTCTCTTTTTGCTTAAATTCCAATTGCTTAATATTTTGTATTGTATCATTACTTCTGTTAGCTAAGATTCCTAAATATGAAAAAGCTCCTAATGGATGAATAAATCTATAACAGTCAGCATTTGCAACAATTTCAGCCTCTATACATTTAAAAGGAATTTTCCCATGATGAGCTTCTATACAATTAATGATTTTATTAAATTCTTCTTCTGTTATATCATAATCTTTTAAAAACTTAGAACTAAATTCAGAAGCCATTGAAACATGCTTTGAAATATCACCTTTCTTTTTTGCTTCTTGTAACTTAATATCCATAAGACTTAAACCAACTAAGATAATATCTTTATCTGCCTTATATTCCTCTGATAACATATTTGCTTTCTCAAAAGCAATATCAAAAAAGACTTGTGATGATGGTGCATTTTGCTTTGAAATTTCAATAGAGTCTTTTATTAACTGCTGTTTTGATTTCATTTATAATACCTCCAATCTTTATTAATTATTTTTTGTAATAATTAATCTCTCGTCTTTACTTATTGATGATTTATCTTTAATTATATTTAAAAATTCTTTACTATTTGCTGCTATATGCATTTTCGTATTATTATAAATAACTCCTCCTGCTTTACTTACTAGATACTCACCTGGTATATAATCCCATAAAGTATCAAATATGAAGTTAGTAGCACTAAGTCTTCCACATGCTACCCATGCAAAATTTACAGCAGTACAATGAAAATCACGACAATTTCCATTAACTTCCTTCATTTTTACTTGCCTTATTAAATTTTCTGGACCTTCTATTGTATATAATCCTTTATTTATACTCAGTTCATTTACTTTTATAGATTTACCATTCATAAATGCACCATTTTCATCAGCATAATATAATTCATCTAATTTTGGTAAATATATTACAGCAGCACAAGTTTTCTTATTTCTAATACAAGCTAATTGAATACCCCAAAGCGGTATATTATGTGCAAAATTAATAGTTCCATCTATAGGATCCACAGTAAAGCAGTTATCAGTTAACTGTTTGTCACTACTATACTCTTCACCTACTATAGAAAAATCTGGATAGTTTTCCTTAATCTTTTCTATAATGTACTTCTCTACTTTATAGTCTAAATTAGTTACTAAATCTCCATTATCTCCTTTTTCTTTTACTTCAAATTTATTATCTATTAAAAGACTCGCATTTTTTACTAATTCTATTAGAAACTTTAAATCCTCACTCATTTTTTATCTCTCCTTATTTATTTTATACTATCATAGTATTATAAAATTTGCATTAATATTTTACATTTTAAATTATTTTTTATTTCAGAATAAATACATAAATTGTACAACTTGATTATATCAATTGATAAGAAGATTTTTTAAACTGAATTTATGTTTTGATTAAAGCGTTAATTTTGTAAGAAAGTAAGATTGTGTAAATAGCTATTTATAAGCAGATAATTTTTTACAAAATTTTAGTTAAAATGAAAAATTCTTATATTTCAATTCTTACAAAGTAATTTTATAATTTTAAACTCATGTAAGCATTAATATTATTGTAATACATGTTACAAAAAAATAATTTCATGTCTTTATCCTGATTTTATTTTAATTTTTATTGTATATATTAATAAAATGTATTATAATTATATTATTATTATATGCGGGTATAATTTAATGGTAGAATGTCATGCTTCCGACCTGATAGTGAGGGTTCGATTCCCTCTACCCGCTCCAAATTATATTAAATTATTAAAATTTATAAAAAGTTATAAATAGTTAAAAAGCTTTAAAATACTATATTATAGGCTTTTATTTTTTTGAGCTTTTATAAAAATTTATAAATGCTCTAAAAGTTGATAAAACTACGTTAAAATTACATTGAAATAAAAATTACATTGAAAAGTTTAAGTTGTGTTCTCCAAAAGGTACTAATTTACTTTATAGTAGTACAGTAATATATTGTCAATGAAGAAAATTTATAAAATGACTAGCTTCGCAAGAGTTGCTTCTTTATGCAATTTTCGTAATTGATAATATGATGAGTTTTTATACTAGAAATAGGTGTCTAACATAAAAAGTGTTATACACCTTAATTGATAAAAAATATATTATTATTACCTTTTTCCATGTTTATTTTTTATTCATAAATTTCCTATTTTTATTTATTAAATGACCCATCAACTTCGTATTTGTATATTAAGCGGTCAGATAAAGTAGCTTCTTTTCCTGCTGAATCATAAGTATATATATAATATTTTTATTTTTTATCTAGTTCTTGCATTATAACCTTATTAATCTCATCTAATCTTTTTTCTTCTAAACTTTTAATTAATTGTTTAAATGGTTCTAAATCTTTTTCTTTTGCGTATAAATCTAAAACTTTATAGTATTCTAATCTATCTTCTACTTTAATACTTATTGGTAAAAATCCATTTTGCATTAATTGATAATTCATTAATATTCTAGCTGTTCTTCCATTTACATCTATAAATGGATGTATTCTTACAAACTCAGCGTGTGTCCATGCTGATAATTCTATTATATCAATTTTGTTTTTATTAGTTCTTAAATCATCATAAAAAAATCTTAATTGATTATACATATCATTTGGAGTTGGTGGTGTATGTGTTGCTCCTGTTATTTCAACATCAGTAGAACGGTATATTCCACCTTGCATTATATTATTAGTTAAAATCTCATGTATATCTTTAACTTTATCTTCATCTAATTCTTCTTTATTTTGTATTGAATCTTTTATATATTGAAAAGCATTATTATGATTTACTACTTCATATATTTCTCGTAATTTTTTTCCTCCAATTGATATTTTATCTTCAATCACTGCTTTTGTTTCAATTAAAGTTAATGTATTACCTTCTATTGTTGTTGAATTATATGTAAATTCTATATCAAATGATTTATTTATTTTATCAATAATTTCCTTATTCAAAATACCTTTATTTTCATTATAAAATTTTCTCTTATCTAATAAGTTTAAATTATCCATATTTTTTAATTTCCTTTATTTATTATTTATATAATAATTATATTATCATACCTTTTATAAAAACTCAAATTACTTGCATTAATAAATTATAATCATTGTACCTTTCCTTTGAAATAATATAACTGTCTCCCCTGCTCCATTGCCTAATTATTTTAGAGAATATTATATAATATCACTCTCACACAAAGGAGTAATATTTTCATATAGTATAATAAACTATCATACAGTATTATATCTATTGCACCAAAAAACTGTCCCAACCCCTATTCTATGAATAGTAGTTGTTTCAATTAAAAACTAAGTATATCTATATAAATGCTTTATATGTTATTATTATAAATAAAATCAACTATATTCACATATGTTTTTATTATCACAAAAGTAGAATATTCATATAATATAAAAAAGCAGATTTTACTATCTACTTTTTTATAATTCTCTATTCCTATATTTTAAATATCTCTACTACTGCATTAATATTTGAGTTATATTCGTTTTTTTAGTTACTTTTATAACAAATTATTTATCAATTCTACTAGCTCTGGAATTCTATATATTCTATGATATCCATCAAAATGATTATAATATTTTAAGTACATTCCTTCTGCATTTGTATCATTTAAAAATCTCGTAAACTTTTCTATATTCTTATCATCTTCATCAGAATATAAACAATATTTTTTACTTGAAATACTTTTCATATAATCTAATGAATCTTTTTTTAGATAAGATTGTTTTTTTACTTCTACAATATAATCATTTCTTTCAGAAGGATACTCATAAATTGCATCAGGAGCAACTGCAATGTATGCTTTAGGTTTATAATTAAATTCTTTGCAAAATCTGATAAAGTAAGGATTTCCTATTGAATGAGCAACAACAATTGAATTATTATTAAGCATACCATTATTAATATAAAATTCTAATACATCCTTAAACCCTTCATATCTTGAATTTGCTCTTATAGGAAATTCAGGCATTATAACATCAATTTCCCTTTGCCCAAATGTTTCTTTTATGTCTTGACCCCACATTTTTAGAGTATCTCCATTAAGTGAATGTAATATAAATATATTTGAAACATTTTGCCTTTTTGCAGTTTCTAACTCTAAAATATCTAAAAATTCTTGATTCATAGCTGCAGCATGAAATCCATCAATACTTTTAATACATGCACCAGCCATTTTACAAATAAATAATCCTGGCTCATAATCCCATGGTTTATCACTTCTATATACTGCTCCATGAATTCTTCCACTTGCTACAAATGCCATAGATATACAAACACCACCAAAATTTCTCCTACTTGATGAATATTTTCTCATTCTTTGCATACTTGGTAAATTATTATTACCATCTATTGCATATAAAGTATTTTTTATTGGAACTTCACTAACATAAATTCTTTCATCATTTAAATAAGCACCTGTCTCATCAGCATAATAAAACTCATTAATACGTGGCATATTTATAACACTAGCAACTGTTTTGCCATTTTTAATACAAGCAACTTGAATTCCCCAAAGTGGCAAATTATTTGCAAAATTAATAGTTCCATCTATAGGATCTATAATAAAACAATTTTCTGTAATTTCATTATTTGTATTAAATTCTTCACTTACAATATCAAAATTTGGATACTCTTTTTTAATTTCATCTATTAAAAATCTTTCTATCTGCAAATCTAAATTAGTAACTAAATCATTTTCTCCACCTTTATTTGTAATATCAAATTTTGCATCAGATAAATTAGTGGCCTTTTTTACTATTTCTCTTAAAAATTCACTTTCATTTTTCATTTATCCCCCTCCTACTAACAAAAATAATTTTATTTATAAACTTCTATCTTTTTATTTTTAATATTTTTATAAATATTTTCAAAAACTTCTATTAATGAATCTATCATCATTTCATTTTCAATCACATATCCAACAGAATCTTCATTAGTAAAAGAATCCACAAATAATTGTCTTGTACCATCTTTTAAAATAATAACAGCAAAACCTTTCCCTATTTTAGGATAATCAGTTTTATTATGTTTTTTTACATCTTCTTCTTTGACAACTCCTATAAATTCTGCATTAGTAGATTTCTCTAATGTTTCTTTTACTAAATCATTATTTAAAATATACTGTTTCTTGTGCTGTGGTGTCATAATAATCCTATAAACTTTAACATTTCTCTCTACTGCCTTAATATATTCATTTAAATATATTTCCTCTTTAGGATTTTCAATCCATCCATAATCTGGTGTAGCATCTAAACAATAAACAATATCATCTTCTTGAATACTAGCTATCTTTTCATTTAACCAATCATACCCAACTATTTTTCTCTCTCTTTGTATTTCTTCTTTTAATAATACACTTACATTTCCATAACCACCATCAATTGTGATATTTTCTCCATTTATAAAACTCGATTCAGAAGAAGATAAAAAATATACAACATTTGCAACTTCATAAGGCTCAGCAATTCTTTCAATAGGTGTCCACATAGGAGCTTCAAATTCCTGTTCTGGTGTATTCATATCAGTATTTATAGCTCCAGGAGATATAGCATTTACCCTAATATGTCTTCTTCCAAAATTTACACAAAGACATTTCATTAAACTTACAACTGCACTTTTACTTATACTATATGACATACTACCAAATGCTCCACTATAAGCATCATTGCTTGACATTAAAACAATGTTTCCTCCATTTTTAATGTAACTTTGTAATTTTGTTGAAATTATGAGTTGTGAATAAAAGTTACAATTCATAACTTGATTGAATTCATCTAAATTAAAGTTAACAAAGTCATCATTTTCTGAAAAAGTTCCTGCATTTAAAATTAAACTATCAAATTCTATACCAGCAACATCTTCAATTAATTTATAAACATCATCTATATTTTTAAAGTTATATGGACCTATTTTCTTCATATTTTCTACACCATATTCGTTCACTAAATCACAATTCTTTTCTCATTTTCAAAAAACGTGCCATAAACAATATAACCTTCTTTTAAAAACTTTATGGCAATAGCCCTTCCAATCCCTCTTGATGCTCCCGTTATAAGTGCAACTTTCCTCATAATACTTCTCCTTATATATTGTTTTTATGTATTTTATAATAGTTTATTAATAATTTCTATATTTACAGAGAAAAAATCAAAAAAATATTGGTATCACATTATTTTTTTGATACCAATTTATAAATATATTTATTTAATAAGACCTCCACTACAATATAATCTATACACTAATTTATCATCTTTAAAAATTTCTTCTATTCCATTAAAATCTTCAATATTTCCATTAGATTTAAATTTATAAGTAAAATTACCATTTACAAATTTTTTAGGTCCTCTCACTGGAATTACTGAATTATCTTCTCCTACATGCATCAAAGCTGGTCTTAGTGCTTTATCCACCGCTTCTTCAGTTAGAGATTCATCAATTGTAACTCCATAATAAGTCATTCCCCATAATGGAATATTTGAGTTTATATATATAACTTCTTGTCCCATAAATCTTACTCCACCAAAATATGTATCATGATAAGTCATATTTTCTTTGCTATATTCATAATCTTTTGATCCTATTCTAGTTGAATCTACTTTACAATCACTTATATTATCTGCATAAGTTTTTCTTTTCGCTTCAATAATAAAATCTATAATTTCTTGATTCATAACATTCCTCACTTTCATAATTTAAAAATAGTATTTCTATATATCTAATATATCATTTTTTTCTTTTGGTTTTCTAACCCATATAGAAACACTTTTCCCATTACAGGAAAAAGTTCCATTTCCATATTCATCTAATATAACATTATTTTCTACATTTCCTAAGTAATCATAAAAAATAGCATTAGAAAATTCTTCACCTAAGTTTAAATATTTACTTCCAGAATCTTTATTACTCATTATAGCAACTAATCCTGAATCCACATATTGACTATCTCCTTTTCTTATCCAGGCTATAATATTTTTGTCGTCAAAATAATCTATCTGCTCTCCATATGCATAATCTGCTCTTAAAATTATTAAATTATTTAACCAATATGATTTAGAACTAACATTTTGACTAGGTACACCATAATAATCACCATAAAATACACAAGGAAGTCCATCTTTTCTAAGTAATATTAATGAATATGCAAGTGGCTTAAACCAATCTTCAATCCATGAAAATAATGCTTGTCCTTGTTCTGTATCATGATTATCAACAAAAGTAACTGCCATATCTGGATTTGTATTTATAAGTGTATTGTCAAATATATGTCTTAAATCATAATTGCTTCCTATATTAGATGCCTCATACAAATTATAATGTAATGGCACATCGAATAATGGAATTTCATTATTCGTCTCATTCATATAATTATTTAGATGATCTAAATTCCTATTCCAATACTCTCCAACACATAAAATATCTTTTTCACAATGTACAATATCTATCCATTCCTTCATAAACTTAGCACTTATATGTTTTATAGCATCTAATCTAAATCCATCAACTCCTGTAAAATTTAAATACCATTTTCCCCATCTTTTTAATTCTTCTACAACTTCTATATTGTCAAAATCTATATCTGTACCCATTAGATAATCATAATTACCATTTTCTGTATCAACATCTGCATTCCAATGTCTTCCACAAAATCTAAATATTCCGCTTCTCTTTTGTAATTCATCCCAATCTGTTCCTCCAAAATGACTATAATCCCACTTAAAACTAGAATATTTATTCTTTCTTCCTGGGAAAGTATATTTAGTCCAGGCCTCAATTTTTTCTAAATTTCCCATTTCCACATTTCTATTATTATAATCAAGTAATGTAGCAAATACTTCTTCCTTTTCGTCTGCTCCCATCTTATGATTTAAAACAATATCAGCATATACTTTTATTCCATACTTCTGTAATTCTTTTATAGCTAATAAATACTCATCTTTAGTACCATATTTAGTCTCTATACTTCCTTTTTGATCAAACTCTCCTAAATCATATAAGTCATATACACCATATCCTGCATCTTTATTACCTGCCTCTCCTTTATATGCTGGTGGTAGCCATATATCAGTTATTCCTATTTTTTTAAGATGCTCTGCATTTTCTTTTACTTTTCTCCATAAGTTTTCTTCTGGACTTATATACCATTCAAAATATTGCATTAATGTTCTATTTTTCGTCATTTTCTTCTCCTTTTTTTTATAATATCACATACAATATTTATTTTCAAACATTCATAATTTTAGTTTTTTAAAAAAAGTAGTATGTTTTATCATGTTATATTATAATTAAAGTGATATTTTAAATATATGGAGGTGTAAAATGACTAGTACATTAAAGAGTATATTAGATGAATATGTTCAAGGACTTTTAAAAATTCTTGGAAACGATTTAGAACAAATAATTTTATATGGTTCTTATGCTCGTGGAGAACAAAATGATAATGAAGAAATAAGTGATATAGATATAATGATTTTAGTCAAATCTGATGTTACTAAAATAAAAAATATAGAAAAGAAAATATTAGATTATAGTTATGATTTAGATTTACAATATGATATTTTATTATCACCTATTGTAGAAAATATTGATGTTTTTAATAAAAGAGCCCAATATATGACATTTTATAAAAATGTTATAAAAGAGGGGGTTTTATTAAATGGATAATAATGAAATTAAAACATTGTCAAATTACAGATTAGAAGAAGCAATTGCTTTGTATAATATTAGCAAATATAAGGGTTCTAGTAATAGAGCCTATTATGCAATTTTTCACTCAATAAAAGCAATTCTAGCATTAGAAGCAACAGATTTTAAAAACATTCTTCTGTAATTGCATATTTTAATAAAAACTATACTAATCCTAATATCTTTCCAAGAGAATTAGGGAAAAAGGTTAGTAATGCAAGATATTTTAGAGAAAAAAATGATTATGTAGATTTTTATATTATTACTAAAATGTGCAGAGCAAATTGAAACTGCAAAAGAAATGATAGAATTAACTGAAAAATATTTATATGAAAAAAATAAGTGATACATATCTTTTTATTTATATGTATCACTTTTAGTTTGTTATGCTATTTTTCTTTTCTTTTTTGAAACAATATTTGCTAATATTATGTATATAATTGAAAATGCTAGAACTATAAACATATTAATAATTATTGGCTTTAGACTTTCCATATTTACTACCTCTAATGTTTTTACAAGTTCATTATTTTGAATAAACCAATAAGAAGGTAATATATGTGCTATTTTAAGTACTGTATCTGGTAACCATTCTACTGGTACAAAAGCACCACATAAAAAGCTTGACCCTAGTCCTACAACATTTACTATACCATTAATACCATTTTTATTACTAACTATATTTGCTATTAAAAATGCAATACATAAAGCACAAATAGAAAATACAAAAGAATTTGCAATTAATATTAGTCCGTGTGATGTAAACATTACATCTCCAATTAGTACAAAACCTAATATTACATAAAATATCCATAGAATAACAGAAAGTATTCCATTAGATATTAATAACTGCATATTATGCTTTTTATAATTCATACTACTTATAATCGTTCTTTTTCTAATCTTCTCTTCTCTAAAAGTAGATAATATCAAACAAATTATATATACAAGTCCAGCAATTATACTATAATTTAAAAAATTATAATAAAATACTGCTCTAGATAATTCATCTGTATTTAATTTAGATGTTACTTCTGTTTTTGTATTTTCTTTTAAAGTATCATTTATTTTTGATATTAATTCATCTTCGTTTTTAGTATGATTTAAATATATATTTGCAACTTTAACATATCTTGATAACATCATTTCAGCTAAAGATGAATTATAATCTCCTGTTGATTTTATCTTAATTTCTGGATTTCTCCCGTCTAAAAAGTCGTTCCCATAGTTTTCAGGTATATAAATAATATAATTAACCTCTCTATAAAAAAGTGCATCACTAATTGCTTCATCATCTTTCTTTATATCAATAATATTGCTATTGTTTTTTATGTAATTTATAAGATTTTCTGTAATTTTCCCATTTTTATCATTATTTATAATTAATACATCAGGCTTGCTTGCAACAAAATTTGTGCTTGTATCACTTGTTTGCATATTTACTCCAGCAAAAATAATTAATATTACTGTATAAAGAATAACTGTAAATTTATATCTATTTACTATTTTCAAAAATGTTTTAAATACTGTCATATTTTTGCCTCCTTAAACTTACATAAGATATTAATATCATTATTCCTGAAAATATAAGTAGGCTTACTATATTAAATAAATATCTATCTAATGTATCATAATAATATAGTGAATAAAATCCATCTGTTATCATACTTGCAGGATTAATCTTATTTATAATTGGTACATTTTTATCAACAATATATTTCATAGTAATTCCCATCATTCCAGATAAGAAACATCCAAGCATTGTTACTGCTAATAATACTCCTGTTTTTGTATTTTCATTTGTTTTTAAACATGTTCCAACAACTAAACCTAGACTTAAACCTGAAAGACTTCCTATAATTCCAAGTAAAATAACTAATAATAAATTATCTCCATAATCTACTTTTAATGCAAAGATTGTATATACAAATAAAATCGCAACTCCTACTAATTGTGCTAAATAACTTGCTAAAATACTGCTGAATACTATCTTTAATTTGCTAATTGGAGAAACAGAGATTCTTTTTCCTTGACTTGTCATATTTGCTAAGTTTTGATTTATTGATGCCATTGCAAGTATTCCTCCATATAAACATGACATAGCAATTAATGTATAAAATTCTATCATTGTATAACTTAAATTTTTATTAGAAATATTCTTTAAATTAACATCTTGATTTTGTATTAGTTCTAATACTCCTTTATAGATTTCCTCATAATTTATATTCATATTTCCTGATATAACTTCTTTTTCTATCTCTTTTTTTGCTATATCATTTATTATTTTTGCATTGTTAGATATCTCTTCTATTACATATTTAAATATCGTTTCATTTATTCCACTTTGTTTAACTACAATTTTGTTGTCTTCCCCATCTACTAATAAATATCCTGTAATTTCATCTTTATCTAATAAATCTTTTGCTTCATTTTCACTTACATATTTTGTATTAAACATTCTATCTTTATTATTCTCATCTGATAACTCCTTAAAAGCTGTTTTTAACACTTCATTACTTTTAAAATCTTCATTCTCTACTATCGCAATATCAATTATTTCTAGCTTTTCACTATTCTCAATATCTGAAAATGCCATATTAAAAAATGTTCCGAGTATTACTGGAAATGCAAAAGTCCAAAATATTAATGACTTATTTTTAAAAAGAGTTTTTAGAGAATATTTAAAATTATGTATAAACATTAATCTCTAAGCTCCTTTCCTGTTAATTCCAAAAATACATCATTTAATGTTGGTCTTTCTGAATAAATTTTATTGTATTTTACATTATTCTTTTTTAACATTTCCATTAATTCTACTAAATTATTTTTTCCTTCTTTATAGTAAACAGTTAAAATATTAGAATCGTATTTTATATTGTCTACTACTGATAAATTTTTAATTTCACTTATATATTTTTCATCTAGATTATTTACTTCTACTGTTACTTTTTCTTCAATTTTAGCAAGTTCTTTTAATGTATCACTTGTGCCTTCTGCTAGAATTTTTCCTTTATCTAAAATAATAATTCTATCACAAAGAAGTTCTACTTCTTCCATATAGTGTGTTGTATAAACAATTGTTGCTCCTAAATCTCTTAATTTTTTTATTCCATCTAATATATTATTTCTACTTTGTGGGTCTACTGCTACTGTTGGTTCATCTAAAAATATTAGTTTAGGTTTATGTGCTATTCCACAAGCTATATTTAATCTTCTAAGTAAACCACCAGATAGTTGTTTTGGTCTAAATTTTGTAAATTCTTCTATCCCTACAAGTTCTATTGCATCTTCAATATATTTTTTTCTAGTCTTTTTATCTTTAATATATAATCCGCAAAAATAGTCAATATTTTCATATACAGTTAGTTCATCAAATACAGCAACATCTTGAAAAATAACACCAATTTTTGATTTAATATCATAACTATCTGGTTTCATATCTTTTCCAAATATTTTTATACTTCCATCTGTATAATTTAATAATGATAATATACAATTTATTGTTGTAGATTTTCCACTACCATTTGGTCCTAAAAGCCCTAATATTTCTCCTTCATTTACATCAAAAGATAAATTATCAATTGCCATTAGTTCTTTATATTTTTTAGTTAAATTTTTAACTTCTATTACTTTTTCCACTATATATCCCCTTTATTATTAAACATTTTTATTTTTATACAATTTAAAAGCATCTTTAAAACTTATTTTACTTCCATAATTTAATATAGCTTGTGAATATATTTTTATAGAAATTTTAGCAACTACCAATATACTAACAAGTAATATAGCTACTGATATAATAACCTCTTGTAAGCTTGCTATTCCCATCATTACTCTAAATGGCATACAGAATGGTGAAGATATTGGTAGTAATGCTGCTATTTTATTTAATTCACTTGTTGGATTCATCATTGTAAAATATGCTAGATAAAATCCTAAAACTGCAACTATTGCTACTGGTCCATTAGCAGATTGTACATCTTCTGGCTTGCTTACTGTTGAACCAGTTAGAGCATAAAGAAGTGCATATACTGCATATCCTAAAATAAAGTATATTATTGCTATTATAGCTAAATATGGTGTTAAATTTTCAAAATTAATTATTCCATCTAATATTCCTTCTTCTAAGAATAAGTTCTTTGAAATTAATGCTACTACAACCATTGCTATAATTTGTAATAACCCTACTATACACATTCCTATTGTTTTTCCTAAAACAATTACTTTAGGTGTTGTGGATGTTACTAAAGTTTCTATAATTTTTGATGTTTTTTCTGTCGTTATTGAAGTTGAAACTTGATATGCATAAAAATATATTGCATAGAATAATACTAAAGATAATATCATCATTACAAAGTTATTTCCTTGTACTTCTTGTTCTTCTGTTTGTTTCATATTAAATTCAAAATTTGGAGATATACTTTTTATTTCTTCTTCTGAAAGTCCTAATTTTAATATTTGCATATTAGTATATATACCTGATATTGCACTTACAATATCTTCTGGTACATTTTCTACATACATTAAATTATCTACTATATAGTCCATAGAAATATTATTTTCTTTAGAGCTTAATATAATAGCTTCATCAATTTCCTCATTGTTTATTTTTTCTTTTATATTGTCAAATTCTAAATTATCATTTGTAATTTCTATGTCATAAGGTATATTCATTTGTTTAATAGATTCTAAATTTCCATTAAATATATTTTCGCTATCAACAATTAATAATTTTGTATTTTTATCTGAATTTATATTAAAAGCCTTCATTATATTTGGAACATTGAATAATATAACTATTATTGCAAACATAATTATATTTGATATTATAAATGACTTTCTTCTTACAACGTCATTTATAGTAAACTTTGCTACTGTTAAAAAATCTCTCATATTATTTTCCCACCTTTTCTATAAAAATATCATTTAAAGATGGTTTCATTATTTCAAATTTAGTAACTTCTACATCTGTTTTTGAAAGTTCTTTAAATAATTTATTTCCATCTGCTTCACTATTTATCTTAAGTTCATATTGATTCTCTTTATTTATGTATATTTCTATATTACATTTTTTAATGATATCATCAACATTTTTATTTGTAATAAGATTTATTCTGTTTGCAGGATACTTACTTTTTATTTCATTTAAGTTTCCTGAAAGAACTGTCTTTCCTTTATTTAGTATAACAACATCTTTGCAAAACTCTTCTATTGACATCATTTGGTGACTTGACATTATAATATATTTTCCACGGTTAATAAGTTCAATTATAACATCTTTTAAAAGTCCACTATTTATTGGATCTAATCCGCTAAATGGCTCATCTAATATAATTAAATCTGGATTATGTAGAATTGCTGTCATAAATTGTATCTTTTGTTGATTTCCTTTTGATAATTTCTCAGCTTGCATATTTAAATATTCAGACACTTCTAATTTTTCTGCCCATTTTTTTATTTCATCATCTGCTTCTTGTCTTTTCATCCCTTTTAATTCTGCAAAATACATAAGTTGATCATATATTTTTATTTTAGGATATATCCCCCTTTCTTCTGGTAGATAACCAAAATTTACATTTTTTCTTTCGACACTTTTACCATTCCAAGTTATGCTTCCAGAGTCTTTTTTAATAATTCCTAAAATCATTCTTATAGTTGTTGTTTTTCCTGCACCATTAGTTCCTAAAAGACCAAATACTCCAGGTTTATCCATATTAAAAGAAATATTATCAACAACTTTTTTACCAGAATAACTTTTCCTTACATTTTCTAATACAAGTCCCATATCTTTTTCCTTCCTTTCTTTCTTATTTTTTTATTATACACCCTGTTTACCTATTAGCCAAGTTATTTTTATAATAACATAATAACATAATATTTAAAATTCTATATAAATATGTTATAAAAGTCAATAAAAAAGTTATAGCAAATATTTACTATAACTTTTAACTATTTTATTAACTCATTAATTTCTTGTCTAGCAATTCTTCTATATAAATTACACTCTATTTTATTTGATAATATATAATCTATTTTTGTATTGTCCTTTATAAGTACTTCCTTATCACATTTTTTAAGTGATTTTATACGATATTCTAACTTAGAAGATAAAGTTCTATTTTCACTTTCCCATACAGCCTCTATTTTCTTTGGAGTATGTCTTAGAGTATATTTTGCACACTTTTCAGTTTTATCAAAATGTTCACTCATTCTTCTTTTTAAATTATTTGTAATTCCTGTATAAATGGAATTATCTATACATCTTATCATATATGTATAATACATTTTAAACCTCTTCTTTATATTTCTTCTGTTCGTCATATATATTTAAATCTGATATTTTGTCAATAAATCTATCCAAAGCTTCGTTTGGAATAATTTTACATCTATTTGCTAATTCACCTTTGTCTATATTTTTCTTCTTATTATTTTCTTCTATATTTTTTATTAGTTTATCTCCATATTCTTTTAAATCTATATTATACTTTTTTTCTAGATAATCATTAGATAACCCATAGCTATAGTATAGTTCTAATACAAATTCATGATATGTTATATTTCTTATATATTCTTTATCAAAAAATTTATTAAAGAATAAATAATCTGTTAATAGATGAATAAATACACCTTTTTCAAAATCAGTTTCTACTTTATTTTCTTTTAAAAATAACTTTAATCTTACTTTTTCTTTTAAATATTTTTCTAGATTTTCTGTATTTGTATCTCCTGTATAATGACTAATCTTTTTATTTTCTACTAAATCTGGTGCTATAATTCCATCCAAAAAAGCTTTCTCATTCTTTATATTATCTCTATTGTCTATTTTTATTTTTTCTAAATACTTTTTCCCAATTGCTAAATGTATATTAAATCCTGGCATATTACTTCTCCTAATTTATTTTTACATAAATATATAATATAAAAAAATCATTTATTATTCAATATTAATAATAAAAAAATAATCAAGTACATTTCTATACATGATTATTTTTAATTTATAATTATTCTTCTGTTTTTGTTTCTTCAGTAGTTGTATCTGTAGTAGCTACTTCTTCTTTAACTGGTTCTTCGGGAACTATGTCTTGTGCTTCTTCTACTACATCTGATTCTCCAGGAACAACTTCTTCTTTAATAACAATTTCGTTAGTAACAATTCTTGCACCAATTTTTTCTTTAGTCTTAGCAGCTTTACCAACTCTATCTCTTAAATAATAAAGTTTTGATCTTCTTGCTTTACCAACTCTTACTACTTCAACTTTCTCAACATTTGGTGAATGAACTAAGAATGTTTTTTCAACACCTACACCATAAGAAATTCTTCTTACTGTAAATGTAGCATTTACTCCTCCACCTTGTTTTTTAATAATTATTCCTTCGAATACTTGGATTCTTTCTCTTTGTCCTTCTTTAATCTTTACATGAACCCTTACTGTATCACCAACATGTAAATCTGGAATCTTACTTTTTAATTGTTCATGTTCTATTGATTTTAAAATATCCATTTTAAACCTCCTCATTCAAATTTTTTATATAGATTTTTTCTTCTTCTGTTAGCTCTATATCTTCTAACATTTCAGGTCTTTTCTTAAAAGTGTTTTTTAATGCTTGCATCTTTCTCCATTTATTTATATTTTCATGATGTCCTGAAATTAAAATTTCTGGCACTTTTTCATTCATGAAAATTTCTGGTCTTGTATATTGTGGATATTCAAGGAGTCCATTTGAAAATGATTCTTCTATTTTAGAGTCTTTTGCTAAAACACCATCTACATATCTGCTTACACTATCTATAAGTGCCATTGCTGGTATTTCTCCTCCAGTTAATACATAATCTCCAATAGAAATTTCTTCATCAACTATTTTATCTAATACTCTTTGGTCAATCCCTTCATAATGTCCACATATAATTATCAGATGTTCTTCTTTTGATAATTCTTCTACTTTTGATTGATTTAATGTCTTACCTTGTGGAGACATATAAATTACTTTTGCATTCTTTATATCTAAACTTCTATATGCTGAGTAGACTACATCTGGCTTTATTACCATTCCTGCTCCTCCACCATATGGGGTATCATCTACTTTTTTATGTTTATCTTCTGAAAAATCTCTAATATTAGTTATATTAATATTAATTAGATTTTTTTGTTCAGCTCTTCCAATGATACTTGTCTTTATAGCTTCAAACATTTCTGGAAATAAAGTTAATATATCGAATTTCATCATTCTAACCCCTCTATAAGGTTTATTATCATTTTCTTTTCTTTTATATTTATGCTTTTTACAACATCTTTAATAGCTGGAATTAATAAATCAGTATTTTCTTCTCTTTTAATAACATATACATCATTGCTTCCAGTTGGAAATACATCAATTATTTCCCCAACTAAAATCTCATTTTCTAAATACACATTAATTCCTATTAAATCAACAATATAATATGTATCTTCTGGAAGTTCTTCAAGCTCTTCTCTTTTGATTTTTATATAGCAATTCTTAAATGTTTCAGCTTCTTCTATAGTATCAATTCCTTTAAATTTGATTAGAACTTGATTTTTGCTATATCTTACTTCTTCAATCATGTATTCTGTTAAATTTTTATTTTTTTCAATTAATACTTTACTTAATTTATCAAATCTTCTTATATCATCTGAAAAACAATTAACTTTTACTATTCCTTTTAGTCCAGATGTATTAACAATTTGACCTATTTCAAAATATTCTCCCATTTATTTTTATTCCTTAGTCCACAAATTCTACTATAACTTTTTTATTTTCTTTAGCAGCTATGGCTTTCATTACTGTTCTTATAGATTTTGCAATCTTACCATTTTTCCCAATAACTCTTCCCATATTTGCTGAATCTACTCTAACTTCAAATTTACTTTCTTTATCTGAATTTGTTACTTCATTAACTGATAATTCTGCATCTTCTGAAATTAGACTACTAATAATAGTTTCTAGAATTTCTTTCATATCAAACCTCCTAGATTAGCCTACTTTTTCTATTAAAGCTTTAACTGTATCTGTTGGTTTTGCACCATTTTTAATCCATTTTTCAACTAATTCCTTGTTTAATACAACTGTTGCTGGATCTGTCATAGGATCATATGTTCCTATTTTCTCAATTATTCTTCCATCTCTTGGAGACTTAGAATCTGCTACTACTATATGGTAGAATGGAGCCTTTTTCTTTCCAACTCTTTGTAATCTTATTTTTACCATAAAATTCACCCCCTGAAATATTTTATTTATATTTATTAAAATTTAATAATTTAAATTTAATAACAACTTTATATATTTAATTTGTATGACCTTACTATTATTTTAAATCAGTAAAGTCCTTCAAATCCATATTTCCATTCTCAAATTTTCTTATCATTTTCTTCATTGAGCCTTTATTTCCTGTCATTTTTTTCATCATTTTTTGAGTCATTTCATATGAATTCATAAATTTATTTATATCTTGTACAGTAGTTCCACTTCCTTTAGCTATTCTTAATCGTCTGCTACCATTAAGGATTTTCGGATCACGTCTTTCTTGTTTTGTCATCGAAGATATGATAGCTTCAATCTTATCAAATTCTTTATCATCAATCTTAACATTTTTTAAAGCATCCATACCAGGTAACATTTTTAGTATAGAAGAAAAAGAGCCTAATTTCTTCATTTGTTTTAGTTGAGCTAAATAATCATCTAAATCAAAACCTTGTTTTTTTAGTTTCTTTTCAAGCTTCAAAGCTTCTTCTTCATCAAAACTCTCTTCTGCTTTTTCTATAATTGAAAGTACATCACCCATTCCAAGTATTCTAGATGCCATTCTATCTGGATGAAATTCTTCTATATCACTTAATTTCTCACCTGTGGCTGCAAATTTAATTGGTTTTCCTGTAACTTTCTTAACAGATAATGCACTACCACCTCTTGTATCACCATCAAGTTTTGTTAAAATAACACCATCAATTCCTAAGTTTTCACTAAAGCTACTTGCTACATTTACAGCATCTTGACCAGTCATACTGTCTACAACTAATAATATTTCATGTGGCTTTACGTCTGATTTAATGTTTCTTAGTTCTTGCATTAATTCTTCATCTATATGAAGTCTACCTGCAGTATCTAATATTATTACATCATTTAATTTTGACATTGCTTGATTTATAGATTGTCTTGCAATTAAAGCTACATCTTTAGTTGTTTCATTTGCATATACTGGTATATCTAGTTGTTTTCCAACTACTTGTAATTGTTTTATAGCAGCTGGTCTATATACATCACACGCTACAAGTAAAGGTTTCTTTCCTTGTTTTCTTATAATGTTTGCAAGTTTTCCTGCTGTGGTTGTTTTTCCAGAACCTTGAAGTCCAACTAGCATTATAATTGTTGGTGGATTAGGCGAAAATGAGATTTTACTATCGTCTCCTCCTAGTAAGTCAACTAATTCATCTTTAACAATTTTTACAATTTGTTGTCCTGGAGTTAATGACTTTAGAACATCTTGACCCAAAGATTTTTCTTCAATAACTTTAACAAAATCTTTTACTATTTTATAATTGACATCAGCTTCTAATAAAGCTAACTTTACTTCTCTTAAAACTTCTTTTAAGTCACTTTCTGTTACTCTTGCTTTACCTCTTAGTTTCCTAGTAATATCTTGAAGTCTTGATGATAATCCCTCAAAAGCCATATTTACCTCCTAAATTTCATATGTAAAATTTTAAATTAAATTATTTAGTAATTTATACTAAACAATTTAATTCATTTCTGATATGTTCAAGAATTTGAGCAATTTCTTTATCTGATGATTGTTGTTTTATTTTTGTTATTTCAGATAATATAACAGCTATCTTTTCTTCTTGAAATACTGTTTTTTTCATAATCCTCAGCTTTTCTTCATATTCGAAAAGCTTATTTTCCCCCTTTTTTATGTTATCTCTAACAGCCTGTCTTGTTATTCCATTATTTTCTGCAATTTCTGATAAAGATAAATCATTATTATAGTAATCATCTATGAAACTGTATTGTTTTTCTGTCAGTAACTTACCATATATTTGGCATAGAATACTTATTTCAACTTTTTTTTCCATAGCTAATCACTCCTTTTAAATGTAATGCTAATATACTTTACACCACTTTTTAATATTTGTCAATAGCTTTAGAGTTTTTTCTCTCTATATATAATAATAAAATTCTGAGCAATTAGACTAATTCTACTAAAATTAAGTACAACTTATGAATTACTATAAGTGTTTTTAATTACATTAATTATTATAAGTTTTATTCTACTTTGATTATAACTAGAGTTTCTTTTAAAATTAAAAAGCAAAAAGAACTCTTACCTATAAAGGTAAGAGCAAGACATTTCTTGAAATATGAAAACTGTATTATTATTAATGAAATTCTTATTTAATTAATTTTATTCTATTAGAATTTACAGATCCACACTCTCCATTATCCATAAGTACCTTAAAAAAGTAGTCTGTATCATCTCTTATAATCTGTATTATCATTCCTCTGCCCTCATGCTGTATATTAGTACTTATATATCCCATGCAATCGGCAGTTACATATACATTGTCATACAGTTTATACCGTAGCTCTCCATTAATCTGAACAGCTACTGGAATGTCAAATTCATCAATAACAAGTTTGTAATTACTATAAATTGTGTTTTCAAGTCTCATATTTTTTACCTCCTGTTGCCATTGTGGCCATCTATAGTTGATAGTGCATGATGTAACAGAATAAAAAACATACATCATTTATAATAATATTAATTATATCATATTTTACATAATATTGCAAATTTCTATTCGTTTTCTTATTTAACCTTATTCATTGGTTATTATTAAAAAAATTAATAAAATTTATTTATCCTTTTCTTCCTTTTCATTTTTATTCATAGAATCGATAACTGATTTAATAGTCTTTGTATTTGTATTATATCTTTTTACTATATCACTTTCTCCCATGAATGATTTTACTTCATTTTCAATTCTATCAAAATCGTTCATATTAGAGACTCTAAAAGTAACTGAAGCTGAAAATGGATTTGATTTCTCATATTCGGCAATTACTTTATCTGCATCTTTTCCTAGTTGTCCTTTTGCTGAATTTAAAGCTTCATCTTTAGTAACTTTTTTTACATCATATACACCATCTATACTTTTTGCAAAGTTATAAACTTTGTCAAACTCTTCATCAGATATATCTAACTTTAGATACATTGCATAAGATGCTAAATTCATAAGTACTTGTTCATATACATTATCAGTAGAAATGCTTTTTTTAGCAAATCCTAAATTATTTATATCATCTGTTATTTTTTTATTATAATTGTGTTTTACTTCAACAATTATAATATCATCAAAGTCTTTTTCACTAAATAATAACGAAAAATCTTCACTTTTTATTTTTTCTTTTAATTTTTTATACACATCTTTATTTGACATATAAGAAACATTTTCTACACCTTTTAAGTTCTTTATATCTGATAAATTACTTTCTTTATATTCATCTTTTAAATATACTATAATATTCTCTTTTTTATTTTCTTTATTCATTAGTAAATAGATTACTCCTATTAATACTAATATTAATAATATAACTACTGATATTTTTAAAATTAAACTTTTATTTGAATTTTCTTTCATTTGTACCTCCTAAAAAAATATAATATACTTTTTTCTTGTTTTTATATTTTTTTGTATAATCTTGAATTTTTATAATTATATATTATATATTTTTTTATTTCAACCATATATAAATAGTAGAAATATAATTAAAAATTAACTATAAAAAAAATTACACTTACATTTTGTATTTTATAAAACTTAAATTTATACTTAATATAAGTGTAATTCTTTATTTATCTATTATTTATTTCATCAATTTGTTTTTGAGTATATACTCTTTGTTTCTCATATTCTATTCCGTTAACAGAAATCACTAATGAATTATCAAAATTTATTAGAACCTCTATATCATCTATATCTGCTCCAATATCTTGTTTTAATAGTCTTGAATTAAAATATCTTAAATTCTCTATACTTACATCTTCTTTAGAGTTTACTATTGCATCTTGTATTCTACTATATAAATCTTCTCCAAGTGCTTCTTCTGTTATTTCTTTTCCTAAAGAATTTAGATCGATTTCTGAGTTTGATCCTGCTTTTGCTTTAGTAATATTTATTCTTTCTTTTATAATACTAAGTTGTTCTGAAAAAGTTTTAACTCTCATTCCTGTATATGTTGAAATTCCAGAATATGCTGCTGCAACTGCAATCATTAATGTAATAATAATAGTAATTACAAGCATCATTAAAGTTATTCCTTTTTCATTTTTCATTATTTGCCTCCTTAGTTACCTGCACTTTGCATACTTGACATTAATTGACTAAATAATGAGTCAAAATCTACTTTTGAAGTTACCTCTGGAGCATTATATTTTTCCCCTTTTGTATCTACTGTAACTTTTGATATCTTTATTTCTTTTTTTGGTGTCTTAGCAGTATTTTCTTCTTCATTATCTTCGTTCTTTTTATCTTTATTAGTAGTTTCCTTTTTTACTTCTACTTTTGATATTTTTTCTATTATATCCATTCCTTCTATTACTTTTCCAAATGCTGCATATTCTCCATCATAAGATATATCATTTTTTGTCATTATAGAAAATCCTGAAGTTGCACTATCATTTAATAAAGAAACTATTGAACTTAAATAACTGTCTTGTCCCATCATTTGCATTAAAGATATTTGATATTGGTAATCATTATATGTCTTTCTTGCCATTGTAAGGATTCCTTTTTGATGACTTAGTGTATTATCTGTATATCCTGCTTCAACAAATTCACCTTTAATTGAATATGCTGTATCTTCTTCATTTTCTCCTAATGATTTTACATTACTCATTTTTGGACCTTGTACATATTTATCTTCTTCAGTATCATCATCTTTTTTCTTATCATCCTTTTTTGAATCATCTTTCTTTGATTCTTCTTTACTTTTTTCTTCACCTGTATTTAAATCAAATCCACCTGTAATTGCACTATCTCCAATTTCACTAATTGTTTTTCCATTATAGAATCCATTGTTTACTAATGCTATAAAATTCTTTACAGTATTTGGAGCCATATCTGGATATAACTCCATTTTAACAGTACCATAATTTTCTATTTCCATTGTAACTATTGGGTTAGAATCTTTTTTAACTTTATTCATCCCTGCTTCAACATATGTATACCCAAATAATATAAGTATTCCTAAAACAAATATTATTGCCAAAGTTAATATACTTCTCTTTAAAATTTCCATTTCATCCTCACTTTCATTTTAAGCTCAAATATTTAAGAGCATCTACAATGTTCTTTGCGCCTATTATATCTAATTTGAATTTTTCTTTCAATACCTTTTTATTACTTTCTGGAATAATACATGTTTTAAATCCCAATTTCTCAACTTCCTTTATTCTTTTCTCTATCATATTAACAGATCTTATTTCTCCTGTTAAACCAACTTCTCCAATTACAACAACATCTTCTTTTACACTAATATTTTTAAAACTGGACGCTACTGCTACAATCATTCCAAGATCAATTGCAGGCTCATTTAATTTAATTCCTCCAACTATATTTACATATACATCTTGAGATCCTAAATTTAGTCCTGCTTTTTTTTCTAAAACTGCCATTAATAATGTTAGTCTATTATAGTCAACACCATTTGCATTTCTTCTTGGAAGTCCAAATACTGTTTGTGAAGTTAGTGCTTGCACTTCTACAAGCATTGGTCTAGTTCCTTCGAGAGATGCAACTAAAACTGATCCTGCTGTAGTCTCTTCTCTTTCTGAAATGAGTACAGATGATGGATTATCAATTTCACACATTCCTTCTCCTCTCATTTCAAACATTCCTATCTCATTTGTTGAACCAAATCTATTTTTTACACCTCTTAAAACTCTATATGAAAAATATCTTTCTCCTTCTAAGTATAATACAGTATCTACCATATGTTCTAATACCCTTGGTCCTGCTATATTTCCATCTTTAGTAACATGTCCAATTATTATAGTAGTAATTGCTTGTGCTTTACACATTCTCATTATTTTAGATGTTATTTCTCTTACTTGACTAACACTTCCTGGTGCTGATGTTATTTCATCTGAATACATTGTTTGAATAGAATCTATTATAACAAGTTTTGGTTTTATATTCTCTATTGTACTTTCTATTATATTTATATCTGTTTCTCCTAAAAACATTATTTCCTTATTTGAAATATTTAATCTATCAGCTCTCAATTTTATTTGTTCTGCTGATTCTTCTCCAGATACATATAATACTTTTCCTTCTCCTTGTATTTTATCACATATTTGAAGAATTAATGTAGATTTACCAATTCCTGGCTCCCCTCCTAAAAGTGTGAGTGAACCATTTACAAAGCCCCCTCCTAAAACTCTATCTAATTCATAAAAACCAGATTTTACCCTAGAAATTTCTTTTTTCTCTATTGAATCTAATGATGTAACTTCAGAAGCCTTTTTTATAGACATTCCTTTAGTAGATACACTTTTTACAACTTTTTCTTCAACAAAAGTGTTCCACTGATTACATTCTGGACATTTTCCAAGCCATTTTTGAGAATCGTATCCACAATTATTACACACAAATATTGTATTATTTGTTTTTGCCACTTCTACCTCCTATTATTTTGTTATATACTTTGCATATTTTATCATAAATAATTTAAAACAAAAAGAGATTGTAAAAAAGTTCATATAGAAATAATCTATATAAGTATAAATAGTTAAATTAATTTATTTGATAAATTTCCTTATCTCTATATAAAACTATTTAAATAATTTTATAAATTTTTATCTAAATACCTTGTTTATTAATTTATCAACTTTTTGACTTTGTTTTAGGATTCTTTCAGGTTTTCCATTTTAGAAATCATATAATTTAGAACTTCCTTTTCTTTTTTATTTGTTAATGAAATTAATTATTTTTATCATTATTGTCTCTCCTATTCTTTTAAAATCATTGTATATATAATTTACTAATTTAAAAGAAAAATATTTTATACATTGTATTCGTGCAAATATTTTAATTTTTTATATTAAAATACAAAAAAAATAATTACAAGGAAGTTATTATGCGAGATAAGAAATTTCATTCAAAATCTAACATAATTAGTAAAAATATAAAAAAATATAGAACTATGATAGGATATAATCAAGAACAACTTTGTACTAAATTAGATTTATTTAGATTAAATCTATATCATTCTGACATATATTTAATTGAGCATAATAAAAGACTAGTAAGAGACTATGAAGTATTAGCTTTTTGGAAGGTTTTTAATAATTCTTTTTTTATTTCATCTTTTTGCACGAATATCGTGAATTGTGAATAAAAAAATATTTTTTCTTAATAGTATATAAATTATACAATATCTAATATAAAATACCACTTTTCTGAAATAATTTTTTAGAGGTGTAAAATATGAGAACATTAAATACTAATTTCACACAAAAAGATATTGGAAATAAACTATCAATTGCAGATAACACAATTTCAAGTTATGAACGAGAAAATAGTCAACCAGACTTTGAAACTATTGTTAAATTTGCAGAAATCTGTGGTTTTGAGATAAAAATACATAATAAAAAAACAAAAGATATTTTAACAGTAGAAGAATTATCAAAAGAATTATAATATATGAAATAAAAATATCTAAGATAAAATTTTGAAAAAATATGACAGTATTTAAAAAAGTAACCAAAATTTGGAAAGTAAAACTGCCAAAATTGGTTACCTTTTTGATTTAATATTATAGAAAAACATCAATAATTCTTTAAAAAATCATAAAATATTATTTTACTTATTATTATAAAGGATATTATAATATTCTTCGGTAGTCATAGATTCATATTCAGATATGTCAGGTTCAATAAAATCAGATTCAGTTACAGTATTAAATTCATATATTGTTTCTGATAGTCCAAATATTTTTTTATCTTGTCCTGTTTCAGCTCTTTGTGACATATATATGCCTGTTTCTTTATCAAAATACAATCCTTCTGTGCAAAATCTTTCATCACATGTTATATGATAAAACTCTTTTCCATAAATTGTAGTATTTTTTACAGATGAGTTTATTGCAAATTTAAATAATTCCCATAAATTATCTGTATATAACGCATTATGTATCTTATTAGCTATTGCCTTATCACTATCTATTACAGCAATTTTTCTGTTTCCAAGTTCTGGTATTTCATCGTAATAAGTATGCATATCATAGATATTGTCATCTGGTCCTTGCATTTGTATTTCTTTACTTTTTTCTACATTTTTATGTCCTATACTTACAATTTTTTCAAATTTATTATTTTGCATACATATACTTATTGTTTTTAGTTTATCTCCCATTTTATATAATTCAAGTTGATAAAGTTTATCTTTTTCATTATTATATAATATCATATGATAATTGTCTGAACTTTCATATTTTTTAGCTTTATTTGATAAATTAGATATAATTATCATTTTTCTACCAGTGGATATTGTAAATATAGAAAATCCAATTAATATTATAAATATTAATATCATTCTCAAATTAAATAATTTTTTATTATATTTTTTTGCAAATTTAAGAAATTCTGTTTCTTTTTCTTCTTTAACTTCTTCATTCTTTATATTGTTAAGAAATTTTTTACAACTATCACATTCTTTTAAATGTTTATTAATAAGTTCGTTGCTTTCAATAGATGTTAAGTTATCAATATAACTTGGTAGTAAATCTTTAATTACATTGCATTCATTTTCATTTCTCATAACAATCACTCTCCTTTATTTTATTTTTTCCTCGACAGAAAATAACTTTTGCCCAGTTTTCATTTTTTCCGAAGTATTGCAGCAATTTCTTTAAATGATAGCTCTCCATAGATCCTAAGAAACATAACTTTTCGTGTCATAGGTTCTAAAGAATTTATTTTATTAAATAATTCTTTACGTTCTTCTGTTTTTATAAAAGTATCCTCAATATTTTCATTAGATGCAATAGTTTTAAAAAAATCATCATCTATTATATCAATTTTTTTATTCTTTTTTAATTCGTTATACCATAAATTTTTAGCTATTTGACATAACCATGTAGATAATTTTGATTGTTTTTTAAATGTATTAATTTTAACTATTGCTTTATAAAAAGTTTCTTGAGTTAATTCTTCAGAAATATCAGTATTTTGAGTTAAACAATATAAGTATTTATATACTAGTTTAAAATATTCGCTATATATTTTTTCAAATTTTTTCATATATACTCCTTTTATACTCCTTTATAATAAGACAACTATAAAAACAAAAGGTTACAAAATTTTTAAAAAATTTTGTAATTAATCAAAAATATCAAAACCCCAGATTTTCTCACTGGGGTTTGTTAACGATTCGAAGTAATTAATTATTAAATTTTATGATAATCAATTACTTTTAATATATAATTTTTAAATTAATCCTTTATTTGCTAGTTTATTTAAAATATTTACAAACATTGCATGTGACCATGTAAGTCCAATAACCCACATTGGTTTCATTGTTTGATTATCTACTTGTTCACCTAAAAGACCATATTCATTACAAGTATTTAGTACAAAATCAAAACATTCCATTGCTTTTTTATTATCACCTAAATCTAAATAATAACTTGCCATCCAAAGACTTGCAATAGGCCATGGATTATATCCATTCATATATGTATCATTTTCATATCTAATATATCCACCTGTATATGTTCTAAGTGTCATATTTATTTTTTCTATTGTATTTAATATTTTCTTTTCCTTTGGACTAAATACATTAAATGTAGTTATAGCACCAACTATACTTATATCTAGTCTATCTTCTTCTAGACTTCTTACATACGTCTGTTTTTCTTCATTAAAAAATCTTTTAGTAATAAACTCTTTTAGTTCTATTACTCTTTTTTGTAATATCTCACTTTCTTTCTTTATCTGCTCTATTTTTAGTCTATTATTTACAAATAACTCTTCAACTTCTTTATTTATTTCTATTTTAGCTATATATGCACCATATATAGCAGACATAGAATATAAAAATACTCCTTCATGATTTTCCCATAAATCATAACTTTTAGGCATCTTATATTTTTCATTTATTATATCATCTACATATTTTTCTAAAAACTTTACTGCATCTTCGCACATTTTTAAAGTAGATTTTAAAAATTCTTTATCTTTTGTATATATATAATGTCTATAAACTCCATAAATTACACTTGCAGTTTCATCAATTTGATATCCCCAAGCTGGTGCAAGTCTTCCATCTGTAAAAAATCTTTGTTCCCACATTCCATTTTTACTTTGTGTCATTTTACAAAATTTTTTGTAAAATTTATTTGTTATATCTTCCATTTTAAGAATATCTAATGCTTCTGTAATATATACTGCATCTCGAAGCCAGCAATATAAATATCTTCCGCACATTGATTTATATTCATCAACTTCTACTCCTGCAGATATTCCTCCTGTTTCTTTATTTACTAGCAATGGCATAAGTAATATTGTTCTATTATAAATTTTTTCTATTTTATCATTTGCTTCACTATTTTTTAATATAATTTTTTTATGATCCTTTAAATATTTCTTCCAATACTTTCTTACATCTTCTAGTTCTTTTTCTATGCCTAACTTTCTTATTCTATTTAATTCATTATCTAAATTATTAAGTAAGCAAATTTCATTATTATCATTAATATAAATATATATGCAAATTTCTTTTTCTTCTCCTGGTTTTAAGAATCCTAAATTGTAGCTTATTCCAGAATCTCTTGACATTCCTATATAATCTTTACTTCCTATCACTCCACTAGATATATTTCCTGATACATCATTAATTTGATGTGATGAAATTTTATCTTTAGAAAAAGTACATACTGTAAAATCATGATTATATTGAAGCATGGTATCATTTTTAATATACCCACTTGTATCATTATTTACATTTGAAAAGACTTTTGAATATACTAAAAAGTTTAAATCCATATCTATGCTACTATTATTTATAAATTTATATTTCTTTACAAGAACATTTTCTTTTATCATAACAAAGTCCGTTTGTATGATATTTAAATTAAAATAAGTATTTAATATTTCTGTTATTAAGATATTAGTATCCTTTTCATAATATTGTTTATATACATTATTTACATCATCATGCAGATAAATTATTGCTGAATCATTTACCTTTACACCAGTGTGAAATGTTTCAAAAAATTGCTTATAATCTGGTGCTTTATGAAATAGTCTAAGTAGTTCTCCTTTTTTTGAAAAACTTACTACCATATTTTTATTACCAATTATTGCATCATTATAATATTTTTGTTCCATATATATTCTCCCTAATTCTTTTTCTTTTGTTATTCTCCTAAAACCTTTTTTATCATTTGTTTTAATTCTTCTACTCTATTTGTAAGATCAGTAATTTCTCTTTCTGATTGTTCTTTAGAATTTTCTTTTATTCTATTTATATTTGTAGCATCTTGGACTTCATCTCTTAATTTATCAATTTCATTTAATATATCTGTTCTAAGTTGTTTAATCTCTAGTTTCTTACTGATTTCTAACTTATCTTCTAATAATGGTATATCTCTAATATCATATTTCTCTCCAAACTTTGGAATTGTTACTGGTATATTTGCAGTTTTTATAATTTTATCTTTTAAAACAGCTTGTCCTTCTGGCTCTCCATGTACTAAAAATATATGTTTTGGTTTTTGTATAAATGAATATATAAAATTTAAAAGCCATTCTTGGTCAGCATGTCCTGAATATCCTTCAATATATTCAATTCTTGCATTAACTGAAATCTCTTCACCAAATATTCTTACTTTTTCTGCTCCATCTACAATAGTTCTTCCTAAAGTTCCTGGAGCTTGATATCCAACAAATAATATAGTATTATTTGGATTCCATAAATTATGTTTTAGATGGTGTTTTATTCTTCCTATATCACACATTCCACTTGCAGATATTATAATTGCTGGATCAAAGCTCTCATTTAAAGCTCTTGATTCATCTGGTGTAGGAGTGAATTTAAGCCCAGGAAATTCAAGTGGATGATCTCCAAGTTTTAGTTTATTTTGTATTTCTTCTTCAAACAATCCTGTATTTTTCTTAAATACTTCTGTAGCAGATATTGCAAGTGGACTATCTACATATACAGGAACTTTCATAAGTGTTTTATATTTTCTTTTAAATACTTCATCATTTACATGTTCATCTTTTAGTTTATCAATTTCATATAAAATCTCTTGTGTTCTTCCAACAGCAAAAGAAGGTATTATTACTCTTCCACCTTTATCTAATGTCTCCGAAACTATATCTAAAAATAGAGAAGCCTTATCATCATTTCTCAAATGTAATCTATTTCCATACGTTGATTCCATAACTAGAAAATCTGCTGTATCTATCATAGTTGGTGAGTCTAGTAATGGAATATCATTATTTCCAAGATCCCCTGTAAATACAATCTTTTGAGTCTTCCCTTTTTCTGTAACCCAAACTTCTATTATACTTGATCCGAAGCATATGTCCTGCATCATTAAATCTAACTTGTATGTTTTCATCAATATCTACTATTTCGTCATATCCCACTGAATAAAATACTTCCATACACTTTTCTGCATCTTCTACTGTATATAATGGCGGTATTGGTTCTTCTCCTGCTCTTAGTCTCTTTTTATTTTTCCACTCGACTTCACTTTCTTGAATATGTCCACTATCTGGGAGCATTATTGCACATAAATCTTTTGTTGCATGTGTACAATAAATTTTATTTCTAAATCCATCATTATATAACTTCGGTATTCTACCAGAGTGATCAATATGTGCATGAGTTAATAACATAAAATCTATTTCTTCTGGGTTATATAAGAAATCTTCTGAGTTTTGTAATTCTTCTGTGGCTTTTCCTTGATATAATCCACAATCTACTAAAAACTTTTTTCCTGCTGCTTCTATTAAAAAATTTGATCCTGTAACAGTCTCTGTTGCTCCTAAAAAAGTAATATTCATATATTATATTTCCTCCAATTTAAAAATTAACAAGTGGTATATGTTTTTTCTGCCTAACGCTTAAATCTTTTTTATCTAATTGATAATCTATTTCTAAAGTACTATCAATTGCATCATTATCATAAATCTCTATAATTAATTTACAAGATTCGGTATTTTCTATTTTCAAACAAATATCAATATCATCAATATCAACAATTGATGAATTAAGTGCTTGTAAAATTATCTTATAATTCATTGCTATATCTTTGCAAAAAATATGAAAAATCCCTTTTTGGCACATTAATGTTACTAACTTACAAGCAATTTTATTTAAAGAATTATTAAGTTCTGGTATTTCTTTTATCATTTTATCAGATGTTAAATGTATATTTCTATAGTATCTAATAGTATATACAAGATCTATAAAATCTTCCTTTTTTTCTATATCTTCTATCTCTTTTGAAACACATGTTAAAAACTTTTTTTGCATATTTACTAAATATTTATATATATCTACATTATCTTCTGCTAAAGGTTTTAATATTTCTATTTTCTCTTCTATATCATGTTTGTTTTTATTATATACTGATGGCTTTGTAAGTTCTGTTAATCTTGTCATCAATTTTTCTTTTTCTTTTTTTTCTTTCTCTAGTATTTCTGTTAATTCACTTACATTAAAGATTTTCTTATTTTTTGATAATTTTAAATTTCTAACATTATACTCTTTTAATAGTAAATCTTTATTTTCTAAAGTATCTTCTATATTTTTTATTTGAGTTTCAAGTACCTTTTTTTCTTTTGATATTGTATATATATATTTATTTTTATCTTTCATTTCTTTATACTCTTTTAATAGTAGTTGTAATGTTCTTTTCTGTTTCATTTGTTCTGATTTTCTCGTATTTAATATTAATACATTACAAAATGCTATATAAAAGCTATCTGATATATTTTTAGAATATCCTTCTTCCATTCTTTTTCTCATTTCTGAAATATAATCTTTCTTTCCTGAAAAATCATTTTCCCAGAAATCTAAAAAAGTATGTCCAAAAAGAAGTGATAGTGTCTGATATAAACAATTATATATATTATTAATTCTGCTATCTACTTCTACATTCCAAGACCATCCATTAAAGTTCCTTATTACTTCTGTATTATTTAAATTTGTACCTTCTATAAGCATTTCTTGAAATGGCTGTTTTATATAATTATACTTATTTCCTATAAAAAAGAACTTTGGCTTTATATCACTTATTCCATATAATAAAGCAATTTCTGTTGGATATGCATATATCTTTTTTTCAACTTCATTTGTCATTGCAATTACATTTTGCTTCTCTAAAATATCTTTCTCACCATTTTTTGGATCTACTAAATATATATATCCACAATGCTCTTTTAGTGTTTTTATTATAATATTATCTATAAACTCATTTTGGCTTAGATTATTTCTTTTAATTTTTGAATAATCATTATAAGATGTTTCAATTTTATAGACCATACTTAAAAGAAGATTTTTCACATCTTCTTCAAAGTTCTTTTTTTCTAATAATTGATCCATTATATAATTGTAATCTTTTAATTTAGAAAAAAATTTAGATTTCATTATAAAAAATTTTCTCTCTTTCTTTTATTATTCTTCATTAGTTTGTGTACTTGAAGTCATTTTTAATTCTTCCCATCTCTCTTTTGACATAAGTACTTCTCTTGGTTTACTTCCCTGATATCCAGAAATAATTCCTCTTGCTTCCATTTGATCAATTATTCTAGCTGCTCTTGCATATCCTACTTTAAATTTTCTTTGAATTAGTGATGCTGATGCTGTTCCAATTTCTATAACTGATTCTATGGCTTCTGGTAAAAATGGATCTGAATCATCTTCTGAATTTTCATCTTCTATATCTTTATCTGATTTATTACTATTTTCTATTGATTCTAATATATCTTCACTATATGTAGCTGTTCCATTTGCTTTTATAAAGTCCACAATCTTTTCAACTTCTTCATCAGTTACAAAAGCCCCTTGAACTCTTGTAGGTTTTGAAGCACCAGATGGGAAAAATAACATATCTCCTTTTCCTAAAAGTTTTTCAGCTCCTACTTGATCAAGTATAGTTCTTGAATCTATTTGTGATGATACAGCAAATGCTATTCTTGATGGAACATTTGCTTTAATTAAACCTGTTATAACATCAACAGATGGTCTTTGTGTAGCTATTACTAAATGCATTCCTGCAGCTCTTGCTTTTTGTGCTAATCTACATATAGAATCTTCAACGTCTTTTGCAGCAACCATCATTAGATCAGCAAGCTCGTCTACTATAATTACTATTTGTGGAAGCTTTCCTTCTAGATTTTCTCTTTCAAGTGCTGCATTATATCCCTTTAAATCTCTTACTCCTTTTTCAGCAAATAGATTATATCTTTTATCCATTTCTTGTACTGCCCATGCTAATGCTCCAGCTGCTTTTTTTGGATCCGTAACTACTGGGATTAATAGATGTGGTATTCCATTATATACTGATAATTCAACTACTTTTGGATCAACCATAACAAGTTTTACTTCACTTGGCTTTGCATTATATATAAAACTTGTAATAATAGTATTTATACATACACTTTTACCAGAACCTGTTGAACCAGCTATTAATACATGGGGCATTTTTGCAATATCTGCAATTATATTTTGTCCTGCAACATCTTTTCCAAGTGCAACACTTAATTTTGATTTGTTATTCTCAAATTCAGTGCTTTCTATTACTTCTCTTAAATGTACCATATCTTTTTCTTTATTTGGTACTTCTATTCCAACTGCTTGTTTTCCCGGAATTGGAGCTTCGATTCTTATTGTTTCTGCTGCTAAATTAAGTGCAATATCATCAGCTAAATTTGCAATTTTATTTACTCTAACGCCTTCTGCAGGCTTTAGTTCATATCTTGTAATAGCAGGTCCTACTGAAACATTTTCTACCTTTGCAGATACTCCAAAACTATATAAAGTTTTTTGAAGTTTTGTTGCTATATCTGTAAGAGCTTTTGCACCTCCTTTTGAAATCTTTTTATCACCTTTTGATAAAAGATTTACTGGTGGATATTCATATACTTCATCTTCAACTGTCATTGTATGCTCAAGTTGAAGTACTGCTTTTGTATTATCTTGTTTTTCTTTCTCTTCTTCTTTAAACATATCATTTGTATCTTTTATATTTTGTACATTACTATTTTTTGTAAACATATCTTCAAGTTCTTCTGGATCTTCTTGATTTTTCTTTTTATTAAATAATCCAAAAGATTTCTTTTCCTTCTTTTCAGGAATTTCTTTTTGTTTATTATCATCAAAATGGTTTATTATTATTTCATCTGGCATTATCTCCATTTGATTTTGTTTAAATTCTTCTTTTGATTCATAATCATCTCTACTATCTTCTTTTCTTCTAGAAGTAGACTTTTGTTCTCTTCTATTATTTCTTCTCTCTTCTCTTCTTTCTCTAATTTGTTCTTTTTCATCAGCTAGAGATTCTATTCTTTCTTCTCTTCTATCCATATAATCTAATAGGATTTCAATTGGTTTTATTTCTAGTAATAATACTAATGAAATTATAGCAAATCCAATAGATATTATTGTTGCACCAACATTACTTAAAAGTTTAGTAAGTGGTTCTCCTACAATGGCTCCTATAGCACCACCACCATGGTTTGAAACTCCTAATTCATATGCTGCTGATACAACTTCTCCAAAAGTTGCATTACTAGAAATTTCCATATTAGAAAATTGAGATATATGTAATATTGATGTAATTGAAAATACTAGTATGACAAATTGTGCAATTTTTGAAAATAGATAGTCATTATCATCTCTCATCATATGTATCCCTATAGCAAAAATTCCTGGTGGTATTATATATTTAATAATTCCCATTAGTCCTCCAAAGACTGGACTTAGTATTTTTCCAAGTGTTCCTGCATTTGAATATATTAATACAGCAGATAATATACTTAGAATTATAAGTGAAATTACTACTGTATCAATATTTATTGATGAACGTCTTTTTGTTTTATTGTTTGAATTATTTTTTTTATTTTTTGTTTCTGTAGACTTATTTTTACTACCTTTTTTTCTCCCCACGCATTCATCCTCCTAAAAAATAAAATCAGAAATCGGTAATCAATACTATTTTAAATTATTATTACTATTGATTTATTTCTGATTTTAATATGATATATATCCGATTTATTTAAGTTCTTTTCTATTGTTTTTTAATATTTCAAGAGCATCTCTTACATTAGCTTGAGCTGTTTCTATATCTTTTTGCAGAGATTCTATTGTTTTTTCAATATTTCCTAAAATATTATCTGCATATCCTTTTGTTCCTTCTGACATCTCTCTTGACATTTCATGAGCAGCTTCAATAATCTTAGTTTTTTCCTCATAAGCTTTTCTTGTAATTTCATGTTCATCAATCATTGAAATAATTCTATTTTCAGCCTCTTTAACAATATCTTCTGCTTCTTTTTGAGCTTCTTGAATAATTCTAGCTCTTTCTTCTCTTACCCATTTAGCTTGTTTCAAGTCTTCAGGTAATTTAAGTCTTATTTCTCTAATTAATTCTAACAATTCTTCTTTATTAATTATACCTTTATCTGTAAAAGGTACTGATTTGCTACTTTCAACAAGATCTTCTATTGTTTCTAGTAATGTATATATTTCCATGGTTTTACCCCTTTCGTTTAGAAAATAATAGAGAAACTCTACCATATTTTCTTACATCATATACGTCTACAACTGTATCTTTGATTTCTTCTAAAATTCTTTTTTCTTCATCAGTTTCTAAAACCAATAATGTATCATTTTTTATTAAATCATATTCTAATAATTTTTCTAAAGATTTTTTTATATAATCTGTTTTATATGGGGGATCTAGAAAAACTATATCAAATTTTATATTTTCATTTTTTATTTTTATTAAAGCATTATCATATTTTAATTTATATATTTCTGATTTTTCTTTAAATCTAGTTTTTTCTAAGTTTTTATTAATTATATTTACTGCATCTGTATAACAATCACAAAAATATACTTTTTTAGCGCCTCTACTTAAAGTTTCTATACCAAGTGCTCCACTTCCAGCAAATAAATCAAGCACTACAGAGTCAGGTATTTTAAATTGAATAATATTAAATAATGCTTCTTTTACTCTGTCTAATGTAGGTCTTGTATTTTCACCTTCGAGTGTATAAAGTTTTGTTCCTCTTGCCACTCCACTAATAACTCTCATATGCCTAAAATCCCCAATAATTTTATACTTATATTTTATTTTAAATACTACATAAGTCAATATGATTAACAAAAATGTAATACTACTTTAATTCATTTGTAATAAAAAAGCTTTTCTATTATATAGAATTTTTGCTTATTTTTCAATACTTTGAAGTTAGATTTATATAGTAAACAAAATAAAAAAATGTACTGTTATATATATTCAGTACATTCTTTTATTTTTAAGGTATTATTCATCTTCTTTCATATCTTTTAGTAATTCTAATTGTGATATAAGTAAAGCTTCCATTTTTGCTTTATAAATATCAGTTTGTTTTCTAAGTTCAATAAGTTCTCTTTTTTTGTTTTCTGTTTCCTTTGTTATTTCATCAAGAGAAAACTGTACTCTACTTTGTGCATTTTTAATAATTTGCTCAGCTTCTTGCTCAGCAACTTTCTTTATATCATCTGCAGATTTCTGAGCCATTAATAAAGTATTTTGTAATGTTTTTTCAATACTCTTATATTGCTCTAGATCTTTTTGTGAATTCCCTATTGACATTTTTAATTCTGAATTTTCTTTATACAATTTTTCGTATTCTATAGTTAATTCATCTAAAAAATCATCAACTTCATCTACATTGTATCCATTCATCATTTGTTTTTGGAACTTTTTATTTTCGATATCTAATGGTGTAAACATTTAATAACCTCCCAAAATATATTTAATTATTTTAGCCATGAAACAGAAAGTTTATTTTTTATTTCTTCCCTAGTCATGTCATTTACTATATCATAATTAAATGGTGCAACAATGAATATTGAATTAGAAACTTTTTCAAAATGCCCATCTAATACTTTAACAGCTCCACTAATAACATCTAGTATTCTTCTTGCTACATCTTTATTTACATATTCAAGATTAATTACTATAGCATTTTTCTCTCTTAACAATATACATATATCTTCAGCTTGTTCAAATGCTGTAGGTTTTGCAATCTTCATTCTTATTTGCTGTTGTGGCATATTAACAACTTTATTACCTTTTCTATTGTTAAATATTCCTCTTTTATCTTCTTCTACTTCTTCTTCCATTTGATCATATCCATAACTTTCATTATCTAATAGTTCTTCATCATCTTCTACTTCGCTATTATCAACTCCTAAAAAGTCTAATATTTTGTTAACTACAACATTTGCCATTTAATTTCCCTCCAAAATAATTTATAATAATTACAATATTGAATATAGTATCTATCTTTTTTAATCTAAAGTCAATATGTTTATATTTATTGTAAATAAAATAATACATTGTTGTAATAAAAGTGTAATACTTTTATCCTCCACTTCCTACAGTTTGAATTTTATCATACATCTTTATTGTATAAATATTTCTAATTTCATCTGCACTATATCCCATTTCTGAAAGCTCTGAAGAAGAATAATTGTCTACTAATGAATATGTATCATTTGATTGTAGTACTTTTACAAGTATTTTTGAATTATATCCAGCTCTTCTTTTTATTACATAGTGGTAATCTCCTTCTTTTATTAATGCAGATTTTGGAACTTTAAGTCCAGAATAACTCCACCAAATAATATCAATTGATATTTTTCTATAGTTTAAAATATTTTCTGAAAGATCAATTATTTTAAATACAATTAATCTTTCTCCATTATTTTCATCTTTTATTGAATATACTTTTGCTTTTACAAACGAATCATAACCAATATCTATATTTACACTATCTCCTATTTTAGCATTTCTAGCAGCATCACTATTTAAAACTGTAGCTAAATAACAATCAAAGCTAGTAATTATCTTTCCTTCTTCATTACTTGCTTCTACAATATCTCCTGTACGTAAATCTAACTTTTCCAAAAATTCTTTAGTTAGCTTTTTTATTCTTTTCGGTTTAAGTGTTTCTTCATACCCATCAACTCTATAAGAAATAATTCCACTTTCTTTTGCTTTTATAATTTCTGACTTTTCTTCTAATTTTTTCTCATACTTTTCTTTTTTATTTATTAAATCTCTTAAGTATGATCCTTTTTTTGTATTTTCTCCGATTATTTTTACTATCTTTGAATTGCATTCTGATATCTCTTTTTTGTATTTTTGTAGATCTTCTATATTATTAGTATCTGACATTTGATTTAATAATTCTTTTATTTGATTTTTAATATTTTCAACTTCATTTGAATACCCACTGAGTTCTGTATCTTGTACTTCTAATATTTTATTATCAATTTCTTCTATTCTCTTTTTCAGTTCATCTTCTCCATTTACATAATATCTAAAAACTGTATCTTTTTTTGCAACCTTTTTTCCTTCTGTTTTTACTTTTTCCATTCCATTTTTATAATTTTCACCTTTTAATACTATTTCATTTCTTATAATATATGCATCTGCTGTTTCTTCTAATCGTAATGTTCCTTTTTCAACAACAAACACATCTGTAGGTTGCTTAAATAATTGTATGGCAGTCCTAAACATTACTATCATAATTACTATAGCAATTAATAAAACTACAATCTTAGTAATTACATTCTTTCTATGAACTTTTTTTACTTTTTCATTCTTATCTTCATTATTATTCAATATTAGCCCTCCAAAATAATCTTTATATTATTTTGTGTATCATCTAATCCATCAAGCCATGTAATATTTTTATTTTTTCTAAACCATGTCAATTGTCTTTTGGCATATCTTCTTGTTTCTTGTTTTATTTTATCTATCATTTCTTCCTTACTACATTTTCCATCTAAATATTCTACAACTTCTTTATATCCAAGTCCTTGCATAGCTGTTGGAAACTTATTATATTTTTTAATAAGTTCTCTTACTTCTTCTATCAGTCCTTGCTCAATCATAATATCTACTCTTCTATTTATTCTATCATAAAGTTTTTCTCTATCCATATTAATTGCAAAAACTCTATAGTCATATTTAACTTCATTTTTTCTAGATTCGATTTCCATTTCTGTTTTTGTTTTTCCAGTATTATGATATATTTCTAATATTCTAGTAATTCTTTTTCTATCATTTTCACTTATTTTTAATAAAGCTTTTTCATCAATCTTTTTTGCTTCTTCATATAAACTTTTAAGACCTTCATCTGTCATTGCTTTATTCATAAGTGCTTGTCTATATTTTTCATCAAACTCTATTTCTGGATATTCTATTCCAAATACGAGAGAATCTATATAAAGTCCTGTACCACCTATAACTATCGGTACTTTTCCTTTTCTTAATATTTCTTCTATTGCATTTTCAGCATCCTTTTTAAACTCTGCTACACTATATCTTTCATCTGGACTTACAAAATCTAATAAATAATGTTTTATTCCATTTTGTTCTTCTATACTAGGTTTTGCAGTTCCTATATCCATATATTTATATATTTGCATTGAATCTGCTGATATAATCTCTCCATTTATTTCTTTTGCAAGCTTAATAGATAGTGATGTTTTTCCTGATGCTGTTGGTCCTGCTATCACTATAACTTTGGGTTTATCCATAAACATTCTCCTTAAATTACTTTCTACTAAATTTTCTCTCTAAATCATATTTAGTATATTTTATTGCAGTTGGCCTTCCATGAGGACATGTAAATGGATTTGGTAATTCTAAAAGTTGATCCATTAGTTTTCTTACTTCTGATTCATCTAGTTTCATTTTCCCTTTTACAGCAGCTTTACAAGCTATTGTAGCAATAAATCTATCTTCTCTTTCTTGAAGTGCTGTTCTTGAAAAATTATTTATTTCATCTATTAGTTCCATAAATAATTGTTTTGTATCCATTTCCATACATATGTTAGGAACACCTGTTAATTTTATAGTATTTTCTCCAAACTCTTCTAAAGTAAATCCTGCCTTTTCAAACATTTCTAAATTGTTCTTTACAAGTTCTGCTTCTTTATGAGTTAATGAAATCACATCTGCTAAAAGCATAAGTTGTGAGTCTTTATCATCTGAACTATAATAATTTTTCTTGACTTTTTCATACATTATTCTCTCATGTGCTGCATGTTGGTCAATTACATACATCTCATCTTGAAATTGTATTACTATATATGTATCAAATACAATACCAATAAACTTATAAGTATCTGACTCGATATCTCTAAATTCTGGCATTTTCTCAGAGTTTTCATTATTAATTATAATATCTTTTTCATCTAATAAACTATTATCTTCTTCATCATTTTTTACAAACTCTACAGGTTCTTCTTTTTCTATTTGTTCTTCAATTAATTTATCTTCTTCATTTTCTTCATCATTATTTGATAATGCTTTTTTCTTTATATCTTCTAGAATTTTTCTTTCACTTTCTGTTAATTCTTTTTTTAATTTTTCCTCATCATACTTTAATATAGATTCTCCAAAAATTCTTTTGTACATATCTCCAAAGTCTTCTATTTCTTCTGTCTCTGTTTTGGTTTCTTTTTGTTCTATTTCTTCTGATTTTTCTTGTTCTATATCATTGTCTGTTTCTTTTTTTTCTTCTAATTCTATATTTTTTTCTTGTATTTCTGTTTCTAATTTAGTGATTTCTTCTATATTATCTATTTTTTCATCTTTTTTTTCTTCTACATTTTGTTCAGTTTTTTCTTGATTTTCAATAGAATTATCCACATTTTCCACACCTATTGTGTTTTCTTTTATATACTCCTCTTGTGTTTCTTCTACTTTATCATCAATCTTTTCTACTACTTCTTCTTGTGTTTCTTCATCTATTTTTTTTATCTCTTCTTGTTGTTTTTCAGTTAATTCATTAGGATCTATGTTAATATCGTTTTTATTTTCTTCTATTATCTTATTAATATCAACTGTAGATGTACTAGATATTTCGGATACTCCTAATTTTTCTAAAGCATCTCTAAATTTATTAATACGCTCTATTATATCTCCACTATCTTCTTCTGTACTTTTTTCTCCATTTATATTTTCATTTTCTACTTCTTTTTCTTCTACTCTTTCTGTGTCTTCACTTGTTTCTATGTATTCTCTCTCATCTTTTTTGCCAAATAGATTTTTCAATCCTTTTGCAAAAGAGTTTTCTCTATGTTTACCTCTTTTTGATCTAGTATCTTCTATATCTTTAATATTATCATCAAATCTTAAAATAGGTTCTACAGGTGGAATATCTTTTTTTATTTCTATATTTTCTTTCTCTATATTTTTCTCTATCTCTTCTTCTTTTTCTTTTACAATATTTTCTACTAGCTCTTCTTTTGAAAGTCCAGATTTTATTGCATGATATATAGCCTTAAATACCTTATTATCCTCCTCAAATCTTACTTCAAGTTTTGCTGGATGTACATTTACATCAACAAGATTAGAATTAATATTTAAATTTAAAATTAAAAAACCATATTTATTAATAGGAATAAGTCCTTTAAAGGCTTGGTCAGCAGCTGCAGATAACGTTTTATCCTTTATATATCTTCCATTTACAAAAAATAACTGTTGTGATCTATTAGATCTAGCTATCTCTGGTTTTCCTACAACACCTGTAACTTTCATACCTTCTAATTCATAGTCAACATCTATAATTGATTCTGCAATATCTTTTCCAAAGATGCTGTAAATTACATTTTTAGTATTTCCATCTCCATTAGTTTGAATAATCGTTTTTCCATTGTTTATAAATTTGAATGATATATTTTTATTAACAAGTGCAAGCCTTGTAATTACATCTTCTATATATCCTGACTCTGTAAAGTCCTTTTTTAAAAATTTATATCTAACTGGTGTATTATAAAATAAATTAGTTACAGTTATGCTTGTCCCAATTCCACAACCAGCTATTGTTTTATCTAATACATTTCCGCCTTCTACTACTATTTTACTTCCAATTGAACTTTCTATTGTTCTTGAAATCATTTCAACACGTGCAATGGCAGCAATACTCGCTAATGCCTCACCTCTAAACCCCATTGAAGTTATTTTTAAAATATCATCTGCACTTCTTATTTTACTTGTTGCATGTCTTTCAAATGCAAGCTCTAAATCATCTTCTTTTATACCTTTACCATTATCAGTAATTCTTATAAAAGAAATTCCTCCATTTTTTATTTCTACTGTTATTTTGTTAGCTCCTGCATCTATTGAATTTTCTACCATTTCTTTTACAACTGATGCTGGTCTTTCAATAACTTCTCCTGCTGCAATTTGGTTTATTGTTAAATCATCTAATAAAACTATATTTCCCATTTACTTCCTCCGTATATCAAATACATTTGCTAGTTGATTATACCATTAAAAGATTTTTTTTTGTACTACTTTTTTGTAAATAATTAGATAATACATTTCTCTTTTTATTTTTTTATTAATTTTTCCATGTCCTTCTGTAACAACTTTTTTGTTTTTGAATAATATATAACATACAAATGATTTATATTTAATTACTTAAAATTTAAAAGGAGGTACTTGATAATGCCAGAAAATAGAGGTTGTTGCGGTGGTTTCGGTAATGGTTCAGACTGCTTATGGATCATAATACTTTTAATAATCATATTCTGTTGTTGTGGAAATAATAACAATGGTTGTTGCTAGTAATTAAACTTTTTTAAATATCAAAAGATAAAAGTTATAATCAAAAAAGAAGATAGATTTAAAATTTATTTCTATCTTCTTTTTATTATTTAATTTTATAAATTACATCATCATTTGATCTTGTATTCCAGCTCCTTCTACAGGGCTACTGTTATTTTCTTTTTTTGTAGCTACAGTAGCTTCAGTAGTAAGTATCATAGATGCAACACTTTCTGCATTTTGAAGTGCTGATCTTGTTACTTTTGTTGGATCTACAATTCCCATTTCTTTCATGTTTACATATCTTTCTTCTTTAGCATCAAATCCTACTCCAGCTTTTTCTTTCTTAACTTTATCTAATATTACAGCTCCTTCAAGTCCAGCATTTGTAGCAATTTGTCTTACTGGTTCTTCTAATGCTGCAACTATTATTCTAACACCAATTTTTTCTTCTTCTGATACTGTGTCTAATAATTTTTCAACTTTAGGGATTATATTTATATATGCTGTTCCACCACCTGATACAATTCCTTCTTCAACAGCAGCTTTTGTAGCAGATAATGCATCTTCAATTCTAAGTTTCTTTTCTTTCATTTCTATTTCAGTAGCTGCACCTACTTCTATAACTGCAACTCCGCCTGTCATTTTTGCTAATCTGTCTTGTAATTTTTCTTTATCATATGAACTTGTTGTATTTTCAAGTTCTGATCTTATATGTTTTACTCTATTTTGTATATTATCTTTTTGTCCTGCACCATCTACAATTATTGTGCTTTCCTTTTGAACTTTAATTTGTTTTGCTCTTCCTAAATCATTAACTGTAACATCTTTAAAATCAAGTCCTAAATCTTCAGTGATTACTTTTCCGCCTGTTAAAACAGCAATATCTTCTAATATATCTTTTCTTGTATCACCAAAACTTGGAGCTTTAACTGCAATTACATTTAATACTCCTCTTAACTTATTTAATACTAATGTAGATAAAGCTTCTCCTTCTATATCATCAGCAATTATTAAAAGTTTTCCTGATTGTGACATAAGTTCTTCTAATAATGGTAATATTTCTTGGATATTTGATATCTTTTTATCTGTTATTAATATATATGGATTTTCCATTACAGTTTCCATCTTTTCTGTATTTGTTACTAAATATGGAGAAATGTATCCTTTATCAAATTGCATACCTTCTACTACTTTTACTTCTGTATTAGAAGTTTTAGATTCTTCTATTGTAATAACTCCATCTTTTGATACTTTTTCCATTGCATCTGCAATTAAGTTTCCTATAACTTCATTATTTGCTGATATACTTGCAACTCTAGCTATATCTTTCTTTCCATTTATACTAGAGCTAATTTTCTTTAATTCTTCTGTTGCTACTTCTGTTGCTTTATCCATTCCTCTTTTTATAGACATTGGATCTCCACCAGCAGCTATATTTTTAATTCCTTCTTTTATCATTTTTTGTGCAAGAACTGTTGCTGTTGTAGTTCCGTCTCCTGCAACATCATTTGTTTTTATAGATACTTCTTTAACAAGTCCTGCACCCATATTTTCATATGAATTTTCAAGTTCAATTTCTTTTGCTATAGTAACACCATCATTTGTAATAAGTGGTGAACCATAACTTCTATCTAATACTACATTTCTACCTTTGGGTCCTAAAGTAACTTTAACTGTATCTGCTAACTTATTAATTCCATCTAATAAAGATTTTCTTGCATCTTCTCCATATTTAATTTCTTTTGCCATAATAACCTCCTAAAAATTATTAAATATTTTTATTTTTTACTCAATAATAGCTAAAATTTCAGATTGTCTTATTATTATATAGTCTTCATTTTCATATTTTACTTCTGTTCCAGCAAATTTACTAAGTATTACATTATCCCCTGGTTTTACATTCATGTCTTCTCTTTTTCCATCTATTTTTGCCCCAGGTCCAACAGCAATAACTTCTGCAATCTGAGATTTTTCCTTACTTGCTGAAAGAATAATTCCACTTTTAGTTGTATCATCTCCATCTTTCATTTTTACTAGTACATTACTTTCTAATGGTTTTATCATTTTATGACCTCCTTTTTAGCACTCTTTTGTGCTTTCTGCTAAAATGTTATACCCATTTATTAATTTTGTCAATACATTAATAAATCTTTTTTAATAAAAATATCTTATTTTTATTTAATAGTACAAACTCTAATATTTATTATATTTATATAAATCTATTTTAGAACAAAAATACAAAAAAAGAATGTACCCACCCTTTTATTAATAACTATATCATTTACTAATTTTATCCTCACATAATTTTTTTACTTCATTTATAACTTTATATTCTTTAAATGTTGGATTTCATCTTTTCTTACACTTTATTTAATATAAACATTATCCATTTTCTTATATTGTTTGATAGTAGTCTTTTTTATTTTAATATTAAAATAAAAAATATAGACAAAATTTTTATTCTTTGCCTACATTAATTTTACATTTATATGTAAAATAAAAGACAGTTCATAACTATTACTTAGAAGTATAATTAAAGTAATAGTTATCTGTCTTTATCTTAAAAAATACATTTAATAAACTTTATTCTACACTTTCTGTTTTCAATAAATAAAAACTTTTTCCATTGTCATAAGAAATAAATATAATTCGTGTTTTAGAATCTACATTCATTTTATTTGTTTTATCATTAATATTTATATTTGCTATTGCCTCATATAAATACTTACTACCTTCTACTTGCTTCAAATCTGATAAATCTTTTAATTTCATTTTGACTTTTAACTTATTTACTGATTCGATAAAATTATTTTCAGCATTTAATATCGAAGAACACATTATAACTAAACTATCATTATAATACTCATCTTTATAATTCTGTGCATCTGTTACTAAAGTATATAAATTATCATCAAATTCCTTTATTTCTTTATGGTCATATACTGCTTCAGCAGCAAAATCTTTCATAGAAGCAAGTGAACTACCATCAGAATTATTATAAAATTCAATCATTTTATTAATAGTGTCTTTATAATTCATATATGCAGTTTTCTCTATCCCCCCATATGTATAACATGTAAGTTCCATTTGCCTTGTATCATTTTTTTCATCTTGTAACCTTGTTTTCTCTATTCCCTTCTGATATCTAATATAAGCAAATATACCTAGTATAATTACTATTATCAAAATGATTAATAATATTATATTGCTTTTTCTTTCATTATTCATATTAACTATTTATCCTCTGTAATTTTAATTATTTCCTAATATTGTCTTCCCCATACTATCATATTCTCTGCTTTTTTTCCACAGATTGCACATGTATCTGATAAATGTTCTTGCTCAAAAGGTATACATCTAGATGGAGCTCCTGTTACTTCCTTAACTTTGTCTTCACAAGCTCTATCACCACACCACATTGTCTTTACATATCCTTGATTTTCCTCAAGATTTTTTAATATTTCTTCTAATGTATATGCAATTGTAGTTTTCTCTTCTCTTCTTTTTAAACATTCATTAAACATATTTTCTTGTATTTCTTCTAATAATTCTTCCAATCTATTTTCTACTTTATCAATTTCTACTGTTTCTTTTTCTGATGTATCTCTTCTTACAAGTACTATAGTGCCATTTTCTATATCTCTTGGTCCCATTTCAATTCTAATAGGAATCCCTCTCATTTCAGAATCATTAAATTTATATCCTGGAGAATATTGCTGTCTATCATCTAGTTCCATTTTAAATTTTTTATTTAGATTATTATACAATTCTTCTGCTTTTTCTTTAACTCCTTCTTTATGCATTGCAATTGGAACAATAATTGCTTGAACTGGTGCAACTCTAGGTGGAAGTTTTAATCCTCTATTATCACCATGTGCCATAATAACAGCCCCAATTAATCTTGTAGTACTTCCCCAAGAAGTTTGATATGCAAATTCATCATTACCATCTTTATTTTGAAATTTAATATTAAATGGTTTAGAGAAATTTTGACCAAAATAATGTGATGTAGCAGTTTGAAGTGCTCTACCATCATGCATTAATGTTTCCACTGTATATGTAGCTTGCGCACCAGCAAATTGTTCTTTTTCTGTTTTTCTTCCTTTCAGTACTGGAATTGCAAGTAAATTCTCAATAGTATCTGCATATACATCAAGCATATTTAATGTAAAATCTACAGCTTCTTTTTCAGTCTCATGAATAGTATGCCCCTCTTGCCATAAAAACTCTCTCGATCTTAAAAAAGGTCTTGTTTCTTTCTCCCATCTTAAAACACTACACCATTGATTATATAAAAATGGTAATTCTCTCCATGAACTTAACCATTTTGAATACATTTTAGAGAAAATTGTTTCAGAAGTAGGTCTTACACATAGCTTTTCTTCTAACTCTTCCTCTCCTCCAACAGTAACCCATGCAACTTCTGGTGCAAATCCTTCAACGTGATCCTTTTCCATATTTAGTAAACTTTCTGGAATCAAGACTGGCATTGAAATATTTTTTACTCCATGTTCTTTAAATTTTTTATCTTCATAATTTTGAATAGCTTCCCATATCGCATATCCATAAGGTTTTATTGCTATAAAACCTTTAACATCTGTATAATCGGCAAGATCCGCATTTATTACTATATCTGTATACCATCTTGCAAAATCCTCTTCTATATTAGTTATTTGTTTTACAAAACTTTCATTATTCTTTCCCATAAAAATTCTCCCTCTTTATTCTTTTTTATCTTCTTCATTAATCTTATCTTCTGTTCCTTGTTTATTTTCTAAGTGCACCTCAGAGGGAGCTTCTGAATTATTATTTATATCTTCTGAAAATTCATCTATAACTATTTGTTCATTTTCATCTAATTTGTATTTTGGAAGCTCTGGCAGATCATCTAAAGAAGATATTCCAAACATTTTTAAGAATTCTTGCGTTGTTCTATAACCAATTGGTTTTCCTGGTGCATCAATTTTTCCTGCATCTTCAATAAGATTATATTCTAATAATCTATATATAGTTCCATCAGAATTAACTCCTCTTATAGCATCAATTTCAGCTCTTGTTATTTTAGGATTATATGCAATGATTGATAGCACTTCTAATGCAGCATTTGATAAACTTGGTTTAGCTCTACTATCAAATATTGGATATAAATAATCGTAAAATTCTTTTTTAGATGTCATTTGATACCCATCGTCAACCTTAATAATATCTATTCCTCTTGATGATTCATTATATTTAGTTATCATATTCTGAACTATTTTATCTATATCATCTATTGTATATTCTAGTGCAGTAGCGATTTCTGATGTTTTAACTACTCTACCTGCTGCAAACAAAATAGCTTCAATTATTGACTCTGTTTTTTCTAGTTCCATAGCTTACTCCTTTTTAATGTATTTATTATACCTGTATTCTTTTTAGCCGTCAATGACTTTCCTATTTAAAATTCCTAAAACACTTGATTTTCTACAACTTATGTGTTATACTATGATAGTATTGTATAAATATAATTAATAATAAATAGGAGTGAATTATAAATTGGAACCACAAATAAATACAAATCCAATAATTAATTTCATAAAAAATGTTTTTAACAAACTATCAAATACTGCTTTATTATCTATCTTAAGTACTAATAGTTCTGCTACTATAGGTGATGAGTATCTAGAAAATTCAACAGATCTTATTAAGTATAAAGAATCTGCTGCTGAAGAAGCTGGATATTCAAGAACTCAAGCTGAAGGTATTGATAAAGCTTTTGAAACTGCAATTAATAATATAAAAACTTTAGAAACATCTACAACTCAAATTCCTGTAGAAAGGGATAATAAATTTGAAGTATTTCCAGAGGAATTATCTGATGTGCAAATTGCAGAACCTGAACATACAGATTCTAGGACTTCTGGTAATTCAAGAGAACATGGTGAATAACTTAGTTAATATAAATGATTTTAAATAAAAAATAGAATCCAACGAATAAACTATGGATTCTATTTTTATATTTATACTATTATTCCAACTAAATCATAATTCAGTACTTCTGTTATTCTTATTTTTACGAATTTATCTTTTAAATTATCTTGTGTTTTCTCAATAAAAACAACACCATCTTCATCAAGCATATCCATATATGTTCTTCCAATATAATATTTTTTATCTTCTGTAATATCATCAATAATTGCTTCAAACTCTTTTCCTATATTTTCTTCTAATTTTATTTTAGAAATATTTTGTTGAAGTTCCATAATTTTATTTCTTCTACTTCTTTTTGTCATATGGTGAATTTGGTTCTTTAATTTTTCTGCTGGTGTATTGTCTTCTTTTGAATACATAAATACACCTAATTTATCAAATTTTGTTCTATGTACAAATTCATATAGTTCAAAAAAGTCTTCTTCTGTCTCTCCTGGGAATCCTACTATAAGGCTAGTTCTAAGTATTACATTTGGAATTTCTTTTCTTATTTTTTCTAATAACTTTTCAATACTCTTTCCATCACTTTGTCTGTTCATCCTTTTTAATACTTTATCTGAGTAGTGTTGAATAGGAATATCAAAATATTTACATATTTTATCTTGATTTTTTACCACTTCTATTAATTCATCAGTTATACTTTCAGGATAAGCGTATAAAAATCTAATCCACTTAAATCCCTTAATATCACATAGTTTATTTAAAAGTTCTGCAAGTTTTGGCTTTCCATATAAATCAATTCCATATTTAGTCGTGTCTTGAGCAATAACAATTAATTCCTCCACTCCATTTTTAGCAAGAATTTCGGCTTCATTTAATATATCTTCTATTTTTCTACTTACATACTTTCCTCTAATATATGGAATTGCACAATATGTACATTTATTACTACACCCCTCTGCAATTTTTAGATATGCTTTTTTCTTTCCTGTTGTAATTACTCTTTTATTATATTCTAATGCAATATTTTTTTGTTTTTCTTCATATTTAATAAGTTCGTTTATCTTTTCCCATATTATTTCATATTCATCTGTGCTAATAAATAAGTCCACTTCTGGCATACTTTTTATTAAGTCTTCTTTATATCTTTTTACTAAACATCCCATAGCTATTACATATTTACATTTTCCATTTTGTTTATACTCAGCCATTTCAAGTAATGTATTTATAGCTTCTTCTTTAGCAGCTTCAATAAATCCGCAAGTATTTACAATAATAATATCTGCCTCTTTTGGATTATTTACAATATTCATTTTCTTTTCTTTTAATAGTCCGTATACACATCTCTGTATCTACTAAATTCTTACTACATCCTAATGATACAAAACCAACATTCATCTTTTATCACCTTTATTCTTTATTTTATTACTTATTTAATTACTACAAATATGTTTTCTTGTTATCTCTAATAAGTTAAGTTTAGTAAAGCCTTCTATTTGTACTTTTGATCTATCATTTTTTACCGCTTCTGATAATATTTTTATTGTATTTTCTTTATTTTTATCATCATGCATATCTATATAATCAATTATTATTATTCCACCTATATCCCTTAGTCTTAATTGTTTTGCTATTTCCATACTTGCCTCTTTATTTACAGTATATATGGTATCTTCCAAGCTTTCTTTTCCTATATATTTCCCTGAATTTACATCTATAGCTGTTAAAGCCTCTGTTTTGTCTATAGTAATAAATCCTCCACATTTAAGCCATACTTTTCTGTTTTCTGACTTTTCTTTTTGATCATTTAAATTGTACACACTTAATAACTCTTCATCTTTTAATTCTACTTCTACATTTGTAATTTCTATGTCTTTTACAATTTCTAATATATTATTATATACATTATCAGAATTGACTATAATTCTCTTTAGATCAGAATCTGCTAAATCAAGCAATAACTTATATAGTAGACTACTCGTCTTGTATACTATCTTTGGTATATCTTCATCTGAAAAATTAGTTGAAACTATCTCATCCCATTTTTTTGATAATCTATTAAAGTCTTTTTCCAGGTCTTCTTTTTTCTTTCCTTCTGCTGATGTTCTAATTATAGCTCCTGATCCTTGTGGAATAATATTTGAAACTATATTTACTAATCTTTCTCTTTCTTCTTTATTTTCAATCTTTTGTGATACTGTTATAAATGTTGAATTCGGCATATACACCAAATATCTTCCAGGAATATTTATATGTGTAGATGCTCTTGCTCCTTTTTTTGCTGTGGCGTCTCTTTTTATTTGTACTAATAAAGGACTACCATTTTTAACATAGTCTTTAATATTGTAGTTCTGAATATTATTTAATTCATTTTCTATTTTAGAATCATTTTTTGGTAATATATCTTTTAAATGTATAAAAGCATTTTTATTCTCACCAACATTTATAAATGCAGCTTGAAGTCCTGGAATAGTATTTTGTACTTTTCCAATATATATATTTCCCTCTTTTCTTTTCTTATGATTAGAATCTTCATATTTTTCAATTAATTCTCCATTTTCTAATAGAAAAATATTTTCTATGTCATTTACTACATTTACAATTAACTCTTTCATATTACCGCCTTAATTAAATTTATTCATTGCAACATCAATTCCATTTGATATTATCTCTATTACTGCATCTGCTGCTTTATCTGTAGATTTATTTAATATTTCTTTTGTTTTTTCATCCATATAACCAATTACATAATTTATTAAATCATTTCCAACTGTATTATTTCCTATTCCTACCCTTATTCTTGGGAATTTTTCAGAGCCCAATCTATTACATACTGACCTCATTCCATTATGAGTTCCAGGTCCTCCTGCCTTTCTTATTTTTATTTTTCCTTCTTCTATATCTAAGTCATCATAAATTATAAGAATATTTTCTATTGGTACTTTATAAAAATTTACAAATTGTATTATACAATCACCACTTAAATTCATAAATGTTTGTGGTTTTATAAATACAACCTTTTCATTATTTATGATTCCAGTATTATATAATCCATTAAATTTCTTTTTGTCTATATTTATCTTTAATTTATCTGATATTTTATTTATAGTATCAAATCCCATATTATGTCTCGTATTTTTATAATCTTCTTCTGGGTTTCCAAGTCCAATAATTAAATACATAAAAAAGTCTCTCCTTTTTAATTATTATTAACATTTTACACTATTTCTTAGCTTTTAACAAGCTTTTAAAATAAATGATTGCTGAATAATTTTTATAATGATATAATTTTGATTGGGTGAAAAAATATGAATAAAGAAATAATTAATTGTAATAATACTACTACTCAAAATTCTTATACTTTTAAAAGAAATCCTCTTGTTTCTATTATTGTATCAATTAGAAATAGTGCTCATTTATTACATACATGTTTAGAATCTATTATATATCAAACTTATTCTAACCTTGAAATTATCTTAATTGATAATTGGTCAATGGATTCTTCTTTACTAGTATGTCAGAAATTTGAAAAGATGGATTCAAGAATAAAATTATATAAAGATCTTTTTGAAGCTGAATCTGATTTGAAAAACTTTGGAATTGAAGTTTCAACTGGAGATTACATTACTTTTATGAATGGAAACGATTTTATAAGTCTAAATTATATTGAATATCAACTAGAATTAATGGATAAATATAATGCTGATATAACAGAATGTGCTTTTATAAAGATTCCTGAAATAGTATCAGCTGAAAATCTATTTATACCTCCTAAGCAAAATACTGAAAAAGTATATACTTATTTACCTTGGCAAGCTATAGAAAATTTGCACTCAGCATCACAAAATACATGTTTAAAAACTGTTGTATTATGGAATAAATTATTTAAAAGAAATCTTTTCGACAAAATTAAATTTCCTGAAAGTAAAAATTTCGAGGATGAATTTACAACATATAAATTATTTAGGGAGTCTTACAAGATAGTATCATCAAATCAAATATTATACGCATATGTTCAAGTAGGATCTTTTAAACGTAAAAGGCTTTATGATGAACATAGATTAGATATTTTAGAAGCATATGAAAACTATCTAAAATTTTTTAAAGAAATGAATTGCCCATATATGCTAGAAAGAGCAGGAAAAAGATATCTAAGAATGATGTTAATGATAAGAAGAGAAATTTCTGTATTTGATATAATTCTTGATGATAAAGATAACTTCATAAAAAGTCTAGATAAAAGATTTATAAGTGTATATAAGTATTTAAATGTATTAATTGAAAAATATCCATATTTATCTCATACTCATCCTGAACATAAACAATTTTACAATAAATATAAAACATATATACAAATTATAAATTCTTTTAATAAAGAATATTTACAATTTCCTCATAATATAGCAAGAAAAAATACTTGTTAAAGATTAATTAATATAATTTTTAATTTTAGTATATTTTTTTGGAATACTGATAATTTTTCCACTATACAAACTAAAGATTTAGTTATATAATACTTTACATATTAATCTTTGATTGGAGGAATGACTTATGAAATTAAATGATTTATTAGAAGATCTAGAAGTATTAGAAACTTCTGGTGATCTAAATTTAGATATAACAAATATACATTCAGATTCTAGAAAAATTAAACAAAATGGATTATTTGTTGCAATTAATGGATACGCCAAAAATGGTATAGATTATCTAGAATCTGCTATTCAAAATGGTGCAATAGCTGCAATTGTTGAGCCAGAAACAAACTTAGAAAATATAAATATAGATATTCCACTTATAAAAGTAACTAATACTAGAAAATCTTTAGCAATATTAAGTTTAAACTTTTATGATAATCCATCTAAAAAATTTAAACTTATTGGTATTACTGGAACTAAAGGAAAAACGACTTCTACTTTCATGACTAAAGCTCTTTTAGAAGCTCATGAGTTAAAGGTAGGATTAATTGGTAGTATTGCTGTTTATATAGGAAATGAAAAAATTGAAGATACAGATAGAACTACACCAGAAAGTCCAGAAATACAAAAATATTTTGCTAGAATGGCTGATGAAAACTGTGATGTTGTAATTATTGAAGTTTCTTCACAGGCAATGAAATTAGATAGAGTTACAGGTTGTGATTTTGATATAGGTTTATTTACAAATCTTTCAGAAGATCACATAAGTAAAAATGAACATGCAAATATGGAAGAATATTTTGCATGTAAAACTGAACTTATAAAATTATGCAAATTAGGAATTATAAATGGTGATGATAAAACAGTATCTAAACTAAAAAATACTATTACTAATATTCCTATAAAAACTTTTGCAATAAGAAACAATGCTGATATAACAGCTGATTTAAGTACTTTAAAAATTACTCCTTCTTGCTCTTCTTTTACTATGAATATTGATGGAAAAAATGAACAAATCGAAGTTGGTATACCAGGAGAATTTAGTGTATATAATTCACTAGGAGCTATTAGTATTGCTCATGAATTTGGAGTTACTCCTGATGAAATGAGACAAGCTTTGAAAAATCTTCGTGTTCTTGGTAGAAATGAATTAGTTCCAAATAAACTTGGACTTACTATATTAATAGATTATGCACATACTCCTTCAAGTTTAGAAAGTATTTTAACTTCTGTAAAATCATATGCTAAAGGAAAAATTATATGTGCTTGGGGTGTTGGTGGAGATAGAGATGCTGCCAAACGTCCTATAATGGGTGAGATATCAGGAAGACTTGCCGATTATACTATACTTATGTCTGATCAAGTTCGTACCGAAGATCCTTTAAAGATATTAAAAGAAATTGAAGTAGGAGTAAAAAAATCTGGTGGGAAATATACTTTAATAGTTGATAGAACAGAAGGAATTCGTCATGCAATTTCTGTTGCCACTCCTGAAGATATAATTGTCATTCCAGGACTTGGACATGATTTATATCTTGAAAGAAATGGTGTAAAATATCCTTATGATGAAAGAAAGGTAATTTCAAAATTAATTGATGAAATGATTGAAAATAGTGAAAAACACCTATATAAATAAAATAATAGTTTTATAAAAAATAACCATTCTGCTTTTGCTCAGGCGAATGGTTATATTATTTGTTCGGCAACACATTTCTGTGTTTCTCATTTTCTATCTATATTATACACAGATTTTTAAGAAAATCAAATATTTTATTAAATCAAAAAAGTAACCAATTTTGGCATTTTTATTTTCCTCATTTTGGTTACTTTTATTTTACAATTTATAGTAAACCTTAAAAGTTCACTTACTTTGATTTATCCAGTTTTACTTGTTATATCTTTTCTCATTTTTATCATTATTTTCTTTTCTAGTCTAGATATATAACTTTGTGATATTCCAAGCATATCAGCAACTTCCTTCTGTGTTCTTTCTTTCTGCCCTTCCATACCAAATCTTAAATTCATAATATTTTTTTCTTTTTCATCTAATTTGCTAAGAGCAGATTTAAGTAACCTTCTATCTACTTCATCTTCTAGATTTTTATATACAATATCTTCATCTGTACCAAGTAAATCTGAAAGTAATAATTCATTTCCATCTCCATCTTGATTTAATGGCTCATCTATTGAGACTTCTCCCTTAATCTTATTACTTCTTCTTAAAAACATTAGAATTTCATTTTCTATACATCTTGAAGCATATGTAGCAAGTTTTATTTTTTTAGAATTATTAAATGTATTAATTGCTTTCATAAGTCCTATTGTTCCTATAGAAATTAAATCTTCTAAATCAACTCCTGTATTTTCAAACTTTTTAGCTATGTACACTACTAATCTTAGATTATGTTCTACTAGTATTTTTCTTGAATTAGAATTTTCATCATCTATTTTATTTAATAACTCTTCTTCTTCTTTACTAGTAAGTGGTGGTGGCAATGTTTGACTACCATTTATATAAAATATTGGTAAATCATCTAATCCATTTTTCTTTAAATATTTAATATACATTAAATTAATATTATTTTTTAGTTTTTTAATCATTCCCATATTAAAACTCACTCCTTCTCAAATAAATCAATTCCTATTAATCCGAAATATGAATCATTTTGACTAATTTTTCCATCATATAGACCAATTATTACATCATCACTATAGTAGTTGTTCTTTTCTTCTAATCTGATAAATTCTGGTTTTATTCCAAATAATACTTTTTCTTCATTTCCGAGTGTTTTATATGGTATTACATAAATTTTTATACTATCTTTTAAATTTTCTAATATATGATTTAATTTTCTTTTTTCTATTATTACAACTGGCTTTCCTGTAATTGGTTCTTTTAATAAGTTACCAGTGTCTAGTAGTACTTTTAGTTTTATTATATTTTTTAATATTCCTATCTCTACATTGCAAATCATATTATCTTTTCTGATATTTTTGGTTATTAATTTGAATGTTACTGTTATTAATATAGTTCCTACAATAATAGATACTATAATTAAAAAGTCTGAATATTTACCAAATATAATTCCCTGCTTTAGTATATTATTTAATGATTCTGAAAACATTATACTTGTAGCAATTCCTGCAAATATAAAACTTACTATATAAAAACAAGCAAGTTCTTTCAGCATTTCTTTTAAAGTTTTTGATTTGAAAGCAACTTTTACAATTAATATAGAAGTTATTAATTTAAGTGCTAGTCTAATTGCTACATTAATATTCATTAGTATATCTATAATAGTTTCTATTACTCCTATGATGCAAGCTATAATGATATTAGTGTTTTTTGTGCTTTTTTTTAGAACTGTTTTAGTTACAATTATTAATATAAAATCCATTATGAATTCTTTAAAAATAATCAGATCTAAATATAAAACCATCTACTATCCTTCTTTTGTATATATGATATATTTAATTTTAATATGCTTGATTTAAAAATACTGTCGTTTTTAGGACTAATTTTAAATTATTAGCTATTATTTTCTTTTAAAAATACTTAAGAAAAGATCATAAACGATATTATTCTTTTTTTTATTTTATGTATTTATTTTTTTAGACAAAAAAATAAACAAGTTTAAGATAAATTTCTTTAATCTAAACTTGTTATTTTATATATAATAAATAATTATTTCTTATAATTTTAAACCTTATTTTATTTTTCATTTCTTTTCACTCTTATCCTTTGTTTTTCAATAACTTTATCTTATTATCTTTTTGTTTTTGCTTTTAATATTGATGAATATGTTCCATATGAATATGTATTTCCATTTTTTCTGTATGCCCTTACTTTTATTTTATATGTTTTTCCTGCTTTTAACTTTTTTATATTTATTATGTTCTTTTTTGTATTATATACATCATATTTTTTCTTACTAGTATTATATACATATACTTTATATCCTGATGCATTACTTACTTTTTTCCATGTTATATTTAATTTGTTTCTAGTCTTACTTTTTACTTTTAATTTTGTAGCTTTATTAGGAGTTGTTATTACTGTTAATATCTGTGAATAATCTCCATAATAATTAGTATTTCCTACTGTTTTATATGCTCTTACTTTTATTTTATATACTGTGCCAGATTTTAGTTTATTTATTTTATATGTTGTATTTTTGGTCTTTCCATAATATTTATATGTTTTTGAAGTTGGATTATATTTGTATATTGCATATCCACTTACATTGTCTACCTTATTATATTTTATAGTTATACTAGAAGTGGATTTAGTAGATACTTTTAATCCTTTTAATTTATTTGGTATTATTTTAAATGTCTTTTTTATTTCTCCACTATATTTTCCAATTCCTTCTATATATATGCTTGCTGTTCCAATATTTTTATTATTCGTATATGTTATTTTATAATCTTTGTCTTTTATTAATGTATAGTCACCATCTTTTATTATAATTTGAGGAATTATTTCTTTTCCTGTATATATATAATTTTTAATCCCTGATATCTGTAAGTCTGGTATATAATTTTCTCTTTTTATTTTTATTTTTTGATTAATAGATACTGCTTTATTTGATTTTAGTGATACTGTTAATTTTGCTTCCCCAGATGATACAAAATCCATTGTACCACTACTGTTTACTTTAAGTATTTTACTATTTGAACTTTCATATTTTAAATCATTTGATTTTATCTCTGTTTGTACTCTTGGTATTTCTAAATTTTGTAGTATTATGTTTGTTTTACTTTTCTTTATATCATCATAATTGAATTCTGTTTTTCCTAGATAACTTAACTTTAATTTATCTGTTAATGCTGTTATTGTTTTAGTTATTTCTCTATCACTTGGTTTTGTAGATATTGCATTTAATCGATTCTTTCCAAATAATTGTACCCAATATAAATTTCCATCACATTCAACTACTCCAATTCCTGTTGATATATAATCTTTACTTAGCATTGTTTTTCTATGAGGAGGTGAACACATCCATCCTTCTACTGCATTTCTCGGAATTTTAGGAAAAGCTGCTATATTTTCCGCATATACTTTACCACATGTTGTTCCTGGTGTTTTTCCATTTGGTCTTGTATGACTGTAATATATAACTAGTTCACTTGCACGTAACATAGCAGCATCTAATAATTCTTTATCCATTGTGAGTTTTGGTACTCCCTCTATCTCTCTTTCTATATTAACTAGCTTTAATACATTATATGCATACGTATAATTTTCTTTTACTGTAATATCCATAGTTGCTGTACTACTAGCCGCATTCGATTTAGTAGATAAAATAATTATTATAAATACCATTCCTAAGATGCAAGAAACTATTCTTTTCAATTAAATTCCCCCTTTTTCAGTTTACATAACTAGTTAATATTGTACCACAATTTTCTTGTAGAGTCTATATTTTTCAAAAAATTATGTCAACTTTTTGGAAGAAATTAATAAAGAAGGAATTTTTTAACTCCTCCTTTATTATAATTCATTATGTATTTTTAATTTTTACTATTTATTATTCTTTCTTAAAAAAGTTGGTATATCTAATTCACCAGCACTTGAAGATCTGTCATTTGAACCAGCTATTGTGTTCATTTTTCTTTCCCAAGCTTTATTTACTATATCATTTGCCTTTTGTTCTCTTTCATCATCACCTTCAAATCCAGTAGCAATAACTGTAATACGAATTTCATCACCCATAGAGTCATCTGTTACAGAACCAAATATGATATTTGCTTCTGGATCTGCACTGCGTTGAATTAACTCAGCTGCTGTATTTGCTTCATGTAATCCAACTTCACTACCACCAGTAATATTGATAATAACTCCTCTAGCTCCTTCAATTGATGTATCAAGTAATGGTGATTGTATAGCTTGCTTTGCAGCATCTTCTGCTCTATTTTCTCCAGATGCAATACCTATGCCCATATGAGCCATTCCTCTATCAAGCATTATCGTTTTAACATCTGCAAAATCTAAGTTAATAAGTCCAGGTACAGAAATTAAATCTGATATACCTTGAACACCTTGTCTTAAAACATCATCAGCCATTCTAAAAGCTTCTACTATAGATGTTTTTCTATCTATTGCTTGTAATAGTTTATCATTAGGAATTACAACTAAAGTATCTACTTTACCTTTTAAGTTTTCTATTCCTCTTTCAGCTTGTGCTAATCTTTTCTTTCCTTCAAAAGTAAATGGTTTTGTAACAACACCTATTGTTAAAATTCCCATTTCTTTTGCTGTAGCAGCAACTATTGGTGCCGCTCCTGTACCTGTTCCACCACCCATACCAGATGTAACAAATACCATATCTGCTCCTCTTAAGGCTTCTGCAACTTCTGCTTTACTTTCTTCTGCAGCTTGTGCTCCTATATCAGGATTTGCTCCTGCTCCTAATCCTTTTGTTAATTTTTCTCCTATTTGTATTTTTGTTGATGCTTTTGATAATTGAAGGGCTTGTCTATCTGTATTTACTGATATAAATTCTACATTTTTTATACCTGCATCTATCATTCTATTTACAGCGTTATTTCCTGCACCTCCAACACCGATTACCTTAATTACGGCTGTTCCATCTAACATGAAATTTACTTCATCATTTTCCATTATCATAAAGTAGATCCTCCTTACATATTATATATATTTCCTTAAAATTAAAAACTAAATTTATATTCTTATCTTTTATGAGTAGAAAAAATCTCTAACTTTTCCTACAAATGTTTTTATAATTGATTTTTCTGTTCTTGTATCTATATTACTTGATACACTACTTGCAAAAGGTCTTGATGCAATATATCTAACTATAGCATAACTTGTCCTAAATGTTGGTTTTACTGTGGAAACTAATCTTCCAGTTGCAACTTTTACAGGAATGTTTAAAATTATTTTTCCTGCCATATCACTTTTATTCAAATTAACTATACCTTCTCCAACTAATATAACATTATTTATACTGTTCTTAAGCCCTTGTGCCATAATTTCTTTATTTATAAGTGAAAATATTTCTTCTACTCTAGCTTCAATTATTTCAATTAGCTCAGAACTTTTTATTGTTTTATTTTTGGAATCTCCTCCCATATATGTATTAAGTACAATGTTATTATCATTGTCTATAAAAGACTTAAGAGCTAATCCATATTGTCTTTTTAATTTCTCAGCTTCTTCTGATGAAATATTTAAAACATATGCTATGTCATTTGTTACATTATCTCCTCCTAAAGAAAGAGTATTTGTATATACATATGTTGAACCATTAAAAATACCTATATCTGTATTTCCTGCCCCTATATCTAATAACATTACGTTATCATTTTGCTCGTTTATATCTAATACTAAATTTTTTTCTGCTAATGTATTTGGAACTATGCCATCAATATCTATTCCTGCTTTTCTAAATATATTAGTAATTTTCTTTACATATTCTCTATCTGCGAGTATTATCTGTGCCATTAAAGTAAAACTAGAACTAAACTTTCCTATAGGGTCATCTGTGAGTTTACCATCATCTAGTATAAACTTATCTGGTACTATATCTATTAAAATTTTATCATCTGGAATTTCTATATCTCTTATTTGATTCATTGATAATGCTACATCTTTTAAAGATATTCCAGAATATTTATCTTTTGCTTCTTTTACGATACTGTTTTGTACTATCGTTACATACTTTCCGGGAATATTAATGTATGATGAGTTAATCTTTAAATCAGAAATTTCTTCAGCTTCTCGTATTGTTTTCTCTATTGCATTAGAAATTGCATCCTCATCGATAATCTTACCTTTACTAATTCCACGACATTTGTTGTTTGTACTACAAATAATCTCAATTTGATTGAAGTTATTTACCTCGCCAACAACTGCACTAACTTTAGACGTTCCAATATCGATACCTACAATTATATCACCTATTGCCAAGTTTATTCCCCCATCTTTTTTATTTGCTTTAGAATATTATATTTTAGTAAAAAAGTCAATAGAAATTGTCACTTTTTTGTAATATTTTTGTAACCTTTTTGTAATTATTGTTTTTTTTGTAAATACTTATTTACTATATAACAATTTTCTCAAAAAATCAACAAAAAAACTCTCAAAAGTCTATAAATATACTCTATTAATATAAGAAAAACTAGTTATCTAATATATTTTTAGATAACTAGTTTACTTTTTATTTTATTTTAACTGATTTTACTTTACTAAATGAACTATATATTTTCTTTCCTGCCACTGTTTTATATGTTCTTATTTTAAAGTAATAGTTCTTCTTTGATTTTAAACCTGTTAATTTACTACTAATAGTTTTTCCATTAGTTATAGTCCTTTTTCTTGTATATTTTCCATTTTTACTTGTTGACATATAAATTTCATATCCACTAGCTCCAGATATCTTTTTCCATTTTACTGTTGCTGCTTTTTTAGCTGATTTAATTGAAGATATATTTGGAGTTAAAGTCTTAGTACCAATTGCCAAAGTAGCTGTTGATATAACTCTATTTGCTCCATTTATTTTCTTTATTCCATCTACTTTTATTTTATATGTTAGACTTGAACTTAGTTTTGAAATTGTCAAACTATTACTGTTTATATATTTATATTTTTGATATTTCTTTGTCTTAGTATTATATAAATATACTTGATATCCTTCTGCTCCATTTAATTTATTCCAACTTATCTTTACAGAAGATGTTGTTTGAGAAGTCATTTTTAATCCAGATATATTAGGATATTTTTGAGTTTTTATTACTATCTTTGTTGGTTCTGATAATACTAGTTTATAAGATGTTCCAGAAACTACCTTACCATTTACAGTAATTGATTTTATATAGTATCTATAATCTACTATTTCAGGTTTTATATTAATAGTAGTTCCATGATTATATTCATATTTTCCTGATATTAATAAATCTCCTCTACCATCTGGTATTTCTATTCCCGCTCCATCAATCACTAATTCAAATGGTATAAGTGATGCTCCTTTTACTTCAGCTAGTTTCATGCCATATCCTAAAATACTATCATATAAACTTGTTGACATAGCATATAAAGTATCCCCATTTGTAGTTGCTGTTGTATATCCTGTCTCAGATAAAACATACTCTGATTCTTCATATGATTCTTTTTCTACATTATATATAAATGTATCACCAAATCCATCTGTTTTTAATCCTGTAATAATAACTCCATTTGAAACTGCTCCAATTCCTGCTGAATATACTTCTGGAATATCTTTATCTTCATTGTTTGGTTTTGATTCATCTTCATAATCATCTATATTATTTGATGGTATATCTGTTAATTTATACTTTTTATCTACTACCTCTAGTTTAGCTTCTGACTTTTTCCATTTAGTTCCATTAAATATTAATGGTTCTGGCATTGTTCCTGCTTCATTCGCTCCCATTAATACAACTAGTTTATTTCCTACTTGACTGGCTTTTGAAGCAACTCTTCCTTCTGGTATATCTGCTATTTTTGTCCATTCATCTTTGTCCATATCATATTTATACACATTAGTTGTTATTTTTTTATTTTCTTTATCATATCCACCAATTAGATATATTTCACCATTATATGAAGCAATTGTTGGACATAAAGTATTATATTCACTTGGAATATCTGTAATTTTTATCCATAAACAGCTTTCCTTATCATATTGTGCTAAAACTTTATTTATTGTGTATCCATAGTCTAAAGAAAATACTGTATATATTTCTCCATCATTATACACTAGACCTGTATCATTTTTTATTTCTGTTGTATTTTCTTCTATCTTTCCATAATTATCAAATAATGTATATCCATCTATAATAACATTTTGTATTCCATATCCTGATATCACATTCATAACCAAATCTTTTTGCAAAACATATATATCATTTCCATCAGATGCCATTGATACTGCTGGTAAGAATTGACTTAGTTCATAATTTATGCTATCAAATTCTTCTCCTATAGCTAAGTATACCTTTTTAGAATATTTATATTTTCCTGTATCTATTTTAAATTCTAAATTCTTATTTTTTAATGTAGGATCATTAAATATCAATACCTTTTCATCTTTATTGTATTTTGCATTTATTTCTTTATCATTAATATATAATTTTGGATTATCTCCAAAAAAATCTCCTATAACAGTTACATTTCCCTTTTTATCCATAACAACACTAGTAATTATTGGTCTTGGTTCTGAGAATTTCTCAATATCTAATACTCCTGATGTTGATACTTTATCTGATAGCTCTTTTACTTCTCTTGATGAATTTAAAACTCTATTTTTTAATGTAAGAACTTCTTCTGTCTCATATAAATTTGACGCTATTGCTACAGATGCTGTTACATAAGGTGTTGCCATAGATGTTCCATTATAAAACTCATATTTTCCAAAGTCTTCTTCTTTTACTGTCTCTTTACTTATTGCAAAATCATCAATTGTAAATCTTATATCTCCATCTGATTTTGGAAGTATTTGCATTACCAGAGTTCCTTTATCATATTCTAGCTCTTTGGTAATATGGTTCCAATAGTTATCCATTTCTAATATACCATAAAAGCCTTCTTCTAGAGTTTCTATCTTATCTAGATCAATACTATCATAATCTTGATTATATATATTAAAAGACCATAGTGCAGATGAATTTCCTGTCATAAAATCTTCTACTAACTCTCCTGTTGAAGTAGCTTTTATCATTGAACTTAATACTTGTGATGAATTCGTTTCATCTATTTTTATTGCTAATGAATATTTTTTTCCTGCTTTTGCATTTTTTATAGACCATTCTAGTGCCTTACCATCTTTTTCTCCAAAATAATTATTTGAATTTATCTCTACATTTCCTTCTGTTACTTTATGATTACTAGCTAAGCTTCCTAATCCAGATTCAAAATTTTCGTATTTACTACATAAATTTTTTCTAACTTCAGTAGAATATATTGATGGGTTAAATACGTTATATGATACAGTTGATAATATATCTGCTCCAGGAGCTGCTATATCAACTGTTTCTTTTCCATAATTTGAAAATGTTGCAAGTTCTCCTTTTTCATTTGTAGCTGCAACTGATATTATATAATCACTATCTAAACCAGAAGGTGAATTTATATCTTTATCTGTATTTGCATTTTCATTGCCAGAAGCACATATAGATAATGCACCATTTTCTCCAACTAAATCTATTATTTCCTTTAATATAATATCTTCATCTGATGCATAACCTCCCCAGGAATTATTTACAGCAACAACATTAGTTCCTAATTCTTGTGCTCTATAAATATAGTTATATGCAGAAATTGCATCATAATTACTTCCACTACCTTCTGCATCTAAGAACTTTAAAGCCATTATTTTTATATTATTATTATTAATTATTGATCCTGTAATTCCTTTACTATCAGATTTAGCTGTCATTATCCCTGCACAATGTGTACCATGACCTGCATCATCTATTGGATCATTATCCTTATTTACAAAATCATATCCATATTGTCCTGCTAATTTCTTCTTATCATGTGGATTATTCCACATATGATCTTTAAGTTCTGAGTTTGTATAATCAACTCCTGTATCTATTATTGCTATTACTTTTTCTTTATCTGATAACGTTTCTTTGGTTTTTATATCTTCTCCTTCTATTCCTCCATTTTGTCCAATATTTTCAATTGCCCATTGATATTTTAAATATTCATCATTAGTTAGAGATGTTGCTTTTACTTTATAATTTGGCTCTGCATATATTATCTCTTTTTGATTGTTTAATTTTTTGACTAATTCTTGCGTTGAATATTTATCTGAACTCACTAATGATACTTTTAGATCTACGTCCTTTGAAGAACTTGAATATGCACTTACTTGACTTGCATCTTCAAAACTGACTGTATCATCAATTTTTATTTCATTTAGTATTGATGATTTTTTATTTTTTTTTGACACTGCTGAATTTTTGTATAATATGATTGCTTTTCCTTCCTCATATTCAAGTTTCTTTTTATTATCTGAGTTATCAGTTTTAAAGACTTTCTCTTGCATATTTCTTGGACTTCTAACTATTTCAGTTGCTAAAATTATTGTAGGCAACTGTATAGATAATATAGTAATAATCATGCTTATTACTACTAACCTTTTAAATCTCCCCTTCATATAATATAACTCTCCTTCTTTAATTATTTATACAAGAATATCGCTATTATTTTAATATTCTTGTACAAAATCATTATAGTATACGTATTCTAGATTATCAATAAATTTAATGTAATTATATTCTGCAGAATTATTGAAAACTAGAAAAATACATACATCTTATCTATTTTAAGATGTATGTATTTTCTAACTTTCTTTTTACCTATTTTTTTTATTTCTTTCTTTTGCTTTTCTGCTCCAATATTCTACATAATATCTTCTTATTATTCCTAAATTATTAAACATTCTTCCTACAAAAACTATAACTGCTGCTAAATAAATATCAACATTTAATTTCTCTCCTAAATATGTTAAGAGCATTGCAAGTATTGCATTTCCAACAAATCCACTTACAAATATTTTTATATCAAAATTTTTATTAAGTGATGAAGATATTCCACCAAATACTGTATCTAGAGCAGCTACTATGGCTATAGCTAAATATCCTGAATATGTATATGATATTGTTGGAATATTTAATCCTAGTATAACACCTAAAATACAACTTACTATTATTGTAATATATATCATTTTAAAAACCTCCCCTATTTTCCATAATTAATCTCTAATACTCCATTATATTTTTTTATTATTACATTATCCTGTAGCTTATATGAAACTTTTTTTCCTTCTTGCTCCATTTGATCTTTATATCCTTCTTTTATGTTTATAGCACTTTCTAAATATGACTTATTTCCTATAGCCTTTATAGTATATGGTGATATTAGTCTTTGTCCATTTACAAATATAAATTTATCTTGTATATCAACAATATCACTAGTTGAAACAATTCTTTCATCATTTATTGAAATAGCTTCTGCTCCAACATATTTAAGTTCATATATTAGATCTAATAAGTTTGTTGCAGCAACTCTTTGTTCCCCATCAGAAACCGTTATTACTATTCCATTTCCTTGTACATCTGTATATCCTACTGATGTCTCTATTTTAGATAAATCTGTTTTTAAAAGGTCTATAGAATTATTATCATTTGACATGTCTTTAGTATATTTTTCTAATAATTCTTTATTTTCTTCTAAACTTGTTTCAACTTCTGTGCATTTTGATTTCCAAGAAGAAAGTTCTGTTCTAAGTTCACTTTCTCTCATATCACTAAGTCCTGACTTTTCAACTACTCGTATTGTTTTAAATTGTATGAACATTGTACTAGTTAGTAATATACATATTATAGAAATAGTCACAAGTAGTATAGTTTTTGACTTCATATATATTTCCTCCTAATCATTTATTCTATTTATATAATCTGAACTATATACTCCTGTGTATTTACTAACTGTTATATTATCAGATTTTTCAATATTTATTTTTACACCAGCATATTCCATACTCTCTAAGTATCCTCCTGGTCTTACTAAAGCTCCATAAAGGTTATCTGGTAATCCTATAGCTTTTATTTTGTATGGTGAACCTAATTTTTGATCATTAACTTTTATTATATTTCCAGAACAGCTTATAGAGCTTGTACTTACAATTCTTTCTCCATTTATAGAGATTGCTTCTGCACCTGCATTAAACAATTCATTTACAATTTGTTTTAAGTCACCATCATGTACCATATAATTACTCAAATAATTTACATATTCATCATCATATTCATATCCTTCCATTTTTTCAGGAGTACCATCTTTTGCTTCAATTATTACTCCTTTTCCTTTAACTTCTGTATACCCTAATAATTTATTTATCTCACTAATTTTAGCCTCAATTTTAGCAGCTTCTGAACTACTATTGGCAACAGTGGATCTTACTTCTTCTAATTGTTTTAATATAACTTCAAGTTCTTGGTATTTACTTTCATATTTTTCTTTAGCCTTTAATACACTATCTTTTAACTTATTTTCTGCTGTTGATTGCATAGATGTACTTGTATTCCAACTTTTTACAGTTTTTACTTGCAGTGTTATTCCAACAGCAATAAGAAAACATAATATTCCTATTATTACATACTGCTTTTTCACAATAATTTCCTCCTTATACTTCTTTTCTGAAATATACATAATCTTCATTTAAGTCTCCATTTATGAATATTTCTCCTTTTTCATTTTTAGTATCTTCCAATATTTTCTTTAAGTATAATACTCTGGTATTTAGGTCAGAACAATCACCAAAATGAACTTTTTTATTTTTCTGATTTAAAGTTACTATTAAGTCATCTGAATTACTTAAATCAAATTTTACTATATATGAGTCCATCTGATAATCTTTCATAATTGACATTACCTTTAGAATAATTCCTAGAAAATTTAAGTCATTTTCATTTAATCTTATTGTCTTATCTTCATTTTTTAAGTTTATTAAATCTGTTTCTATTTGTGAAATTACTGGTGTATTTTCTAATTTTTCTTCTGAAAATTCTAGTACATACCCTTGATTATTTATATATACATATGTATCATCTTCAAGTTTAATTTGCAATACTGGTTTTCTTTCTTTAACATATATCGTTACTTTATTTGGTATAGTTCTTTTTATAGTAGCACTTTCTATATAAGGCTCAGACTTAAGAATCTTCTTAATAGCTGTATTTTTATTAAATAAAAACATGTTTTTATATTCTTTTATTTCTGATACGCTTATAATTCTATCTGATGAAATTTTTGAATTATCTTTTACTTCTATTTCTTCTACATTAAAGATAGGTGAAATAGTAAGACATACAATAATAAATATTAAAATAAAAACTAGTAATACTATTCTAGATATTTTTTTCTTTCTTATTTTTTCTCTTTCTTTTTCTATAATTCTTCTATTACTAATTTTATTTTTCCCATATAAATTTTCATCTGTATTAAGCCCAATATAATCTGTATTACTTTGATTTTCATTATCTCTTTTTTTTATATTTATATTTTCCTTTGTCTTTTGTTCAGAACTCCCTATAAAATAGTCATTGTCAAAATTAAATTTGTTATTATCTTGCATATTTTTATTTTTTTTCTTTATATTACTAGTTTTCATTTAAGTTTAAGTATCACCTCTCTTTATATATACTAGCACCTATATCAATCAGCTTATCTTCTAGCTTTTCATATCCTCTTTCTATATATTCAACATTTTCTATGACAGTGTTTCCATTTGCATTAAGTCCTGCAATTACTAATGCAATTCCACCTCTTAAGTCTGTAGCTTTAACTGTAGTTCCTATTAATCTTTTTACACCTTTTATTATTGCAGTATTTCCTTCTATTCTTATTTTAGCTCCCATTCTATTTAGCTCTGGTACACACTTATATCTATTTTCAAAAATATTTTCTACTATTATAGATGTTCCTTTTGCAGTAGAAAGCATACTTAAAAATATTGATTGCATATCTGTAGGGAATCCTGGATATGGCAATGTTTTTACATCTAAATATTTTAGCCTTTTTTTAGATACAATACTTATATTATTTTTCTCTCTTTTTATATTACATCCTGCTTCTTCTAATTTATCTAGTACAGGACTTATATTATTGTAATTTGTATTATTTAAAATTAATTCTCCTGATGTTGCTGCAACCATAGATAAAAAAGTTCCAGTTTCTATTCTATCTGGCATAACTGTATAAGATATTTCTTTTAGCCTTGATACTCCTACTATTTTTATACAGTTACTTCCTGCTCCAGAAATCTTAGCTCCCATTTTGTTTAAAAAGTCTTGCAGATCTACTATTTCTGGCTCCATAGCAGCATTTTTTATTATAATCTCTGCATCAGATAATACTGATGCTAATATTAAGTTTTCAGTTGCTCCAACACTTGGAAAATCTAATTGTATTTCTGTGGACTTTATTTTATCACAATTACATACTATATATCCAGCATTTTCGTTAATATTTATACCAATTTTTTTAAAATTATTTATATGTAGGTCAATTGGTCTTGCACCTATTTCACATCCACCTGGATAAGAGAATACTGCTTTTTTAAATCTACCGATTATAGCTCCTGCTAGAATAACAGATGATCTAAGCTCTCTCATTAGTTCTTCTGGTATTTCAGTTTTGTTCATTTTTGTAGAATCAATCACAACTTTATTTTTTTTCTTACTAACACTACATCCAAGAATTTCTAATATTTTTAGTGTAGTATTTACATCTCTAATATCTGGTAAGTTATATATCTTTGATACTCCTCCATTTAAGATACTTGCCGCAAGTATTGGAAGAGAAGCATTTTTAGATCCTGAAATTTGAACATTTCCTTCTAACTTTTTTACTCCTTTTATGTTATATTTCATAAAATTTACCTCCTGTATTTATAATTTTATATTGATATATTATGAAAATTAAACATAATATGTGTAACTATATAAAAAAAAGCCTTAATTATTAAATTATATTTACTAATTAAAGACTTTTTGATTATATATTTTTTACATTGGAATAACTAATTTATTTATTTTACTTTTTATATATTTTTCTAGCTTTTCCATAAATACATTAGGCTCAATTTCTTTTTTTGCCACCATATCAAGACCTTTTTCCCAACTTGCTGTAAGTTCAGGATTTAGTATATCTGGCATAGCATTATTTATTACATCATATATTCCCTCTCCTTTTTTTGTTGGTGTTATTATTTGAGTTTTAGTATTTATCTGTATATAACTAATCCTTTCTAATTTCTTTATTATCTCTGCTCTAGTAGCGCTAGTTCCAATACCAGCTCCTTTTATCTGTTCTCTTAAAGATTCATCTTCAATAAGTTTTCCTGCATTTTCCATTGCAAGAATTATTGAACCAGAATTATATCTTATTGGTGGAGAAGTTTCAGCATCTTTTATTTCAAATGTAACTACATCTATTTCTTGATTTTTCTTTAAATTTTTTATTAATTCTATATTTTCTTCTCTTTTTTCTTCTTTCTCCTTTTCTAGACCTTTTATTACTTCTAAGTATCCCTGATTTATACAAATTTTATTATTATATGTAAATTCTTCATTATCTACTTTTACAGTAATGGCCATTTTATTATATTCAGCTGGTGGGTAAAATATGCTTATAAATCTTTTTACTATTACTTTATATATATCCTTTTTTAGATTATCTAACTTATCATAATTTTCGAAACCTTGTCCAGTTGGAATAATTGCATAGTGGTCTGTTATTTTTGAATCATTAACATATTTTGTTTTTACTAAATTAGTACTATATTTTTCTTCTGACATCTTGTTTATAAATCTTTTTATTTCCTCGTCTTTAAAATTTTTCGCAAGTCCATTTAAATTTTTAGTTATTACTTTTGCTATAGCAGTAGATAATACTCTAGCATCAGTTCTTGGATATGTAACAAGTTTTTTCTCATATAAATCTTGTATTATCTCTAGTGTCTCATCTGGTTTTATTTTAAATTTTTTTGTACATTCATTTTGTATCTCTGCTAAATTAAATAAAAGTGGTGCATTTTCTTTTTGTTTTGTTTTCTTTATTTCTGATATTATCCCATTTTTTCCTTCTAATTGTTTTGTAAAAGCTTTAGCATCTTCTATTTTTTTAAATCCTGTATCATTATACAATTTATTAGAATCTTTCATTATAGATTTATCTGTAACTTTCCACCCAGCTTTAAATGAATTGTTTTCTTCTCCAAATTCTCCACTTATTTTATAATATTTAGTTTTTATAAAATTTCTGATTTCTCTTTCTCTAGATACTACCATTCCAAGTACACATGTCATAACTCTACCAACAGAAATACTTATTCTGTCTTCTTCTAGTTGTTTTGCAAGTCTTCTTCCAAATATAATAGATAATAATCTAGAAAAGTTAATTCCTATTAGATAATCTTCTTTTGCTCTTAAATATGCAGAATCTGATAAGCTATCATAATATGATTGGTCTTTTGCCTCTTTTATCCCTTTTAATATTTCATCTTCTGTTTGAGAATCTATCCATACTCTTTTTATTTCAATATTTGGATTAGGTTTTATCATCATAAATACAAGTCTTTGTATATATTCCCCTTCCCTTCCAGAGTCACCGAGCATTATATATAGTTTCTATATCTTCTCTTTGCATTAGTTCTTTTATGATATTAAATTGATTTTCTACTTGTGGTATAATTTCATATTTCCACTCTTTAGGCAAAAATGGTAAAGTATCAAGTCTCCATTTTTTTAAATTTTCATCATATTTTTCTGGATATGACATTGTCACTAGATGTCCTACACACCATGTTATTATCCATTCATCTGATTCTAAATATCCATTTTTCCTAGTAGTATTTATTTTTAGTGCTTTTGCAAATTCTATCGCTACACTTGGTTTTTCTGTTATTAGTAATTTTTTTGCCATTATATCTTCCCTACTCTTTTAATTATTCTCAGATTATATATTATTTTTTATCTATTTTCAAGGTAGAATATATTTATTTTGGAGCAAAATCAATAACAAAAAAACACATCCTTTTTGAAATGTGTTTTTCTTATTTTATCTTTTTAATTTTTCTCGTCTAATTTTCTATAATTTATAAATGATATAACTCCAAGTACTATAACTACTGCTATTAATGGAACTATGTAATCTTCTATCCCTGTATATGGAACATCTGAATTGGATGTATTATCATCATCAGTTAAATTTCTAACTTCATTTGCAAAATTTTCATCTACTGAACTATTGTCATCTCCTATTACTATAGGATTATTGTCAGTAGGAGTTTCATTAGTAGCTGGTATTGATCCTCCACCTTCTCCTATTTGAATAACTGTTGAAATTTCTTTTCCTTGTATTTCACCTTCCATATTAGCAGCTTTTACCTCTGTTAGTCCAAATGTTGAGCTTTCCACTTGAACTTCATTTTTTACTTTTAATTTTATTGTTGCTATTGTTTGATTATCTTTTACATAAGTTGCATTATCTAATAATAACTTTTTAGTATCAGCTGAATATGTCTTTTTCCATCCTACTGAAGTTTCTTCAACTATGCTACTTTCTGTAATATCTTCAAATACTGTATTATCATAATTTAATACTGCTGAAAAATTGTAAAGTCCATCACCTGCATCAATTCCTGATAAATTTATTTTAATATCTACAGTTCCTCCTTTAGCAACAGTCGAACTACTTGGTTCTAAGCTTGTTGTGAAAGAATAACCTAATACATTCTTTGTCATTAAATAAATTAAACTTAATACTATTAATAAAACTATAATAAGCTTTTTCTTAATATTCATATACATCTTCTCCTTTTACAGTTATAATTATTATACAATATATCTTTTATATAAGTCAATTGTTTTGAATAATTTACATAAATTATTTTTTATTTACATAATCTACTCTTATTCTTGCAATATCTACTAAATTAAAAACTCCATCTTTATTAACATCTAATGAACATTCATATATTTTATCTAAAACATATCCTTTTTTTCCAACATAATGCACTCTCATTCTTGCAATATCTACTAAATTGAATTCTCCATCACCATTTGCATCATATCTTACTGATACCAAATATGTTTCATTTGTTGATAATATCTTTAGCTTATAACCAGATTTCATATTTCCATTTGTTACTTCTTTATCAGTTGTATCATATATTTTATACTCTTTTTTTGAAATAATATTTTTTGTAAATTCTGTATAAGTAGTTCCTGGCTCAACATACTTAATAAATTTATTCCCTTCATCTATTTCATAAATACTATCTTTAGAAGATAATATTTGTGCTTCTTTTACAGTAACTACTACAGATGTATTTTTTTCATTTTCAGTTCTGACTGTTATTGTAGATTTTCCTTCTTTTATAGCTGTTACTAATCCTGAAGAATTTACTTTTGCAATATCTTCATTTGAAGAACTCCAAGTTATTTTATTTTTATTATTTGCTGTTGATGGTGATATTGTAGCTACTAAATTATAAGTCTTTGTACCATCTAAATATAATGTAATATTTGATTTATTTAAAGTTATTCTTTCTGGTGTTGTTATAACTGTTACTGTACAATTTGCAGTTAGATTATTTGTTGTTTTTGCTGATATTACAGTTGTTCCATTTCCTTTAGCAGTTACTTTACCATTTTTATCTACAGTTGCGACTGATGTATTAGAACTTGACCATGTAATTGTATTTATTGCATCTGATGGTAAAACTTTAGTAGTTAAATTTATAGTAGAATCTGTAGTTAAATCTAATGTACTACTTTCTTTACTTATGGTAATACTTGTTGGTAACTTAACTTTCTCATAATATGTAAAAGCTTTTATAGTTGCATCATATTCTTTACTTGATGATTTAAAACTTTGCCAAGTTACACCATCAGATGATACATATGATTTATGTGCAAGTTTTGCTTTTTCATAACTAGTACCTTCTACAGGAGTTTCTCCTGGAATATATGTATAATTACCTGTTTTTCCTGTATATTTTATTACTACTTTGAAATTATCTCCTGTAATTTCTATAGGAGTTTTAAATTTTAAAACTCTATATCCATATTCAAGTCCTGCATTTTGGTTTGCTATAGTTGCCTTTTTCATTTTTGCACAATTACTTATAGTTCCTGTTGGATCAACATATACTTCTACATCAGTAGTGTCAATAATATATGTTCCAACCTCTGATAAATATTCTTTTTTACTTTTATCATTTCTCTTGTATGAATTATATGTATATACATGGTCATTTGTATAACCTACATATGAACTATATCCTAATTCATCATATTGATAAACTGAGTCAAAATCTTTATTATTAATATCAGTTATTCCTGCTAAATTTGTTTCCACAAATAAATCACAATATGAAACATACATATATCCTTTATTATCATATGTATCAGTTCCATAAGAATTCAAACATATATAAGCACCTTTAGTTGCTGGTTTATTTATAAAATTATCTTGTGAATATTCGTCATCCCAACCAACAATTGTCATTGCATGCATCATTGTACTATCTGATTCATCTTTTGAATATAATGAATACTTACTTTGATTATAATTTGAAGTATTTAAATTTCCTGTTGTAATTGTATATACTCCTCCATATTGTTTAACATGCTGTTTTATTTTATTTCTTAATTCTGTAACTTTACTATTATCCATTTTTGAACTTTTTGCTGGATTACTATAATAAGAAATATTTCCTGAAGTATCAATTTTCTTGTATATTGGTTTAAATATTGTAGCACCTTCTATATGTTTTTGAACTTCTTTATTTCTAATTTCTGAAATATTAATTTTATTTGTATCATTATTAACAAATGGCATATCCTTTTCTAATACTGGACCATGTCCTCCTGCTAAATAACTTATGGCATTTAAGAATGTTCCCCCAGCTCCAGTATCTCTATCAAAACCATATTCATTTACTTGATTATTCAAAAAGTCTCTTGTACATGAGTAATCTATATGTCTTGGAGAATATTCATCTGACATTTTTCCTGTAAGTTTAGTTATTGTAGATTCAATTACACTTGTAAAAGAAAATGCCCAACACTCTGATGTATCTCTTTGATTCTTTACTCTAATTTCAATATCATCTTTAAGAGAATATTTTTTATCTATTGCTTTAGCAACTGCTGCATACATTTTTTCAAACATAATATCATATCCACTAATATTTCCTACATCTTCAGTATTTTCTGGTAATTCATAAATTGTTGGCATAATAGTTTTTCTCTTTTCTTTATCAGAAAGTTTAAGCCAATCCAAAAATTCTTGTGAAAGCTCAGCTGGTTTTGAACTTTTTACCATTTCTTCTGTAGTAACTGCATTACTATTTGTCATTATAAAAATATTAAAAATTAAAATATTTAAGATTAATAATCCTAAAACTTTTTTTAATTTTGATTTTGACATTTTATTCTCCTTCTTTTCATCTATTAATATTTTATATATGTTTATATTTTTATACAATACATAAGTTAATATATTAATCAATATATTAATAAGCATTTTACTAGGGAAATCTATTATTTTATCATTTATATTTAAAATATTAATATTTAGTTTCTTTTATATTACATCTTTTTTAATTTAAACATATATCACTTATTTCTGTATTATATCACATTTTTTAGGGCTTTGTAATTTTTTTGTAATTTAAATAAAATATTTTTGTTATATATTTTATTTAAAAATAATTGTAAAATTATATTATGTGACATAATATTAAGGAGAAATTATGGGAATAACTTATCTTTTAAAAAAAGAAGGATTAGAAGAAATCGAAAAACTAGATATCTTACATATTAATAAAATAGCTAAAGATATTTCAGAAAAACTATGTGACTCTTTTCCTGAACTTCATCTTAATCAAAGTGACTTATTTGTTTCTATATCAAGGTTAGATATGTATACAGCTAAGATGACTGATAATAGTTCTAGTGCAAAATATATATATAATAAAAATGCTATATATTTTAATAAAGATTTAGATCTATCAGATATAGATACTTTGGCAATTCATGAATGTATACACTTTATTCAAGAATTATATGATGAAAAAGGGAAAATTGTTAGATTAGGATTATATGATTTGCGTTCTAAAGTAGGACTTGCATTAAATGAAGCTGCTGTTCAACTCATGGCTTCTATTACTACAAAAAATAAAATGGATACAGTTACATATTATGGTATAAACTTAAGTTCTATTAGTCCAGAATACTATCCACTAGAATGTGCTATACTTAATCAGATGATGTATTTTACTGGAACTTATCCACTTTATCATAGTACGCTTTTGGGTAATGATATTTTTCAAAATACTTTCTCATCAATATCTAGTAGAGAAACTTATTTAGAAATATCTAAGAAGTTAGATAAACTTTTACACTTTGAAACTGATATAGCTTTATTATCATATAAAATCAGTACTTTTGATGGTAGTAGCGAAAAGCTAAAATCCTTAAATAAGCAAATGGAAAATAAAAAAGAACATATTCAAAAATTATTCTTATCTATACAAGATTTAATTATAGATGGATGTTTTACAAAAATGTTTAATGACATTAAGTCTTTTAATGATATTAAAGAATTTCAAAATTCAATTTATAATTTTAAAGATTTAATAGTAACAACTCCTGATTATACATATTATAATGATTTTTATTGTAAGATTATGAAGGATGTTTCTTTTAAAAGAGATCAACTTATTAAATATGGTGAAATTATAGATGTAAATATCCCAAAGGAATCCCTTGCCTTGATGCCTGTCAAAACATCTATTTCTAAATTTAATAAGTTAAAAGATATAATTGATATTATTACTAATTTTATATTTGGAGAATAATAAAAGTAAATAATAGAATTTTTTATTTCTAATATTTACTTTTATTTTTTGGCTTTTTATATACTATATTTATATATTTTTCTCTAATACTAACTTTAAATCATTATAAAAATCAATCTTTTTTGTTTCATCTCTTAAAAGTGCTGCTGGGTGAAATGTTGGCATATATAATATTCCTTTTCTTTCTATCCATTTTCCTCTAGATCTAGTTATTGAATATTCATCTCCTAAGATTGCTTTAAGTGCTACACTTCCAAGTAATACTATTATTTTAGGTTTTACTAGCATAACTTGACTTCTCAAATAATCTAAACATGCAACTTGTTCGTCTTTTTCTGGATTTCTATTATTGGGTGGTCTACATTTTACAACATTTGCAATATAAATTTCATCTCTATCTATTTCTAAAGCTTCAAATGCCATGTTCATAAGCTTTCCTGCTTTTCCTACAAAAGGGATTCCTTGCATATCTTCATCAGCACCAGGACCTTCTCCTATAAACATTATATCCGCTTCTCTATTTCCACATCCTAAAACTATATTATTTCTATTGTTATGTAATTTACATTTATTACATCCATCTATAGCTTTTTCTAATTCTTCAAAACTTTCATACATTTATTAAAACACCTTCTATTACTACTATTTTTGTCATATCTATTTGCTTACAATGATATTATTGCTGTACTACTAATAAAATCTTTTCCTTCTACTCTATATGAACTTACAATTTCACTATTACATACACTACATATTAAAGAGTCTATAATATTTTCTTTTCGTATTCCTTTATTTTCTAAAAGTATATTATTTAAATGTACTGTATCTATATAATATTTTCCTTCTTTTTTACTATCAAATATTATTTCATCTAGCTTTCCTGTAAACTTAAATTTCTCTTCAAACATATCTTTTACATCTCTTGATACTTCAAAATGACATTTTCTAATACTTGGACATATAAAAATCATTATATCTTCTACTTTACTATTATATTTATCTATCATTAAATCCACTGCATTTTCAATGATTCTTTGGTATGTTCCTCTCCAACCAGAATGAATACTTCCAATAATTTTATTTTTGTTATCATAGATTAAATATAGTATACAATCTGCATTTGTTGTGGCTGTTGGAATATCTTTTACATTTGTAATTACTCCATCAACATTTTCAAGTTGCTCATATACTTTAGGACTTTTAATACTTTCAACAACATTTGTATGTGTTTGTATTGGTCTTGTTAAATTATTAAAATTCATATTTAATTTTTCACATATACATTTGAAACTTTTATTTACTATTTCTTGATTAGTATTTTTGAAATTGTAATCTTTACTTTTTAAAGTATATGCATGCTTAATTCCAAGTTCATTTAGCTTTCTAAATTGTATATACTCTAAATCTTTATTCTTTACATGTATAATATTTTCATTTGATAAATCCATATCAATAAATATCTCCTATATAAATTTTCTTGGCACTCTATCAGATATTGCACATATTACTTCATAATTAATCGTATTATTTGCTTTTGCATATTCTTCGGTTCTAATGTTATCATTATCAAATATTATTACTTCATCACCAACTTCTATATCTATATCAGTAACATCTGCCATAAATGAATCCATACATACACTTCCAATTATTGGAACTCTTTTTCCATTTATACATACCTCCCAATTATTTGATAAACATCTTCTAAATCCATCTGCATAACCTACTGGAATTGTTGCAACTTTTGTTTCTTTTTCTGTTATATAGCTTCTGCCATATCCTATACTAAATCCTTGGGGAACATTTTTTAAAAATGTAACTTTTGAAGTAAATTTTGTGATTACTGGTTTTAAATCAATTTTATCTTTAAAACTTTCGTCTGGATAGAATCCATAAATTATAATTCCTGGTCTTACTAAATTATATTTCTTTTCATTAAAATTTAATACACCTGTTGAAGCTTGAGAATGTATATATCTTATTGTATCTACTTTTTTTCTAGCCTCTTCTACTGCATAATCAAAAGAGTTTAATTGTTTTCTTGTATATTCTTCATCAATATCTGCTGCTGATAAATGTGTATAAATCCCATCTATTATAATATTATTATATAATTTGACATTTTCTATATATTCATCTATTCTTTTAGGATGTATTCCTGTTCTTCCCATCCCTGATCCTATTTCTATGTGTACTTTTACTTTTCTTTCTGTTTTTCCTAATTCTTCTATGAAATTATCTGAACTAACTCCGAACAATAAGGTTATATTCAATGATTTTATCAATTTCATCTACATATGGTTGATTTAGTATAAATATATCCTTTTTATACCCTAATTTTCTAAGTTCAATGCCTTCATCTACAATAGCAACTGCAACAATATTAAAATCATTTAAAAATTCTAGTCTTTTATTTATATAACTACCATATCCATTTGCTTTAATTACTGGCATTATAGTAATATTGTCTCCTACAAGTTTTTTTATCTGTTTTATATTGTATTTTGCATTATCTACATTAATCTCTAATACAGTAGGTCTTGTTATACCATCCTTTCTATTATTTGTCATTATTCTTATCTCCCTCTTCTTTAATCATGTCTAAAACATAATCTTTATCATATGATGAAATATAATTATAATTATTTTCATTATTGTTAATATCAAATCCACAAATTGATTTATATTTGCAATAATCACATCCTGTTTTTTTATTCATATAAAATGGTTTTATTGGTATGTTTCCATTTATAATTTCTGTTGATATTTCTTTTATAATCTTTTTTGAATATCTTTGAAGGTTTTCAAAATCTTTCTTAGATATTGCACTTGAGCGGTTTTTGCTTACATTTCCTTCTTTATCTAAATATACTGGTATAGTATTCGAAAATCCTTTTTCTAATTTTGTATCCATGGCTTTTATTATATCTATATCTGCAACAATTAGCCCTTTCATTTTATACATTTTTCTAATCTTTTCTTTTATTTCTTCATCAGGAATATTTTTAGAATTTTTGATCATTGTATCTATTAAATTAAAATATAATATTCCTGCAGGATTTATCTCTTCATTTTCTGTTATTGCATCTAAGTATGATATAAGCTGTATTTGAAGTCCACATATAACTTGATTTAAATCTAAATCTTTAACTGATGATTTATAATCTATTATTCGTACATATTTTTTATTATCAATTTCTGCAATATCTACTCTATCTATTTTTCCAGTAAGTTCTACTTTTTTATTATCAGATAATCCTATCACTATTGGCTTATATTTTGAACTATCTTTAAATTCTATTTCATTTTCATGTACTTTAAATTTGCTATTTTTTAATTGCTCTACTAAATATGTTATTGATTCATATACTACTTTAGCTAATCTCTTTGTTAATACTATATATTTTGGTGTACTTGTAAATATGTAATTTTTAGACATATTTAGTTTTTCCTCAATAATATCATATATTACTTTTTTTAAAGTTTCTTCATCTAATTCATCTATATTAATTTCTTTTTCTTGTATATATTTAAAAAATGTATCTATTACATCATGCATAAATGATCCTGTATCAATACTTCTTATTTCAAAATTTTCTGGTTCTTTTATTTTTAATCCATATTTTAAATGGAATGAAAATGGACATCTTCTATATTGTTCTAATCTGGATATACTTGTTTTCATTGTATTTCCATATAAGTTTTCCACATTTTTTCTACTTATGTTAGTTGTTTGGTTTGTATAATCTATTGCTTTGATTACTTTCATAAATCTTTCATTATCATTTATGTAGTACCAATTTAAAACGTCTATCCATTTATCTTCTATTTTTCCTGTATCTAAATAGTTTTTATATTTTGATATTGCATCATCAAATGTAGATTCTTTTAGTGTTATTTTATAATCTTTATTTATAACATCACTTGATTGTCTTATATTCTTAAATATATTTCTTATTTTTGTAATTAATACTGAATGTCTTAAAGTTTTTCCATCTTTATCAGATATTGGATAAGATAAATATAATTTTTCTTTAGTATTAGAAAATATTTTGTATAGATTAAATTGATTTTCATATAATTGTTCAATTGTTCCTTTTGCTACATCTAATCCATTTTCTTTTAAAAATTCTCTATCTGAATCATTTAAAAATCCTTCGTTTTTTATAATACTTGGTATTATACCATCATTCATTCCTAAAATAAATAGATATTTAACTTCTCCAATTCTCGTTCTATCTATATCTCCAAATACGACTTGGTCTAAAGTAGATGGAATTATTCCAAATTCTGATTTACTAAGTCCTATTTGTAGTAGACTATTGAACTTGTCAAAGTTCATTTCTTCTTCATCAAATATTAAAACCATTTCATCTAATACATCATAAAATATTTTTAAGCTATTTCTATATTCTGATGAGAGTTCATATAATCCCTTTTCTTCTAGCACATCTGCTATATCATATATTTTTACAGATATATTATTTCTATTTATAAAATCTACTATACCTTTTGTAATATCTTTTACTTTTTTTGAAGTATTTATTATTCCTTTAAATTCTCCTACTATTGAAACAATCTTTTTTCTTGTTTCATTTATTCTATCTTGCAAATCATTTTTCTCTTCATAATAAAAATCATCTCTATACCATTTTGAATTTTTTATCCCCCATTTTAGAACATAATTTTCGAGTTCATATATATCTTTATTTTCTATATCTACAAGTCCTGTTTTTAAAAATGAGAACACTGCTTCATATGACCAATTTTTAATAATAATATTTAATAATGATACAATATAAATCATCAAAATATTATTATTTACATCTTTTTTCTCATCTATAAATACTGGTATATTATATTCTTTAAATATAGCTTTTATATTAAAACTATAGTCTTCTATATTTTTACATATTATTCCTACATCTCTATATCTAGCGTTTTTATCTCTTACTAGTTCTAGTATTTTACTTGCAACATATTCTACTTCTGAATATGGATTTTTCGCCATAAATACGTGTATATCATTGGTGTTTTTTAAATATGTATTAGTTTTATGTGTATATAAATTTTGTTCTAAAAGCTTTAGTTCTTCGCTTTTTATTCTTTTGTTTTCTGTAAGTTCTATACTTTTTTCTATTTTAAAATTATTATTACGTGCAATAGCAATTAGTTTATTTGCTACTTGTTTATTAAAATAGAATATATCTGATATATCTATCAAGTCATAGTTTAGCTCATCTGCACATATAGTTATTGTGACCATATTAGAAATTTTAATAAGTTTTTCTATTATTTTATATTCTTGAATTGTAAATCCCATAAATTCATCAATATATATTAAAGTATCATTAAATATATCTGTATAGTCTAAATTCTCAATTAATAAATCTAAAATGTCTGATTCATCTATAAAAGATTCTCTTATTATATCATCATACTTTTCAAGTATCATATATATATCATTAAGTTTTAACTTTAAATAATTATCTTCTGTTTTATTTAGTACTTCTTTTATATTTTCTACTGTAATACTATGTTTTCTAAATTCTGTTATAGTTCTTAAAACTAAGTCTAAGTTTTTATCTGAATCATTTAGAAAGTTTAGATTATTTTTTAGATTTTGAATGCAAGAATATATAATCATTGCTTTTCCAATTTTAGATAATTTACTTTTCTTTTCTTTTCCAAGATCTGATATTACTCTTGTTCCCATTCTACTTAATGTTAATACTTCTGCATTTATTATACTTCCTTTTCCTACTGTATTTAATAATCTCTGCTCCATAGAAAAAGAAAATTGTTCTGGAACTACTATATAAATCTTTTTATCTTTATTTATTTTATCTTTTATTTCGTCAAGTAAAAATTGTGACTTTCCTGCACCACTTCTACCATATACTAATCGTAAACTCATTTATTTATTTTTCCCTTCAATGCATATTACATATGTATTATACTGTATATTATAGAAAAAAGCCACTATGATTTTACTCATAGTGACCCATTGTTATATTACCAGCCATTTTTACGTATTTGTAATTCTACTACCCTTATTATTTCTTCAATATTTTTTTCTACATTTATAGCATAATCTAACTTTTCATCTTCAATTTTATAAAAAAAATTGGGATTAATGCTATAAAATCTTTTAGAAACTTTAAGAGCTTTATCTTTAATTTCATACAGAAGCTCTTTATAATCCTTTTCATCTATATGAATATTATTATAAAGAACTTCTTTTATCATAGGGTTCTTTAAATACATCTGACAAAATTTATCAGCTTCTTTCATGAAACTGTCAATCTGCCGTTTCATAAATATGTCTTGTCCATATCTTTCCCCTATAACAGCTGCTAATACAAACGTGAAAAACACCAAAATAATTGCCATTTTTTTCTTCCTCCTTAAACAAAACGAGTACTTATAAATAATTATATATATATATTACCATAATTTGTAGTTTTTTTCTATTTTTATTAAAAAAAAGACAAAAAAATATATATTAGGTCAATTAAAAAAGTAAATGCAATTGTAAATAGTATTAGTTGAATTAAGTCTTTCACTTATAGCTTAATTACAGATTAAATGCAATTTCATGTTATAATTTATTTGTAAGTGTTTTCTCTAGAAAGTGAGAAATTTATGAAAAAATTAATAAAACATCTTACATATGATGAACGTTGCAAAATTGAAGAATGTATTAATAAAGGATTAAGAAAATTTGAAATTGCAAACGAAATAGACAAAAGTACTTCTACAATTCTTAGAGAGATAAGAAAAAATAGAATTTTGAAACCACGTAAGATTTTTAATGAGAATCCCTTTAATTGCATTTATTTAAAAGACTGTCGTGTTTGTACAGGAAAATGTAAATATTATAAAACAGAATCATGTTCTAGACGAGATAAATATATAGGAGCATGTAATAATTGCCCAGATATAAAGAAATGTAAATTAGACCAATATTTTTATAAAGCAAAAATAGCCCATCAGCAATATCGTGAGACTCTTGTAGATGCACGAGAAGGAGTAAATTTAACAACAAGTGAGTTATTTTCAATAGCTCATATTATTTGTCCGCTAATAAACCAAGGACAATCAATATATACAATATTAGAAAACCATCCAGAAATCGGTTTATGTGCAAAAACACTATATAATTATATAGAAATGGGATTATTTAGAGATTGGGGAATTAGCAATCTTTCTTTAAAACGTAAGGTAAAAAGAAAGATCAGAAGTAAAAACACACTAAAGAAACGAGCAGATTCAATAGATTATACAGGACGAAGATATGAAGATTATTTAAAGTTTAAGTTGAATAATCCAGATATAGCAACAACGGAGATGGACACAGTCTATAATAACCCAGAAGGACCATACATACAAACATTTATATTTGAAAATACAGGATTAATGATAGGAATATTACATAGTGAGAAGACAGCAGATTCCATGTCAAAAGCGATAGATGAGATTCAAGAAAAATTAAATGCAGAAGAATTTGAAAAAGTATTTAGACTATTGTTAACAGACAGAGGAAGTGAATTTGCAAAGCCAATACAATTTGAAGTAAATATAGAAACAGGAGAAATAAGAAGTAATATATTTTATTGTGATGCACAAACACCAAGTCAAAAACCACATGTAGAAAACAATCACAATCAAGTAAGAGAAATATTACCAAATGGTCAAAGTTGGAATAAATTAACCCAAGAAAAAGTAAATATAATGTTTTCACATATAAATTCAGTACCAAGGAAGTCATTAGGAGGAAAGACACCATATGAAGTATTTTCATTTATATATGGAGAATCAATACTAAAGAAATTAGATATACAAAAGATAGAAAAAGACGAGGTAAACACCACTCCCCGTCTACTAAAATAAATATAAATTTATAAAAAAAGAAAACACTTACATAAGTAAATAAACAAAATTAAGTCAAGTTGAATTTAGTCTTCCACAAAAAAATTCAAATTTAATTTGGCTTGTTTGCTATGCAATTTTTCTCTTTAATTTAAATAAATTTTACACTAAAAACAGTAAAAAAGCAATATTTCGAATCAAAATATTGCTTAAAAATATGCATTTTCTCTTACATTGCATTTAGTTCTTCAAAATTGCATTTACTTTTTTAATTGACCAAAATATATATTACTTTTACAATAATAATAAATTTCATTAATTTTTTACTATATATTAAAAACTACTTTGATTTTACTCAAAGTAGCTTTTTCAAAAATTATCTTTTTATTAATTCCAGCCATTTCTCCATTCTTTGCTTACTGCTAAAATAACAGCAGTAATTATGCAAACTTGCACACTCTTATTTCGCTGTGCCGACGAATAATAATATTATTATGGTTATTTTTCATATCGAGTGGGTATATCTACATAATATAGATATACCTAA
>CANOSM010000004.1 GCA_947569365.1 uncultured Clostridium sp. | reverse complement strand
AACATATTATATACTCTTGTACTATGCCATATTATTTCATCTATTATTTCTTTTTAGGTTTGATTGTATACTTAAATGTTAGTCTCATTTTGAACCTCTTTTCTACATTTAGAATCATATCATACACCACATATGTTCGCAAGTGTTTTTTATTTTTTCTCAGGATAAAGACATGAAAAAAATTTTTTATGACTTGTATCAAAGAATTACCAAAGGTTGTAAAGATTTTTAATGCTAAAATTACGCTGTAAGCATTGAAAAATAAGCATTTTTAAAAAATAACTATTTTTTTAAAAAATTGGATACTTGCTAATAGCGGATTTTCGTATTTTAACTTTCTAAAAATCTTAAGTTTCTATTTTACTGAAATTTTGTTTCAAAAAATCATTAAAAGTTTTAATACAAGCCTGTTATACGATTTCAAAATTTCATTTCGTGTCTTTATCCTGATTTTTTCTTATCAAAAAAGTAGCACTTTCCTATAATATAAAAAGAATTATAATATATTTTTATTTTTTATCTTTTTAATTACTTTTATTTTACGGATTATAATAATTATTGTTTCTAATTTATTTTTTCTTTTATTTTTTTAGCAAGTTCAAATGTAATTCCTTTTACTTTAAGTAAATCATTTACATCCGCTTCTCTAATATTTTCAATTGTTTTAAATTCTTTAAGTAATAACTCCTTCTTCTTTTGTCCTATACCACTTATATCATCTAATTCAGATTTGTTAATATCTTTTTCTCTTAATTTTCTATGATATTCAATAGCAGTATTATGAACTTCATTTTGAAAGTTAGTAATAAATAAAAATAGATTTTCAGATATTTCATATTCTTCTCTATTTTCATTTACTAATGCTCTTGTTGAGTGAGTATCATCTTTTACCATACCATAAACTAGTATCTTATCTTGCAAGTCATATTTTTTTAAAGCTCTTTTTATTGCCCTTATTTGAGTAATACCACCATCTGCTAGAATTAAATCTGGAAGCACTCCAAATCCTCCTTTAGGATCTTCTATTGAATGTTTTAATCTTCTTGTAACAACTTCTTCCATGCATCTTGGATCATCTTGCCCAATAACTGTTTTTATTTTAAATCTTCTTGATAAATTTCTTTTTATAATCCCATCTTCTGCAACACACATTCCAGCAACAATATACTCTCCAGAAATATTTGAAATATCAAAAGTTTCTATTTTTCTTGGTAACTTGTCTAATAGTAGAACGTCTTTAAGTTCAGTTAATATCTCCATTTTATCTTTTGATTTATTTTCAAGTGTTATTTTTGCATTTCTTATTGCCATCTCTACAAATCTCTGCTTCTCTCCTTTTTGTGGCACTCTTATTTCAACTTTTCTTTTTGCTTTGTCTCCAAGCCATTCTTCTATGATTTCTTTATCTTCAATATTATCTTGAATCATAATTCTATTTGGAATATCTGGTTTTTCTATATAATATTGTTTTATAAATCCTGATATAATTTCTGATATTTCCATATCTTTAAGTTCCTTAAAAAAATAATGCTCTCTATCTATCATTTTACTAGAACGAACAAAGAATATCTCTATACATACAGAAATATCATTTTTATATATTCCTATTACATCTATATTATTTTCTGATATATTAGATACTTTTTGCTTTTCATTTACTCTCTCAATTGCAAGCTTTCTATCTCTAAGTTCAGCAGCTTTCTCATAATTTAAACTTTTAGAAGCTTCTATCATCTCTTTTTCAATTTCTTTTAAGATTACTCCTGTTTTTCCTTCCAGTAACATAACTATTTGTTCTATTTGTTTTTTATAATCTTCAGTACTTACATATTGCATACAAGGAGCTAAACATCTTCCTATATGATAATTTAGACATGCTCTATCTTTTGATTTAAAGTTTTTGCACTGTCTTATTTTAAACCTTTCTTTAATAAAATTAAGCATTTCTCTTGCAGCACCAGGATTAGCATATGGTCCAAAATATCTTGCACCATCATTTTTAATATTTCTAGTTATATAAATTGATGGATAATCTGATTTAATATCAATTCTTATATATGGATACATTTTATCATCTTTTAAAAGTACATTAAATTTAGGTCTATTTTCTTTTATTAAATTACATTCTAATATAAGAGCTTCTGCTTCATTATCAGTTACTATGTATTCAAAATGATCTACTAATGATACCATATTTTCAATTCTTTTGGTTTTATTATTTTTTCTAAAATACTGCTTTACTCTTCTTTTTAAAGATATAGCTTTTCCAACATAAATTATATTATCATTTATATCCTTCATTATATAAACACCTGATTTTTCAGGTAATTTTTTTAGCTCTGTTTCTATATCAAACATCTTTTATTCACCCTTTATTTATACTTCTAGTCTACATATCCTATATATGAAATATTTCTGTATAAATCTTTGTAATCTAATCCATATCCTATAACAAACTTGTCCTCTATTTCAAATCCGCAATAATCTGGAATTATATTTTTTTCTCTTCTTGATTTTTTATCTAATAATGTACCAATTTTTAAGCTTTTTGGAGTTCTTTCAGATAAAACTTGTTTTAAATAATAAAGTGTATTTCCTGTATCTATAATATCTTCTATGATTAAAACATTTTTATTACTTATATCTAATTCTAAATCTTTTGTAATATTTATTTTTCCTGAACTTACAAATTCATCTCCATAACTAGATACTCTCATAAATTCTATCTTCAAATTATCATTTTCTATATATTTCGTTAAATCTGCTGTAAAATATAAAGAACCTTTTAAAATACATATTACAATTAACTCTTCATTTTTATAATCATTTGTAATTTGCTCTCCAAGTTCTTTTATTCTGTTTTTTAAAGTTTCTTCATTTATTAATATTTTTATATTTTCTAATTTATTATCCATTTTTTCCTCCAAATAATTTTGTTTTAAATTAGTAATATATATTATTAAAATTCATCTTTCTCATATATATTTATTTTAGTTTTGTTATTTTAACTTCGACTACAATCCCTGAATCATATACACATTCTATATTAAAATCGTCTTCTGCACTTGTTGAATCTTTTAAATCATCTAATTTTTCATTACATTTTTTAACTACTTCTTCAGTATTTTTTCTATTTCCTGGCTCTCCTATTGTAGCTTCTAAATCTTTATCATAATTCTGAGTCACTGCAACAAATAATCCTTCTACTCCTATATGATTTGCATTACTTGTATAAATCGCTTCCAAAAGAACTTTAACCATTTGTCCCTTCATATTTTGACCAGAATATCCTGTAAAAGAAATATTATACATATCTAACTCTTCTTTTGTCATCTTTGAAAAAACATCAGCTAATTTATTTCCTATTACATTACTTGTAGAGGTATTTTCATTCAAAACACCATTTTTATTTGTTATATTATTATCTATATTTATACTATTAGAATTATTTTCTTCTATATATGTAACTATATTTCCACGAATTTCTCTACCGAGCTATTTCATTCGTATTGGATTGTCTCATGTTTTTGATATATGGATCAGCAACTAAATAAATTAAAAATCCTGCTACTAAAGTAAGTACTACTGATAAAAAAATTATAAACTTATTCATAATAATCTCCTTTATTATCCATCATAAAAAGTAAATACTTTGCACTCTGGATACTTTTGTTTTAAAGTATTTTTATCTAATACCATATCTATCATATTATCTTTTGCATGAATTATATTTTCATATCTAGTTTTATATATACTTCCTAAAAGAGTATCTTTTCTTATTTTAAAAGTCTTTTTAAGTTTCTCTTTATTTTTAGTAATGTCTGTATAATAATCCTTTATAATAAATGTAACTAGATATTCACCATTTTTTAATTTCTTTAAGTCCTTCATTTCTCCATTTAAAAATTGAACATCTAAAGTATATGAGTATAATATTTCATCTAAAAGTTTTTTTCCTTTTAAATTTCTAATAACTTCTACTTTTTCACTATCTAATTTAATTTTACTTTTTCGTTTTTTTGATAATACTAATGTTAAAGTTCTTATTATTAATATTATGGTTACTATAATAAATACTAAGATAATAGTTTTCTTATATTTTTCATATAGAATTATATCTCCTTATTTTATAGATTTTACCATTTTATAGTCAAAAAGTAAACGAATTATTTTTTATATTTAGTAACATAGTAACAAAAGCAATAATTTTTAAGAATACAAACTACATTAATATTAAATCTAAAAATGTACTTCTTATAACAAAACAGAAAAAACTATATATACTAAATATTTATTTTCTCTTTTTTTGAATAAATAGAAAACTCTTGTATAAAATAAAAATATAAGCTATAATAATTATAGCTTAAGCAAGTCGAAATCAAAAGCTGTCGAGTTGCTCGAGATATGCTAACCACATATCTCTCTTTTTTTGAAAAAAGAACGGAGAACTACTCCGCTCTAGTATTTCTACCTTCTTTTTTCATTATCTTTTCCACAATTCTTACCTAATAGTAATACTATGAGAAAAAAAATCAAATCAAAAGCTGTCATATTTAGTTACCCTCCTTTCTTTGAGATTTCCTCATAAAAAGGATACTCTGATTATATGTCGTATTACATTAATTGTAAATAAAATATTTCAATATATTCTCATAATATTCTCATAAAAATACATTCAATTAGAAAATATGTAAAACTCTTATTTCTTGTAAATTACATTATATAAAAACTTTTGTATCTGTTTTGCTTTTCTATTTTTAGTAACATTTGCTTTTTTATTGAATATATAGTATATATATTGGTATATGTAAAAAGGAATTAAAAAATATTAAGAAAGGAGAATTGTTTTTTATATTAAAAGCGCCAGAACAACTTTTATTTATAGTTGTTGACGAGGTTAGAGTTTATCGAAGTTTTCGGCGGGTACTCTATGGTTTTATTCGGATCATTATAAAAAATTCAAAAACTGATAGTAATATCAGATAACAATAATTTTTTAATCGAATTTTTCTTTTTTACATATAATATAACTAATATAAAAAATAAATTATATTTTTGTAATTTATTTTTTAAACCAAGGAGGAAATATTATATGTGTGGAATTGTAGGTTACATAGGCGATAAAAAAGCTAAGCCTATACTTATTAATGGACTATTGCGTCTTGAATACAGAGGTTACGATTCAGCTGGAATTGCTACTTTAGAAAATGGTAGTATTTCTGTTATAAAAAATAAAGGTAGAGTTTCTGAACTTGAAAAAGTTTTAGGAATTAATAATTTAGAAGGAACTATAGGAATTGCTCATACACGTTGGGCGACTCATGGAAAACCTTCATCTGAAAATTCCCATCCTCATTATGATAATAGTAAAAAAATTGCTGTTGTTCATAATGGAATTATTGAAAATTATAGTAATATTAGAGAATTTTTACAAAATAAAGGATATACTTTCTACTCACAAACAGATACTGAAGTAATTCCTAATCTAATACATTATTATTATGAAAAGGATTCTAAAAATGATGAATTACGATTACTTAGAGCTGTACAAAAAACTTGCGAAGATTTAATAGGAAGTTATGCTTTAGAAATAATTTCATCTCTACTTCCTGAAAAAATGATTGTAGTTAGAAAAGATAGTCCTCTTGTAATCGGAAAAACAGAAATTGAAAATTACATTAGTTCCGATATTCCAGCAATACTTTCTTACACTAAAAATTTTTATCTTTTAAATGATAATGAATTTGTTATTTTATCTAGAACATCAGCTGAATTTTATGATAAAAATCTTAAAAAATTTGATAAAAATTTAGAAAGTATTAATTGGAGTTCTAGCTCAGCTGAAAAAGAAGGTTTTGACGATTTTATGTTAAAAGAAATCTTTGAACAACCAAAATCAATTAGAGAAACTATTGGTTCAAGATTAACAACTGATGGTATTTGTCAAATAGAAAATCTAGACTTTTCAAAAGAGTATTTACAATCTTTAAATAGAATTTATATTGTAGCTTGTGGAACAGCTATGCATGCAGGTCTTGCTTCTAAAAAAATAATAGAAAAATATTGTAATGTTCCTACTGAAGTTGATATTGCTTCAGAATTTAGATATAGAGATCCTTTAATAAATGAGAAATGTCTAGTAATATTTATTAGTCAGTCTGGGGAAACAGCTGATACTATAGCAGCACTAAAACTTTCAAAATCAAAAGGAGCTAAAACACTTGCTATATCAAATGTAATTGGTAGTTCTATTGCAAGAGAAGCTGATTATACAATTTATACTCATGCTGGTCCAGAAATTGCTGTTGCATCAACAAAAGCATATGCATCTCAAGTTGTACTTTTATCTATTCTTGCAATACAATTTGCAAAAATATTAGGAAATAATCAATATAAAGATGAGATAAATAAACTTTCAAAAGATATTTTAGAATTACCTTCTAAAGTAGAAGAAATTCTAAAAGGAACTGAAAAAATTAAAGGATTTGCTAAAAAAGTATACACTGAAAAAGATATGTTCTTCTTAGGAAGAGGAACTGATTATGCAGCAGCTTTGGAAGCTTCTTTAAAACTAAAAGAAATATCTTATATTCATTCTGATGCTTATGCTGCAGGAGAACTAAAACATGGTCCTATAGCATTAATTGAAAATGATATCACTGTAATATCAATTATGACAGATAGTAAATTACTTGAAAAAACTATAAGTAATGTTCAAGAAGTTATAACAAGAGGAGCAAAAACTCTTATAATAACAAATCAAAATTTAGGAGATCATAAATTTGAAAATGTGATAGAAATACCTGAGACAAATCCACTTCTCTCTCCTATTTTATCTATTATCCCACTTCAATTATTTGCATACTATATTTCAAAAGAAAAGGGATTAGATGTGGATAAACCTAGAAACCTAGCAAAATCTGTAACAGTTGAATAAGTTACAAATAAATAAAAAATATATTATGAAAAAATTTAATATAAAAATAAATTACATTATACAATGCAGTTTTCTGCATTGTATTTTTATTATTTTTTTGCATAAAAAAAATTTTTTAACATATATTATTTATAGGAGGATAAAAAATATGTATGAAGAATTTGTAAAAGAATTTCCTATACCTAATATGACAGAAGAAGAATGCGATAAAGAAATAATACTAGGAATATTAGAAGCTAAAGAGGAACTATTAAAAGCACATAGAAATTTTGAATTTGCAGAAGGTGAACTTGTTGACTACTATACTTATAAAATAAAATCTGAACAATCAAAAATAGATTATCTTCTAAAAAAAGCTAAAAATAAAAAATTAGTCCTTACCTCTACTGAAGTAAGAACTTTATATAAAGAGCTTAATTTTGCTTATTAATATTATTACTGAAATTACTTATCTTTTCCATATTGCTTGTATATAATTTTTGTATTGATTTTTTTATATCATACAAAAATTTCTTTTTTGGAATAATAAGTGCTTTCGTATTTATCTGCTCTGCCCTCTCTTCTATTTTATAATATAAGTCTAAGCTATATTTATCAAATGTATTTTCTTTTTCTATTACAGACTTTCCAATAATTTTTCTATATTTTCCAACTTTACTTTTTAAAACTTCCAGTTCTACAGTTTCCTGAGCATTTTCTAACTTTTTATTAAAATAATACATACTCATTAAATTTTGAACTTTTATATATAATGATTGTATTTTAGTTTCATTTTTATCTATATTCTCTCTTATTTTTGCTTTTTGTTCTTCTTTTAATTTTGTCTTAAATAAGATTAATCTATTTTCTGATATTATTTTATTTTTTGTTTTATATATGCAATCCATATTTCTTACTATTTCATAATACTTCTCTCTACTACACTCTTTTATAAATGCTTTCTTAAAATCACTATTTCCATAAAGAAGTGATTTTATTAAGACTTCTTCTCCTACTATAAAAGTTATTTGTTCTACTATATTTGTTAAAGTTGGGTATAATCTACTTAATGAATCTACATTTATACCATAGGCATTTATTTTCTCTTTTTTTGTATATAATAATAGATGTATACAATATTCTATAGCAGCTTCATTTAGTCCAATTCCATTCATTATAGGATTATTTAAATCAAATAATCCTATTGTTTTTATTTGATTTCTATTATTTCTATTTTCTTGAATTTTATGTATCATTCCTCTTAAAAGCTCGTCTGTTATCTTATCTATATTAATGCTTCTATCAATATAAATTGAAGCATTTTTATATATGTAACTAACTTTATCTGATTTTGGTCCTATATCAGCAAAATACATTTCAGTATTGATAAGTTTTAAATAAATATCTTCATACTTTATTCCATATTTATTAAATGTAGATGAAATCTTTTTAGACACAGTTTTACAAAGCTTTTCTTTTCTATCAAAGCTGATTTTCTCTTCATTTTCTATTCCCATATTTTTTAGAATTATTCTTAACTTCATATTTTGCTCCATATTTATAATCTAACATATATACTTATATAATATCATATTTTTTATATTATTTGCATTACAGTTATATAAAATCACTATATCATTTTTGTAACAAAATATTCAAAATTTAAATTTTATTATTTTTTCCTCTTTTTTTATTTCCCTCTAGTCCATTTGCTCTTATGAAAATTACAACTAATTCTATAACAACAACTATAGCAATGATAAATAAAACTATAGAAATACCACTAGTACTTGATGTGGTTGTAATTGTGCTATTGGCTAAGATTGTAGATCCTTTTTCTAATTCTTTAGCATACATTATATAATTATCATCTACTATATTTGAACCTAAACTATACTTACTATTTATTGCATTTGATTTTACTTGAAATGTCATTATTAATTCTATAAAAATTAAAAATACAAATAATACTTTTAAATTAAATCTTTTCATGTATTTCTCTAATCCTCCAAAAGTAATATTATTTTTAATATATACTTGTCTATTCTTTTATTTTTACTACATTATGAGTTTTAACTTTATTTATAAAATTTTAAAATCTTCTATTGTATTTATATTCATGATGTGTTAAAATAATAACTTAAATAGATATAATATATAAAATTTGCTATCATAAGAGACTAGTAATAAATTAAATTTTATTTAGAGAATTTGTGGTTGGTGAAAACAAATTAAAATTATTTATGAATCTACTCTTTAGCTTTTAGTCTAATAAACTAAACCATTTATGCAGGTTATAGCATTATAAAGATACTTAAAATTTAAGTAATAAAGGTGGTACCGCGATATATTCGCCCTTGCAATTTTATTTGCAAGGGATTTTTTGTTTCACTTTTATTTCATTATTTTTTTAGAAAGGAGCTTTTATATGATTTTAAATGGAAATGATATAAAAAAATTAATTAATGAAAATAGTTTAATTGAAAATTATAATAAAAATGAGCTATATATTGGTTCTTCCTCTGTTGATTTATCAATAAGTGATAAAATACTAAAAATTAAAAAAACTTTTAGAACAATTGATTTATCTGATCCAGACATTTCTGAAAACATGTATGAGGAATTAGATATAAAAGAATCCTATAATCTTAAACCAAAAGAATGTATATTTGTAATCTTAAATGAAAAAATAAATATGCCTGAAAATATGATTGCACATATAAGACCTAGGACTTCTCTTAGTAGACTAGGACTATATATTAATTTTCAGCATATTAACTCAGGTTACTCAGGCATATTAAATTTAGAATTATATAATATGTCACCAAATACATATAAAATAGTTCCTAATATGAAAATATGTCAGCTTGTTGTAGAAGAAATAACAGAAGGTATTACTCCTAATCTTCTATATCAAAATGAAAAAGTGTGCTTATACCAAAACGAAACTGGAAATACTGGCTCAAAAATATATGCTGATTTTATAGGAAAAGTTTTTAGGCATTTTAAAGGCAATTATTATTATATTGAAAATATTAGTACTGATTCAGAAACTAAAGAAGATATTATAGTTTATAGACCATTATATCCAAGAAAAGATTCCATGCTTTGGACCAGACCTGCAAGAATGTTTTTTGAAGAAATTGATCCAAATAGAAAAGATAATATAACAAAACAAACTCATAGATTTGAGATCGCTGATGATTTAAGTATAGATTATACTAAAAATAAAAAAGGAGAGTAAAAAATTATGGATAAAGTTGAAGTAAATAAAAAATACAGACATTTTAAAGGACACATAATAGAAACTATTTTAATTGCAAAACATTCTGAAACATTAGAAAACATGGTAGTATATAAACATTTAGGAACAGACGAACTTTGGGTAAGACCTGAAAAAATGTTTTTAGAAGATGATGATGTAAGCTCTAGAGCTGATAATACTACAGGTCAAAAACATAGATTTGAATTATATGAAGAAAATTAAAATATGATTAATTATACAATAATTATTTTTAAGGAGGAAAATTATGATAGATATTAAATTTTTAAGGGAAAATCCTGATATTGTAAGACAAAATATAAAAAATAAGTTCCAAAATCATAAATTACATCTAGTTGATGAAATCTTAGAACTTGATACTAAAAATAGAGAAGTTAAACTAAAAGGAGATGAACTTCGTAGCAAAAGAAATACTTTAAGCTCTCAAATTGGTTCTCTTATGAGAGAAGGAAAAAGAGATGAAGCTGAAGGAATAAAATCAGAAGTAAATAGAATAAATGAAGAGTTACAAGAAAACGAAAAGTTAGAACAAGAATATGCATCAGCTGTTACTGAGATAATGATGAAAATTCCAAATATAATGCATGAATCAGTTCCTATAGGAAAAGATGATAGTGAAAATGTTGAAGTAAAAAAATTTGGTGATCCAGTTGTTCCAGAATATGAAATTCCATATCATACTGAGATAATGGAAAAATTAAGTGGCATTGATTTAGACTCTGCAAGACGTGTGGCTGGAAATGGATTTTACTATTTAATTGGAGATATTGCAAGATTACATTCTTCTATTCTATCTTATGCAAGAGATTTTATGATTAACAAAGGATTTACTTATTGTATTCCGCCATATATGATAAGAAGTGATGTTGTAACAGGAGTTATGAGTTTTGAAGAAATGGATGCTATGATGTATAAAATAGAAGGTGAAGATTTATATTTGATTGGTACTAGTGAGCATTCTATGATTGGTAAATTTAAAGGACAAATATTAAATAAATCAGAACTTCCATATACTATGACTTCTTATTCTCCATGTTTTAGAAAAGAAAAAGGTGCTCATGGAATTGAAGAACGTGGAGTTTATAGAATACATCAATTTGAAAAACAAGAAATGATCGTTGTATGTGAACCAGAAGAAAGTTATGAATGGTATGATAAACTTTGGAAGTATACTGTAGAATTATTTAGAAGTATGGAAATTCCAGTAAGAACATTAGAATGCTGTAGTGGTGATTTAGCTGATCTAAAATCTAAAAGTGTTGATGTTGAAGCTTGGAGTCCAAGACAACAAAAATATTTTGAAGTTGGTAGCTGTTCTAATCTAACAGATGCACAAGCTCGTAGATTAGGAATAAGAGTTAAAGGTGAAAAAGGAAATTATTATGCTCATACATTAAATAATACTGTCGTTGCTCCTCCTCGTATGCTTATAGCATTTTTAGAGAATCATTATAAAGAAGATGGAACAATTACAATTCCAGAAGTATTATGGCCATATATGGGTGGAATTAAAGAATTAAAACCTAAAACAAAATAATAAAGCATTATAATATACTTTTGAAAGTAGGAAAAATTAAATGAATAAAAGTACCAATAGAAAAATTAGAAATATATACTTAGATACACTATTATCAACAGTAAAAATAAAAATTGCTTTATTAATTATTTGTATTATTGTATTTTTTAGTTTTAATTATATCTTTAATAAATTAAATAATTCTAAAAATTGTGCTGAAAAAGCAATAGCTACTATTGTTAATATTAATGAAAAAAATAATATTCATAATTATAATGAAAATAATAGAGAAATTGAAAGTATGGAAATAACATTTAATTATAAAGAAACTACTTATACTTTAACTACTAAAAACTCATATAAAAGTGCTAAAATTGGAGACACTTTTTACATTTATATTATGAATAATAATCCATATGATTTTATTGAAGAATTTTCTAGGAATACTAATAATATAGTAATTTATATTCTATATGGTTTACTACTTTCTATATTTTTAATATTATTATTATCTATTTTTATTACAATTAAAGAAATTATATTATATATAGATATCGAAAAAGATTCTTATAATGTTACAGCTAATTTTATAAAAATAGAACATGAAAAATATTATATGAAAAACAAATATTATATAATATGTATTTCAAATGAAATTGATGGCAATGAACGCATTTTTAAAAGTCATGCTTTTAATAAAAATCCTATTAAAATAATTGAAAAATATAATATTAATGCTTTTACTATTAAATATAACCCTAATGATCCTACTAAATACATAATTGATACAAATAAATTATATAATAAAAAAACAAATAAAAGGAGATAGCTTATTATGAACATTAAAAATCCTAAATTTGAAATATCAGCTGTAAAACCTTCACAATATCCTAATGGAGATATTCCTGAAATTGTATTAGTTGGTAAATCAAATGTTGGTAAATCATCTTTTATAAATACTATGTTAAATAGAAAAAGTTTAGCAAGAACAAGTAATACCCCTGGTAAAACAAGACAAATTAATTTTTATAATATTGATAATAATTTTTACTTTGTAGATTTGCCTGGATATGGTTATAGTAAACTTTCAAAAGAAGAACAAATTACAATGGGAAAGTTTACTGAAACTTATCTTGAAAGATCTAATAATATTAAACTAATTATATTACTTTTAGATATAAGACATAACCCAACAGAAGATGATTTACTTATGTATAAATACATACTAAAAACAAATTTACCGTTTATAATTGTAGCAAATAAAGCTGATAAAATTGCTGTTACAAAAGTTAATGATTACATAGATAATTTGAAAAAATATTTAGGAATTTCTTTTACCATTCTCCTTCCATTTTCATCTGAAAGAAAAATATATTCTGAAGAAGTGTGGAATAAAATTGAAGAATTTTTAAACAATTAATATAATAAAATAAGGAATACCTTTTACTGTTAATTAAACAGATTTTGGTATTCCCTATATTTTGGTTTAAAAAATTTTGGTATTATAACATTAAAAGCATAAGTATAATAATGGGTATTTTAGATATCTTCTTTTTTATTATTTTTAAAGCTTTTTGTCTATCTAAAGCAATAATATGACTACATTTTAAGCATTTAAATTTAAAATCTACTCCAACTCTTATAATCTCAAATTTATTATCTCCACATGGATGACATTTTCTACTTTCTATAATATCTCCTACATTATATTCCATATATCCTCCATTTTTTATAGATTTGCTCTTTTTAATACTGATTCTTTTCCAAGTACTTGCATTATTTCATATAAATCTGGTGTATTTGATCTTTTAGTTAACTTTACTCTAATTACAGTACTTATATCTCCAACATGACCTTTAAATTCATCTGGATTTGCTTTATATTCTTTTACCTCTCTTGCATATCCAAGTTCTTCTGCTAAATCTTTCATTTTATCAAACCAAGTTTGTTTATCATCATTAATATTAAAATATTTTTCAAAATATCTATTTACTATTTTATCAATTTCTTCTTTATTATTAATTTTTTGATAATCATATTCTTCTTTTGAATTTAAAAAATTATTATCAAACATATATATTATTGAATCTTTTGCATCAGCCCATTTGGCAATATCTTTTCTTGGTTTTACATTTCCTCTTTCAATTCCAAATATTTTTAAAGAATATTCCTTATCTTTACTTAATAAATTATATAATTCATTATCATATTCTTTTGCCCATTCAAGAACATAATTTAATACTTCTTCTGCTGAATATTTTGAAATTACTGTTTTTGATACATCTAAAAGTTTTGTCATATCAAATAATGCACCACTTACTCCCATCTTTTTTATATCAAAATTGAATTCATCTATTGATTTATCTTTATTTCCTTTTCTCCATGCTTCAAAATTAGAATTAGCAATATTCATTAAATACTCTATTACAGCTTCTCTTGGAATTCCTTGTTCTTTATAGTAGCTTACTGCTGCTTCTGGATCTTTTCTCTTACTTAGCTTTCTCTTATTTCCATTTTCTTCTTTCATAATAGGAGCAATATGTGCATATTTTGGTGCTTTAAATCCAAGCATATAAAAAAGTTGTAAATGTAATGGTACTGATGCAAGCCATTCATCTGCTCTTATTACAAGATTTGTTTTCATTAAATGATCATCTATTGCATGAGCGAAATGATATGTAGGTAAACCATCTGATTTTATTATTACTACATCTTGATCATTTTCTGGAAATTCTATATTTCCTTTTATTACATCTTTATGTTTAATCTTTTTCTCTGGGTTTCCACATGATTTTAATCTTACTATATAAGGATCTCCATTTTTTATTTTCTCTATAGCTATATCTACAGGCATATTTCTACATCTAGTCCATGTTCCATAATATCCTGTTCTTTGTTTAGACTTCTCTTGGTTTTCTCTTATTTCAGTTAATGTTTCTGATGAACAAAAACATGGATATGCTAATCCTTTTTCAACTAAACTTTTAGCATATGCTCTATATATTTCTTTTCTTCTACTTTGAAGATATGGACCATATTCTCCATTATCTGTTCCATCTCTTCCTAAAGTTTCATTTGGACTTAAATTATAATATTCTAATGAATCTAATATTTCACTTACAGCATTTTCAATTTCTCTTTTTTGGTCAGTATCTTCTATTCTAACAAAAAAAATACCATCTGTTTGCTCTGCCATTTTTTTTGCAACTAAACTTTGATAGAGTCCTCCTATATGAGTAAATCCTGTTGGACTTGGTGCAAATCTAGTTACTATAGCACCTTCTTTTAAATTTCTCTCTGGATACTTTTCTTCATAATATGATATTTCCTTTGTATCTGGAAATATTAAATCTGCTAATTCTTTATATCCCATATATCTATCTCTCCTTTATTTATATTATTCTCTTATTTTAAGTTTGATTGATTATATCAAATTTCTTTATTGTTTACAAGAACATAGTTTTTTCTTAATTTAGAAAATAAAAATAAAAAGTATAATAGCTTTAACATATTATTATTTTATTTGTTTCATTTTGACATTTTATGTTAATCATGGTATAATTATTATGACTTATAAAAAAATATATAAGGGAGTGTTTATTATTATGACCAAAGGTCAAACATGTTTTTTACAAGAATACTGCACAAACTGTCCTCTACGGGCAGAATGTGGTATAAGACCATTATTTTACTCAGAAGAAGCTTATAATAAGTACAAAAATGAAGTATTATCAATATCAACTAAAGTGGCAGCAGGTCTTGGATATTCTAAAGAGACTATTCCTATGGGATTAAATATTGGTATACAGATGATGGATAAGCGCAGAAAAAAGGAGCTTGAACTCCATCCTACATATTCTATAAAATAATAGTTCTTAACACTTCTGAAAATTCTACCGATCTTATCGGTTTCTAAAAGCCTTTTCTCTTGTGGGAGAGGCTTTCTTTTTTATTGACTTTTATAATATTATATAATAATAAATAATACCAAGTCACATAGCACTTGGTATTATTACATTTTATTAGACTTCCATTATTATATGGATTACCTTCGAGCAATTTTGCCATTTTTTGTAATTCTTTATTAATCTGTGTTTTACTTGCTACTCTAATTGTTCACAATTTTTAGCAACTTACTCAAACTTATACGAAATTAATCGGTATGTGCCAAATATGTGCCACAGCCCTATCATCAACTCATAAATCCATTGTTTTCAAGCCTTTTGGCTATACCTCCATGATAATTGGGAGTATCATAGGATTTCTTTTTGTTTTTACAAATATATAATCACGTAAACTATCTTTTAGTTTAGATTTTATAGTTGCCCAATCTCTAATATCATTTTCTTCGAGCTTTGTAATCTCATCTCTTAAAACTCTTTTTACATCTTCCATTAAGTTTTCAGATTCTTTTACATATACAAATCCTCTAGAAATAACATCTGGTCCTGCAAGTATTTCTCCTGTTGATGAATCCATTGTTATTACAACTATTATTAATCCATCTTGTGATAAATGTTGCCTATCTCTTAGAACAATATTTCCAACATCTCCAACACCAAGTCCATCTACCATAACTTTTCCAAAAGGTACTGTTCCTGTAAATTTTGCCTCATCTTCATTTATCTCTAATATTCTTCCATTTTTCATTAAGAATATATTATCATTATCATATCCTACTTTTTTGGCTGTTTCACTATGAGCTATTAGTTGTCTATATTCACCATGAACTGGTATAAAATATTTAGGTCTTACTAAAGATAACATTAATTTTTGTTCTTCTTGACAAGCATGACCTGAAACATGAATATCTTCTAATGAACTATAAATAACCTCTGCTCCAATTTGCATTAAGTCATCTATTACTTTTGCTATATATTTTTCATTTCCTGGAATAGGATTTGCTGAAATTATTACTAAATCATTTGATGTTATAGTAACTTTCTTATGGTCTCCAGAAGCCATTCTAGTTAAAGCAGACATTGGTTCACCTTGACTTCCAGTAGTAATAATAACTAATTGATCATCTGTATAATTTTTTATCATATCTATATCTATAAATACATTCTCTGGAACGTTTATATATCCAAGTTCCATAGCTGTACTTATCATATTAATCATGCTTCTACCACATACAGCGATTTTCCTATTATTTAATACAGCTGAATTTACTATTTGTTGTACTCTATGCACATTTGATGCAAAAGTTGCAACTACAATTCTTTTTGTACAATTAAAGAATAATTTATCTAGCACCTCTCCTACTGTACTTTCTGACATTGTATATCCTCTTCTTTCAGCATTTGTACTATCAGACATTAGAGCTAAAACTCCCTTATTTCCAAGTTCTGCAAGCCTACCAAAATCCATCTTTTCATCATCTATAGGAGTATAATCTATTTTAAAGTCACCTGTATGTACAATAGTTCCTGCTGGCGTATGAATAGCAAGTGCTACTGCATCTGGTATACTATGACAGCTTCTAATAAATTCTACTCTTATTTTTCCAAGTACTATAGTCTGTCCTTGATTTACAGTTTTTAATTTAGTACTTCTTAAAAGTTTGTGTTCTTCTAATTTATGACTTATTAATCCTGCTGTTAATTTAGTTGCATATATTGGAATATTTATCTTTGATAATAAGTATGGTATTGCACCAATATGATCTTCATGACCATGTGTTATTACTAATCCTCTTATTCTTTCTTTATTTTTTTCTAAATATGTGAAATCTGGTATAACTAAATCTATACCAAGCATATCATCTTCTGGAAAGGCTAATCCACAGTCCACAATTATAATATCTTCACCATATTCAAATACAGTAATATTTTTTCCTATTTCTTCTATACCACCTAAAGGTATAATCTTTAGTCTTTCTGATTTAAATTTAAATTCTTGTTTTCCTGTATTATCTTTACTTTTTGATTTTGTTACTCTTTTTGTTTGTCTTTGAATATTATTATTTGCACTTACTCTTTTTCTCATACTAGATTTTTTTATAAGTTCTACTGTATTATTATTTTCTTCAGATATTATCTTAGTATTCTCCTTTTTAATTCTTCTAGCTTTTGTTGTAGAAGTTCTTTTATTATCATTTCTCATTTTTCTTGCATTATTTTTATTATTTAATGCTGTTTCTTCATTATTATTAACTTTATTATTCTCTTGCATAAATTCTCCTTCTTATTTTTTCTTATGTTATTTATAAAAAATGCATAAAAAAACTAGTTTAAATAAAATATATATTCTCTCTATTTTTAATACATTTTACTATAAACTAATGATTCATATAAAAAATATTTATATAATAATAGACACTTAGTACCTATATATTTAATCTCTTTTTATCACTTATTCTATATTATATTTATAATATCCTTACTTTTTCTGCATTTATACATCATCTATATTTTTATTCCGATCACACTTTACCATGCTTTTTAATAAGAATTTCTTTAAATCCTTACATTATAAAATAATTATTTAATTATCACACCTATAATTTAAATAATTATTAATATTTAATTTTAATCCGAACCATTAATTTATTTTTTATAAAAACATCTCATTTTTTATCACTTTATCTCTTCAGTGATAACAATTGTTATTATTATACTCTTTTTATATGTTATTGTCAAATCCATTATTAAAAAATCAGTAAAAATCAGTAAAAAAGAATAAATTTTAATATTCTTTTTTATACAAGTATTTTAACTGGTAAATATTGGTAAATCTTATAGTTATTCATATTACATTGAATTTTATTACTATTTATCCACAACATCTTGTTGCGTTTAATAGAAAAGCTCTTTTTATTTTTTTGACAGTAAAAAATACTATATACTATATAAAATCATTATTACTCTATATATCTAATCAAAGCTATCTCTTTATCAAACCTTTTATCAAATCCAATTTTTATATAAAAATCATTTGAAATTTTAAATTTTAAAACCTTATTAAATATAACTTGTCCATTTGTATATGAAGCATGAACTATATAACCATCTCCTATATATATCATTATATGATTCATTATAATATTTTTATTATGTTTTTCATTTTCAAAGTCTATAATTCCAACTATTAAATCTCCTATTTCCATTTTTGAAATATTTATATATTCTTCTATTTTTTTAGCATGTTCTATAATTGTAAAAAACTTCTTACTATCACTATCTTCTAATAATGCATTTTCTAAAAAATCTTTAGTTGTCCATAGATTAGGATAATATTCATTATCTCTGATTTCTATTTTAGTTTTTCCATTATCATTTCTTGCCATATTTTTACCAAATACTCTATTTATAATAGTAGAACAAAATGAAGAACAATCATAAGAAAAATACTTATTCCCTGATGTTTTTTCATAATATGGTATATTATAATATCCATTTCCCCTTGTTTTACCATTTACATAATATTTATTATTAAGTTTCGCTGAATAACTTGTATTTTGATTTAATATTTTTTTGATTTCTAATAATATTTTAATTTTATTTTCTTTTGATATACTATTTCCTTTATTTTTTATATTTATTTTATTATCAGATAAACTAGAAGAAATTATATACCCTTCTATATCATTAAATCTAACTTTTACATATTCTTCATCTTCTAAATTATTTAATATAGTTTCTATCTCATCTATTTCATTATTTACCTTTAATATATCAATTATTTCTGAATTGAATTTTGGGAACTTTCTTAAAATTGTTTCTCTTTTTATAAACATATTATCACCTATTCTATTTATATCACAAATTTTTAAATATAAAAATATTAATTTATATTTATTATTCCTCTAACTACTAATTTTAAACTTTTTCAAGATTTCTACATTCCTGTCAACATTTGTAGTATACATTTTCTTGAATAATTCCAAATTACATAATATAATAATATTGATTTATTTTTCTATCTGCTTACATTCTAAGAAAGGAGTAAAATGATAGAATTTGATAATACTATAGAAAACTTTAGTATGAATGATTTTTCTAATACACTACATGACTTTTTAAATTCTAATGATACACAGTTATATAGTTTAGACAGAATTGAAAATGATATTGGAGTTTTAGAAAATAGAACTACAGGTAATATTTTAGAAGTCTCTACATCTGAACTTCCAGATGATATTAAAGATGGTGATATTTTTAGTTTTTTTAATGGTGTTTTTGAAAAAGATGAAAATAAATTTAATGAAATCTTGGGAAATATTGATTCTCTAAGAAAAGATGTAACTATAAAGAATTAATAAAGAAAAAAATGGCTAGATATTTTAAATTATCTAGCCTATTCTTATATTTATATATCATAAAAATATGTAGTTTCTAAATCTGCTTCATGCAATAATAATGCAAGTGGATATTTTTTATATGCAGCTGATATTGTTCCATATAGTTCTTTAGGCTCTGTGAATCCCATATGCCATCTAATACAATATTTTTCTTCACTTGTTAATCTCATATATTCTGTAATCATCATAACTGACTTTTCACCATGTCCATATGGTATTGTATCATCTACTGTATAATATGGAACCTTTTCCCATTCTCCTCTTTCATTTTTTGCATTTCTATAATCTACTTTATAATAATTAGCCTTACAAATATCATGTAATAATGTAACTAGTATTATTGTGTCTTCTTGAGCATTAATATCTATTGCAGAATTTTTAACTTTTTCTTTTAAAATTTCATATACTTTTAAGCTATGTTCTAAAAGTCCACCTTCATAATTTCCATGATATCTTGTACTTGCGGGAGCCTTATAAAAATCTGTTTTTTCTAAAAAATTAATTATTTCTTCTACTCCTTCTCTTTTTGTGCTTCTTAATAAATCAATAAATTCTTCTTTCATTACTTTCTTTACTCCTATATATTTTATTTAAAAAAATTAAAATCTACACTATAATCATCTAAATTGTCTTCTGTATATGTTTCTAATATTAAAAATACACCTTGATAATTATACATTCCACTTTCTGAACTTATTTCTGTTTCCGTAATTTTAGATTTTTTATCTTTACTTACATATACATATTCATATTGTGCATCTTTAGTTCCACTCTCCTGATTAAATTCAAAAGATTCCTTATTTTCAATTCCTAATGTTTCTAAATTACTATTTAATACTTCTTGTCCTATTCCAGAAATAGTAGAAAATCTATTTATATTATATTTATTATATAAAGTCTCCACTTCTGGTGTAATTTTGCTGTATTCAGCGTCATAAACATTCTTATAGTTTTCTGAATCTTCGGTTAATCCTTGATCTATGCAAGCTTTAGTTGCCTGATTAGAACATATTATGTCTAATTCATCTATCTGATCTTTTGTCAACCTTTGTGGTGTTTTATCACTTAATCTAATTAATTTATAACTATACTTTCCATCATTTGATGATATATTAACGATTTTATTATCATTTTCTAATTCTACCTTATATCCAACTTCTTTTAGTTTTATAGAAGTATTTAGAGAAAAATCACTTATACTAATAGTATCAATTTTTGCAGTATCATTATTAACATTTCTCTCTGATGCTCCATTATTTTCTAACATATATGGTATTCCATCTGGTTCTTTTGCAGTAGTATTTAAATTTATTGTATTTTCATCTGTCTCATTTGTTATATTTAATACTTTATTTTCTGTAGCAATTTCTTCATCATCAACTGTACTATTATTTATATAGTAAATAAAAAATCCAATTCCTGCAATAATTCCAATAATTAGTAAAATAAGTATTATTGTTATACGTCTATCTCTGATTCTATCCATAGCTTCTCCCTTTTTATATTTTTATTTATAATATTTTATTATTTATATGTAATATTTGTCAATATATAAATATTACAGGAAAATATTTAAAAGAGATATTTTAAATTTTCTTTATAAAATATCTCTTTTATAATTTATCCGAATATTCCTTTTTTCTTAATTGGTGGTTGCTCATTCATTGTAAGTGCAAGTTTTGATAATAACTCTCTCTGTTCTGATGTTAACCTTTTTGGTACTTGAACAATTACTGTAAATACAAAATCACCATACCAATTATTATTAACTGATTTAAATCCTTTATTTTTAATAGAAAACTTTGTTCCTGTCTGTGTTCCTTCTGGTATCTTATATTTCATTTTTGTTCCATCTACCATTGGTACTTCTATTTCAGTTCCAAGAGCTGCACCTGTGAAACTAATTGGTATATCACATAATACATGATCTGCTTTTCTTGAATAATAATCATGTTTTTTTACATGAATATTTATATATAAGTCACCTTTTGGACCACCTTTTTCTCCAGGTTCACCTTCTCCTCTAAGTACTATTGTTTGACCTTCTCCAATTCCAGCAGGAATCTTAACTTTTAATTTATTTGTTTGTCTAACATATCCTTTTCCTTTACAATTTGGACATGGATCATCTATAATCTTACCTTCTCCACCACAATTAGAACAAACTTTCTGAGTAGCCATTTGTCCAAAAGGTGTTGTAACAACTTGCCTTATTTGACCTGTTCCTTTACATACACTACAAGTATGTGGCTCTGCTCCATCTTTGGCTCCTGTTCCATTACACTTAGTACATTCTCTATTTCTATTTATACTAATTGTTTTTTCTGTTCCTAAATAAGATTCTTCAAAAGTAATATCTAAATTCACTTTTAAATCTGATCCTCTACGAGGACCATTACGTTTTCTAGTCCTTGTTCCTCCTCCAAATGCTGCTGAAAATATATCACCAAAACTTCCAAATCCAAAATCTTCAAAACCGAATCCGTCAAAGCCAGAACCACCACCATATGAGTAGTATCCACCACCTTGACCACCACCAAATTGTGGTCCATTTGGATCTCCATAATTATCATAATTAGATTTTTTCTGTTTATCTGATAAAACTTCATATGCTTCACTAACTTCTTTAAATTTAGTTTCAGCTTCTTCTTTATTATCTGGATTTGCATCAGGATGATATTTTTTTGCAAGTTTTCTATATGCTCTTCTTATTTCATCATCAGAAGCACTTTTTTCTATTCCTAATATTTTATAATAATCTTTACTTGACATTATACTCCTCCAAGAAAACTCTAATAAACTTATTTATTATCTTTTATAACTTTGTTCTTTATAAAATAATTTATTCTTTTTTTCTAAATATATAAATTGTCTATAAATATTTTTAGATAATTTAAAAATATTATTGCTTTCTTTTATATTATTAAATCTAGTTTTATATTAAAAATAGTGGGCAGCATTTAATTTTGCTACCCGACCAAATTTTTAATTTTATGTCATCTTGCAAATTATTTATTTTCATCTTCTTCAGTATAATCAGCATCATATACAGTACCTTCTTTAGCTTCTCCATTATCTTCTGCTCCTGTATCTGCTTGACCAGCATTTGCCCCCGCATTTGCTGCACCTGTAGCACTATATAACTTTTCAGATATTTCATAAAATACTTTTGTTAATTTATCTGTTGCTGATTTTATTTCTTCTATATTATTTCCTTCTAGTGTTTTCTTTACATTATCTATTTCAGCTTGAACTTTAGCTTTCTCTTCTTCACTTACTTTATCTTTTAATTCATCTAAAGTTTTTTGGCTGTTATAAATTAAACTTTCAGCATTATTTCTAACTTCAACTTCTTCTTTCTTTTTCTTATCTTCACTAGCATGTGCCTCGGCATCTTTTACAGCTTTATTTATATCTTCTTCAGATAAATTTGTGCTAGCTGTAATTGAAACTTTTTGCTCATTTCCTGTAGCAGTATCTTTTGCAGATACATGAACTATACCATTGGCATCTATATCAAATGTAACTTCGATTTGTGGAACTCCTCTTGGAGCTGGCATAATACCTGTTAATTGAAATCTTCCAAGTGTTTTGTTATATGCTGCCATTTCTCTTTCACCTTGAAGAACATGAACTTCAACTGATGTTTGACCATCTGCTGCTGTTGAGAATATTTGTGATTTCTTTGTAGGAATTGTTGTATTTCTTTCAATTAATTTTGTAAATACTCCACCATATGTTTCAATACCAAGTGATAATGGAGTTACATCTAGTAATACTAAGTCTTTAACATCTCCAGATAATACACCACCTTGAATAGCTGCACCTAAAGCAACACATTCATCAGGGTTTATTCCTTTATTTGGCTCTTTTCCTGTAATTTCTTTTACTTTTTCTTGTACTAAAGGTACTCTTGTTGAACCACCTACTAGTAATACTTGATCTATATCACTTGATTGTAATCCAGCATCTTTTAATGCTTGATTAACTGGTTTAATTGTATCATCAACTAAATCTTTTATTAAATCTTCAAATTTTGCTCTTGTTAATGTTATATCTAAATGTTTTGGTCCTGTACTATCAGCTGTGATAAATGGTAAATTAATATTTGTTTGACCAACACCAGATAATTCTATTTTAGCTTTTTCAGCAGCTTCTTTTAATCTTTGCATAGCCATTTTGTCTGTTTTTAAGTCTATTCCACTTGTCTTTTTGAATTCTTCTACTAAATATTCTATTATTCTTTCATCAAAGTCATCTCCACCTAATCTGTTATTTCCACTAGTAGCTAGAACTTCAAATACTCCATCACCTATATCTAGTATAGATACATCAAATGTTCCTCCACCTAAGTCATATACCATTATTTTTTGGTCTTTATCTACTTTATCCATACCAAAAGCAAGTGCTGCTGCTGTTGGTTCATTTATAATTCTTAAAACATCAAGTCCAGCTATTTTACCAGCATCTTTAGTTGCTTGTCTTTGACTATCACTAAAGTATGCAGGAACTGTTATAACTGCTTGTTTTACTTCTGAACCTAAATAATTTTCTGCATCTGATTTTAATTTTTGAAGAATCATAGCTGAAATTTCTTGTGGTGTAAATTCATCTTCCTCTATTTTTACTTTTTTATCTGTTCCCATATCTCTTTTTATTGAAATAACTGTGTGATCTGGATTTGTTACAGATTGACGTTTTGCAATTTGACCTACTAATCTTTCACCATTTTGTGAAAATGCAACTACTGATGGTGTAGTTCTATTTCCTTCTGGATTAGGAATTACTACTGCTTCCCCACCTTCCATTACTGCAACGCAAGAATTTGTTGTTCCTAAATCAATACCGATAATTTTTGACATTATTATGTCCTCCTTCTTACAATAAATTTTATTTATATTATTTTAATTTTAACTAAAATACATTTTCTTTTGTATTAGAACTAACTGTTCTAAATATATATTAATTTTAAATATTAATAACTAATTTGCAACTATAACCATTGAGTGTCTAATTACTTTTGTGCCTATTTTGTATCCTTTTCTAAATTCTTCTATTATAATGTTTTGCCCATGTTTATCATCTGTAACATGACTTACTGCTTCATGTAATTCTGGATCGAAATTTTTTCCTACTGTTTCAATTTCTTTTACTCCATTATATAAAAGTACATCTTTAAGTTGTTTAAGTACCATTTTTATTCCATCTTGATAAGCTATATCTTCTGTTTGTGTCTGTGCTGCTTTTTCTAGATTATCTATAACAGGTAAAATTGATGTCATTATATCTGATACTAATAAATCTTTAATTCCCTCTTTATCTTTTTGTGTTCTTTTTTTATAGTTTTCAAACTCAGCTAATAATCTTTTATATCTATCTGTCATTTCATTTAACTCTTGTTTTGTTTTATCTTCTTCAACATCTGAATTATCTTCAATAACTTCAACTTCTGAAATATTTTCTTTTACTTCATCTTCTTTCTCTACTTCTTCTTTTTTAATATTATTTTCATCTGACATGTTATCTAAACCTTCTTTCTTATAAATTTAAAGTTTATTTATCATTAAAATCATCTTTTAATTTTTTACTTATATATTTCATAACTGAAATTACTTTTGCATAATCCATTCTTTTTGGTCCTATAATTCCAATTGTTCCTATATCTTTATCTCCTAGTAAATGATTAAATGTTACTATACTAAAGTTTTTTAATTTTTCATCTTCTAATTCATCACCAATATATACATTTATGTCTTCTGCAATTCCTGTATTTAATACGTCTGCAACTAGATCTTTGGCATCTAAAGCATTCATAAAATCTTTAGCTATTTCTGTCTTTTTAAATTCAGGTAGGTCAAATGATTTATTTGTACCTTCAAGATATATATTATTTGATGTTGTTTTTAATACTTTATTAATCTCATCTATTATTTTTCTTATTACTTTAATTCCTGCTTTTAGCTCTGTTCCTAAGTATTCTTCAAAAGAACCATCAATTTCTTCTATAGATTTTCCAACTAATTTATTTGCGAATATATAATTTAAGTTTCTTACTTGTTCTTCAGTAATTTCCTCATCAAATTTAATAATTGCTTCTCTTATTATTCCTGATTCAGTTACAATTATTGCCATCATTACATTCGTTCCAAGTGATACAAATTTTAATTCTGTTATCATATGTTTTTCAACTTTTGGACCAATTGCAATAGTTGTATAATGAGTAATTTCTGAAATAGTAGTAGTAGCAATTTTAGTTAAGTCTTCTAATTCATTTACTTTTGTTTCTAGTTTTTCTTTTATATAGGTAATTTCTCTTAGTGTTAATTTATCTTCAGTTAATAGTTCATCTATATAATATCTATATCCTTGTTGAGAAGGAATTCTTCCAGCTGAGGTATGTGGTTTATCCAAATATCCTTCTTGTTCAAGTTCTGCCATTTCATTTCTTATTGTTGCACTACTACAGTTTAATGCTTTAACTAGGCTCCCTGAGCTTACTGGCTCAGCACTTTCTATATATTCTTCTACTATTGCTTGAAGTATTTTTCTTTTTCTATCGTCAAGCATTTCTTCACCTCTTATTTTAGCAAATTATTTTTTCTTTTGCTAACACTTATATATTATATCTTCTTTTTAGCAATTGTCAAGTAAGATTGCTAATTTTTTTTATTTTTTGTTACTTTCTAATATTTTATACTAAAAAATTAATAATCTTTTATTCTATACAAATTCTCTCCATACATAATTTGCTAAATCTATTCCTTTTTTAGTTAATTTTATACTATCTAAATCTATTTCTAATAATCCTTCATCAACAAGTTTACTTATCTCAAATCTAAAATATACAAGTGGATTAAACGAAAATTTCCTTTCAAATTCAGAAATAGATACTCCATCTATCATTCTAAGACCAAGCATCATATGTTCTTTTGCAAGTTTCTCTCTGTCTAGTTTTTCTTCGATATTTTTTCCTCTAAAACTAAACATATACTCAGATAAAACCTTTTTATTTGAATATCTAATTCCATCTAAATAACCATGAGCAGCAGCTCCAAATCCTAGATATTCTTTTTGTCTCCAAGTATCTGTATTATGTCTTGATTCATATCCTATTTTTGAAAAATTAGAAATCTCATATTGCTTGTACCCATTTTTCTCTAATACTTCATTTATAAACCAATACATTTCTCTTTCAGTATCTTCATCTGGTAGTTTAAATCCATTACTTATATCTTTATTTTCTTTTATAGCTTCTATTTCTATTATTTTAGCTTTCTCTTCACTATCTTTTAACATCTTTTCTAGTAAAGTTCCTTCTTCTACAATTAGAGAATATGTTGAAATGTGTTCTGGATTTAAATCTATTATGTTTTCTACATCTTTTTTTACATCTTCTAATGTTTCATTTGGTAAACCAAACATTAAATCTACATTAATATTATTAAATCCCATTCTTCTAGCTAAATTATATGCACTTAAAAATTCACTATATGTATGTATTCTTCCTATAGATTCTAATAATCTATCATTACTTGTCTGTAGTCCTATGCTTAATCTATTTATTCCACACATTTGATATGTTTTAAGTTTTTCTTCATCTATAGTTCCAGGATTTAATTCTAAAGTAATTTCTACTCCTGATGAAATATTAAAATTTTTTCTAAGTACTTCTAAAACTGTTTTTATGTATTTACTATCTAAAAGTGAAGGTGTCCCACCACCAAAGTAAATAGTATTTACTATATGTTCTTTAGTAAAACTAGATGATGTATCTTCTATTTCTTCTATTACAGTATCTATATATTGTCTAATTCTCTCTCTTTTATCGTCATATGAAACGAAATCACAATAAAAACATTTTCTTTTGCAAAATGGTATATGTACATAAATTCCAATTTCTTTCATTACATTTAACTTCCTTTTTTTATTTCTTCAGCATATTCTTGTATTTTTTTTAATCTATGATTAACTCCTGATTTACCAATTGGAGTTTCAAGCATTTCTCCTAAATCTTTTAAACTCATTTCTGGATTCTCAATTCTAAGTTCTGCTATTTCTATTAAATAGTCTGGCATAGTTTCAAATTTTTTCATCTTTTTTAATAATTTTATAGCCTCTACCTGTTTTACAGATGCATTAACTATTTTATTTAGATTTGCAGTCTCACAATTAACAACTCTATTTACATTATTCCTTGTTTCTCTTACTACTCTTACTTCTTCAAAAGTAAGTACTGATTTTGTGGCTCCTATTAAAGCTAAAAATTTTGAAATTTCTTCTCCTTCTTTTATATATATTGTATTTGTTGTTCTTAATATTTTTGTATTCACTTCAAACTTCTTTATTATATTCTGAAGAAATATTGATTTTTCATTATCATCTATTAATATTTCCAAATGGTACTTTTTATTTGGATCATTTATAGAACCGCTTCCTAAAAAAACTCCTCTTACAATTGCCTTTAATTCATCTTCTTTTTTTATTGTTTCTATTCTTCTTAAGCTTTTCAAACTATTTTTATTTATTCTAGCTATAAATACTTTTTTATTTGTAGCTGGTTCATATTCTATATTTAACTTAAATAGTAATTTATATAATCTTTCAATATTAAATTCATTTTCTGTAATTAATTCTATATAATCATCAAATTCTCTACAATTAGCTGACAAGACATATCCTAAAAGCTCTGCCTCTGTAATATCTTTATTAGAATATATATTAATATTACTAAGTTCTTTTTTTACATCTGATGAAAAAGACATATTTACCCCTTTCTAGCAATAACGATTCTATCATTTTCTGATAAATCTTTTTTACTATATATATCTTTATAATCATTATTTTCTAGTATACCTATAACATTTTTTCTTTGATTATACCCAATTTCGAAACAAAGGTATCCATTTTCTTTTAGTACATCTTTTGCTTCTTTAACTATTTGTTTATAAAATTTTAATCCATCATCTCCACCATCTAAAGCAATTCGTGGCTCTTTTTTTACATTCTCCTCTAAATTGTCTATAATATTTGTTTCTATATATGGTGGGTTTGATATTATTAAATCAAATTTAATGTCTTTATAATTATTATTTTCTTTAATTGTTTCAAATAAATTAGAATTTATAAAATTTATTTCAATTTTATTTTTCTTACTATTTTCTATTGCTACTTTAAGTGCTTCTTCACTAATATCAGATGCATAATAATTTATATTTTTATTGTTTAGATATTTTGCAAGTGAAATTATTATTGCACCACTTCCTGTACACATATCTAATATATTTATTTTTTCATTTATAAAAGATTTTTTTACAATATCAATTGTCTCTAATACTAAAGTTTCTGTATCAGCTCTTGGAATTAAAACATTTTCATTTACTATAAATTCTAATCCCATAAACTCTTGTTTTCCTATAATATATTGTATTGGTTCATTTGTGCATGCTCTATTTATTAATTTTTTAAAATTAATCTCATCCTTTTTATCTATTTCTTTTTCTAAATTTATTAATATATATTCCTTCGTTTTTTTTAAACAATGTTGCATAAGTATCTTTGATTTTAATAGAGCTTCATCTATATTATTTTTTTCTAATTCTTCTTTTCCATAATTTATTAATTGTTTGATATTCATATTGCCTCCAGATACAATATATAGTATATAATTTTAACACCTTAAAGGGGAAAAATCAATTATTTATAGTAATAATTGAGCATTTTAGTCAAAATCTGTTAATATTGAAAAAAATAAAAAATCCAATACTAGATATTTATTTTAATCTAAGTATTGGACTTTTAAATAAATCTATAAATAACTATTATAAATAATTATTAAATAATACCCCACATTAGCCGTTAATGTAAAGAATTTTTATGGACCTGTACTTACACAGGTGGGTGTCTTCCTAAATATTTATGGGTTTCTTATATAAATACAAGCATACACGCCATATCTAGAGATATAGACTCCCTTTTCCAAACTTGTAGGTTCTAAAAACTCTGTCCTCACGCACCATGCAGGGAAAATTGATTACTTATTGATTTGTTAAATTTATATTATCATATAATACTTATAGAAATCAAATTCAAATTTTTCATTATAATTCTATTATCTATATCCTAAATATATTTTTCTCATTTTTTCATATATTATTCTCATTAATTTATAATATTTTTAAGCTTGATTTTTTTTATTTTATTGTTCCATATTTTCTTTAAATTTAGGTACATATTTTTCTTCATTATCTTCTAAGTTTAAATCTTGAATATATCCATTTTCAATATCTAGAGAATATAAGAAATCTTCTACTTCTTTATATTCATTTTGATTTATTTTTCTATTTATATCTCTATTTTCTTTTGCTTCAAAACATGGAAAATATTGTGACATAATACTTACAAAAACATTTTTATCTATATTATCATTAATCCACTTTATAACTTTTTTTGTATTATCTACATGATTTGGTAATATTAGATGTCTTATTATTAATCCTTTTTTTATTATTCCATTTTTATCTAATTTTGGAGCGCCAACTTGTCTATACATTTCTTTTATTGCTTGTGTTGTGATTTCAAAATATTTTTTTGTTTTTGATAATTTTTGTGCTAAATCATTATCTGCATATTTAAAGTCTGGAAGATATATATCTATATATCCATCTAGTAATTTTAATGTCTCTAGACTTTCATATCCACTAGTATTATATATTATAGGAATTTTTAATCCGTTCTTCTTAGCTCTTTTTATGGATTCTATTATTTGGTACACATATGGTGTTGGTGTTACTAAATTTATATTATTTGCGTTTTTATTTTGCAATTCTAAAAATATATCTGCTAATTTTTGTATTGTTATTATTTTACCATACTCTTTACTACTAATTTCGTAGTTCTGACAAAATATGCATTTTAAATTACAGTTACTAAAAAATACTGTTCCTGAACCATTTTTCATGCTTATACAAGGTTCTTCATCAAAATGTAGTGAATATAGTCCAATTTTTATATCTTTTCCAGCTCTACATTTTCCAAGGTTTCCTTCTTCTCTATTTACTTTGCATTCAAATGGACATAAAATACATTTTTCTAACATATTTTTCCTTTCATTATTTTATACTTATTTATTATAATTTATTTGTTATTTTTCTAATAATTATTATTTCACATTTTTAAAATAAAAAAAAGATATATTAGATAATTTTTCTAATACATCTATACTAAAAGATTTTTTAGTGGTCTTATTGTTATTAATTAATTATTTATATATTATCATTTTCATTAGATAATAATATATCTTTTTATTTATCTTTTAATTCTGGCATACTTTTATTAATGGTTCCCCATAATACTGATAAATCTATATTTTCATAATCATGTACAATTCTATTTCTCATTCCTCTAATACTATTCCAAGGAATAATAGGATATTTCTCCATAGTTTCTTCTTCAATTTCTTTTACAATTCTCCTATTTGTGAAACTGTGAATGCACAGGCTGTTATTGTTTTTTTATCATCTAAAAAATCTTTTACACTCATATTATCTACATACTTTTCAATATCATCTATGTAAGCAATTATTTTTTGCATAAGAACCAAATAATATAGCTCTTTTTACTTCGAACTTTTTAAGCACTTTTTCCATTATTTTTTTTAATTCTTCTATCGTATAGATTTTCTCTGACATAATATTAATGCCTCCATTTCATTATTTCTTTATTAACTACTATTTTTTCATTTATTTTAATATCATTTTCATATATTTTGAATTTTACTATAAATCTTAAATATTTTCAATATAGATTTAAAAACCTAAACTGAAGCACTTTAAAAAAATACTTATAAATAGTTTTACATCATGTCTATATATTCTTTTTTATAAAGTTACTGTATCTAAACTGTTTTCATAAATTATAAATAAGATTCCTTATACCATATACTACTGTACATACTACTTTTTCTTGCATTTATCGCTCGCCTAAATCATTTTCTTTTAGTTTAGATTTTAGACATTCTGAAATACTCAACTTATACAATCTTTCTCTTTTTTTAGAAAATCCACTTTTTAATGCAATATTTTTACTTATATCATTAATTGCTAAAATCCAAATTTCTTCTACTTTATAGTTTTTAAATAAATCACCTACAACAAAATTTAATGTAGTTTGTCCTATTCCTCTATTTTGATATTCGTCTATAATATGATATGTTATACCAGCTGTTGATCTACATCCAACATCAAATCTACCAATTACTTTTGTCATATTATTATTAACAATGTAATAATGTATATTATCATAACGCTTATCTATTTGTTTAATTAACAAGTAGCTTTCATTCATTTTTGTTAATGGTAATGTATGAACTTAAAAAGTATTGATTTCTTTTAATACGAAATTCAAATAGTTCCATATCATCAATTATTTTTGATATATCAATATTATAATTGCTATTACTCATATAATATATTTCTACTATAATTTACTATTATTATAATTAATTATAACATAAAAATACTCTTAGAAAAATTAATTATTCCTAAGAGTATTTTATTACCGACTATAACATCTATAATTTTTATTTGATACCAAATATTCTATCTCCTGCATCACCTAGTCCTGGTATTATGTATCCATTCTCATTTAATTTCTCATCTATACTTGCACAATAAATGTCTACATCAGGATATGTTTCTTGTAATCTTTTTATTCCTTCTGGTGCAGCTATTAAACATAAGAATTTAATTTTTTTCTCACACCCATCTTCTTTCATCATTTTTATTGCATCTATTGCAGAACCTCCTGTTGCAAGCATTGGATCTAACAATATTACTTCTCTTTCCTTTATATCTTTTGGAACTTTATAGTAATATCTTACAGGTTCTAATGTTTCTTCATTTCTATATAATCCAATTACACCAATTTTAGCATTAGGAACTATTTTTGTAATACCACTAGACATTCCAAGTCCAGCCCTTAGAATTGGTACAAATGCATATCTGTCTTCATTTATTTTATGTCCTATTGTTTTCTTTATTGGAGTTTCAATCTCTACATCATCTAATTTGGCATCTTTCATTGCTTCATAACATAAAAACATTGCAATCTCTTCAGCAAGTTCTCTAAATTCTTTTGTTCCTGTATTTTTATCTCTTAAAATAGATACTTTATGTTTAACTAATGGATGATTCAATTCTATTACTGACATTTTACATTCCTCTTTTCTAATTATTTATTTCTATTTCTTTATTTTTTTCTTCTTTTTTTGTTTTTATATCTTCTTCTTTTTTTATTTCTTCATCATTTGAATCTTCTGGTAATAAAAGATTTAATACAATACCTATAACTGCAGCTAGACTAGTTCCTGAAATTGTAATTGAAAAGTCTCCTGCCATACAACTTATTGTTGCTCCTCCTAATCCTAAAACTAACATTGTTGATGCAACTATTACATTTTTTGTTTTTCCGAAATCAATTTGATTTTGAATTAATACTTTTAATCCATTTACAGCAATAAATCCATATAATAGTAGTGATACTCCTCCAAGTACTGGATTTGGTATTGTTGATACTAGTGCTGTAAATTTACCTAAAAATCCTAAACATATAGCAAATATTGCAGCAAGACCTATTACCCATATAGATGCAATTTTTGTCATTCCTACTACTGATGTATTTTCACCATAAGTTGTATTTGATGGTCCACCTAAGAAACCAGCTACAAAAGTAGCAATACCATCACCTAAAAGTGTTCTATTTAATCCTGGTTCTTTAAGTAAGTCTTTACCTATAATACTCCCAAGTGCCGTATGATCTCCTATATGTTCAGCCATTGTTACTAACGCTATTGGTGCAATTGTAAGTACTGCTGAGAAGTTAATTGAGTAATTAACAAATGGTATTATAAATTTAGGCATACTGAAAAATGTAGCATCTACTACTGGTTTGAAATCAACAAGTCCTAGTATTACTGCTGTTATATATCCTGAAACAATTCCTATTAGAAATGGTATTATTTTTATAAAACCTTTTCCTCTAACTGCTACTATTGCTGTTACTAAAAATGATACTAATGCTACTATTACGCCCTTCCATTCTATAACTGATCCTGCTGCTAATCCTATTTGTGATATAGCTGATGGTGCAAGGCCAAGTCCTATTATCATTATCATTGGACCCACTATTATAGGTGGTAATAACTTATCTATCCAATTCTTTCCTATTAAACTAATTATTATTGAAAATACTATGTAGATTAAACCAACTACCATAATACCTGTCATTGCTCCAGATATTCCACCTTTTAAAAACGCTGCTACAATTGGTGTAATAAATGCAAATGAACTTCCTAAGTATACTGGCGATTTTCCTTTTGTACATAACATATAAATTAAAGTTCCAATTCCTGAAGTTACTAATGCTACAGGAATTGTTAATACCGTCTCTCCTGCAGCTTCATTTACTAAGATTGGCACTAAAATTGTTGCTCCAAACATAGCAAATACATGTTGGATAGATAGTAATATCCATTTTACAATTGTTGGTTTTTCATTAACGTCTAATACTAATTTACTGTTTTCCATTTTTAATCCTCCCTAATTTTAATTCATTTTTATATATATAAAAAAATCACTAAATAAAAAATTTAGTGATTAATTATATATATATAAACAATTGTAATAAAAAAAGAAAATAGAAAAAATAGTAGTGTTTCTTTGCTACATTTTCTAATTATTTTATTATTTAAAAAATAATCTTTCATAGTATACTACACTCCTAATTTCTATTTTTTAAATATTACTATATATAAATATAAATTTCAAGTATTTTTTCTAAATTTAATTTAATCTATTTTTACATTTTATACATTCTTTTGTCCTTTATAACCAATTTAATATATTTTTATATTATATTTTCATTGACACGCACTACTTCATATTTTTAGCATATATTGGAATATACACAGTTTTGGAGGTATATCATGTCTATTATTTCAATTGCTGGATTCTTAAGTTTCTTAAGTAGTTCTGTGTTATTTTTCGGATATATATCAAGTAATTCTCTTTTTCCAGAGCCTTTATCTTTAGAAGAAGAGCAAAAATATGTTAAACTTTTTGAAAGTGGTGATTTAGAAGCAAAGAATATATTAATAGAAAAAAATTTAAGACTAGTTGCACATATTGCAAAAAAATATTCTTCTAATAATAGTAATCTAGATGATCTTATTTCAATTGGTACTATTGGACTCATTAAAGGAATTAATAGTTTTAATTCATCTAAAGGAGTTAAACTTTCAACATATGTTTCTAGATGTATTGATAATGAGATTTTAATGTACATACGATCTACAAAAAAGTTAAACTCTGAAGTGTTTTTAAATGAACCTATTGGAAAAGATAAAGATGATAATGTTGTTACTCTTCAAGAAGTTCTAGAAAATGATGAAAAGACTATTGAGGATGAAATTGATTTAAAATTAAAAACTAAACTATTAAAAGAAAAGATGGATGAAAATTTATCAGAAAGAGAAAAATATATTATTAATATGAGATTTGGTCTTTTAGGAAACAAACCACAAACTCAAAATCAGATAGCGGATTCTCTTGGAATATCACGTTCTTATGTATCTAGAATAGAAACAAAAGCTATAGAGAAACTTAGTAAAGAATTTGAAAGTGAATAAATTATAATTTTTGTATACAAAATTTAATAATTTATTAAAAGCAGTTTTATTTACTGCTTTTTTCTATATTTACTATCTTTTATTAATTTCTCGAACTTAATATTTATATTTGAAAATTATAGTATAATTATGATAAAATACTTTTGAAAATTATTTATTTGTGGGAGGAATATATGAAAGATACAAATATATCTAAAAATATAATTTACATTGGTGCTGATGATAAAGACATAGACTTATTTGAAAGTCAATATATAGTTCCAAATGGAATATCTTATAATTCTTATTTAATAAGAGATAAGAAAATAGCTATCATGGATACAATAGATAATAGAAAAACTAATGAATGGCTAAAAAATCTGGAGATTGCATTAGATGGAAGTATTCCTGATTATTTGATAATTTCACATCTAGAACCTGATCATGCATATAATATTGACACAATAGTAAAAAAATATCCTAATATTAAATTAGTGGGAAACGATAAAACTTTTGCTTTTTTACCACAGTTTTTTGATATTCCTGATTTGGAAAAAAGAAAAGTTGTAGTAAAAGAAAATGATACTTTATGTTTAGGAGAACATACTTTAAGGTTTATTATGTCACCAATGGTTCATTGGCCTGAAGTTATGGTTGAATATGAAGAATCTGAAAAAATATTATTTAGTGCTGATGCTTTTGGTAAATTTGGTACACTTGATACTGATGAAGATTGGACATGTGAAGCTAGAAGATATTACTTTAATATAGTTGGTAAATATGGTACGCAGGTACAAATGTTATTAAAAAAGTGTCTTACTCTTGATATACAAATGATTTGTCCTTTACATGGACCAATATTAAAAAATAATCTAGAATATTATATTAATAAATATGATATTTGGAGTTCTTATAAGCCAGAAGATAAAGGAATTTTTATAGCATGTAGTTCAATACATGGTAATACTTTAAATGCTGCTAATCAATTTAAAAATATGTTAGAAGAACTTGGAGAATCTAAAGTTGTTCTTTCAGATTTGAGTAGAGAGGATATAGCAGAAGCTGTTGAAGATGCCTTTAGATATGATAGAATTATTCTAGCTTCTTCTAGTTATAACTTTGGATTATTTACTCCAATGGAACAATTTTTACTTCATTTAAAAGAAAGAAATTATCAAAATAGAACTGTAGGAATTATAGAAAATGGAACATGGGCACCTACTGCTGGAAAATGTATGAGAGATATTCTTAATGAAATGAAAGATATTAATATAATTGAACCAATGGTTACTATAAGATCCACTCTAAATAATGAAAGTAAAATTAAACTTGAAGAACTTGCTAAAAATATTGTAAATATAAAATAAAAGGAGGTGTTTTTATGAAATATAAATGTACAGTATGTGGATATATATATGATGAAGAAGTTGAAGGAACAAAATTTGAAGATTTACCAGATGATTGGACTTGTCCATTATGCAATGTTGGAAAAGATTTATTTGAAAAAATTTAATAAATGATTACATAAAAAAAACAATAACCCACACAAGGTTATTGTTTTTTTTATGTAATCATTTATTAATCAGCTTGTAATTTTGTTAATAAATTATTATATTTAGTTACTAACTTACTATCTCTAAATGTTATTTGACTTCCAGATATTTCCCATTTACCTTTGTTTTCTATTAGAAAATCTATTATCTCTTCTTGCTTATTAAGTAGATCTAATACCATATCTATAGCTTCTTCAAATTGTTTTCTATCTTTTTCTATTGAAGAATTTTTACCTATCATAAGCTCTTTAAATAATTTTTTCTTTTCCTCATTAAATCCTTTTTCATCAGCATATTTATCTATTTCTTTTTCATCTAAACATGCAAGGAATTTATCCTTTTGCTCACCTAAGCTTTTTTTAGTATCATCTATAAGATTTTTAGAATTAGTAAATTTTGGTCCATCTTTCTTATAGTTTTCTACTGTTAATATCTTTACGATATCTTCATTACTCATAACTCCCATTAAATCATTTAGTAAATTAACACTATTTTTTAAGTAATCTTTAGATGCTCTTTCAACATCACTATAACTCTTATTTGTGACAGTTCTATCTAGTATTTCATTTACTTTGTCCATATCCATGTTTTGTTTTGAAACTAGTCCATTTAATTCGTTAATTTCTTTTACTAATTTTTCTTTTTCTTCCTTGTCACTATATTCTTTATAAGAATATGCTCCAAGAATAGCAAATATTATAATAACAACAACTGTTATTATCAAAGATTTCTTTGACTTATTCACCTTTTTTTCCTCCTTCAAATATTATATGCTATATTCTACCACAAATTTTTAAAAAAATATAGTCTTATACAAAAATATTATGCTACTTTATTATCTTCTTCTCTAAGTTCTTTTGCATGATTTAATGATGCATCTGTAATTTCTCCTGTAGAAATTCTTGCAATTTCTTGTATTGTTTCATCTTCATTTAATAATTTTATAGAAGTTCTAGTCTTTTCTGATTCTACATTTTTGCATATAAAATAATTATAATCTCCTTTGGCTGCTATAGTTGCTAAATGAGTAATACAAATAACCTGATGTTTCTTTGAAATTTGCTTTATTTTATTACCAACTTTTTTAGATGCAATACCACTAATGCCAGTATCTATTTCATCAAATATTAGTACAGAAGCTTTATCTACATCAGATAATACTTTTTTTATTCCTAGCATTATTCTTGACATTTCTCCCCCTGAAGCTATTTTTATAAGTGGCTTTGCTTCTTCTCCTATATTTGTGGTAATTAGAAATTCAACTTTATTTATTCCATTACTATTAAAATTATTCTCATTTACAATATTAACTTCAAATTTTGCATTTTTCATTTGCATATCTTCAAGTTCAAGATTAATTTTTTTTGAAAGTTCTTTAGATAATTTTCTTCTTTTACTATCCATTTTTTCTGACAAATCTTTTAACTTACTTTCTATTTTTTCTTTTTCTTCTTTTATTTTTCTTATATATTCATCTAAGTTTTCAATATCAAATAATTCTTTTTTTATTCTATCTTTATATTCCAATATTTCTAAAATATTATTCCCATACTTTCTTTTTAAATCTTGTATCAAATCATATCTTATCTCTAAATTATTTTTTTCTTCTTCATCATATTCAATATCATTTTTTAGATAATCAAAATCTCTTTCTGATTCCTCTAATTCATAATACAAACTTCTAATTCTTGATGCTATTTCTGAATATTTATCATCTATATTAGAAATCTTATCTACTGATTTTAATACTATATTCATTGAACTTAAAATATTTTCATTTAATTGATAATATGATTCATTTAATTTAGATGCAATCTCCTCAGAACTATTGATTATTCTTAATTTTCCTTCTATTTCTTCTTCTTCATTTTGTTTTAAATTAGCTTCTTCAATTTCATTAAATTGATATCTAAGTAAATCAATTTTTCTTTGTTTTTCTTTATCATCACCATAATTATTTTTTAGTTCATTTTTTACTTTTAAATAATTATTATATTGTTCTCTATATTCTTGTTTTATTTGTTTTATTTCTTCTCCTATATAATCATCTAAAAATTCAATATGACTTGATTCATCTAGTATTATTTGATTATCTTTTTGACCATGAATATTTATAATATTTTTCATAAAGTCTTTTAGTTCATTTACTGTAACTAATCTTCCATTTATTTTACATAAGTTTCTTCCACTTATATTAATTTCTCTTGAAACTATAATATTTTCTTCTTCATTATCATCATTTTTCACATAAATAGATGCTTCAACATATGATGTTGTTTCTCCTCTTCTCATCATTTCTTTTGAAAATCTTTCACCTGTTAATATTTGAAGTGAATTAATAATTAATGTCTTTCCAGCACCTGTTTCTCCTGTTAAAACATTAAACCCTTCATGTAAATTAATTAGCAAATCATCTATGATTCCTATATTTTTTATGTGTAGTGTATCTATCATCTTAAGTCTCCTTTCGTACATGTGTTTGTATAGACATATTACTACATATAAAAAATATTGTCAATACATTTGTTCGTAAATTATAATATTTTTCTATTTTTTAATTCTTTAACTATTTTTTTCATTGCCTTTTCCCTATGATTATGACTTTCTGCATATTCACTTTCATCCATTTCTCTCATTGTTTTAGAAAAGCCTTCTGGAATAAATACTGGTGCATATGTAAGCCCTCCTAGCATGTTATATTTTTTTGCAATTTTTCCCAAGCATTCACCTCTTGCAACAATTTTCTCTCCATTTTCTAATATTGCTGTCAATACACATACAAAAGTAGCTGTTCTTTTATTTAAATCTTTCTCTTTTTCCATATTTTTTAATAATTTATCTAATGACTCTTTTTGAGTTGCATTTTCTCCTGCATATCTTGCAGTATAAACTCCTGGCTCTCCATTTAACATATCAACACATAGTCCTGCATCATCAGTTATTATAATTTTTCCTTTTATATTTTTACTATCACAAAATCTTTTTACTGCTAATGCTTTTATTTCTGAATTTCTTTCAAAAGTTTCTCCATCTTCAATTATTTCATCTGTGAATCCTATATCTTTCAAATTCTCAATTTTAGCATCTATATTTAAATTCTTTAAAATTTTATTCAAAGCTATGCACTTTTCTTTATTTGTTGTTCCATAAATAATATTCATATTTTATCTCCTATCTAAAATAAAACTTTATTTATCTAGAAAAACCAATAATAATCTATAAAAGATTACTATTGGTTTTTAATTACAATATTAATGTTTTCTCTTCATTATTTTCTAGTTGTTTTAAATTTAATCTTTGTTTTTTATATGATACTTCTTTTTCATTTTCTAAATAAATCAAAAATCTTAGGACATTATCTATTTCGTCTACTATTTCATCATCTTCTACTATTCTTATTATTTCTTCTTTTGATAATACATTTATATATATAGATGTACTATTATCATTTTCAGCAAAGTTTTTATATCCTTCACTTAAGAAACTCAAAATATCTTTTCTGTCTATAATTCTATTAGAATCTAATAATTTATAAAGCATTGATATTTTAGACATAATTTCATCATTATTTTCTATCTTTTTTCTATTTGTCTCTAAATATCTTAGAAATTTATTAAAATCTAATAATCTTGTATAATTGGATGAAGCATAAATTTCAAAAAGAATATATGTTATTATATTTTTTTCGTCTTCATTTTCTTCAAATACTTTTGCATATTCTTCTACTTCCAAATTTAATATTCTTATCATATGATCTTGAAAATTAATTTGTTTTCTTATTGTTTCTCCACTCTTAGAAGTATCAAAAATATATTTTCCATCATTTTCTTTATAATATCCTATTTTATCTCTTAGTACTCTTATTTCATCTTCTTGTTCCAATTCCATCTCTCCTATACTAAAATTTTAATATGATTATATCACAAAAAGGTAGAAATGTCTACAAAAGTCTACAAAATTAGCATTTTGTTGAGATGATTTTTTATTTTTAAATTTATATATATATTCTTCATTAAAATCCGTATTCATACATATTTTATCACATCATATTTTTTTTACTATATAATCTTTCCATCTTTTAATCTTATTAATCTGTTTCCATATTTAGCAGAATCCTCTGAATGTGTTACTTGCAAAATTGTTATTTTTTCTTCTTCGTTTATTTTTTTAAATAATTTCATTATTTCTTCTCCAGATTTTGAATCTAAATTTCCAATAGGCTCATCTGCAAGTATTATTGAAGGATTTAATATTATAGCTCTTGCAATTGATACTCTTTGTTGTTGTCCTCCTGATAATTCACTAGGTAAACTTTTCCTTTTATCTTCTAAACCTATAATTCTTAATATTTTATTTAGTCTTTCAATATAGTCTTTTTCTTTTTTTCCATCCATTATTACTGGAAGCATTATATTTTCTTCAACACTTAAATTTTGTACTAGATTATAAAACTGAAAAACAAATCCCATATCTTTTCTTCTTAATTCTGCCAAATTCTTTTCTTTCATTTTATTTATATCTTTACTATTAATATAGATTTCACCTTCTGTTGGTTTGTCTAATCCACCAATTAGATATAATAGCGTTGATTTTCCGCTTCCTGAAGCTCCCATTAAAGAAACAAATTCTCCTTTTTCTATTTCTAATGATATATTATCTAATACCTTAGTTTCTTTATCATTATTAACAAATTTTTTACTTATTTTTTTTACTTTTATAACACTCATTTTTTTCTCTCCTATTCATACTTTATTTCATTTACAATATTCATTTTTCTTAATCTTTTTGATGGAATAATTAATGTTAATAATAAAATAATATATATTATTCCAACAAATTTTAATGCTGATATAAGATCAAATGATATATCTACATATAAAGATAAGCCTTGCATAAATTTATCTACTATTCCAGTGGCTAGAAATCCTGCTAATATTGCTATACTACATGAAATCAAATTTGATAGTATTGTTTCAAATGCCATCATCTTATTTATTTGTTTTCTACTCATGCATGTTGAATTTAAAACTGCTAGCTCCCTTTTTCTTTGCATAAAACCTATTACTTGATTATTAACTATTCCTATAAACGATAAAATAATAGCTAAACCTAATATAATATAAAAAATGCTCATTATAGAATTTGCTTGCTCTTCTTGCTGACTAAGATACTCTTCAATAGTCTGAACTCTTATTCCTACTTCTTTAATCTCATCTTTAGCTTTTTCTTTAATTTTTTCTAAATCTACATCATTATCACATTTCAAATATATTTGAGTTGGAACATCTGTTAAGTTCTCTAAAAGATTTTTCAAGTTAGTTATTATAATATTTCTTGAAGTTGAAAAATATGTTGAATTAACAAATCCCATAACTTTATATTCTATTTCTTTATTTATATTTTCAAATTTAAATTTTAAAATATCTCCTTTATTTATATCATTCTTTTCAGCAAATTTTTCATCTACTAAAATTTCATTATATTTTAAGTCTTTAATTTTATAATCAAATTCTTTAATATAAACTTTTGAATCTGATAAACCTAACATTGATGGTATATTGGAATTTTTAAAATTTTTTCCATTATAAGTTGTTTTTTCATCATAAAACATATTTATATACTCTATTTCTTTTACTCCATCTATATTAACTAATTTATCATATTTTTCATATGTTTTATTTACATATTGTACAACAATGTCATAATCTTGAGTAATATATCTAAAAGAATTAAATAAATTAGTAATTGAACTTGATATAGTTATTATAGTAATCATTAATGATAGTGAAATAACTATTAATCTTGATGAAGATATAAGCATTTTATTATATCCTATATTTTTACTTGCAATCATTCCAGTTGGAAATCCTATCTTTCTAAAAATGGTATGTAATATTTTAGATATCATTTGCATTAACATAGGAACAATATTAGCAGTTCCAACTATAAATGATACTAAAGAAATTAGTGTTAATACTATTTGTGTTTTATTATTTATATAATTTAAGAAAAATGCAAAAATTATCATTACAATTCCTAAAATAGTTCTAACTTTTCTTATTTTATATCTAGAATTTTGTGTATTAAAAATAATATCTTTTATAGGCTTTTTATTTGCTTTTAATATTTCTTTAATTGATATAACTATTTGGAGTACTACAGCAAAAGCAATTCCTATAAACATTATTCCAAGTGACATATTTGAAGTTTTATTTGTAAGTTCTATTCCATTTGTAGTTATAAATAAACTTGCAACTTTACTGTTTAATAAATTACCAACTAAACTTCCTATTATTCCTGATATTAGTCCATAAAATGAGTTTTCTAATATTAAAATTAAATTCATTTTTCCTTTTGTTGCTCCAATACTTCTAAATGTTCCAATAACAGGAAACCTTTCTGCTATTATAATTTTATTTAATGAACTAATAACAAAATAAATCATAATTGTTGCCATAGCAAATATTAGTATCATTATATAGTTTACCATAGATGTTTGTTCTCTTATTACCTCTTCATCTACTAATCTTTCTACCATATAATTATCATTATTTTCTTTTAAATAATCTTTTACATAATTTATTTTATCATTATTTTCTACATCTATATATAGACCTTCATATTTATCAATATCTATTTTCTTTATTTCATTTACAGTATTAATGTTTGAAATAAACAAATCATTTTCTACATCTATTGAGGTAATTCCCTTTTTATCTACAATTTTTAAAATTTTAAGTTCATAATTTGAATTGTTATACTTTAACTTTAGTATGTCTCCCTGTTTATATCCGGATTTTTCTGCAACTTTTTTACTAACAACTATTTCATTATCTTTTAGTATAGGAACATCTTGTCCTAATATATTTAAGTTTATAGCTTTTTGTATATCTATTCCCTTAATAAGAATAACTTCATTTTTTTCAGATTCCATTTCTATCTGCGAGTATCCCACATAATTTAATTTTTCTTCACCCCAATTTATATCTTCTATTTTAAAAGGTTCTACTGTGGAAATAGAAATATCTGTTTTTCCATATATGCTTCTTAAAGTTTCTCTTACTTTTAATAATAATTCATTTGGTAATGTTATATTTAGTACTAGAACAATTGTCGCAATTGTTAATGCAACTACAATTAAAATACTTCTTCCCTTATTTTCTTTAATATTTCTTAAAATATGTTTCAATAAAATGCTCATTTTCTTCTCCTTTAACTTGTTTTTATTTTTTATTATATAATTTTTAATTAAATATAAATGTAGAAAATATAAAATTATTTTTTGTCTTTCACAAATTAAAATTATACTGTTTTTTTTAGTTGCTTTCTATCAATTTTAGGTGGAACTTTGTCAACTACAATTAACATTATAGTATTTTTCACTGTTTACCAGTCTCTAGTTTGAATTTATTTTTTGTAACTATATAATACACTTAAGTATTATTATAATAATAACTTGGTATACTTTTTTAGAAAAAAATTAAAATTATATATATTTTTTTTTAGTATTAAATATTATTTAATACTAAATATTTATAAAAAATAATGAACTGAAAAATAGAGTATTAAGAAGTCCTAAATACTTCCTAATACTCCAATCTTTTATAGTTTGGTGACCCCTACGGGAATCGAACCCATGATTCCACCTTGAGAGGGTGGCGTCTTAACCGCTTGACCAAGGGGCCTTATTTAGTACTACATATTTATACCACATCTTTCTATCAATAGTCAAGCATATTTATTAATATAACTTTCTTTATTTTTTATCGTTATTAATACATTTCTCTAATATATGTCTTAGCCTTTCATCTTGTTTCGTTAAATATAAATATCCAATTAGTGCTTCAAAAGCTGTTGAATACATATAATCTTCTGGATCTGCATTCTTTGGCAAATGATGATTTTCTGCATTTCTTCCTCTTCTTACTATATCTTTTTCTTCATCTGTTAGCATATCATCTATTTTTTTTAATATATCTGCTTGTGATTTTGCTTTTACATATTTTATTGATTCTATATGTAATTTATGAGGTTTTAGTTTTGTTTTATTTATTAAATATGTTCTTATATACATCTCATATACACTATCTCCAATATATGCCCATGTAAGTGGTGATAACATTTTTACATCCATTATATCTTTTTCTCTATCTATTAATTCCAATTTCTTTTCTCCTAAAAATACAAAGTAGGTTAATATAAACCTACTTTGTATTATAACATTTCTAAAGTTATTTTTCCAGTTTTTCCTGATCTAAAGTCATCTAATATAATTCCAGCTGTTCTTTCTAAGTCTATCTCTCCACCTGAAATCAAGGCTCCTCTTTTTCTTCCTATTAAAAACATAAACTCAAGTGCATAATTTTCTTCTTTTATACAAGAATTATATTCTTCATCTGTTATATTGTATCTACTTTTTATATTTTCTTTGTTAGTATCTATTAATTCTTTAATAAGATTATATGCTACATCAACTTTATCTAATATATCATCTTTAATAGAGCCAGTATATGCTAATTTAAGTCCAACATCTTCATCAAATTTTGGCCATAATACACCTGGTGTATCTAATAATTCAATTTGATTTCCTATACGAATCCATTGTTTTTGTCTTGTAACTCCTGGTCTATTTCCAACTTTCATAGTGGCTTTTTTAGATATTCTATTAATAAATGAAGATTTACCAACATTTGGAATACCTAGTATCATAACTCTAATTGTTTTTCTTATAATTCCTTTTTCCTTTATCTTTGAAATATCTTCATTCATAATTTTTTCAATTTCTTTAGGAACTTTGTCCACACCTTTTCCAGAATTTGAGTCTACTACTATTGCTACTATTCCTTTTTCTTTAAAGTATTCTATCCATTTTTTATTTTCTACATCACTTGCTAAATCTGATTTATTTAGTATTACTATTCTTTTTTTATTTTTTGCTATTATATCAAAATCTGGATTTCTACTAGCTATTGGTATTCTAGCATCTAATAATTCTATAACAACATCTATTAATTTTAAATCATCTATTATTTGACGTTTAGTTTTTGCCATGTGTCCAGGATACCAGTTAATGTTCATTTTTGACATATTTTCATCATTATTATTCATTTATATCACTTCCTACTTAATTATAAATTATTTAACTTATCAGAAATTTCTTTCCTACGTTTTTCTTTATTTTTTTCTTCTAATCTCTCAATTAAAATTTCCTCAATTCCTTCCTTTAAAACAGGGAATATAGTAGAACATTCTTCTTCACTTAAATTATGGATACCATCGCTTATTTTAGTATATATCGTATTAAATCCTTGTTCTTGCATAATTTGTGGCAAATAACTTTTTATCTCATTGACTTTTTCCTTCATTTTCATTTTTTTATAATCATCAAATTTTATTGATATTTTATCTTTATTATAATTAAATATCTCAATTAGCAATTGTTCAAATATTCTTCTAAGATAAGTTAATGCCCCTATGCAGGAATTAAAACTATATAAAGAACAAGCTGTTTTATAATAAGAAACATATTCTTCATCCAATAACTTCAGAAATTGCTTGTTATTTATTTCTTCATTCATATCGTATATTGATGGATATTGACCAATCTTTTCAATATGATTTTTATCTATAACTCTAAATTCGGTCACTACATGATGTCCACAATCAGCTTGAGCAATTAATCTAAAGAAGTTTATTCTTTCAAATTCATCTTTAACACTACTTCTTAATGCTCCTGGTGCCATATTAATAAATGCATTTCTAGAATTCATAAAAGAATATATCCTTCTTTTTTTACACTCATTACAATATAATTCTAATTTCAAACTATCATATGGAAAAAACTTATAATTCATTGTATTTTCATCAATTTCTATTTTTTTATATAATGGCGTTTTAAATAAATCTTCATTTATAAATACATTTTCCATATCTGTAGTAGTAATCATACTCTTATTATAAAATTCTATTTCACTAAAATAAATATTTTCTACATTGTTATTTTTACTATTACTCACAATTATTACTTCCTTTTAATTCTTATCTTTTATTAATTTCTTATTTACGTTTGTTTGTAAACTTTGCAGTTCTTTAATATTCTTATTATTCTCTAACAATTCAACTTGTTCTTTAGCTGTTTGATTCAATATTACCAATCTATCTTTCTGTAATATTCCACTTGCTATTAAGTCCGCATTTTTTGCTTCAAGATTACTCAAAATAATCAAGTGTAATAAATCCGTATAATCTCTTATATTTCCTTCTTTAGCTAATTCAGGATATTTCTCTCTCCACTCCTTAGCTGTCATACCAAATAAAGCTACATTTAACACATCAGCTTCTTCTGCATAAACATAGTTTTTCTGTTTATCTGATAACATCGGTATAATATTCTTTTTTATTGAATCTGTATGTATTAAATAATTTACTTTAGATAGCATTCTATTTGCATGCCATTCTACTTGATTTTGATAGGCTTCGTTTTTCTTTAATCTTTCAAATTCTTGAATCAAATAAAGTTTAAATTCTGGACTTAACCAACTTGCAAATTCAAATGCTATATCTGAATGCGCATATGTTCCGCCATTATTGCCTGATTTAGAAATGATTCCTATTGCATTTGTAGTATTTATCCATTTTTGCGGAGATAAATAAAAACTATTTTTTCCTGCTTCATTTTCAAAGGTCTCGAATTCGATACCTTTGAAATTTGAATTGTACATTTGTTCCCAAAGTCCTAAAAATGAAATAACGTTTTTATTTCGCATCCATGTTTGTATTGGAATTTTAGGTTCTTCTGGATTAGCATATCTCGCTAAATCTGTTAAAGATATGTAATTACTTCCGTTAATTCTAATTACATTTACTATAGTATCTTTTACTATCATTTCTGTCTTTATTAAATCTTTTTTCAAATAATTCCTCCTATTTTTTCATAATTATGTAAAAACTTATTTAAAAGAAATGCTTATTTTTCAATACTTTTAAATGGTTTTGCTAAAATCAGGCTTTACCAGTTGATGGAGGTTTTAGAAAACACCTCTTGATTATCTTCTTTATTATCACTCATCTATTTCACCTTCTTTATTAACACGTCGAATTCGACGGAATATAATTTAATTTTTATTTGGTAATGATTTCATCATCAAGTCAAAATCACTTTGTAATTCTCTCATTTCTCTTTCACGATAAATATTAAATTCTTTTTCTGCTTTTTTTATTGCTTCTTCATGAGATATTTTACCATTGCCTTCTAATATTTTTCTTCTATTCAATAATATTTGATTATCTAGTTCTTCTATCCAATCTGACATTTTCATACTTCTTTGCTCTAATGCTTGCAATTCTGCATAATCTAAAAAATAAATTAAGTCTTTGTAATTCTATTTCTGACAAATAATTTTTAGCAATTTTCACATCATCTATTGTAATATAATCTCCTTTAAAATTTTTCATTCCTACATAAGGTTTTTCATTATCTACTCTATCATAAATTAACTCTGATGCTGTATGTTCATGTACTGCATAATGTAATTTATTTTACACTGTCGCAAAGAATTTCTTTGTCATATCACTTCTTGGATCATAATCAATGCTTGTTGCATATATATCTGTTACTTGTTGATAAAAGTTTCTTTCACTTGAACGGATATCTCTAATTCGTTGTAATAGTTCTCTAAAATATCTATTTCCACCTTGTTTTAATCTTTCATCATCCATTGTGAAACCTTTTTGTATGTATTCGTGTAACTTCCCAGTTGCCCATATTCTAAATCTTACTGCTACTTCTGATTGAACTCTATATCCTAAAGCAATTATCATATCTAAATTATAATGATCTATATTTCTCTTTACTTCTCTATTTTCTTCTTTTTGAACTAACAAGAATTTCTTGTTAGTTAAATTTTCTTGAAGCTCAGCATCATTATAAATACTTTTTATATGTAAGCTAATATTTTGTTGAGTAGTTTTATAAATCTCTGCTAGTTGATTTTGAGTAATCCATAAATCTTCATTCATAAATTTAACATTTACCTTTGTCACGCCATCTTTATCTTCATAAATCATTATTTTATTGTTATTTGAATTCATAAATACCTCCTTTAAGTAATTATTATTTTCTATTATTAAATAATTACTTTTCCATCTCTTACTGCTTTAAACTTTTTTCAATCTCACATTTTTCAATACTTCATTTATTAAATTAATTTTATGGTAATTAGATTCGTAATGTGAAATTATAATGATTTCTTCAATTTTCTCTTCACTGTTTTTGGAAAATTTAGTTTTTCCACCCATAAAATGTAAATCTTTCATTTTGGTTATCAAGATAATTTTTAATTGCTTCATTAATGTATTTTTCTAAATTGTTTACTGGATATTTAAAATCTACCCATTCTAAATTTTCACAAAATTGTGGTTCATTATTATTTATTATTCCAGAATATTTAGTAGCTAGAAAAAAATAATTTATATATTCTAGTCCATTATCATTTTGATGCATTACCTGTATTATCTCTAAGTCTTCCCTTTTAATTACTATATTTACTTCTGTTTTAGCAGTTCTTATCACTGCATCAATTGCATTTTCTCCACCTAGAATATGTGAAGCAATAACATCATATTCTCCGTTGCAATACTCTCTATTTTTTCTTTTTTCAACTAATATTTTGCCATCAACAACTAAAAATAAATGTACTGCACATCTAAGTGTGATCTTTCTGGTTCCATTATATTTCTCCTATAAGTTAAAATTTAATTTGATTTACATTATTTTATTATTAATTAAAATATGCAAAACCTATTTTTAATACTTCATATAAGCATTTTTTTTATTTCTATTTGTAGTTAAAGTTACTTTTACTAAATTTTATCTATTTATTTTCCCCTATATCTATCCATTCTTCTATCATTTTTCTAGAAATTTTTAAATTTCCATCACCTGTTCCAATTTCTATATTAGGCTTTTTGCTTCCATGATAATCACTTCCACCACTAATATATAAATTATTTTTTTTTGCATATTCCACTAATATATTCGTTGCATTTTCATTAGCAGATGGATGAAAACATTCTATTCCATCTAACTCGTTTTTCTTCATTAAATCATCAAGAAATTTAATTGTATCTTCAATTCTATATTCAAAAGGATGCGCCAAAAAAGCTAAACCTCCTGATCTATGTATAATATCTATTACATCTTCATATATTGGATTTGCCAAATCATCACTGCCAGTATAATATTCGCTTTCTGGATTCATTAATCCTTTTCTAATAAATAGATTTAATGATTTTGCATATTCACCAAGAATTTTATGATTCTCTTTATGTTTAATTAATTCTTTATAAATATATATTGTTATATAATCTGTTAAAGGAACATCCCTTGGTATTTTACTTTCATCATAAATAATACCTTTTTTATCACATATATCTAAAAATTTCCTCTTTGACTCCTGTTACTGTTTTCTTAATACTTCTTCTGAAAAAAACTTTTGTGACCACTCTTCTATTATTTGTGTTTCTTTTATATTATAACCTAGAATTTCAATTTTTTTATTTTGAAATGTTGCATTCATTTCAACACCTTTTATTATCTTGCCTTTAAATATTTTATTATTCTTTAAAGATTGGTCATAATATGCTTTGCATGTGTTATGGTCAGTTATCGAAATATATTCTAATTTCTTTTCTTCACATAATTTTAATATCTCATCTATAGTTCTATCTCCATCAGAATATATTGTATGTATATGTAAATCTACCATTAATTTGCTCCTTCTCATTTAGTTATAAAAATTACTTTATAATTTTTATATCATAATAAATATAAAGTTTTTTAATTTTTTCTCTGATAAGTTTTAATTATGTTTTTCTATTAATTTAACATTATTTTTTATTAAAACACTTTCTAATGTTTCATTTTCATTAATAATATATAAATTCTCATAATTTCTTTGTATGGAATCTTCATAAAATGGTATAAATACTTGCTTTAGTTTTCTAATAAAGTTTTCATTATTCCCTCTATTAATACATTTTTTCTCAACTTCTTCCCAATTATTAATATTTGGATATGCTATACTATATTTTATATTGTTTTTATCAAAATAGTCAAAATGTTCAGGTTTTAATTGAACTAAAACTATATCATACTTTTTTATAGCCTCACTAATTGCATTATAGTAATTATCTGGCCACTCTTTACTTATTTCTCTTTTGGTGCCTTTTCTCGCTTCGATAGGTATATTTTTAATATTAGTATTATTATGTTTATAATTACTTGACTCCAAATCAATTACATTACTATATTTCTTCCCTAAAACACTTTTTCCACAAGTTGCAAATCCTGCAATTATTATTCCATTTATCATTACTTATCATTTACTCCTTATATTTAAAAATATCTAAATTTATTTATTTTTTACTTTCTGTTATTTTATTTGATTTTATAATAATATTTAACTTGAACAATTCTTTTATTTTCATTATCTTCATCTTCTGCTATTAATTGTCCTCCCATTTTTTCATAAAATTTATGTTTATTATCAAACTATACTAATATTTTAATATTATTTTAAATTTAATTTAATAGATATTCTAATGCTTTTTTATATTTATTTATTCTTATAATATCTTTCTGCTTAATTTCATCTAGCCTAGTCTCATCAGAATTATGTATAATATCTGCAATCTTTACATTCTTGGCAATATAATTATCTTTTATTTTTTTAATATAATCCATATAGTCAGTATCTTTATCATGTGTTAATAATATTAGTGCATCAATTACTTCTTTTGGAAATTCTTTTTCTAATTGTTTAAATGTAATATTAGTATCTTCAACAACATCATGTAAAAGTGCAACAATACATTCATTTTCTGTATCCATTTTCTCTGCTACATGAATTGGATGAAAAATATATGGAATTCCTGCTTTATCAAACTGATTCATATGTGCATTATATGCTATAACCATTGCCTTTTTAGTTAGTTTTGTATTAATCATTTTTATAATTCCTCTCTATATTTTAATTTAATAGAACATTATATTTTATATTTTTTATAATACATCACAAATATATTTTTCATCTAGATTATAATATAAAAAGTAATGTTTTTCAATTATAGTATATATTTCAAAATATTCTTTATTTAAAAGTAAATAAGATTCAAAGTAATTCTGCACAATGAATCTTATCTTTTTTAATCTATAATTTATAATTATTTTTATCTGCTCTTTCATCAAATTTTCTATCATAATCTTTATTCTTATAAAACCAATCAGTTTTTTTATCCCCAAATTTTCCTGTTCTATTTTTATTAACATAAACATCAATTAAATTAAATAAAGGAATTCCTACTCCAACAATTGCAGCAACAGCAGTTGAAGTTAATGAATTTGTATATGTACCTTGTATTATTTCACTTATTACCATTATTAAATCTGAACCAAAATACATCCAATACATTAATGCATATATAAATGTTCCAAGTAAATTTCTTCTTATCATTAGTATTATACATGGTACTGACGCAAATAATAGTGCAATTTCTATTCCTAAATTTAATGGCTCAAAACCAATATCTATTTCCATAGTATAACAATATCCAACTATTAATCTAAAAAACCAAAACATTATACTTAAGAAAGTAAGTAAATAACTTATCATACTAACCATACTATTTTATCTCCTTTGTAAATATATATTAGATTTTACCATATATAATTTTTAAAATCAATTATACTTTAAATCAAAAAAATTTCAGTATATTTGAATTTTTTTTATTTTAAACTTTTTTCTTATTTATTTTTATTTACTTTTATATATATATAACTTTATAATTACTAAGTATAAATTAATATTATTTTATCTTATGTCAACTTTTTCTGCATAAAATATATAATAATATTACATTATGTTAATATTATTATATATTTTTTTATGATAATAATATAAGGAATGGAAGAAGGAGTTTTATACATGATTAATCTAACTTTAAGTAACCCATCAACACTGCGTCTTTCTGCTAGGAAATTCGCAATCATTCCAGAAGAAGGAGATAATTACGATCCTTTGCTTATACAGCAAAGAGATAATCGGATTACAGTTTGTATGGTAGATGATAATTTATCCAATATTAAAGAAAAATTCTTTTTTGATATTAATGAATTAAATCATATTCTTACCGATTACTCTGAAGACATTTTATTTCAAATAATCCATTTTCTGTATGAACACAGTTTTATTCATGAGAATGAATTTATGGAAAAAATTCTTCTACTTAAATATAAATATTCATTAGAATTTATTATTACATCATTAAATTCGATGGATATTCAGCAATTAGAGCTGATTTTTGGTAGTGATAATACACTAAAATATTTTGAAGCTTTTATTTAATACAGACTAAAAATATAAAAGTACAAATTTCTCTTTCTGCAGAAAAGCTGATAGGATATTTCTATCAGCTTTTTCTTATAAATTTCTTTATTTATAATTATATTTTTTTTCAAATATTATACTTGTTTAAAATAAAAATAGATAACTTCATAAAAATTATCTATCTTCTGAGTTAATCCATATAATATTATTCTTCAGTGTCAACAAAATTAAATTCATCTTTAAATTTATCTTTAAATATATCAAAAACTTTATTTAATGTTTCTTCATCATCAACGCTAACATAAGATTCTTCTTCTTCACTTTCTGTTTCTTCAACTTTTAATATAACAACCTCGCCTAAATCTTCATCATCTTCTGCTGCTACTGGTAATAATATAACATATTCTTCATTATCATATTCAACTAAATCTAAAAATTCGAATTCAACTTCATCTCCATTTTCATCATTTAATACTATTATGTTATTTAATTCCTCATCAATCTCTAAATCCTTGTTTTCATCCATTTTTTTATATTCTCCTTTCAAAATTTACAAATCCTTGTAAAATATTAATATCTTAAAACATCCTTTATTTTATAATATTGTATATAATATATACTAAATTATACAATAGTGCAACTAAATTATTTTATTTTATTCATATATATTTCAAGTATATATACTGCTGAGATAGTATCTACTATATTTTTTTTATTTTGAGGATTAATATTTAAATCATTCATTGTTCTATGAGCCTCAACTGTTGTTAATCTTTCATCTATAGTCTCTATCTGTATATTATTGTATTTACACTTAAGTTTATGAATAAATTTGTTTGTAATTTCCACTCTATCGGAACTTGTACCATTCATATTATATGGCATTCCTACAACAAAAGTAGAAATTTCATATTCATTTAATATATTATCAAGTTCTTTTAATAAAATCTTATCGTTTCCATTATGATGAATAGTTTTTAATCCTTGAGCAGTTATTCCAAGTGCATCTGATATAGCTATCCCCACTCTTGCATCTCCATAATCTATTCCTAACAATCTCTTTTTCATATTATTCTAATCCTATATAATTTTTTAGCATTTTCTCTAATAATTCATCTCTTTCAACTGATCTTATTAGATTTCTTGCATTTTTATGACTTGTTATATATGTTGGATCTCCTGACAAAATATATCCAACAATTTGATTTATAGGATTATATCCTTTTTCTACTAATGCTTCATATACTTCCTTCATAATTTCTCTTGATTTTATATTATCTTCCTTTTCAACTTTAAAGCTCATTGTTTTATCAAAGTTCTCCATGTTCATCACTCCTATCTTTATATATAATTAATATTATGCTCTTGCTTATCAGCACTATCTAAGTATTCCTCTAGCTTCTTAGTAACCTTTTCAACTCCTGTACCTTTATAATAAGTTGAAACTACGAAATTTACTTTAGGTCTAACAGGTATCTTCTCTCCTTTTTCATTTGTTGATTCTAATTCTATACTTTCAATATCTTCTCTCATACTTTTTAATATATCTGTTGCATAGTCATTATCTTTTCCAACAAATACTATTACAAATTTTGGTCCCATATATCTTATAAAAATTTGGTCTGAAGTAATAAGAGTTTTTACCCAATTTGCAACTTCTATAATTATATTATTTCCCATTACTCTTCCATATACGTTATTTATTTCTTCTATATTAGTTATTCTAAACATACTCACTGTAGAAGTTGGCTCAGAATCAATTTTTGCCTTTGCCTTTCCATATAAATATTCTGCAGAATATAATGCTGTAAATTGATCTGTTCTTACTATACTTTCCATTGCTTCTTGATATGAAACAGTCTTTACTAGTGCTACTATATCGTCTCTAATTACTTCTAATAATACTATATCAACATTATCAAAAGCATGCATTACAGAACTTTCAATAATCCAATACCCAATATAAACATTATCTATAAATAATGGAAAAAATATTGCGGATTTAGCTCTTCCAAAATCTAATTTTTGATATGGAAGTTTTTCTCCCTCTCCATCTACTGTTATATATTTTGGAACTGCATTAGAAATACTTTCCTTAAAAACATCTTCCATATGCAAGTTCATTAAATTTGGCCAATATTTTTGATCTGTATTTGAAGCTTTTAATATATATTCGGCTCCATTGAATACAACAATAGTTGAATATTTTATTTCAAACTTTTCTATAAGAATTTCATTTACTTTTCTTATTTTTTCATCAACTGAAATATCTTCACCAGTAATATCCATAAAGTTTTGTAAAACATTTAAATTATTAACTTTTTTAGACATATCTGATAAAGTTGTTATTTGTTTTTTTATTTTTATATTATAGAAAATTAAAATTGCTACTATTGCTACAAGCACAACTATTGGTATTAAGACCAAAATTATCCACCTCTTTTACTATTTTTGTATATTTAATATTTCTTTCTCATCTGATTTAAAGTATTATTCATTTCTGTTGAAAAATTACTTTTTGTATAGTCTGGTCCATTTTTTACATATGTTTGTTTACTTAATAAAGGATATACCATATTTCCTAAAATTTTTAAACTATTCATAAAATTTTTTGAATATCCACTTATGCTAACATTACAATTTACTAGTGTTTCTAAATATTTAGAATAAATAGCATCTTCAAAAGGCAAAGTACAAGCTTTTATTTTATCTTTATTAAATAATTCTGTCATATACGACATACTTGGATCATTATAAAAAGACATTCCTCCTATTATTGTTTTAGAAGTTAATCCTCTTACTTTTATTTCCTTATTTACAACAACTCTTAGTTTTTCTTGATCTAATATTCCATTTGCTTTTAACTCCCTTAAAAAAGCTGTAAGTGGCTGAATCGTAAGTATATCCATTGATTGTACTAAATATATTTCTTGTGCATTTGCGAAATATCCTAAAGGTGTATCATAATCACAATCAATGAGTACAAGTGATTCATTTTTTATTAAAGTTGTTAATATTGCTTCTGCATTTGAAAAATCTTTTTCTTCATTTGGAACAGCAGTATAAACATCTAAATTTCTATCAGATTTAATTCCTTCTGCAACTCCATTTTCTAGTTTATCTATCGCATCATAAGAAACTTGTCTCAATTTTTCATCATTATTTGTATAAATATAATATGCATTTCTATTTTTGGTCATATCTAATATTGCTGTTTTTATACCTATTGATGAAAATAAACTTGCTAAATTATTTACAATAAAAGAAGTTCCATTTTTACTCGTTCCTATAAAAGCTACTATTTTCTTATCTGGAGTAAGTGCACTTTGTAATGAACCAGTAGAATAAACTCTATTTTCTTCTAATTTCCTTATACTAGCTGTTCTCTCTAAATCAGATTCTCTATATGATGTAGCAGCCACCACACTTGAATTAATTTCGTCATTTTCAAAACCTGGTAATAAGCTCCCTTCTTCTTGACTTATATTACTTTCTTCTTCATCTTCTACCATATCATCTAAGTCTTCAAAACCTGGTAATGAATTTACTACATTATTACTACTTGTGACTCCATTATTTAAATCATTTAAATCTTGTAAATCATCCTGTTTTGTGTAAGAATCTATATCTTCTTCTGATTGTTCTTCTAAGTTTTCATTAATATTATCTTCTTCTACATTATCTTCGTCTTCGAAATCTTCTATATCCATCATACCTGGTAATGTTGAAGTTTCTTCGCTTTGCTCATCTTCCACACTTATATCATCTTGAATATCTTCATTATCATCATCTATATTATCAAAGTTATCATCTAATACATTATAATTCTGGTTTTCAATAGTATCTTCTTGTTTATCATTATTTATTATTTTATCCAATTCTTCAAAATCTTCATCAAAACCTGGTAAAATTGTTGAACTGGTTGTTTCTTCTGTCTTTCCTTCTGGAACTTCAAAAGCATCAAAAGAACTAAATGTAGATGTAATATCATCTTTTTCTACTTCTGGTAATATGTTACTTACTTGATTATCTGACTCATTATTTACTTTTTTAGGAACTTCCTCTATATCAATAAAGTTATCTTTTCCTACTTCTTCTACTTGAAGCTTATTATTTTCTTCTGGCAGAGGAGTTTTTCTTGGTCTGCCTCTTTTTCCTTTTGGCTTTTCAACTACTTCTCCTATAGGTGTAATTCTTGGTCTACCTCTTCCTCTTTTTACTGGTTCTACTTCTAAATTATTTATTGCATTATCTATACTATTTGAATTATTTTCAGTAGTTTTTATATCATTATCTATTTCTATATCTTTAACCATAGATATATTATCTTCTGGCAGAGGAGTTTTTCTTGGTCTGCCTCTTTTTCCTTTTGTTTTTTCAACTACTTCTTCTATAGGTGTAATTCTTGGTCTGCCTCTTCCTCTTTTTGTTGGTTCTACTTCTAAATTACTTATTATATTTACATCATTTGAATTATCTTCAACAGTCTTTATATTATTATCTGTTTTTACTTCTTGAACCATAGGTATCTTATTTTCTTCTGGTAGAGGAGTTTTTCTTGGTCTTCCTCTTCCTTTTTTTACTGGTTCTACTTCTATATCTTTTTCTATATTATTATCATTTTCAGGAGTTTTCACAGTATTTATTGGGTTATCCTCCTTTTTCTCTTTTACTACAACTTCTTCTGGTATTATATCTACTTCTTCTATATCATTACTAACATTTACTTGTATGTTGTCAGTTTCTATATTTTCAAATCCCGGTAAACTAACTGTTTGAATTTTCTCTTTACTATTTTCTACAGGTTTCTTTATTTCTCTATTTTCTACTACTTGCTCATTATTAACTACCTTAGGTTTTACTACATTTTCAGTTTTATTTTCATTATTTATTACTTTTCTAGGTTGAATATTCATTTCATCGTCTGATAATACCTTTTTAGCTTGTTTAGTATTTATAGCATTAGGAATTACAACATTCCCCTGCATTGAAGGTCTATTAATTTTATTATCTAATATTCCAATTCCTGTTGCCACTCTAGTTTTATTTTCTGATTGATTGTTATTTTTCGAATTATTAGGAATGTATTTATTTGCCTGTTTTTTCTTTTCTATTTGTTCACGTTTCTTCTTTTGTGCTAGTTGTTCTCTTATTCTTTCCTCTTCTTCTTCTTTTTCTCTTTGTTTTTTTCTTCTTAGTCTCTCTTTTTCTTTTTGTTCTTTTACTGTCGCTGGATTATCAAATGTTACTAATTCTTGATATTTTGCACATTCTGATTCTAAAATAGCTTTAACATTTATAGGTAAATATCTTATAATTATTTTAAGTTGTGCATCTGTATATTGTGTAGCTATATTATTAAAACTATCTGTATATCTTTCCTCATTTTTTCCTAATTTTTTATAATAATTAACTATATTTTGAACTTCTTCTTCACTTATATCAACTTCAGAAGAATTGTTTTCATCTCCGCTTTCTATTTTATAATATTGTTTTGCATCTTCTTTTGTCCTTGGTTCCTTTATTAATCTACAAACATTTTCTATTTTTCTATCTGAACCAATAACTGCATCATAAATTCCAATGTTAAATATTTTTGTAATCATTGGACTTGTTTTTGTTCTTCTATCAGTACATATTAATATTATAGGTATTCTTTTCTCTGCAAAATCTTTTATTTCTGAAACTATTGCATCTAATCTCTCAAAAATAAATTTATCTATAGCATCATAATTATTATTAGCAAATGGTTCTAAATCTTCACTAATAATTATTCTATCATATTCTTTATCTCTTTGAATTTCTTTAATTATTGCATTAAAGTAAAATACATTTTTATACGTAATACTATCATTATAATTTTTTTGATAACTTTTAACTATTGCGTCAGAAACATTTTCGTTACTTACTGCAAATAAAATTTTCATTTGTTAAAAACCTCCAAACGTCTTCTCGTATTATAATACCCATCCTTTAGTAATTATAGCAAATACTAATGGTAATACTTGACATATTACTAAAATTGTAACAAAAGCAATTAGTAAATTAAATCCTTTATCTCTTACATCCATTTTTCTTATACCTATTACATATTGATATATTGCACCTACTGCAATACCTACAAAGCAAAATGGTATACTATATATTCTTATTGTATCTAATACTAAAGCTACTCCTCCATAAACTTTAGAACCATATTTATCTGAGTATTGAGCAAACTTTGCTTCAAATCCTTGTTTCATTTGTGAGAATTTTGTTGCATTGTCTGTTTCCATAACACCTTTTTCTGTAGCAATTTGTGTTGATGCATAAGATGGAACTGCAAGTAATAATATTAGTATAAGTATTGCAACCATATAATATAACAATTTTTTCATTTATGTATCCCCCATTTTTTTGATTTTGCCTAATTTTATACATATATTATCATACAATAATTTGATAAAAATAGCAATAAGATTATTATAAATTTGTAATTAAATATTTATTTGTAGAAATTTAAAGACAATTAGCTTTATTTAACTAATTGCCCCTAAAATTTTATAATCTATTATATAAGTATGTCATCCATTTAAAAGTTGCCTTTGCCCAGTTTTTATCTGATGCATATCTTGTATTAACTCCTGTTAGAGTTGGTCCATTATAATATTTTCCTGTTGCTTTTTGATTATCATAAATCTTTGTACCTTTTTCATTTAAGTAATTTTTTACTAAAGCTCTTGCAACTAAATCTATACCCTCTGCATATGTTTCAAAATTATATGAATTACTATAAGGATTTCTATCATATGCACCATATCCAAATAAATTTTTCTTATCATTTGATATTTTAGATTTTCCCCATCCACCTTCATGAATTGCCATAGCAGCTAAATAAATACCATTAATATTATATTGTTTTTCTGCATAATAAAAATATTTCGCATTATCTTCTATTACATGTTTAGTATCTGCTGGATTTCCTGACAATACTTTTTTAAATTGATCTAATGTTAAACCACTTGGCTTATTAAGATGCATATCAAAACTTAAAGATGCAAGTAATTCTTTTTTAGAATATTCTTTACCATCCTTAAAAATTACTGTTGGCTCTTGTTTTTTCTCTTTAACTACAAAACAATTTGCTTGTGCATATCCTATATGTGACTTATATTTTACTTTGTACCATTCATCTTTTATTTCAACTAAAGAAACTTCATTATCCTTTTTTAGTACACATACTTTTTCAGACTTTGTATTATTTGATTTTCTTAAAGTAAGTTCAGGTGGTGTTACTAAAAGTGTATCTCCTACTTTTACTTTATAAGAATAAACCTGTTTTCCTGTTCCTATTTCTACTATTTTATCAATACTTCCTTTAGTTACTCTGCTTGTTAATCTTTCTTCTCCTATGTACTCACTACCAGAGTATGTCTTTACAATTATAACTTGTTGACTACCATCTATACCTTCTTGTATAGTTTTTATCATACCTTGTGCTAGATTTGAGTTTTCTTTATATACTGTTTTATAATCTAAATCTATTTCATCTACTACTAAAGTTTTTGTTTCAACATTTTTAGTATTTTCATTTAATATATTTTTTACATCTAGCACATCTAGATTTTTTTCTATAGAAAGTCCTTCTTTTTCTTCTTGCTTTTTAATATCTCCCTCATTTGATTTAGAAACTTCTTCAGAGCTTTTTTCTGTTCTTGCAAGAGACTTTTTAAGAACAAATCCTGTAAGTATAAGTGCTGCTAAAATTATAATTGTTATTAAAGATATTATTATTAGTTTTCGTTTCTTTACATCTTCATTTACTTGTACTACATATTCTACTTTTCTCATTTTTTAAACAACTCCTACAAATATTGTAATATTTGCTTGTACTTTTGTCAATTGAATAAATAAGTATAATTTCCATAGTTTTCCTTGATAAATTAGTTAATTTGATATATATTTATATATATTTTTAATTTCACGGAGGATAAAATTTATATGATATTAGAAAATAATAGGAAAAAAGTAATGACTTTTAGAATAATTTTTTTTATAGTCATATTAGTATTAATTATTGGATTTTTTATATACAGATATAATCATAATAATAATGAAAAGAAAAATAATATTATTACAGAAATATCAAATACCATAGCTCCAAAAGAAGATACTATTTTTAAAATTGATAATATTCTTTTATATAGTTCTGCAAATGCAACTAATAATTCAGATACACAAAAAGACTATTGGAATTTAAATATATATCAATATACTGATATATCACTAAATATAAATAATTATGTAAATTCAGATAAATTAACTTCAAAGAATTTAGTAAAGAATTTATATATTGATAATGTTAATTTTTCTACTAAACCTACACTTGGAAATCCATCATTATTTTATAAAAATCCTAATTCTTTAGGTATAGGAATAGTAAATGATTTAGATAAACAAATAGATGGAAAAATGGACTTTTCTGTTATTTCTAAAAATGAAGACATTGATTATACTATTCCTTCTTTTTATGCAGATTGTTCAAATCCACTTACACTTTCATATGTAAATTCAAATGTTTATTCTAGTTTAATTTTAGAAAATAATTCAGGAGCTATAACATTTGATGGTACATTACTAAAAAAATCTAATACTCTTCTTTCTAATATAAGAGCTACAATAGATTTTACAATCCATATTATTAATTCAAATGATGATGAATATGTATGTAATGTATCACTTCCAATATCTTTAGAAGATAATGATTCTACAATATATGATGGACACTTTGTTAAGCAATTAACAAACCTAGATGATTATAAATTTGTAAGAGTAAATAAGTAAAACAGAAATAAATGCTATTACACACTTATTTCTGCTTACTTAGTTATAATTAAATATTTCTTAATTTTAAAAATATATATTTATAGTATACTACTTTTTTAATAGTTGTATTAATTTATATTGCTTCTCTCTTTTTTCTATATTCATCAATATCTTTTTCACATTCATTTGCACTTTTTCTTATATCTGCTAATCTCTCTTTTAATGTTAATTTTTTCTTCTTTCTGTATTATATTCTCTTATTGTATGAATATCTTCTACTTTGTAAATTTCTCACTTATATCTGGCTTTTGATACCATAATTCTTCTTATTATTTAATAACATATTTTTGATTTCTACTAGTTGGTTTATCTGGTATTGTCATTTTTAACTTTCCACTTTCTACTAACGGCTTTATATACTCTCTTTTTAGTGTATGACTACTTTTATATTGAAGTTCTTGCATTATTTCATTTACACTTTTTGGCTCTTTACAAATCTCTAATATCCTTTTTATCTTTTTAACTTTTTTATCTTGTATCTTTTTATTTTGTATTAATTCTCTCTGATATAACTCTGGATATTCTCCATTATAAAAAGTAACTACAAAGTCTTCTCTTTCATTTGTAAATATTGGTTTAGGCAAATTTGCTTCTTGCATTTTTTTGTTCATGGTAGATATTCCAGTATGCCTATTTTCAAGTATCCCACCTAATGTTTCAAGTAATTTTACAATAGTTTCATTTCTAACCTCCATTGCCTTTCTTGTTTCTAATAATTCAATAGTATTAGTGACTATAATCTCTGTGAATTATCATATTTGAGATTGCTTCACCAAGTGCATCTTTAGGATATTGTGTTATATCTGTTCTTAATCCTGTCTTATCGCTTATTATAACTTTTACTTTCATGTTTCTATTAATAAAAGCTATTGTTTCATACATCTCACTTATATTTCCTTCTATTCTCTTGTTATCATCAAACCTCTGTCCCTCATCTCCTAAATCTGCAATTTCAAATCCAGGAATTACAATTGCAGCAACAAACCACTGAGGAAAAAACTTTTGTGGATAACTTCCAAATACCATTATTCCTGCAACAGTTGGAAAGGTTTTATCCTCTACTTCTGTTAAAACTCCATAATTTAATAAAATCTCTTCATCACTAAATTCTGACAGTTTAGGTTTGTTCTCCCTTGCATTTTCTAAAAATCTTTTTAGAAGTTTCTTATCTAGATCTTTCATACTTGCTCTAATTACTGGCTTTAAATCATCTTTTATATCTTCTTTATATGATATACATTTATATATTTCATATTCTGTCATATTGTCATCTCTATCACCTACTCTTATATATGAACCACTATACAATCCTTTTGGTTTATAATAACATGGTTTAGTTCTTTGAGATATTATATCAATTTTTACTGCTACAACTTTTTTATTATCTATTTCGACTATACTTATTTCTGGTCTTACTATTGGTTCAAATTCTGTACTACATAAATTTGTTATATTTTTTTTGTAAATCATTTACGTCATAAACTCCACTTATTCAAAAGTAGTTCTATTTTTATGTTTTATTTCTTTAATTCCAAATAATATAACTCCACCCATAGTATTAGAAAAACTTGATATAGTATCATAATATTTCTCTGGTTTACCTTGATTTGCTGTTTTAGCTTCAATACAAATAGTCTCTGTTTGTTTCTCATTTAGTTCTTGTACTAATTTTAAAACATCTTTTTTGTTCACAAAAACTCTCCTATCTATTTTAATTATCTTTTATTCTTCTTCATATGAATTTAAAGCATCTCGTAATTTTTCCATTTCTTCTTTTGAAAAAGTAACTCCTTTTCCCATCTTTGTGTGATCTTCGCTCCAATCTCTTAAATCAAATTTTGGCTCTCTTCCATTCCAACTTACTAAGTTTAATTCTTTACACCAACCTTTTTCTGTCATAGATAATACTTCAATTTTTTTTACTATTTCATATGTTATTTCTGCCATATCTTTTATCCTTTCTATTATTTATATAATTACTGTAGCACCAATTATTCCTGCTTCATTTTTAAAAGATGCTATTTTTATTTCAGGACTTGATTCCTGATTATATGTGCTATTAGGTTCTTTTAGTTTATCTAATAATCTCTTAAAAATCAAATTTTTTTCATAATATGCAAAACTTCCTCCAAGAGATATTACCTCTGGTTCAAATATATCTATTATATTACATAATCCTATTTTTAAATAATCTAAATATTCATCAATTACCTTATTAACCTTTTCATTACTAAAATCTAATAATGTCTCATTAAAATATTTTCCTGAAAAATCATTATCTATTTTTAGAGCTTCTGCCACCCTTCTTTTTAAAGCTCTCATTGAGCCATATGTTTCAAAACATCCTTTTTTCCCACAAGCACATTGCACTCCATCTTTTTCTATAACCATATGTCCTAATTCAAAACCAGCATATCTTTTAGGTTCTAATAACTTTCCACCCATAAATACAGCTGCACCTATTCCTGTTCCTAAACATAAGAATACACAATCATCTGCATTTTTTAATGAACCATAATATTTTTCTGCTATTGCTGCACATTTTGAATCATTTCTTACTTGCATCCTTACATTTATCATTTTTTGAAGTTCAGATACTATATCAAAATTCATAATTCCAAGATTTGGAGATTTCATTATAATATTATTTTTTATTGTTCCTGGTGCCGCAATTCCTATTAAATCTATATCTGATATACTTAAGCTTACATCATCTATAACATCATTTATTAATTGTATTATTATATCTACTAATGATTTTTTTATATTAATTTTATCTTGCCCTGTTAAATCTCTATCTGTAAAATCAATTAATGTACCATCTCTAATAACTCCTACAGCTACATGACTTCCGCCTATATCAACACCTATTCTTATCATAAAAATCTCCTTTTTTATCTATATAATACACTATATTTTTTTAATAATCAAACATATTTCATATTTAAGTAAAACATAACTTAATAAAATTTATACTTTTTTCATTATTCAGAAATTATGCCAATATCCAATTTTATTTTTAGTCTACACATATTTTTTATAGATATTCAATTTTTATATTATTTAATCTATATTAAATATCAATTAATACAAATAAAAAATAAATCGGTATAACCTATTTCTATAAAGATTATACCGATTTATAGTTATATAAAATAATTTTTTTAATATTTCCTTATTTTTTATAAATACGCACTGAATAAGAAAGAACCCATATAAACTTGTATACATGGTACTAATACTACAATTACGAAGAATATTAATACTACACCAACAATTAGATAACTGATTTCTGGTAAAACTTTCATTATTCTTTGTAGAATATTATCTATATCCATTTCTGTATATTCTAATAATTTGTCAAGCATTGCTGGTAAATCTGTTTTCATACCAACTTTAAGCATCTCTGTTGTCATTCTATTTCCAAATCCTGATTCTTCAAAAGGCTCTACCCAAGACTTACCTATCATAACATTATTTATTGCTGATTCTACTATAGACATCATAACTTTATTTCTTGCAACATTTTTTGCAACTTCCAATGCTTGCTGTATTCTCATTCCATTTTTTATGTTTAGTGAAACTGCCTTCATAATTCTAGAAAAATCTAATGCATATATTAATGAACCAAACACTGGCATTTTGTATTTAAAATTATCAAATTTATATTTTCCATTTGGAGTACGTATGTAAAATACTAGAGCTACTACTGCTATAATAATTAGTATCACTGGTATATACCACCACATAACTGCACTATCTAAGAAATTAGAAAACCAAATAGTAACTGCTGGAAGTTTCTCTTGGGAACCGACTTCTTTAAATACATCTTGAATTGATGGAATTGCATACAATGTTCCAACTATCAATAAAAATAACATTCCAAAAAATTGAAGTAAATTAGGTATTACTATCTTCTTTACTTTTTTGATTAAAGCATCACTACTATCCAAATATTCAATAGCCTGTTCTAGTGATTTTACTAAAGTTCCTGCCATTTCTCCAACTTTAATCATATTTATATATATAACTGGAAAAATATCTTCATAATATTCCATTGTAGAATATATATTTTCTCCGTGCCTCAACACCCACTAAAATATCTTCTAAAACACTTTTCATACTTGGATTTTGTGTAGATTGAATTACAGTATTTAAAGCATGTATATTATTAAATTCCGATTTTTTTAATAGTAGAAAACTTTGTGTAAATACCATTACATCTCTTTTGGTTATTTTTTGTGGACCTAATATAGATGTTTTAATTGCTTCCCATTTAGATTCTCCATCTGAAATTGTGGAACTTTTTAATATTGATTCTGCTGTTTTATGTTTTCTAGCTCTATATTTATCTTTATTCATAAAAGTTATTGCTTGTTGTATATTTACAGGAGTCAAGTTATTAGCTTTAAGTTTATTTACAAGTTCAATTTTACTTATACCTGATACAGTATTTTTTACTATTTGTCCAGATGGCGTAATTGCTTTATACTGATATGTTGGCATTTCTTATACCTCCTTTACTGCGTCTTTATATTAGTTATTATCATTATTATTTTCTTTTGCTGATAAACTTTCTGTTGTTCTTTTTAGTAATTCTATATTTTTTAGTTCTAATTGTTTTTCAGCTTGTTCTATAGTTATCTTTTTATTTATAACAGCTAATGCTAATGCATTAATTAAACTCATACTTCCTTTATTGGTACCGTGCTTGAATAGCATCTTCAATTTCTGCAACACTAAACTTTTCTTTTCTTATACAACTTGAAATAGTACTATCTACAACCATAACTTCTGGAATTAAAACAAGTTTAGAATTATCTGCAGATTTTATTAACCTTTGTGATACAACTAATTTTAATATTGAACTTAACAAATATTTTATTTGAGCTTGGTCTTTAACATCATAAAAACTAATGATTCTATCCACAGTTTCTGCACAAGACTTTGTATGAAGTGTTCCTATTACCAAATGTCCTGCTTCTGCCATATCTATTGCAGCTTCCATCGTATACTTATCACGAATTTCTCCTATTACTAATATATCACAATCTTCCCTTAGAGCATTTCTAACACCATCTATAAAACTTACTGTATCTGCTCCATTGCCAACTTCTTTTTGAATTACGATAGATTTTTTTGGTTTATGTTTATATTCTATAGGTGCTTCTAAAGTTAATATTTTTTTATTTTGCTTTTCGTTTATACAATTAATTAATGAGTTTAATGTTGTTGATTTTCCAGAACTAGTTTTACCAGTAATTAATATTAATCCTTGTTGTTGATATGTAAGCTTTCTTACTACTTCTGGTATTCCTAATTCTTCAAAGCTTGGAAGTACATCATTTATAACTCTTATTGTAAATATAGGTACTCCATCAGAATTTGAAATATTTACTCTCATTCTTATTTCTTTATAAATTAAAGAAGTATCTAATCTCTTAGCTTTTTTAAATTCATTATCTGATATCACATTTCCTTTAACTATATAATCATATATATTATATATATCATCTTCTGTAACTACACTTATTTGTGCAGGAATTAGTGACTTATTTATTCTAAAAACTGGTTTTAATCCACATACTATATGAATATCTGATGCTTTTTTCTCTATTGCCTCATCTAGGATCTTTTCTAATACTATCATTTATTTTAAACCTCCAAGATATTATTTATCAAATAATACTAACTTTTTATCTAGCTCATCTAGTGTTGTCTTACCATCTAAAACTTTTTGAATTCCATCAACTTCTAAAGGCAAATATCCTTCTTCTAAAGCTTTTTTCTTTATTTCAAATGTAGATGCACCATTTAAGATTAGTTCTTTAATATTTTCATTAAAATCTAATATTTCTATTATTGCGATTCTTCCTAAGTATCCTGTATTATGACATTTCTCACATCCAATTGCATCATATGTGAATGTATCTGTAAAGTCTAATTTTAAATTGTATTTATCTACTACTTCATTCATTTTTACTTTTTCTTCATCATTAAAGACTCTTTTTTTACCACAATATGGACATATTCTTCTAACTAATCTTTGTGATACTGTATTTGCAACAGTACTTGATATATCATAATCTGATATTCCTAATTTTCTGAGTCTTGTTACTACTTCTATGGCATTTATTGTATGGATTGTAGATAAAACATAGTGACCAGTTTGTCCTGCTTGCATAGCAATTTCAGCTGTTTCTAAATCTCTTATTTCTCCTACTAGAATAATATTTGGATCTTGTCTAAGTACAGTTCTAAGTGAACTTGCAAAAGAAGATTTTGGCCCAATCTCTACTTGATTTAATCCTTCTATTCTAATTTCAACTGGATCTTCTATTGTTATTATATTTGTATCTTCCGTATTTAAGCTGTTTATTATGCTATAAAGTGTTGTTGTTTTTCCTTCTCCTGTAGGAGCTGCAACTATTGTTATAGAATTTCTTTTATCAAAATATTTTTTTATGAAGTTTTCTTCCTTTGGAAAGCCAAGCTCATATATATCTCTTATTTTTTCTTCTTTTTTTAGTAAACGTAATACCATCTTCTCACCATATATTGTAACTTGTGATGATACACGAATATTATAATTATTATAAATTAATATTCTGCCATCTTGGTCTTCTTGCTTTTCTTGATACATATTTGAAATAGCTTTTAATCTTCCTATTACTTGTGATTGCAATTCTTTTTCAATTTTTGTTATTGGTATTAAATTACCATCTATTCTATATCTGACTCTTACATATTTCTCCATAGGTTCAATATGAATATCGGATGCATTTTTTTCCATAGCTGATTTTATAATTGTATCTACAAGTCTTGTAACATCTTGACCTGCCTCTTGTATATCATCAGTAGGTTTTGCTTCTAAAGAATTTAACACTTTATCAATATTTGAGTCAAAAGTTAAATATTGTTCCAAAATATATCCATTATGAAGTAATAATAGTCTTACTTGCTCAACAGCTTTTTTATTTGAAGTATCAGAAAAACATACTTTAACTTTTCCTCCCGCATCATCAAAAGGAATAGCTCTACATTTCCTGCATACATCTAAAGATAAATAATTTGTTACTTCTATATTAATAGCTGATTTCGTAAGTAAAAATACTTTTTCATTTAGTATTTCTCCCATAGCCATTAGTAGTTTCTTTTCATCACACAAGTTTAATACATGTATAATATCTCCTATTTTTTTATCTGGATGTTCTTTTTGATGTCTAATTGCTTCTTTAACATCAGATTCTGTTACTATATTTCTTCTTACAAGCTCAATTCCTATTGGCACATTTCTTGCCATGGTAATCCTCCTTTTTTGTATAATCTTTATTTTTATTCACCCCTATAGATTCTATTTGATCCAAGAGCATCAATCATTTGACTATACAATTCATAATTATTTGAACCAGCCATTATTCCAGCCCATTTTCCTTTTTCTCCTGTAGTAAATCCGTTTGTTTCCAATGTTTTACTTCTATCTACAATATAACCAGATATTCTTTCTTTTCCATTGTACCCTTTTGCATATATTGGAATTACTGGATAATTTGTATCTTTATATAAAAATGCAATTTCATTATTAATTATTGCATATCTTGGAATCCAAACAAGAACATTCCCTTGAGTTACTTCACTATCATTTTCTTTTATTGTTGACATGCAACATAGAAAATCATCAAAATATGAATAGTTCTTCCAATTTTCATTATCTTTAGTCGTTGTCTTAAATTTTTTTCTAGAATCAATTATATTATCTAATGTATTACATAATTCAGTCTCAGTACCTTCATCTGATGATATTACAACAACTGGTGTATATTCATCTAAGTTTTCTATTTCATCTTCTATTTTTACAAACTCTCTATTCTTTATTAACTTTATCTCTGATGCATCTGCCTTTTCAAATTTTCCCTTTAAATTATATTTTACTTGAATTTGAATTTCTTTTGTAAAGTCATAATCTAATTGTTCTCCACCTAATTTCATTTGATTCATTCTGATATTTACTTGATAAATTTCTGGATTTAATCCTGTAACTCCATATCTGTCTCTTAATTCATCACTACTTATATTTTCATGATCTGACTTAAAAAATTCATCATTATAGTCTAATAAATTTAATTTTTCCGCAATTTTACTTGCAGTTTCTGCTGCATGTGCATTCATTCTGATTTCATATGATAAACTTTTTATATTACTATAAACAGTAAGTAAAAAAGTTAAAAACATTGTAAGAATAAATATTGCAATGATTAAATCTTGTCCTGTAATTCCATTTTCATTTTTAGCTTTTTTAATAACATCTTTTATCATAAAAAATCCCTCTTAATTATACCATAGAACTAATACATGTTTCTACAAACATAACTATAAAATTAGATACTCCCATATAAAAAGCAATTGGAAGTTCAGTAACTTCTCCTTCTTCTTCCATTAAAATGTTACTTTTATCAATTGGTTTCATTTTTTCATAAATTATTTTTGCTCCTGTAATTAATACAGTAACTAATATAGTTATTAATGCGTTTTTTGTTTTTATAAATAATTGCATATATTCTACTAGAATAACTAGATCTATTATATAGTTATGGTATTTTACATTATTTACTATGTAAAGTATTAATATAGATAGTATATATATGATATATCTATACATATTAGTCTCATTATTTCTACCTACTACACATAAATATAACATATATGCAAGACATAATATTGTTCCAAATAGTATAACTGATCTGTATATTATCTTTTTTTCCTTATCTATTCCTGCAATTATTATCATTGTGACTGCATATATCATTATGTATATAAAATCTAATAATATTAATATATTAACATTTGCATATGATATATTAAGACTTTCATATAATATAACTGCAAGTATTCCTGATATTATTTCAATTATTAGATACTTTTTGCTGATTTTTTCCCCACAATATCTACATTTTCCACCTAAAAATATATAACTAAAGATTGGTAGTAAATCTAAGAATCCTAATTTATGATTACAATTTGTACAAAAAGACCTTTCTTTTATTATATCCTTTTTTAAAGGTAATCTATATATAGCAAGAGTTGCAAAACTGCCAAATAGTGTTCCAATTATGAAAATTAAAATATAAAATACAATCTTCATTAATATAGCTTTCCTTTTTTCTATTTATTTTTTATTAAAAAAGAACATATGTATAAGCATTGCATATGCTCTTTTTATATTATTCTACTACTACATTTTGCTCTACAGCATCATAAATTGCTTTATAAGAATTTCCCTTAACTTCAACATTCATAATTACTTTAGCTTCTTCAATTGTAGCACTTTTGATATTATATCCTGCAGGAAGTGCTGCATTTATTTTACTATTTTCTGAATTAATATCATTATATAAATATCCTCCTAAAGAAGGAATGTTTTCACTATTACTTGTTTGGTTATTTAATTTGACTTCTGGTGCACCCTCTTCATAATATTTAACAACCATATTTGATATAGCCATAGAAATTTGTTCTTGAACATCACTTTTATTTACTGCTTCTTTACTTTCTTGTGCTCTTTTTATTGGTCCATCTGGTGCTACTACCATAGAAACTGTAACTCCAGCTAATATTATTAATACTATTATAGTTATAACTAAAGCTACTAATGTTATACCTTTCTGGCTTTTTAGCATTTTATGTCCTCCTTTTTATTTTTACCTATTTTGATGTTCCATCATCAAAAAAAGGTTTTGTATTTTTCTTCTTTTTTGTTTTACTATTATTTCCTGATGATTTCCCTGTATTTACTGAATCTGAACTCTCTGAAGTATCACTACTATATGATGTAGATCTGCTTTGAGTTGTGGAATTTCCATTTGTAGTATTACTTCTATTTCCAGATGTTCCTACAGTATTTCCTGAAGTTGTATTTTGATTTGTAGTTTGGTTTGTAGTAGGCATTGTTACTGGTACTGTTGTCGTTGTTGTACCAGGTGTTGTTACTGGTACTGTTGTAGCATTTGGATCTACTATATTATTATTAATTGCATTAACTCCATCATATGAATCATCATTTATATCAGAAAATGGATGTTTTTTTCCTCTTTCCATAATCCCATCTCTTATATAACTAGATATATCAGATGAGTCTAAGCTATATAAACTTTTTGAAAAAGATGCTATAACTTGATTTGATTGAGTATCATCTGCCAGTGCTGCACTAACGTCTTCACTTCTTGAATATTCAGTTTCCATATTTGCTTCAGTATCTAATTTTAAATAATCATAAAATACTAATACTAATATTAATATTACAGCTATTGATATAAATGTCATACTAACTACTTCTTTAACAAAAGATCTCATATTTGCTCCTTTTATACATTCTTAAATTTTACTAATTATTATTTACTATACTGTTATTGTTGTTATCACTATTATTACTACTTTCTGTGTTAGTAGAATTATTATTGTCATTGTTATTTTCTGGTTTTAAATTCATTTGTAACTCTGCACTATCTTCTACTTTATTATTTATTAATTGTATTGTATCTGCTGAAAGTGGTACATCTTTTACTGTGAAAGTGGCTTGAAGATAATTTGCTACTTGTAATGCATCATCATCAGCCATTTTTTCATAAGGTACAATTTTAAATGAGCTTATTGAAAATTGTAAATTTGAATCATTTTCACATTTTTCTATAAATTCACTAATTGGTCTATACTCACCAATTACTGTAAAGTTTATGTTTGCATATATAGATTCTTCATTATCTGGTACTTTTGAACTTGTTGTAAATACAATTCCAAGTTTTACTCCTTCTTTTACTGCATGAGTACCTATAACAGTCCATAAATATTCTAAATCATAATAATTTCCAAGATTGGCTTGTTTTTGTTCTTCTGGTGAAGAAAGTCCAAGCATACTCTCATACGATGTTTTACTATCATTATAGTTATTTAGTGTTACTGTTAATATATTTTTATCTTTATTAAAAGTTTCTTTCTGTTTTTCTAGTTTTTCTGCTTTTTCTTCATATTCATCTTTCTTTTCCTCTAAAGTAGCCATACTATCTATTCCGAAAAAACCAGATATAAATAATTTAGCAGTAAAAGCACATGTTATTACAATTAAAACTCCTAAAACGATTTTTCTCATTTTGCAAAACTCCTTATTTATAATCCTACTTTGGTAAATTTCCTATTATTGTTACATAGATATCTTTATCTTCTTTATAACTACTTGTTGATGTTACATTTGTTAATATTCCATCTGCATATAACATAACTTTAAATAAACCTAGTTGCTCATAATCTTGTGATTTTGCTACAATAGACATTTGGTTTCCTGATGTGTTTTCTATTGATACTAATATTACCTCAGCTGGTACAGAATACATAACTTGTTGTAAGAATTGTGGAATAGCACCTTTTAAAATTTCACTTTCTGTACCTTCAGGTTCTACTCCTATTAATCTATTGTATTTTTCTTTATAATCATCAGATGCTGATTGTAGAGAATCTATATCACTAGTTATATCTGTTACAGCTCTCTCCACAGTAGTTGTTTCTGTAGCTAATGCCTCATTTGCTTTTACTAAATCTCTTTTTACTAAATTTGATATAATAGTATATCCTAAAGTAAAAATAAGAATAGTAACTAGTATTCTAAACATTAATTTTTCTTTAGAATCCCATTCTTCTAAATTTTTATTTCCATTTTGAGATGTTATCCCTATATTAGGTATTTTTAATTCAGGTATTCCTGTTATTTCTAATTTTCCAATATTCTTTTTTGTCCCTGAACCTACTGTACTTAAACCACTTCTGAAATTTAGTTCTGGAGTTCCAGCACCAACACCTTCTATTGCTAAAGCTGTAGCTGAATTTACTTCCATATATTCTTTTAGTGGAAACTTTAAAGAACTTGCTTTTAAAAAACTTGGTTTTAACATTTCACAATGTGTATCTTCAAAATAATTTTGAAAATATAAATCAATATTATTTATTGAAATACCTGAACCTGTAAGATAAATATTGTCTACTCTTCCTACTACATTCTCTTCTATTCTTTTTACTTCATTAACTATTTTATATATAGTTGGCATGATTATTTCTAAGTATTCATCACTATCACTTATTCCTGTTTCTTGTGTTGAAATAGTAGTATTTTTGCATATTTCATATGCTTTAGTCATAGAATTTTCGCTTTCAGATATCTTATCTAAAATATCCTTCATTCCATCATTTATCTTCACAACATCTTCTATAACACCATTCATTACAACTGTTACAGTAGTTGTTTCTTCTATGTTTACTATTATTGCATTTGGTCTTGAATTCATGTCTAAAAGGTTTACTATGCTAGTTGACATTGGAGATGCACAATTTAATTTTAATTTTTCAAAAGGTCTTGTTTTCTCAATTAGGCTATTTTTCATGACAGATACATTTAATGCTCTCATTTTATCAGTATTATTTCTATTTACAGATAAGATATATCTATTTTCAAAAAGCTTTCTATCATATCCTCTTTCGTTGCAAAGCATTTCAAATTCAATATCTATAGATTTTTTTATATCACTTTTATTTAATAGTGAAAAAACATCTATATAGTCATAACTTTCGTCAGAAATATTTATAGCTATTGGTAATTTTTGACTATTTGTTTCTTGGACTATTTGATTTAGTGTAGTTGAAATATTTTCATCATAGAATCTGATTCCTGAAGATTCAATTTTTATATTCTCTTTTTCTTTGCTTATTTTAGAATATTTTATCATTGAATTGTCTATATAAATACCTAAACAGCTCTGCATCAGTTTACTCCTTCGTCATCTTTTTCATTATTTAGATTTCATTCGCATAAAATCCTCATAATAATCTCCTTTTATACTTTTAAATTTACATATTCTTATACTAAAAGTCAATATTTTTAACAGAAGTGTTAATCAAATGTAATAGAAATGCAATAATGATTTTTCTTAATTTTTTGCATAATTGCCGTTTTTTTACACATAATAAAAATAAAAAATTGGAGGTAATTATGGATCCTTTAGAAACAAAAAAAAGTTATCAAGATTATGTTGATAAGAAGTCACCAAATTCTCCTATATTAAAAAATTGCTTTAATGCTTTTTGGGTTGGAGGATTAATTTGCACAATTGGTGAAATAATATCAGAATATTGTAAGTTTAGAGGTCTTTCGACTTCTTTATCTGGAACTGTTGTATCAATTTCTTTGATTTTTATAAGTGCCTTTTTAACAGCACTAAACCTTTTCAATAGAATTGGAAAATTTGCAGGTGCTCGGAAGTTTAGTTCCAATTACAGGATTTGCTAATTCTATTATATCTCCTGCTATGGAATACAAATCAGAAGGATATGTAATGGGAGTTGGTGCAAAAATGTTTACTGTTGCAGGACCAGTTTTAGTTTATGGAATATCTGCTTCTATTTTAGTTGGTCTTGTATATATGTTATTTAATGTTCAATATCTTGGTTTTATATAAAATTATGGAGGTAAAAAATGAAAAAAGTTGGAAATCAAACATACAGAATTGAAAATCCTGTAACAATTTTAGAAACAGCTTGTATAGTTGGTCCAAAAGAATCTAGCGGTCCTCTTGCTAAGGACTTTGATAAATGTGTAGAAGATGAATTTTATGGTGAATCTTCTTGGGAAAAAGCAGAAAGTAGATTTATAAAAGATACAGTAGATACTGTAATTGCAAAATCAGGTATACCATCAAATAAGATAGATGCATGTTATGCTGGTGATTTATTAAACCAATGTATATCTTCAAGTTTTGGACTTCGTGAAGTTAATGTACCTTATTTTGGAATATTTGGTGCTTGCTCTACATTTGTTGAAGGTTTAATATTAGGATCAATGGGTGTAGATGGTAATTTCTTTGAAAATGTTTTGTGTGCTGCATCTAGTCATTTTTGTAGTGCTGAAAAACAATTTAGGTTTCCTCTAGAACTTGGAAATCAAAGACCACCTGCTGCTCAGTGGACTGTAACTGGAAGTGGTGCTTGTATACTTTCTAAATCTGGAACTGGACCTTATATAACTCATTTCACTCCAGGAAAGATTGTTGATATGGGTATCAAAGATGCAAATAGCATGGGAGCAGCTATGGCTCCTGCAGCAATTGATACTATGGTAGCACATTTTAAAGATACTGGTAGAAGTCCTAATTATTATGACGGCATTTTTACTGGAGATTTGGGTTACATTGGAAAAGAAATAGTTATCGAAATGACAAAATCAAAAGGTTATAATATAAAAAATAATTATAACGATTGTGGTGTATTAATATTTGATAAAGAATCACAAGACACTCATTCAGGAGGTTCTGGATGTGCATGTTGTGCATCTGTATTTTCAGGACATTTATTTAAGAAACTTAAAGACAAAAAACTTAAAAAAATATTATTAATAGCAACTGGTGCTTTAACTAACTCTACTACTGCTCAACAAGGAGAAAGTATACCAGGAATAGCTCATGCTGTTAGTATAGAAATATAATTTTTAGAGGTGTATTATGGAATTTTTTCAAAATATAAAATGGATTACTATTTTATATGCTTTTATAGTAGGTGGACTATTATGCGTTATTGCACAAATATTAATTGATAAAACAAAAATGACTTCTGCTAGAATTCTTGTATTATACGTTACTGTGGGAGCAATACTCGGTGGACTCGGAATATATCAATATTTAGTAGATTTTGCAGGTGCTGGTGCAACTGTTCCACTTACTGGATTTGGTTATAATCTATCAAAAGGTGTTATAGAAGAAGTTAAACAATCTGGATTTATTGGAGCTTTTACAGGAGGAATTAAAGCTTGTGCTGGTGGAATTGCAGCAGCTATCTTCTTTGGATATATTGCATCATTAGTATCTAAGCCAAAAATTAAAAAACAATAGATAAATTTTACAATATTCACATAATCTGTTATAATATAAGTTAACTTATATTATGAAAGAGAGGTAGAAGTTATGTTTAACTTTGAAACTGAACGGTTGCAGATGCGACCATTTACAAAAGAGGATAAAAATGAATTTGTAAACATTTGCTTAGATAAGGACGTAAAAAGGTACTTTGATATTGGAAATACTCCTGATGAAATAGCTGATTTTTTTGAAGCTGATTGTCTAAACCTTTGTGAACTAGATATAATCTTCGCAATTTTATACAAGGAGTATATGGTAGGTTTTATAAGCTATTATATGATGCCTCCAACAGATGTAATGATTGAATATGTTATAAGAAGAGAATATAGACGTAGTGGTTATGCAGCAGAGTCTTTGGAGGGGCTCTTACAATTTGTGAAAAAGCATTATCCTGAAGTTAATCAAGGTATTTTGCTTATTGAGCCTAGTAATACTAATTCTTTGAAGGTTATAAAAAAATACAATCCAGAAAAAGATCATAATAATGTTTACACAATTAAGTTTTGAGAAAAGAATGAGACAGGTTTCTATTACCTGTCTTGTTTGTATATATATTTTTTTTTATAATATTATTATTTAATAATATTCTTATTAACAACACAGAGTAGTTAAAATATTGATTATTTCAACTACTCCGCATCTTGCTTTAGATGTCTGTACTTGCTAAATACTCAATAAAGTTTTCCAGCATAAGCGTTTCAAACATCTGTAGCACTTTTCCAGAATTTCCAGAAAGATTTTTTTCACACCATTCATTGTACAATTTAGTAAATGTTTCTAAATCACAATTTATAACTCCATAATTCTGTACTGATTTAAATAAATACCGTACATAGAGTTCTTCAGGTGGATAAAGTGTTAATGCCTTCATATGGATACCTCCTATGAATATTGGTTAACATGTTCCTATTTATATTTATATGATTGAATCTTAAATTTATTCCAAAATTATTTATTTTTTTATAAAAATAAGGCAGTTTTTATAACTAGCCTTATTTCTCTATAAATTAATTTTTAAAATTATTTTATAACTATATTAAATATTTTTCCTTTTACATAAATCTCTTTTACTACTGTTTTACCACTTATTAATCCTTTTACAGAATTATTATTCATAATTAATTCTTTTACTTCTGATTCCTCTGCACCCTTATTTATTTTTACAGTAGTTTTTACTTTTCCATTTATTTGTACTGGAATTTCTATTTCATCATCTATAGTTTTACTTTCATCATATGTTGGCCATGGAGTATTTGATATTTCTTTTTCTCCTCCAATTTCTTTAAATAGTTCTTCTGTCATATGTGGTGCAAAAGGATTTAATAATTGTAAAAATGTTTTGTACTCTGCTCTATTAATTTGTTTTTCTTTATAAAATTCATTTACCATAGTCATAAATGTCGCAACAGCAGTATTAAATTTCATTTCTTCTATATCTGTTGTTACTTTCTTTATAGCCTTATGCATCATTTTTTCAAATTTTTCAGAATATGTATTTCCTTCTATCATAATGTCTTTTAAATTCCATACTCTATCTAAGAATTTACTACATCCTCTTATACTTTCCATAGACCATGGAGCCGTTTGATCAAATGGTCCCATAAACATTTCATATACTCTAAAACTATCTGCTCCAAATTCTTCTATTATATCATCTGGATTTATTACATTTCCTTTAGATTTAGACATTTTTTCACCATTACCACCTAAAATCATACCATGTGAAGTACGTTTTTGATATGGCTCTTTAGTAGGAACTACTCCTATATCGTATAAAAACTTATGCCAAAATCTTGAGTATAATAAGTGAAGTGTTGTATGCTCCATTCCTCCATTATACCAATCTATTGGTGTCCAATAATCTAGTGCCTCTTTTGAAGCTAAAGCTTTATCATTATGTGGATCAGTATATCTTAAAAAATACCATGAAGACCCTGCCCATTGTGGCATTGTATCAGTTTCTCTTTTTGCATCTTTTCCACAGCATGGACATTTTGTCTTAATCCATTCTGTAAGTTTTGCAAGTGGAGATTCTCCATTTTCTCCTGGTTCATAATCTTCTATTTCAGGAAGTACAAGTGGTAGTTCTTCCTCTTTTATTGGATTCCATCCACAATCATTGCAATATACCATTGGTATTGGTTCTCCCCAGTATCTTTGACGAGAAAATACCCAATCACGAAGTTTATAATTTACTTTTTTAGTTCCTAATTTATTATTTTCAATATATTCAATAGCTTTTGCCTTTGCAGTATTAGTATCTAGTCCTGTTAAAAATCCTGAATTTATAGAAATTCCATTTTCTACGTCTGTAAAAGCTTTTTCACTATCATATTCTGATGTATTTGTTACATCAAGGTCTTTTGGTGCAACAACCTGTTTTATAGGTAAATTAAATTTTTTAGCAAACTCAAAATCTCTATCATCATGAGCAGGAACTGCCATAATAGCTCCTGTTCCATATGTAGATAATACATAATCAGAAATCCATATAGGAATTTCTTCATTCGTTAACGGATTTATGGCTTTAATTCCTTTTATTTCTACACCTGTTTTCTCTTTATTTAATTCTGAACGTTCAAAATCTGATTTAAGAGCTGCTTTTTTCTTATAATCTTCCACTTCATGTAAATTAGTAATTTTATCTTTATATTTTTCTATAAGTTTATGTTCTGGAGCAATAACCATATAAGTTGCACCAAAAATAGTATCAGGTCTTGTAGTATATACTACTAATTTTTCATCAGTATTTGCTATTTTAAATTCTACTTCTGCTCCTTCACTTCTTCCTATCCAATTTTTTTGTTGAGTTTTTATTTTGTCTAGAAATTCAATATCATCTAAATCATCTATTAATCTTTGAGCATACTCTGTTATTTTAAGCATCCATTGACTTTTTTCTTTTTGTACAACAGGACTTCCACATCTTTCGCAAACTCCATTTACAACTTCTTCATTTGCAAGTCCTACTTTACACCCTGTACAAAAGTTTATTGGCATAGTAGCTTTATATGCTAATCCCTTCTTATATAACTTAATAAAAATCCATTGAGTCCATTTATAATAATTTGGATCTGTTGTATTTACTTCTCTTGACCAATCAAATGAAAAACCAACAGATTTTAGTTGCTCTTTAAAATGTTTAATATTATTTTCAGTTGTTATTCTTGGATGTACATGATTTTTAATAGCATAATTTTCAGCTGGTAATCCAAACGCATCAAATCCTATAGGATAGAGTACATTGTATCCTTGCATTCTCTTTTTTCTTGCAATTATATCTAATGCTGTATAACTTCTTGGATGTCCAACATGAAGTCCCTGTCCTGATGGATAAGGAAATTCAATCAGTCCATACCATTTAGGCATTGTATAATCTGTTTTTGCATTAAATGTTCCTTCTTTTTCCCATTTTTCTTGCCATTTTTTCTCGACCTTTTTAAAATTGTATGACATATGTATCTCCCCTTTATATTAGAATTTCAACAATTATATAATATTCATCTTATTTTTGCAATAACTAGTAATATGAAATAAATTAGAATCTAGTATATACTTATTATCTTCCATCATTTTCTGATACAATATTTTTTAAGCTACTTATCTGTTCTTTTACTCCTTTTTCTATAGCAGTTTTAAAAACGGCCTGTAGATGCTCTGGCTCTGGATAATCCTTATCATCTAATGCTGCTAATACGAACTTATCTCTCACACTATATTGTGTAATTTCTCCTGATTCATCATATTTCCTTGATAAAGAATCTAATATGGATTCCATATTAAGATTAAAACCCTTCATATTTGCAAAAATATTAGCAAATGTTAATACCGTTCTTGTATTTCCATCTCTAAATGGATGAACTCTCCACACTTTTGCTAAACTTTTTGCAAATTGCTCAGCTAATTCATCACTTTTCTTATTCTTCCAATCATATTCATTCATTTGCATAAGTTCCTTATTTAATTTTTCCTCAATTTCTTCTGATTTTGCATATTCTAAGCTTATTCCTGGTAGTACAACTTCTTGTTTATAAATAGGAACAGTTCTAAATTTTCCTGCCCAATCATATATATCTTGAAATATGTGAAAATGTATTTGTTTAATTAAATCTGAATTACATTGTGCTTTATTAACATCATCTAAATCTATGAGTCTTGCAAAAGCTATATTCTTTTCTGCCTCATCTAATTCTGCCTCATTTTCCTTTCCTAATTTATTTTTTAGTGTACCATTTGATAAAACATATGGATCTTTCATAATTTACCTACTTTCTATATTTATTTATTATCCTTTCCTGTATTTCTTTTAGTTCAGTTTTTCCATCTACATACTCTTTAAACTCTTCTAAAGTTTCCTTTGATGGTTCTTCACCACTTGCTAATGATATAGCATATGCTTTTTTTACTAATGCCCTCCTCTGTTCTTTTGTTGTATCTTTAATTAAATAACTCATAACTTCTCCTTTATATCTTAATAAACTAAATTATAACAGATATTCCTACAATTTTCAATTTTTATCAAATATTTACATTTACATATAATTATACTTAATATCTAAATATTTTTTATTAAATAACATTATTTCTTTCAAGCATCTCTTTTAATTTTTCTATATTTAATCCTACACCTGCATTAAAATTTCCGTTAACTTCTTTAATATTTTTACTTCCAATTCCTTGTATTGCATATGATCCTGCTTTATCTAAAGGATCCTTCGTAGATATATATTCCATAATCTCCTTATCTGTTAATTCTTTCATTGTAACTACTATCTTATCTAGTAGAGTTTCTCTTAATAATTTACCTTGTTTTTTTATTATTACTGTCATTCCAGTATATATATAATTATCCCTTCCTTGTAATCTCTTTAACATATAAAAAGCATCTTTATCATCTTTTGGTTTTCCTAAAATATCTCCTTCAAAATAAACAATAGTATCTGCTGCTATTATAGTAAAATCCTTATATTTTTTATTTTCTTTTATATTTTCTAAAACATTCTCTGCCTTTTTTATAGATAGTTCTTTTACTAATTTCTCAGGATCTTTTTCACATTTTTCTAATATAGTTTCATCAAAATTACTTAGTATTATTTCATAATCTTGTACTATTTCTGATAATAATTCTTTTCTTCGTGGTGATCCTGATGCTAATATAATATCCATTTTTAGTTCTCCTTCATTATTATAATCTTTCTAATGTCTTTATTAAAAAATCAAATATTTCTTTATTCTCGTTTGTTTTATTATAACTTTCTAATTCTTCATTTGTAAGTTCAGATAAATATTTATTATACTTAGGTACTATTGATATTGAATTCAAAGGATATCCTTCATGTATCACTTTACTTGGTTTATTTGTAAAATAAATGTTATGTCTTTCAAATAATGATGTTTCTATATTTTTCCCATCATATACTGCTACTCCCTTTATCCATTTAGCATTTAAACGTTGTCCTAATATTCCATATCTCTTCACTAAATCTGTATAATATTCAATTAATTCATTATCATTTAATCTTTTTCCATTTACTCTTCTTACATTTGTACCTGGTTGCTTATCTTTATCTAAATCCTCAAAATATAAATTATCATCAATTGCTATTGTTATCATTTTAGAAATATTATGATATGCCTTTGCTTTGATAATTGCATTTTCTATTCCATCTATTCCATTTTCTTCAATATCAACATTTATTTTCAAGTCTGATAATGTATATACTTTATAACCATATTCCTTTAATTTTTCTGCATAATAATAAATTTTTGCTGGATTTGTAGTTGCAAATAAAACTTCCTTCATTTTTACATCTTCCTCTATCTTATTTAATATTCTTATATTTTATATTATTATCTTCAAATACTCTTTGTACTTTCAATACATCTGCTTCATTTTTAAAAGCTCTTTTTGGAATAAGTATATATGAAATTTTAGATTGCATTAAGAAAATATACTCTTTGCTCTCCCAAACTTCGTATACATTATCCCATGGTATTATCGAGTTATTATCTTTTATTTTAAACTTTATTCCTTTATCATCAAATTCTAATTCCATTTCTTCTTTTAATAATTTCGATATATCATATACTTTTTTAGGTTGAATAAAATAAAGTACAGTAATCATTATATATGATAATATAAGTAAAACTCCAACAATAATTCCAAAGAACAATTCTTTTGTCATTAAAAAAAATATTTCTAAAATAGTCATAAAAATTAAAAAAGCAATATTTCCTTTTGATATAGTTTTACTTTCTAATATAAATTTCCTTCTTGATTTTATATATTCATCTCTTGTATATTTAAATTTTATTTTAATATTTTGCTTTTTTAAATATATACTTTCTTCTTTTTTTAACATCTTTTTATCTCCTAATCTAGATAAGTTGCAGCATTATCTTTATCTATTACTGTAAAACCTATTATTTCTTTAAATTTATTTCTTTTTGCTAGCTCATCATATAAGTGTTTCGGTATATCAACTTTATAATTGTCTCCCATCTCTGGAATTGAAAAAGTTATCTTCCCATCTTTATAACTAAAAAAATATAGTGTTTCTGCTCTTTCTTTTTCTATCCCGCTTTCTTCTATTTTACTTATAACAAATGGCTTTATCAATTCTATTAATACATCATTCAAATTTGCCTCAAATATAGAAATCTTTTCTAATAAATCATCTTTTGAGAAAACTATTCTTGCTTTTTCTCCTACTTTTTCTGGAACAATTATATTTTCTATCTTTCTTACAACTTCTGGATTTCCATTTGGAACATAATATATCATAAAATTATTTTTTACATCATTATATACTGTCACATAATCAATTTGAAAACTTTCACCACAATTAGGACATATATATTTAAAAAATTCTAAATTTTTTACTTCTTGTTTCGTCTTTGACTCAGAATTTACATTTATAGAATCCCATATAGTAAATTTTCCTGCATTTCCACATTTTGTGCATTTTACCTCCTGCAAATGCATTCTACTCATGTATTTAGCTCCTTTCATTTAAGAATTATATATATTTTATCAGTAATTCACTTAAATTTCCATTACATTTTATAAAATTATAATATTTATATTATTTTGTCACATTTTTTAATATATTATAGATATATTTCTTTTTATTTACATTTTCTTATCATTTTTTTATTTCAATTGATTATGCATACTCTTAAGTATTATAATTAAATTGTATAAGTAAATTTATTTTAGGAGAGAAAAGAAATAGTGAAAAATCAAAATAGAATTTCAAAAATTAATAGTTTATATAGTAGAATTATCTTATGTTCAAAAGAAATATCACCTGAATACTATGCTAGTCTTAGAAAAAGTCTTATATTAGAAAAAATTACAGGAATGTTAACATCAGAAGTAAATTTTGAATCTCCTGATAAAATATACTATTCTTTTGATTATGAGGACTTTAAAATTCTTCATAATGTATTATCAAATAATAAGAATATACAAAATGGAATAGATTATATATATGGTATGGCTCCATATTTTTCTGAAAAAGATAATACTAAAATTATGATAACTAGATTAATTGTAAAAATAGGAATCGATCAATATTTATATATGGCTTGCTCTCAAAAAAGAGAAATATATACAGAAATTATATTTTTTGATGATTCTGCTATTCCTGAAAAAGTGGTTTCTATTGAAGATTATAGAAATGAATTTTCAGATACAATTCAAGTTGATGATGATAAAGTATTATTAAAACTTTCTCCTAGACCTACAAAAATACTTAATATCTTAGACTACTTATCAGAAAGTATAGATACTGAATTAATGATTGAATCCGAAAAAGAAAAAGAATCAAAAGAAAATAATAATATATATTCATTTAAAAACTTTGTAAAAGATACAAATAAACCTATTTATGAAAAGATTCCTACTTCTATTTTTACAGATCTTAGACCTACTATAAAATGTTCTGATGGATTTAAGTTTTCTGTTCAAGCATCTTATTATAATTGCTGTGAACCACGAATAACAGGACTTGATATATATACTTCTTTTGAAGTATTATCAAAAAATGATATTGATGATTTTGCTTTATATCTTTCTAATGATAGATATATCGGAACTTCTACAAAAAAATCAAAAATAAATCAATATAATTATGTTCCTTTAGATTTAATTGAAACTTTTATAGAAAGTCATGGTGGAATAGATAAAGAAGGTACTTTTGCTTTATCTGATAAAAATAAATTATCAGATTTAAAAAAATTATCTTATGTTAAAAAAATATTAGAAAAAAACGCATAAAATATTTAGTTTGTAAAGGAGAAAATAATGGACAATCAAAATGAAAATAGTTTATCTTCACAAGAATCACTTAATTATAATATTTTAATTAAATTAAAGCACTTTTTTGCAAAGATTTTTTCAAAACAATTAGCTCTTCCAGAAGGGCTTACTAAAACTGATACTGTTACTGTAGTAGATGAAAAAGAAACTACATTTGCTAAAAAATATGGAAATAAAAGTATTGAACAAATACAAGTACTTTATGAAGCAGGTGACTTAAAAGAAGATGAACTGCCATCTTCAAAAATTGAAGAATTAAAAGAATTATATGTTAATCAAATATTAACTTTAGATAGTGACTCTATAAAATATTCATCACCATTTTAAATATAATTTATGAGTATCAATACTTAAATTTGATACTCCTTTTTATTTATATCTTACTCTATTTTGTTTAAATTCTTCTTCTGCCATTTTATAATCTGGCATATAAAAACTTACTAAATTCCAAAAGTTTTTTGAATGATTCATATATTTTAAATGACATAACTCATGAAGACATACATATTCAATAGCATGTCTTGAATATGTAACTACCTCACGATTAATACTTATAATCTTCTTTGATGAACAATTTCCCCATGCTCTTTTAAAATTTCTAACTTTAAAACTATCTGGAATAAGACCTGTTTTTCTAATTAATTTTTCCATAGCAAAGCTAATTTCTTCTTCTGCTAAAGTATTATAATATTTCTGTATTATCCTTTTTACTTTTGTAGTATCTTTATTACCTTTTAGATATACATTTAACTTGTTTCCATTTTCACTATCTATAATTTCTATTTTATTTTTTTCTATTTTTGAATTAGGATATACCTCAAGCATATACCTTTTCCCTAATATATAAAAAATATCCCCTGTATCAAATTTTAATTCTATCATTTCTATTTTAGGATATTTTTTTATTGTATTATATATCCATTTTGCTTTTTCCTCTACTATTTTTTGTATTTCTTTTTCACTTAATCTACTTGGAACTCTAACTTCTAATTTTCCATCATTTATATGTAAATATGCTCTTTTTCTTTTTCCTCTATTTATTGTATATTCAATTATCTCATTATTGTATTTTAATATACCATTATTAATCATCTATCTTAAAACCTTTTATATATAATCTGCATTCTTTTAAAAAGAATTTATCTGTGTGTCCTGACATATAATCTATAACTATTCTTTTTAAATTTGTATTTTTTAAGTATTCTTTTGATTTTCCATTAATAAAATCAAATAATATACTATCTGACATAGAAGTATTTTTATCTATATCTATTCCATTTATATAATCAATATTTTTAAGTTTTTCAATATATATTTCAAACAATTTATTAAAACTCTCTTCAAGTATATCTTCATTTATTTTAGATTCTTTTGAATTATATATTTTTTCTATACTCCATTTTTTAAGTTCCATAAGAGTATCAAATACATCATTTGAGAAACACAAATATTCTTTTTCATAACTATTTTCAATTAAATTTAGTATTAAAGTATTTACTATTTCTGAGTTATTATTTCCTAATATCTCTACTACTCTTTTAGGGATATCTTCTCTTTTTATACTTCCAGCTACAATTGCATCTTCTATATCTCTGCCTATATATGCAATCATATCTGAAATTCTAACTATACATCCCTCAAATGTCATTGGAATGATTTTCTTACTATATTTTTCTTTATACATAACTTTATCAAGTTCTACTAAAAATTCCTCTTTTGTTTTCTGTTTATTTGGAAAATATTTATTTAATAATATTTCTCCATTATGTGCTAATATACCATCTAAAGTTTGAACTGTAATATTTAATCTTTCTAAGTCTTTTAATACTCTAACACTTTGTGCATTATGACAGAAGTATCCTGTATTTTCTCTTCTGCAAATATCATCTAAGAACTTTTCACCTTTATGTCCAAATGGTGAGTGCCCAACATCATGTCCAAGTGCTATTGCTTCAATTAAGTCTTCATTAAGACGTAATGCTCTTCCTATTGTTCTTGCTATTTTTGATACAAGTTGTACATGAAGTACTCTATGTGTTATATGATCATTATTTACAAAAGAATATACTTGTGTTTTATCAATATATCTTGTATACGATAATGAATGTATGATTCTATCAATATCTTTAAAGTATGCTGGTCTTATATCAGATTTATCTATATCTATTCTTATCGCTTCACTTGCTTTGCATGCTCTTTTTGATAGTACAGTTTCATTTTCTATCATATTTTTCATTACATTTTCTAATATATTGTTATCCATTTTACTATTCATCCTCTTCTAATTTATTTCTATTTTCATCTTCTAAATCCTCTATACTATCTGTTTGTTTTGTGAAATTAGCAATCTCTTGAGCCTCAACTATTAAAATATCTTCATCTATATTTCCTGTTTTATATCTTTCATCAATTTCTACTGTATACATATTTTCTGTAATATCAACTAATATTCCTGTTCTTCCATCTTTCATTTCTACTTTATCATTTTCTTCTAAATATGTTTCTATATTAGATTTCTCTGGATTTTTTTCATCTTCATAATCTACTAGTAAATCTATTATTTCTTCATATTCTTCTCCAAGTTCTGTTACTTCATCTTCTTCATCTATACAATATAAATTTAAGTATTCTAGCAATCTTTGTTCAAAGTCATATAATTCTTTCATAGAATATTCCTTATTTTCTATAATTACATTTGCCTTACTACATAATTTTAATTGTCTTTCATTTAACATATTTATTAATTTCATTTATATTTTTTCTCCAATCAATTATTTTTTCTATATTTATATCACATCAATTTAAATAATCAAATAGTTAAATTTAAATAAATTTATACTCATTATATATATTTATTAACATTGCACAAAATAGAAGTTTGGTGGCACTTATATTTATAAAAAATAAGTAGTTCTATAAAAACTACTTTTAAATTTATATAATTACATATAATATTTATATATTATGCTACTTTTATTCCTGTATCTACTATTTCTTTTACAAAAGGATTTGAAATTTTCTCATAATCTTCTGTTGATATTGGATGTGGTTCTATTCGAGCATCTATATCCCAAGTCATTCCCATTAAAACCTCCATACAGTCATAAATATCTTCAAAATCATCTGAAATAACTGCAATATCTATATCACTATCTTCGTTTTCTGTTCCTTTTGCATAAGAACCAAACAATATAACTGCTGTAACTTTATATCTCTTTTTTATTTCTTTTATAAATTTATTTATGCTATCTGTTATATCTTTATTTATTGTTCTTTCAACCATTTTCGCACCTCCTCAATATTTTTTACTTGTTTAGATGTGTAATCATCTGTACATTTTCTATCAAAACTTTTTTTATAATCATCATATCTAGCACTTATATTAAATGTATTTATAGTTTGTATCTTTTCTCTTATTTCTATTGGTACTTCTAAATTTGCTTTTTGTGAGAGTAATATTAAATTATGAATTTTAGGTGGATATGGATTATCTTTATTTATTTTAGCATATAGTACTTTTAATAATTTTTCAATTGTTAAATTCCCTATAAATAATGCCCATGTATATTGTTCTGTTTCAAAATTCTTTTTCATTGATTCATAGTCTCTATCAGAACTTTCAATCCAATAATTCGTTAAATTATAGCATTAAAATTAATATTTTACTACACATTTTTCACGATTTTTTACTAGTATTTTAGGCTATTTTATATATTCTTCCCTACTCAAACAATTGGATAAAAATATAAACTTTCTCCACTTTTTGAAACAAATACTATTAACATCTAAATAATATATTTTTTAGTTTATTTTATACCATACATTTTATAGTTACTTTTATTTTACAATTTATATATATAATAAGAAGTATAGAAATATAGTAAAATACCATATTTCTATACTTCTTATTTTCATTTTATTTTATAATAGCCTTATTGTATTTCTATTGTTTTCTTCTTCTCTATCTGTTTAGTTTCTACCTTTGGAAATTCTAAACATAAAGTTCCATTATTAAATGATGCTTTTATTTCTTCTTCGTTAATATCTTCTCCTACAAAGAAACTTCTTGAACATTTTCCTACATAACGTTCTTTGTGTACATATTTTTTATTTTCTTCATCATTATTCTCTACTTTAGTTGCAGATATTGTTAAATATCCATCTTCTACTTCTATATTTATATCTTTCTTTTCATATCCTGGTAAATCCATTGCTAATTCATATTTTCCGTCTTTTTCAATTATATCAGTTTTCATTGGAAAGTTTTCTTTTTTCTGAGTTCTTCCTTCTTCAAAAAATGGATCTTTAAACATATCATCAAATAGACTCATTCCGAAATCTCTTCTTGGTATCATCATCATATAAATTCCTCCTTTAATGTGTTGACACCTTTTTAGGTAGCACATATTTAAAATTTTTTTTGAAAAGCTTTTCTATTTACGATTATTATTATATTATAATTTTTTAGCAGAGTCAATATAAGAGTGCTAATTTTCTTAAAAAACTTTTCATTTTTATTTTATCCATAATCAATATTAATATACTACAGACTAGAGATTTTCTAATATTTTTACCATTCTCTTATTATGAATTATATTTATAAAAAACATAATGATTTCAGCAATTACAAAAGGAATTGAATATTTTATATTAACTGTAAAAGAATATAAAATTATAAGCATAAGTAAACTAATTATATCAAATATAAATTTCTTTTTCTTCCTTATATCAATTTGAATATTAAATTCTTTTTTCATAATCGTTTTATTAAATTGTATATTTTTTGAAAGTTCTTTATCTTGCTTGACCTTATTTATTACTTCTTCATCAAAATTCTTTTTTGATTCTATAAAAGAAAAACTTCGTCCATGTTCTATAAGTTTTAATTCATAAAATTTTCCTACTTCTATATTTTTTCCATTAGTACTTTTTAATCTGTCATAATTTATATAATATTTTTTTCCATTTTTATTTACAAATAAAAAAACAATATCTATATTAACAGTATTTCCAAAAAATCCTTTTATAATAGCCTTTTCTTTACCGAACTAAATATACAATTCCATTTACATCTTGAGCCATAATCAAAATCCTTTCATGCAAAATATTTAAAACCATATTTATAATATATAATAATATATCTCACATATAAAATAAACTCAAGAACAATTTCCTGAGTTTATTTCTTCAAATATAATTAATTTATCTTCATTGATTTTTAATTTATTTTATGCATTTTCTTTTTTAGTGCTAAATCTTTTAAAGATTTTAACAACTTCCATTATTGGAATAATTGATAAAGCAATTCCTGCTGCTACTAAAAATTCAGTAGCACTAATTGAACTCATACCAAATAATGTTACAAACACTGGAATATATGTTACTCCTAAAGTAATTAATAATACTCCTATAATAGCACCAAATAACCACCAATTTCTAGTTTTCATTGTAAATATTGATTTAGTTCTTGATCTCATACATAAAGCATATGCAATTTCTATAAAGTTCATTGTTATAAATGCCATTGACATTCCATCAACAGATTTGAAAAATCCCATATGTCCAAGTTCCATGTATTGTCCTACAAAAAATGCTACAAGTACTAAAATCCCCATAAGTACAGCATGCACACCTACATCTAGTCCTACTCCATTTGCAAATAAACTTTCTTTTGATGATCTAGGCTTTCTTTTCATTATTCCATCTTCTGCTTTTTCCATTCCTAGTGCTAAGCCTGGTATACAATCAGTAACCATATTTATCCATAAAAGATGTGCTGGCGTAAGTATTGTGATTCCAAATAATGATGATAAAAATATTGCCACTACTTCAGCCATATTAGTAGATAATTGGAATTGTAAAACTTTTTTTACATTATCATATATTTTTCTTCCTTCTTCTACTGCATTTACTATAGTTGCAAAATTGTCATCTGCTAGAACCATATCTGATGCACCTTTTGTAACATCAGTTCCAGTAATTCCCATACTAATTCCAACATCAGCAGCTTTTATTGATGGTGCATCATTTACTCCATCTCCTGTCATTGCTGTGATTAGTCCTTGTGATTGAAGTGCTTTTACAATACGTGTTTTATGTTCTGGTTGAACTCTTGCAAATACAGAACATTTTTTTACAGTTTCTATTAATTCTTCATCAGATAAGTCATTAATTTCTTCTCCTGTTCTTGCTTGTTCTTTATTTTCTATTATCTTTAAATTTTTAGCAATTGCAACAGCAGTATCTTTATGGTCTCCTGTTATCATTATTGGTCTAATTCCTGCTGATTTACATTTTTCAACAGCATCATATACTTCTTCTCTACAAGGGTCTATCATTCCAACAAATCCGAACAAAAATTAAATCTTTTTCAACTTTCTCTGAACTTATATCTTCTGGTTTTTTATCATATTCTGTATAAGCTAATCCTAAGACTCTAAGAGCTTTATCTGCATAATCTTTATTTATTTTCTTAATCTCTTCGATATCTTTATCTGTTAAGTCTTGAACCTTTCCATCTTTTAAATATTTTGTGCATATATTTAGAAGCATTTCACAAGCACCTTTTGTATATTGAATTATTTTTCCATCTTTTTCATGTAAAGTACTCATAAGTTTTCTATTGGAATCAAAAGGAACTTCTCCAATACGTTTAAATTCATTATCTAAATCATATTTTGGAAATCCAAGTTTATTTGCAAATTCAACTAGTGCATTTTCAGTTGGCTCTCCAAGTGCTTTATCGCTTCCTTTTTCTATTATAGAATCACTACAAAGTGCCATTCCTTTTGAAAGTAACTCTTTATTACAAGAATAACTATCTACTACTGTCATTTTATTTTGTGTTAAAGTTCCTGTTTTATCAGAACAAATAATTTGAGTACATCCTAAAGCTTCAACTGCACTTAATTTTCTAATTAAAGCTTTTCTATTTGCCATTGATGTAACTCCTATTGATAATATAATAGTTACAACTGCTGGTATTCCCTCTGGAATAGCAGCTACTGCAAGTGCAATTGCAGTAAGTAATGAATCAATTATAGCTACTGCTGTAAAACTTCCATGTCTTACAAATCCTATAATAAATACAAGTACACATATTATAAGTACAAGTTTTGTAAGCATTTTTGAAAGCTCTGCCATCTTTTTTTGAAGTGGAGTTTCTTCCTTTTGAGTTTGTTCTAATGCATTTGCTATTTTTCCTATTTCTGTATTCATACCTGTTTCAACAACTACAGCTTTTCCTCTACCATATGCAATAGTACTTCCACTATATAGCATATTTAATCTATCTCCTAGTGAAATGTCTTTTTGTTTCTCTCCCAAGCTTAATATTGTGTTTATCTTATTAACTGGCACTGATTCTCCTGTAAGAACAGCTTCTTCAACTTTTAAGCTATAACTTTCAAGTATTCTACAATCAGCTGACAAAACATCTCCAGCCTCAAGTAAAACAATATCACCAACTACTAGCTCTTCACTTTTTACAATTACTTCTCTTCCATCTCTGAGTACCTTAGATGTAGCAGCTGTCATCTTTTTTAGTGAGTCTATTGCTTTTTCTGCTTTACTTTCTTGTACAATACCAAGTATAGTATTTATTACTACAACGAATAAAATAATAAATACATCTGATATAGAATCACCTTGAGATATAGATACAACTGCTGATATTACTGCTGTAATAAGTAACATTATTATCATTGGATCTACAATTGAACTTATTATCTTTTGAAATAATGTTGCTTTTTTTGCTTCATTTAATTTATTAAGTCCATATTTTTCTAGTCTGTTTTTTGATTCACTTGATGATAATCCATTTTCAGAAGAATTAACTTCTTTTAAAACATCAGTTACTTCTTTTAAATAACTCTTCATATTTTCACCTTTCCTTACTTTTATATTTTATTATTAATTGCAATTCATCTTATTTTATAATATTATACTAATATTATAGACATAATTGCAATTTATAAATCTAATTTTTTACATATATATAAATATAAAAGACTTATCTGCTTTTCATTCAAGCAGATAAGTCTCATCATTTAAAATTATTCCAGACTATTTTTAGTCGGTTGTTGGAATTAACTACATATTCTATATGCTGATTACTCCCTTATCAATATTTATTATCTAAGAATTTATTATTCTATCTTGATATAATTTTTCTTCATTGTTTAGATATTGTAAAAATTTATTGTTTATACAATTTTCCGCTTCTTTTGATACTTTTATTTTTAAAGAAGGATTATTCCTACACTCTAGAAATGATTTAATTGCATCTTTGCCGATCTTCGTACCTTCTAAGCATCTCATTTCTAATTTATCATTATTATTTTTATAATATATTACTGATTGATTATTCTTTTTATTTAATATCATAATTTCACCATTACTTGCAAGACATTTTTTAAAATATCCAAAATCTTTTTTATCATACATATATATAATCCTCCTTAAACTTTAATATCTTGCATATTTTATATTAATTTGATGCAAGTCATTTCTAATTTTTTTAATTTCGTTTTATATATTCTCTAATCTAGATAACTTATTATTCATTTCTTCCCATTCAGAATATTTTATATTTAATTCTTTTTCTATCTTTTCTATTTCCTGATTTATTTCAGACACTTTCTTATAATCTGAATATATTTCTTCATCTTCAAGTTCTTTTTTATATTTTGATATTTCTTGTTCTATTTCTGAAATATCTTCTTCTAGTTTTTTTATTCTTCTTTCTATTTTTCCCTTTTCTTTTAAAGGATTATTATATCTTTTATCTTTTTTGTTTTCTTCACTTTTAATTAAGTTATCTTTATCTTTTAAACTTATATTGCTTTCTTCTATATTATATATATTTGAATATTTCTCTATATATTCATCATATCTGCAATTGTAATATTTAATATCTCTTCCATCAAATACTAATAATGAATCTGCTACTTTATTTACAAAAAATCTATCATGTGATACAAATAAAATACTTCCTTCATATTCAATAAGCATATTCTCTAAAGATTCTTTTCCTACTATATCCATATGATTCGTAGGTTCATCTAGTATTAAAAGATTAGGTCCCTTTTTTAATATTTTGCTTAAAGCTAATCTAACTTTTTCTCCTCCTGATAGTATATTTATCTCTTTAAATACATCTTCTCCATAAAACATAAATGAAGCTAAACTATTTCTTATTTCTGTGGTTGTTAAACTTGGAAACTCTCCATAAAAATCATCAAATACTTTTTTATTCGAATCTAGTAATCCTAGAGCTTGGTCAAAATATCCTATTTCTACATTATGACCAATTTTTATTTCTCCTGATATTTTAGGTAGTTTTCCTACTATTGTTTTTAATAGAGTTGATTTTCCTGTACCATTTGGTCCTATTATTCCAATCTTTTTTCCTTTATATAAATCAAATGATACATTTCCTATGTTTTTATCTTTATATCCAAAATCTAAATTAGATATGCAAAGAACATTTTCTCCACTTTGTTTTTCTATTGTAAAATTTGTTTTAAAGCTTCTTAAATCATATTTATTTGGTTCTTCTAGTTTTACCATTCTTTCAATTTGTTTTAATTTTGCCTGAGCCATTTTTGCTTTACTTGCTTTATATCTAAATCTATCTACTAAATCAGTTAGTCTTTTTATTTCCTTTTGTTGATATTCAAAATCCTTAAGTTGCTTTTCATAATTTATTCTTTTCTGTTTTTCAAAATAGTCATAATTTCCTGTATAACTTGTCATTGTGCCATATTCTATTTCATATATTTTATCTACAATTCTATTTATAAACATTCTATCATGTGAAACTATTACTACAGCTTTTGGATAGTTTTTAAGATAACTCTCAAGCCATTGTATTGTTTCTATATCTAAATGGTTTGTAGGTTCATCTAATAATAATAAATCTGGCTTGCTAAGTAATAATTTAATAAAAGCAATTTTTGTTTTCTGTCCTCCTGAGAACTCAGACATCTTTTTATATTTATCTTCATCAGAAAATCCAAATTTATTTATAACAGTATTATATTCTTTTTTATATGTATATCCATCTAATATTTCATATCTATCATTTAGCTTTGTATATTGAATAACAAGCTCTTCTGATTTATCTTCTTGCATTTTTATAACTAATTCATTCATTTTGTTTTCAATATTTATAATATCAGAATATACTTTTAAAATTTCTTCTAACATAGTAATATTTTCATCTTGAAAATCAATTTGTTTTAAGTATCCTATATTATATATTCCTTCTTTATAAATACTAAATTTATTTTCAGATATTCCTTCTTTTAGCATATCGTTATTCACAATTGATTTTAAAAGTGTGGATTTTCCACATCCATTTCTACCAACTATTGCAACTTTTTCTTTTCCTTTTACTTCAAAATTAATTTCTTCTAATATAGTATCTGCTCCAAATGAAACAGAACCATTTGTAATTCTAAAATTCATACAATCCTCTTTATTATTTATTAATTATAAATATTTTAACAAAAAGAGCCTCTTTTAAGAACAGCTCTTTATTAATATCTATATATTTATTTTATAATAATTTCTTTCCATTCATTTTCTTTAAAACCAACTAATACTTTTTCATTTTCAAATATTAAAATTGGTCTTTTTATTAACATTCCATTACTTGCAAGTAGTTCTATTTTTTCATCATCTGTCATATCCTTTAACTTCTCTTTAAGATTCATACTTTTATATAAAAGTCCACTTGTATTAAAAAAACTTTTTATTTCTTTATCACTCATATCTATCCATTTTTTTAATTCTTCTTTAGTAGGAATACACTCTACTATATGTCTATCTTCAAAATCAATATTATTGTTTTCAAGCCATGTTTTTGCTTTTTTACAAGTACTGCATTTTGGATATTCTATAAATAAGTTACTCATATTATTCTTCCTCTCCATTTTCGTTAGTTTCTTCATCCACTTCTTTTTCTTTCTTTATTGCTAATACTTTATCTATTTTATTGTCTGTACACTCTTCTATTTTATATAATACATCTTCTGTTTCGATTTCTAGTTTTTCATCTTTGTTTGGTATTCTATTTAATAAATATACTAAGTATCCAGATAATGTATCATACTCTCCATCTGGTATTTCAATATTTAATATTTTTTCTACTTCATATATTGAAAGATCTCCTTCTATTAAGTATTCTTTTTCTGATATTTGCTCATATTTATTTTCAACTACATCATACTCATCATAAATTTCTCCAACAAGTTCTTCTAATATATCTTCCATTGTAACTAGCCCTGCTGTACCACCATATTCATCAACAACTATAGCAATTTGTTTTTTTGATTTTCTTAATTCTTTAAATACATCATTTATATGACTACTTTCTGGAATATAATATGCTTCTTTTACAAGATTTTTTATTTTTACTCTTTTATTTTTTAAACAAGTTACTATATCTTTTACATAAACTATACCTTTTATTTTGTCTATTGTATCTTCATATACAGGAATTCTACTAAATCTATTATCATTTATTATATCTTCAATAGCATCTGATACTGACATATTTATGTCTAAAGCATATACTTCTGTTCTTGGTATCATTATTTCTGATACAAACTTATCATTAAACTCAAAGACTTTCTCAATCATTTCTTTTTCATCTTTATTAATAGATCCTTTTTGTTCAGAGGCATCTACCATCATTCTTATTTCTTCTTCTGTTACTGTCTCTTCTTTTTCTCCAGATACTCCAAATATTTTTGAAACTAATTCTGTAGAAAAAGTTAATAGTTTTACAAATGGTAATGTACAAATTGAAATAAATCTTATTATTCCTATTGAAGCATATGCAAGTTTTTCAGAATATTTCATAGCAATTCTTTTTGGTACTAATTCTCCAAATACAAGTGTAAAGTATGAAAGTATCATTGTAATAATTATAATTGAAATATTTTCCCATATTGCTACTGAAAATACTGGAAATGTATTTGCGAGGATTGGTGCTAAATCATCTGCAAAAGCATCTGATGCAAAAGCACTTGACAAGAAACCTGCAAGAGTAATTCCTATTTGAATTGTTGCTAAAAATTTACTTGGGTTTTTAATCATTTTCTTAATTGCTTTTGCTTTTTTATTTCCTTCTTTTGCTTTTTTATCTATTTTTATTTCATTTAATGATATAAATGCAATTTCTGTTGCTGCAAAAAAAGCATTTAGAAATATAAGTACTATTAATACTATTAATTGCATCATAATTATTTCTCTCCTAAAATATTTTTTACATACTATATCATTTTATTATTATTTGTGCAAATTGATAAATTATTTATTATTTTTATTGACATATAAAATTAAATTAATAAAAAGTATTAACTTTTTTGATTTTTGTTAATACTTTTATTATTTAATTTTTACTTATAATTTCCATAGTTCCAATCTGTAGATTTATATAATACTTTTCTTTCATTTTCTACCATAACTATATTTTGTTTATCATATACTTTTTTAAGTTCTGGTATAAATCCATGAATACACGTATGTGGATATATCCATGTAAATTTTCCGTATAAAAGTCCCTGGTGATGTTGTAGAATTAGAACCAATTCTAGCATTGTCTCCTAATATTACTCCAATTGCTTCTCTTTTCAGATTTATAGGTCTTTTTTCTTCATCTTTTATTATGACTTCTGATTGATTAAATCCTCTATTTGCAACAATAACGCCTGAACCTACTCTTGAATTCTTTCCTATAATAGAATCTCCTACAAAAGCTAAATCAGATACTTTTGAGCCATCTCTCATTATTGTATGTTTTACTTCTGTACAATAACCAATTGTACAGTTATCTCCTAAAATAGTTCCTGGTCTTATATAAGCATTATACATTATCTCACAATTTTTTCCTATGTATACAGGTCCTTGAATTATCGCTCCTGATTCTATTTTCGTTCCTTCTCCTATGTATACATTTCCTTTTATTTTAACATTTTCTTGTATATTATCTGTATATATTTCTTGTTTTCCATTACTTTCGATATTATCAATTATTTTTGAGGATTCTTTAAATATTTCTAGTACTTCATTTTTATTATTTATTAATTTATTAAAAACCTCATTATTTTGAATATCTTCAAAATAATAATTTATATTAAAGTTCATTTTTTACCTCCATTTGAGTTTTATTCATTTATAAATATTTCTATTAAAAGATATTGTTATTATAACATTAGAAAAGAAAAGTTACTACTACTTTTCTTTATTTATAATATGAATACTTTTTATAAGTTTTATGTTATAGCTAAATAAATTAGAATAAAATTTGTATATTTTTGTAATATATTTAATCTATTTTTCTTCATCCATACTTAATGCAGAATCTCTTATTCCTCTTAAGTATATTTTTGTACATATTGATATATTTTCTAATATAAATTCCTTTTCTTCATCACTTATTTCTAATTCTTCCATCCTTTTAATAAATAATTGATACATTTTATTCTCCTTATATTGCATATTCTTATCTAATGTATAAGTATTTTATTTTTTTGTTTAAATATAATTATTTTTTGCATTTTTCCAAAAAGTATATTTATAATACTACTTTTTGAAATATTTGTAAATAATTTCCATGCATTTTTTCGACATTTTTTTACATTTTTTTATTTTTTTATAAAAAAATATAATTAATATTCAAACTTTTTGTTTTAAATCATGTTCTTTTTTAAATTAATTTAAACTTAAAGTTTGAATGTTTGAAATACTAATAAAAAATCGCTAAAATGTTTACAAGTTGAACAATTTAGCATATAATATAATTAATATTTAAAATAAGAGGTTTATATGAATAGATTAAAATTATTACGAGAAGAAAAAAAACTTTCTCAGGAATATGTAGGAAATTTAATAGGAATTTCTGGACAGGCTCTTGGTCTATATGAAAATGGAAAAAGAGACATTCCTACAAAAAATTTAACTAAATTAGCAGAGTTCTTTAATGTTTCTATAGATTATTTATTAGGAAAATCTGACATAAGAAATAATAACACTGATAAATTAGATATAGACGATAATGATTTATACTTTAAATTATCACAAGAAGATAAAGGATATATAAGTACAGAATTAAAAAATAGTATTAAGAATTATATAAATTTTGTTATTGAAGAAGAAAAAAAGAAAAAGGATAAGTAAAATACATTATAAATACTTTTATAATTCATTAAGAATTGTAAAAGTATTATTTTTTAATAATTAAATATATATTAATTACATTATAACTAACATTACCTAAAAAGTTTCATTAATTAATTTTATTTTCTTTAAAAGAGTATTTTGTCTAATTATTTATTTAATATATTTTATTATAGACTTTATAATAACATACTAATCTTTTTCTTCCAAACTTAAAGCTGCATCTCTTATCCCTCTTAAATATATTTTAGTAAATATTGATATATTTTCAAATATAAATTCCTTTTCACTGTCATTTAAATCTAATTCTTCAATTCTCTTTATAAATAACTCTTTCATTTTCCTCTCCTTAATTGCTAAATTATGTTATATCAAATATTTTTAATTTTTCTGTTTTGTTTAAAAATTTATATTTTCATAATTTTCCAAAAAACATATCTATAATACTACTTTTTTATCGTTTTGTAAATATTTTCCATGAATTTTTATACATTTTTCGACATTTTATAACATATTTAATATTATAAAATTCTTTATTTAAAATATTTAATACAAATCCTGTAGTGGCTACTAAATGTAAACTAATAGGAAAATTAGTCCCAGGATTTCTAAAGACCACTGATATAGTAAATGAAGCTATAGATAAATTAACAATAAAAATTGAAGAACTAAAAAATAAGCTATCTTAATGTATAAATAAAATTAAACATTATTAATTTCTTCTGTTCTTTTATATATTTGTATAACTATTTTTAATATATTTATATATTACATTTTCAATATGAGATAATGCTTGATAATTACTCATTAATCTACCTGAATGTCTATTTTTCATTTCTAATCTTATTGACTTTATTCTTAAATTATATCTTCTTTTATACATTAAAGCTAACTTATTTTTACTTAATCCACTTCTCCATAGTTCTATAATTTCTATATCAGACATATTACACCTCTTAAAATATAGTATGTCTTAATAAATTATTATTTAATCCTTTTAATTTTTTGCTTTGTAATTATATATTGGTCTTATTATTTTTTCTATTTGAACTGTGTCTTGTATATTATCTATTATTTCTTGCATTGGTTTATAAACAAATGGTGCCTCATCTATAGTATCTCCTGTTATACTTGTTGAATAAATACCTTTCATGCTTTCCTTAAATTCGTGTAGTTTAAACATTTCTTTTGCCTTATGTCTTGACATTAATCTTCCAGCTCCATGTGGTGCTGAATTATTCCAATCATCATTTCCTTTACCTATGGCTATAATACTACCATCTCTCATATTAATTGGTATTAATACCCTTTCTCCTTTTTTAGCACTTATTGCACCTTTTCTAACTATATTATCATCAAATGCTATATAGTTGTGTATCGTTTCAAAACTTTTATCTATATTAAATAGTTCATCAAAATAATTATTTAATATTTGTTTAGAAATATACCATCTGTTTAACTGTGCATATCTTTGACATATTTTCATATCGTGTAAATACATTTCTCTATGTTTTCCTGTTAGATAACATAGCTCTTTTGGTAAAGTACTTCTTATATTACTATCTTCCTTTATATAACATAATTTTATTGCTAAATTTTGATAATAATCTGCTACTTGCTTTCCTAAATTTCTTGATCCTGTATGAATTATTAAGTATTTATTACTTTCATCATCTACATCTACTTCAATAAAATGATTCCCCCCACCTAATGTTCCTATTGACTTATTAAATTTTTTAGTTTCTTTTAGTTCTCTTAAACAATACAAACTATTAATTTCATCAAAATCTATTAATTTTTGTTTTCTTATATTTCTTCCAGATGGAATTACATTATTTATTATTTTATCTAATTTTTCTAAATCTAATTCTATTTTTCCTAACTCTATACATAACATTCCACAACCAATATCGACTCCAACTATATTTGGAATTACTTTATCCTTTAAATCTGCTGTGAACCCTATAACACATCCTTTTCCTGCATGTACATCTGGCATTATTCTTACTTTACAGTCTTTAAAAGGTTGTTGTTTTAATAACAGTTCAATTTGCTGTATTGCTTCATCTTCAATATTTTCAGTAAATATTTTTAGGTCACTCATTTGGATTCTCCTTTATAAATAATCTAAGTATTTTATAATTTAAATATATTTATATATTTTTTCCAACTCTTTTATAAAACTCTCTTGCATTTATAATAAATATATCTTTTTTTATTTATACTTTTCCTAAAACTTATATTTTTATTAATTTTTCTTACATTTATTAATAATATATATATAATTACTATTTTCCTTTATAATATTTTATTATTATATATTTTTTTATAAAAATTAGATTATTATATATATATAATGATATTAAATGAATATAAATTAAAAAAATCGCTATATCTATTGATACTGCGATTTTTTTAGTGGTGGCTTCAAGTGGAATCGAACCACTGACACGAGGATTTTCAGTCCTCTGCTCTACCAACTGAGCTATGAAGCCTTATAAAATTAAAACTATCTAGTCGCCTAGATAGTTTTGGCGACCCGGAACGGGCTCGAACCGTCGACCTCTAGCGTGACAGGCTAGCGTTCTAACCAACTGAACTACCGGGCCATAAAATGGTGGTCGCAATAGGGCTCGAACCTATGACCCCCTGCTTGTAAGGCAGATGCTCTCCCAGCTGAGCTATGCGACCGTTTGTGTCAATCAACTGACATGATTTATTTTACAAGATATCTCTTATTTTGTCAACACTTTATAATAAAAAATTTTTAATATTTTCACAAAAACTATTAAAAAAGCTAGTAAAACCTTGGTATCACTAACTCTTTTATATCTTATTTTTTATTTAATTCTTTAACTGCTCTTTCTATTTGATTATCTAATTTATTTTTTAAAGTCTTTTCATCAAGTTCTAATTCTATATCTGGTTTAATTCCTACTTTATTAATTTCATTTTTATTTGGAGTAACATATTTCATTACAGTAATTTTTAAGTAAGCATCACCATTTAGTATAGGTTTTACTGTTTGAATAACACCCTTTCCATAAGATTTTGTTCCAATAACTGTAGCTAATTTATGATCTTTCATACATCCTGTAAAAATCTCTGATGCACTTGCTGTATATTCATTTGTAAGAATTGCTACTGGCATATTAATAACTTTATCAGTTTTTGCTGTAGTTACAATTTCATTTTTCTTATTATCAACTGTAATATATTCTACTTCACCTTTATTTAAGAATAAATCCATTATTTCCTCAGCTATTTCTACATATCCTCCTGTATTATCTCTTAAATCAATAATTAACTTTTTTGCCCCCTTTTTCTCTAATTCTTTATATGCTTCTAAAAATTCATTATAAGCATCTTCTGTAAAAGAACCAAAGTCTATATATCCAATATTATTTTCAAGCATCTTTGAGGAAATTTCAGAAACTTTTATACTTCTTCTTTCAACTTCAAAATCAAGTTCTTTATTATCTCTTTTCATTGTTACTTTTACTTTTGTTCCTTCTTTTCCTTTTATTTTAGAAACAACTTCGTCAAGAGATAAGCCTGTAACATCCTCACCTTCTACTTTTACAATTACATCATATGTCTTAATTCCAACTTCATATGCTGGAGAATCCTTTCCCACTGCTCCTAATATTACAGCTTCGCCATCTTTAGACTGTCCAACATATATTCCAATACCAACATATTCAGATAATTGTTCTTCTAATGATTTATATTCTTTTGCAGTCATAAGTTCTGTATATTCATCACCAATTCCAGATACATATCCTTTAAGTGCTGCATCAACTAGCTTTGTATCATTTATTTCATCTGAATTCAAATAATTATTCTCTAATTCTTTTCTTATTAAATTTAATTTATCTTCTAATGAACTATTTGAATTATATGAAGTAACTATAACATTCTTTTCATCAAGATATTTGTAATAAATAAACATTGTAACTAAAGATGAAATTATAAATGTTATTAAAATTATTGGTATAATTTTATCTACACCTATACTTTTTTTATTATCATTCTCGTTCATAAGCTCCCCCATATCTTAAAAATTGAGCAGATCAAATAACTATCTGCTCTTTATATTATATTAACAATTTATTAATTTAATCTTAAATTATGGTAAATAATTTAACGGATTTACTCTTTCACTAAAGGTTCCACTTCCAGTTCTTACTTCAAAATGTAAATGATATCCTGTTGAATTTCCTGTTGTTCCTACATTCATTATTTGTTGACCTTGTACTACTTTTTGTCCTGGAGATACACGAATTGATCCTGGTTTTCCATGAGCATATAATGTATATAATCCATTATAATGTGCTATTAATATGTAATTTCCATAACTATAATTTAAAGCTTTAGTTGTTACTACATATCCATCTGCTACTGCATATACTGGTTTTCCAGCTATTCCTGCTCCTGAAAAATCAACTGCACCATGATATTTACCAGAAGAATAATACATGCCTGTTGTAACTGGATATCCTTTTACTGGTCTGATAAATCCTGATGAATTAGTTCCTCCATTAGATATATGTTCTTTTTTAGCCCTTTCTATTTCTTCTCTTTTAGCTCTTATTTGTCTATCTAATGATCTATTTTCTGCTGCTAATTCTTCTAATTGTTTCTTTAATTTCTTTTCATCGTTAGAAAGGCTTTTTGCTTTTCTTTCTTTGTCATTTTTTAGTGCATTTAATGAATTCATCTTAGCTAATTGTTTCTTTTTTAATGCTTGCATTTCATTTTTATTATTTTCTAATTCTAATTTTACTTCTTCTATTTTTTCTTTTGTTTCTTTCACGCCATTTATTAATGTAGTATCATATTCTGCTAACTCTTCTATTAAATAATAATTTGAAATAAAATCTGTTATACTTTCTGAACCTAAAAGAACATCTAAATAAGTTGTAGAACCATCTTGATAAATAGCTACTAGTCTTTTATCTAATAGATCTTGTTTTTCATCTAACTCTTTTTGCTTCTCTTCAATTTTCTTTTCTGACATACTTATTGAATCATTAACTTCTTCTATTTTATCATCTAATCCATCAATTTCACTTTCATATTCAGATATCTTTTCAATTAATCCATTGATCTCTTCCATAGTACTTGAAATCTCTGATTTTATACCATCTAGTTGTTCACCAGTCTCTGAAATTTCTGTTTTTAAGTCTTTTTTCTGATTCTCTAAATCCTTCATACTTGTTGCAATTACTATTCCTATATACATTACAAGTATTAATACCATTATTATTAAAATTCTACAAAAAATTTTTACATTTTCTTTTATCTTCATTGTATATTACTCCTTATAAAAAGATTTAATATCATTTGTTTTAATTTTGTGAAACATAATTCATTGGATTTTTATATTCTCCATTTACTCTTACTTCAAAATGTGCATGTGCACCAGTTGAATATCCAGTACTTCCAACTTTAAGTACTGTTTGTCCTTGTTTCACATAATCACCTTTTGAAACTTCTATTGATGAACCATGAGCATATAATGTTACAATTCCACCACCATGATCTATCATAACCATATTTCCATATGCAGTATTATAATATGCTTTGACTACTACTCCATCTGCTGCTGCTATAAAATTTGCGCCTTTTGGAGCACCTATATCCATACCTGTATGTAATTTATATACCCCAGTAATCGGATGTGTTCTCATTCCAAATGGAGAAGTTATTCTTGAATATCCAGGAATTGGCCATCTCATAATGCCACCAACATAATCTACTGCTGCACTATCTATAGACACTTCGGCAATTTGATTTTCAAGTTCTTTTAAAGCCTTTTGATACTCTGCTATCTCTTCTTGCAACTTTCTTTCATCTTTTGTAAGTTTATTTATATAGCTATTTTTCACTACACTCATATTAGAAAGAGAAATTTTCTTTTTCTCCGCTAGTTCTCTTGCTTCACTTAACTCATCCTTTTGTTTTTCTAAAGTAAGTTCTTTAGATTCTAGTTCCTTTTTTTTATTATATACTAAATCTATTAAATTCGTATCTGATTCAACTAACTCTGATACTAAATAATAATTTGATATAAATTCAACTATAGATGATGAATCTAAAATAACATCTAAATATTTTGTATCTCCTGCTTTATACATTGCAACTAATCGTTTTTCAAATATTTCTTTTTTTTCTAAATATTCTTTTGATAATATTTCTATATTTGCTTGATTAGTTTGTATGCTCTTAGATAAATTAGTATCTTTTTTTATTAACTCATCTATTTCTGATTCTAATGTTATTATGTTATTATTTAGTTCAACTATTTCTACTTGAAGACTAGAAAGCTCACCTTTTACTATTTCAAGTTCAAGTTCTGATGCTCCTTCTTTAGTAGAAACTTCTGATTGTTCTTCTTTTAAATCATTTAGTGTATCTGCAAAAGTGAAACAAGATATAGAAAATATAATTATAATAAAAGTAACTATAATAAAACATATCTTTATTAATTTATTCTCTAACACTTGTCCTCCTTTTATATACTTTTAAACTTCTAGATATTTTTTCATAGAAATTAAACTTCCTATAACACCTATACCTACACCTAAAGCCATATATACTATAAATATCATAAATATCATATCATTAAATGGTAATAATAAGAAATTCATTCCTTGAACAACACTTGTAAACATTTTATTTAATATAGGAAGTGTCAATTGATAAACTCCTGATATTAATAATAAAGTAACTAGTCCTGATAATATTCCGATTATTATACCTTCAACAACAAAAGGCCATCTAATAAATGAATTTGTAGCACCTACATATTTCATTATTGATATTTCTTTTCTTCTTGAATGTACAGTAAGCTTGATTGTATTTGATATAATAAATATTGATATAGCAATTAGTAGTACAAGTATTATACCTGTTGCAATTCTAATAACATTTGCTATTTTTATAAGTGCATTTATTACCTTATCACTACTTCTAATATCATCAACAGCTTTTTCTCCATCACACTCAATATTTGCTATCTTTGACTGTACTTCGGCACTTTTACTTAAGTCATCTAGCCTTACAAGTATAGAATCTGGAAATATATTATTATCCCCTTCATATGATTCCATAAGCTCTGGATGTTTAGACAATTTATTTTTCATTGCATCTAATGCTTCTTGTTTTGTTACTATAGTTGCAGAAGATACTCCATCAAAACTTGCAATTTCATTTCTTACTTCTTCTATTTTATCACCTTTAACTATATCTTTTAAATAAGCTTGTATTCCTTGTTCTTCTTGAACTTTAATCATTAAGTGATTTATATTTTCGCCAATTATAAAAAATAATCCAAACATAAACATAGTACATATCATTATTCCAAGTGATGCAAAAGTAGATTTTTTATTTTTTAATACATTTTTTATACCTTCTCCTACTAGGTATATAATAATATTATATCTCACTATAACCACCCTTTTTATCGTCTCTTACGATATTACCTTTATCTATTTGTATAACTCTCTTTTTCATTGTATCTACTATGTCTTTTGCATGAGTAGCAACAACTACTGTTGTTCCTCTCATATTTATATCATTTAATAAATTTATTATATCCCATGCTGTCTCTGGGTCTAAGTTTCCAGTAGGCTCGTCTGCAATAATCATTGATGGATTGTTTACTAATGCTCTAGCTAAAGCTACTCTCTGTTGTTCTCCTCCTGATAATTCATTTGGATACATTTTAGCTTTTGCACTAAGTCCAACTAAAGATAGTACCATAGGTACTTGTCTTCTTATATGTCTAGGAGTTGCTTTTACAATATACATAGCAAATGCAACATTTTCATATACAGTTTTATCTGGTAAAAGTCTAAAATCTTGAAAAACTACCCCCATACTTCTTCTTAAAAATGGAACTCTTTTTGGCTTTAAATATGTAGTATCTCTTCCATTTATTGCTATAGTACCTTTTGTAGGTTGCTCCTCTTTTAATATAAGCTTTATTAATGTAGATTTTCCTGAACCTGATGTTCCAACTAAAAATACAAATTCACCTTTTTCAATTTTAAAATTAGCATTGTGAACAGCTGTTGTTCCTGTATCATACACTTTACTTACATTTTTAAACTCTATCATTTAAATTCTCCTCGAATAAATTCATTTTATGCAGTTTTTCATCTAATTCTATATATATCATCATACCAATAACAAAATATAAATGCAATAGAAAAAATTGAAAATTGTGATATTTTTCTACTACTTCATAATATTTCTTATGTTTTTAATTTATGGTCATTTTATGTTTTATAAACTAAAAAAACATATATAATAAATAGTGGAATATTATTTTTAGATAATTATCCTCGTATAATAAAAAAAAGAAAAACTCTTGCAATAAGTAAAAATATGCAAGAGAAAAGATATTTATAAATATTTCTTATTTTTATATAAAGTTATTATTCAACAATTTTTATGTTATTATCATCATTACCCATATCAAGGAAATAAACTGCATTTCTAGTACTTAATAATTCTAAAAACAACTAGTTTAATAGCTACACTTCTTTATCTTAATTCTAAATATAAATACTAAACTAATTCTCCTTTTAAATTTTTATTCATAAGTTCAAAGAAATCTTCATATTTATAACCCTTTTCAAATAAATATGCCATTTTACACCACATAATAGGTAAACTCATTCTGTATGCTGGTATTACACCATGCTTTTTAGCTAATATTCCTGGTTCATTAACATCCATAGAGGCTGAACCAGTTTTTATTTGTGTAGTCATAATAATTGGTATTTTTCGTTCTTTAAGAATATCAAAAATTTCTAGATATTCTTGACTAGGATCTCCAACTCCATATGAACGCCAAATAATACCTTTTACTCCACTGTCTATAACTGCCTTTAAATATTGTTTATTAAGTCCTGGACTTTCTGTAACACTGAATATTTTGTCAACTGGAAGATTAGTTATACATGATGGCTTTTCTCCTGAAAAGAGTTCTTTATTCATTTGAATTAATTTTTTATTTAAAATAATGTTTACTCCTATACTTCCTATTGGTGTTGTTCTAGAGCCAAATCCACTAAAAGATTCTTCACTAATTTTGAATAAATTTGCTCCACTAATAATTTGCGAATTAAATACTGCAAAAACACCTTTTAATTCTTTATGTTTTTTATGAATTAAACGAATTGAATTTGCTAAATTTGTTTGTGCATCACTACCGTAACACTGCAAGCGGTAATTGAGCTCCGAGTTAATACTACAGGTTTATTAAATTTTTCTAACATAAATGTTAATGCAGCACATGTATAGTCTAGTGTATTTGTTCCATGTGTTATAATAAATCCATCATATTTATCATGATTTTTCATTAAAGATTCAACCATTTTTTTCCAATGATCTGGTGTTACATTTGAAGAATCACAATTGTATAAATTTTCAAAAGTGAAGTCTATATCCTTTGGAATTAATCCACTTTCAAAAAAGTCCATTGAATGATCTGTATCTGTGCTTATTGATACATGGTTCTCATCCTTTTCCTGTCCTATTGTACCACCTGTAGTTATAATTAAAATTTTCATCAGTCTTCTTACCTCCTTAAATTTTTACCAAAATATACTGTATCTATTTTTGTTCCATCTTCTAGAATTCTATCGTTTTTTATTGTGTAAGTATTCTCATAACTTCTTTTTTTTAATAAATTTATATGTGGTATATTACTTGCCCACGTTCTTGTTGATATATATGGACTTTCTATATTATTTATAAGGATATTTTCAATATACTCATACATTTTTTCTGCTATTTTCTTTCCTCTAAATCCTTTTCTTACACAAATTGTAGTAATATAATTATTAACATCATCTATATTATTTTTATTAAAGAATTCATCTTTATCATAATTATATATATAACTCATAAATGCGATTACTACACCATCTTGTATTACTAATATGTTATTCTGTTGTGTAATCTTTTTAAAATATTCCATTGGCTTAGTATCTGTTTTTATATCATTAAAATCTGTTTGTCTTGTACTATTTCTGCTTGATAATGGTGGTATAAAATCTTTATCACATTCTACCAATATATCTAAAATATCATTCATATATTTTTTATTTTTCGAAAGTTCTTCTGATTCTAAATATTTTATCTCCATTTTTACTCCTTAATAACTATATTACATTTAATTATATTATATTATTTGTAATAATGCTATACATTAATATAAACTTTTTTCTATTCTTTTATTTTTCTTATTATAGCTGTACTATCTATTTCATATTTCTTCATTAGATCTTCTGCTTTCCCAGATTCTCCAAATGTATCTTTAATTCCTATTTTTATTAGTTTCATTGGCATTTTTTCAATAAGCACATCTGATATTGCACTTCCTAAGCCTCCAATAATACTATGATCTTCTACAGAAATTAATTTCTTGGTTTCTTTTGCACATTTAATAATCAGTTCTTCATCTATTGGTTTAATAGTATGAATATCTACCACTCTTACATTGATTCCCTCTTTTGCTAACTCTTCTTTTGCTTTAATAGCCTCTACTGTACAGACTCCTGTAGAAAATATTGTTGCATCAGTACCATTTCCTATTTGCAGTCCTTTTCCTATTTCAAATTGTTGATTATCATCATATATTTTTGCAGTTTTTAATCTACAAGTTCTTATATATGCAGGTCCATCTAATTTAGCCATTTCTTTAATCAGCCATTTAGTTTGAGCTTCATCTGATGACGAAAATACCTTCATATTTGGAAGACCTCTCATAAGATTTATATCTTCAAACATTTGATGTGTTGCTCCATCTTCTCCAACAGTTATTCCTGCATGACTTCCACATATTTTAACATTTAATTTAGAATAGCATATAACATTTCTTATTTGATCATATGCTCTTCCTGTAGCAAATACTGAAAATGCACATGCAAATGGTATTTTCCCACAAGATGCAAGTCCAGCAGCTGTTGAAATCATATCTTGCTCTGAGATTCCCATATCAAAAAATCTATCTGGAAATTCCTTTGCAAATATATCACTTCTTGTAGCAGCTGATACATCAGCATCAAGTACTACTATATTTTCATTTATCTTTCCTAAATCTCTAAGAGCCTCTCCTGCACTTTGTCTAGTTGCTTTTTTGTTTTCTAGATCCATGCTTACCTCCTTTTATTTACTAAGAGTAATTTGTTTATTTATTTTACCCAATTTATAATATCATCTGGTATATTCAAATCACCAATTCCAACTCCTAGTTCTATTCCTTCTCTATATCTTCCATGATATCCAGAACCACCACATATTAGCTTATCATTTTCTTTTGCTAAAGATATTAATAATTGAATTTGACCTTTAGTAAAATTGTTATAATAACATTCAATTCCATCTATTTTTGTTGTTTTAAATAAATTCATCACAAATTCTACATAATCATTATTTGGAACATCATATTGGTACAAATGAGCAAGAAATACTTTTCCTCCACATTTATGGATTTCATTAATTATATAATTTATATTGAATATATCTATTGATTCATCTATATAAAATGGACTTTTTTTATTTCTTTGTGTTACTTTAAAAAATTTTTCATTTTTTTCTTTTAGTTCTGGAAGTATGTCAAAATTTTCCTTATATTTTATAACTTCATCATAAAAATCTTGTGAAGCATATGTTTTTATTTTTATATCTTCATTAAACTTCAAACCTAATTTCTTACCAATTTTTATATAGTTGTATAAGTATTCATATTGTGCAAGTCTAATTCTCTCTGAATCTACTATTGATGAATCTTTTAATTTCTCATAATCAAAATCATATGCTAATATATCAATAACAATATTATCAAACATTGTTTTTATTTCTGTACCAGTTATTATATTTCCTGAATATAAATTTCTAATTCTAGGATTCTTTAAGTCCTCATAAACTTTTATATTTTCATTATCAGTAATTGATATAGCACTTAATTTTAATTTTTCAGCTTTATTTAAAATATCTTCTATCTTATCTGTTCCACTTGAATTGTTTGTATGAATATGTAAATCTATCATACTAATCCCTCATTTCTTTTAATTCATTTATTGCTACTTTAAATTCTTCTTCTGATGGTGCTTTTCCATGCCATCCTACATTATTTTCCATGTAAGAAATTCCTTTTCCTTTTGTAGTTTTTGCAATAATCACTGAAGGCTTTCCTTTTGTTAATCTAGCTTTTTTTAGTGTACTTATGATTTCTTCTATATTATGTCCATTAATTTCAAATACTTCAAACCCAAAAGCTTCAAATTTATCTTTTATTGGGTATACACTATTTTTTACTTCTTCTACAGATCCATCTATTTGTAAATTATTATTATCAACAATTAAGCATAAGTTATCTAACTTATATTTAGAAGATGTCATTGCAGCTTCCCAAATTTGTCCTTCTTCAATTTCTCCATCTCCGTACTATACAATATACTCTGTATCCTTTTTTATCTAATTTTGAAGATATTGCCATTCCATTTGCTATAGATAATCCTTGTCCTAGTGAACCTGAAGACATATCTACTCCTGGTGTTTTGTTCATATTAGGATGCCCTTGTAGAAAACTACCAATTTTTCTAAAATTCTTTAGTTCATCTTTATTAAAATATCCTTTCTCTGCTAGCACCGCATATAATGCAGGGCAAGTATGACCTTTTGATAAAACTAATCTATCTCTATTTTCATCATTTGGCTTTTTAGGATCAATATTCATTTCGCTAAAATATAAAACTGTCAGAATATCTGTTATAGATAAAGCTCCTCCTGGATGTCCAGAGTTTGCAGAATATACTTCTTCAATTATGTCTTTTCTAACATCGTTTGCTATTTTTTTTAATTCTCTTATATAATCATCTGTAATTTTCATAGCATCCCCCTCTTTATTATTCACATATTCTTTATATCACATTTTTATATTATTTTCTACTATAATATATTAATTTTTAATCATCATGCGGATTATAATTAAATCTTTCTTCTATTACAACATTATAATTATGTTTCAAAAAATCAGCTATATTTTCTAATCTACTAATTATCATAAGCTGTGCATTTTTACTTTCTCCATAATTTTCTATACTTTTATATAATATTTTTTCCATGTTATCTAATCTTTTGTTTATTTTTCGATATAACATTTCATTTGTAATATCATTTTGTTTATTATTTGATTTACTTTCTTTTTTGTTATTAACATATTTTCTATTGTTTTTTTCTATCAATTATACCTCTTTTCTATACTGCAAATAAAAAGTATGAAATAACTATAACTTTATTTCATACTTTTAGTCAATGATTTTTCATTTACAAGTTTCTTAATTTTTCAGCATTTTTAGCATATTTCTTTAGTTTTTCATATGCTAAATAATTGATAGTTCCTGCTGGGAATCCTCCATTTTTGTCCTTCTTTCCAGCTGGTACTCCTGTTAATATTTCAATTCCTTGTTCAACTGTATCTATTGCATAAACATGAAATTTTCCATTTTTTACTGACTCTATAACCTCATCATTTAAATGTAAATTTCTAATATTTTGACGTGGAATTATTACTCCATGTTCTCCTGTTAATCCTCTCATCTTACATATCTGATAAAATCCCTCTATTTTCTCATTTACTCCACCAATAGGTTGAATTTCACCTTTTTGATTGATTGATCCAGTTACTGCAATTGATTGACTGATTGGAATATCTGACAGGCTTGATAAAATTGCATATGCTTCTGTACTAGATGCACTATCTCCATCAACACCTCCATATAGTTGTTCAAAGCATACACTTGCTGTGAGTGAAAGTGGCATTTCTTGTGCAAATATTTCTCCAAGATATCCTGTTAATATTAAAACACCTTTTGAGTGTGTTGAACCTGACATCTCTACTTCTCTTTCAATATTTATAATTCCTTGTTTTCCCATATAAGTACTAGCTGTTATTTTTGATGGTTTTCCAAATGAATAGTCTCCTATTGTAATTACAGTAAGTCCATTAATCTGACCTACTTTGGATCCTTCTGTACTTATTAACAAAGCTCCTTCTTTAATCATTTGAATATATTTTGTATCATATTTCTTTAGTCTTTCAACTCTTTCTTCTAACGCTTTTTGCACATACTTTTTAGTTATTATTTTTGATTTTCCAAGTCTTGCCCAAGTAGATGCCTCTCCTACTATTTGTCCAATTTCACTAAATTGTGTTGATATTTTTTCCTTATCTCCTGATATTTTTGAAGAAAACTCAACAATTTTTGCCATAGCTTCTTTATCTAGGTCTAATAAGCCTTCTTGTCCTGTATAACTTTTTACAAAATTTATTAATCTTTGTATATTATCTTTTGTCTTTGGTGCATCATCTTCAAATTCAACTTTAATCTTAAATAATTTTCTAAAATCTTCATCCATTGCAAGTAAACTATGATATATATTAGAATTTCCTACTAATAATACTTTTACATCTAATGGTATTTGTTCTGGCTTTAACGAAATAAGTACCATAGAAGATCTTTGCTCCATACTATTATCTATACCTATTTCTTTTACTGTTAATACTTTTTTTAATGTTTCATAACACATCTGATTTGAAAGTAATTCTTTGGCTTGAAAAATAATATATCCTCCATTAGCTTTTTGAAGAAGTCCTGGTTTTAACATAGTAAAATCAGTTTTTAAAGCTCCATACTGATTTTCATATTCTAATCTTCCAAAAATATTCTGGAAAGTATAGTTTGAATCCATAATTACAGGTGCTCCTGTAAGATTACTATTATCTATAAATAGATTTACTCTATAATTAAGCCATGGTTCACTATTTTGCTGTTTTCCTACATTAACTTGTTGTTTTGGATCTTGATCTTCGGCTACAAAAGCAGATATATTTTTTAATATATCTTTTTTTACATTATCTAAATATTGTGTTATTTTCTTATTTCTTTTATAAATAGCTTTTACATTATTTACATGTATATTTATAGTCATAAGAGCAACATTTGATTGCCACTCTTCTATCTTTACATCTGATTTTTTTTCTGCAATTTTTATTTCTGATAATGCAGTAAATATTAATTCTTGTACTAAATTAGATTTATCTTCAAATTTTTGTTTAACATCTGCTGGAAGTTTTTCATATTCATCTTCTTCAATTGCCTTTCCATCAATTACTGGCATCATATAAATACCATTTTGAGCAGATTTGACTTGAAATCCTTCCTTCATTGTCTTCTCATTTAATTTTTCTAATATTTCTATTCTTTTTTCTTCATACTCTTGCTTTATTAATTTCTTCTCTTTCTCAAAGTCATCATTATTAAAAGTCTTTTTTATGTCTTTTCTAATATCTTTTATAAATGAATCCATTGCATCTTTGAAAGCTTTACCTTGTCCTGCTGGAAGTGATACTGCTATTGGTTCATTTGGTTCGTTAAAATTATATATATAGCACCAATCATTTGGAACTTTTTCCTTAGATGCTTTATTTTCCAAATAGTTTTTTGTATACATTGTCTTTCCAACACCAGTTGGGCCTTCTAGATACATATTATATCCTTTAACATCAACATTTGCCCCAAATTCTAATGCTTTTATTCCTCTATCTTGTCCATATATCATATTCTTTGTGTCTTCAATTTCTGCTGTTGTTTCAAAATTAAACATATTAGGATTGCAAATATCTTTTAAATCTTTATAACTTAATTCATTATATTTTTTCATTAGTATCTAATTCCTCCATTAATATATATGATTGTATATCATAAAAAAACTTTATGCAACAAAATTACTCATAAAATAAATTAATTTTTAAAAATAAAAAACTAAAAAATTAATATTATAACTATTAATAGTCTAGCCATCATATTAATTTTTTAGTCATTATTAATGCATCATCTATATTATTATAATATGCCTTTCTTATTCCTACTTTTTCAAAATTATATTTCTCATATAATTTTATTGCATAATTATTATTTACATTTACTTCTAATGTCAGTTCTTTTTTATTTTTTTGCTTGGAAATGTCTATAAGTTTTTCTAATATTTTGCTTCCTATTTTATTGTTTCTCATATTCTTTTTTACTACTATATTGCTGATATGTATTTCATATGGTGGTTCCCAAAGAAATGCAAATCCAACAATTTTATCTTTCTCGTTTTTAGCAATAAACCCAGAAGAAATACTATTATTATATTCCTCTTCTAACATTTTTTCTGTCCAAAAATCATCAAATTCTAAAATATGTTCTTTTATATATAATATATCTTCATCCATCATATTAAAAATTTCTATTTTTTTGTTAATGCTATTTTCCATCTTTTAACCTTTCCGCTTGAGATTTTCTTAAATATAATGGGTTTAATGTATCTGCTGATACTATATTCTTTTTGTTTTTAAATTTATTATAAGCACATTTTCCTACAGAATAAGCATTTTGTTTATTAATATTTTCAGATACAAATTTATATCTTTTATCTTTTAAATTATTATTTATCATTTCTCTATTTACTATTGTTCCATCTCCTACAAATATAATATTATCATAGTCTTTTATTTTATCTAAAACAATATTTATATCATCTGCTATATATGGAACTTTTAAATTATATTCATTATCAAATATACCACAATATACTTGACTATTTTTTGCATCAATCATAGAAATTATAGTACAGTTTTCCACATTTTCCACATTATATGCTAAGGATTCAAGTGATGTAACTTCTATTATTTTAATATTTTTTACTTCTGCTATTGCTTTAACACTTGCAATCCCTATTCTAATTCCTGTAAAAGATCCTGGTCCTACTGTACAAGCAATCAAGTCTATATCATCTAATACTGTTTTTGTTTCTTTTAAAACTTTATCTAATAATGGCATAAAATTTTCTGAGTGAGTCATTCCATTATCTAATATTTTCTGGTTTATTAATACATTATTATCTAAAAGTGCAACTGCACAAACAGAACTTGATGTATCTACTGCTAATATCTTCATATTTAATCTAATTTCCTTTCTTTACATTAATATTTTATTTATAGTCTATTTCTATTTCTCTTTTATTCTCTTCATCTAAGTTTCTAGAAAATTTTATTTTTATATAATGTTTTGGTAAAATATCTTCTACTATTTCTCCCCATTCTATAAAGCAAATTCCTTTCTGAAAATATTCTTCACCACCTATTGCATAAAACTCATCAGAATTTTCTAATCTATAAACATCAAAGTGGTATATGTTTTCTGTATCACATCTATACTCATTTACTATTGTAAATGTTGGACTTGATATTTCATTTTCCATTCCATAATATGATAATATTCCCTCAACAAATTTTGTTTTTCCTGATCCTAAGTCTCCTGATAGAACAATAACATCGCCTTTTTTTAAATCTTTAGCAAATGTTTTAGCAAATACTTTAGTTTCTTCTTCACTATTACTTACATACTTTCTCATAATTTTTCCTATCTTTATAATTTTTATTTGAAATATTATATTACATTTTACTGCAAAATACTATAATTGTAAATAATGTGTTTTTACTTGTTTATATTTTTTTAAATTTTGTATTGACAAATATTTTTTTTTACTTTATAATCTATACTTGTTAAGAGCAATGCAGGTGTAGTTCAATGGTAGAATTCCAGCCTTCCAAGCTGGCTATGCGGGTTCGATTCCCGCTACCTGCTCCATTATTTATTTAAAAATATACTTATTAATAACTACGCAGGTGTAGTTCAATGGTAGAATTCCAGCCTTCCAAGCTGGCTATGCGGGTTCGATTCCCGCTACCTGCTCCAATTTATAACAACTTACGAACTATAAAGGGTTTCGTAAGTTTTTTCATTTTTAGAAAAGATGAATTGAACTTAATATAAAGATACTCAAAATGTTCTCTTTCCAGGAAGGAGGGCATTTTTTATGTTTGAGTTTGAAATAATACAAGAATTAAAGCCAAATGAAGAAATACTAGAAATTATTAAAGGTTATGATTACACAATTAAAAATGGCAAAATTAAGCACTTAAAGGCTACTAATTTACAATTTACCTAGCCGACTGAATACTTAATTACATATCCATCTACTCTTACTATTTACGAATATAAAGTAAATGAAATAGCTAATAAGCCATTCTATATTAAAGAACATAAGCAAAAGTATAATCTTAAAGAAATAAAACAAATTCTCACAAAGTTAAAAATCTAATCTTCTATTTTTCAAATATATAAAAAATTTTAAGTTTTTTTCCTAAACTAGGGGAGCGAAAATGCACTTTTCTGAGCAAACATATGAGAGGATAAAAATTTTTTTAAGTTTTTTATAAATTTACTATACAAAACCCAAAAAAATTTACAGGAATAGTAGGAGGTAATTTTATGAGATGTGGAGTTTATGTAAGAGTATCAACAGATGATCAAAGAGATAATGGCTATTCTATTGATTCACAGTTACGAATGATAAAAGAATATTGTG
>CANOSM010000003.1 GCA_947569365.1 uncultured Clostridium sp. | reverse complement strand
AATACTACCGCTTGGTTTCTTAAAGGATATTGTTTACTTTTCAATGTACTTTTGTTGTTATTTCTTAGAACGATTTCTATTTTAGCATAGGTAATATTTATTGTCAATACTTTTTATATAAAAATTTAAAATATATTTTTTATATAAAAATTTAGTTTATAATACAGGTTTTTAAATAAATATTAATTTTAAAAAGAGTAAAAAATAAAATAGCTTCTAGCTAAATTTATTATTATTCATTATTGCATTTCACCGCTCTTTTTAGCACAAAATTATTTTAGCATATATTCCATATAGAAGTCAATATATTTTCGACATTTTTAGTAAAATATTCTCCTGGATTAAATCATTATTATGTTAAAATAAAAGAAACCCTTAATATTATATATATTAAAGGTGTTCTAATCTATTTACTATTTGTTTTATTTTTTACTTCTTCATTTATTTCTTCTACTACAGAATCATCTTTTTCAAAAGTTTCTCCCTCTTTTGGTTTATTCCATGAAATATAATCACAACTTTTTGGATTATTTTCACATATATAATAATTTCTTCTTTTTTTTGTTTTTCTTATTTGAACTTTTGCTCCACACTTTGGACAAGGAACATCAATTGTTTCTACAAATGGCTTTGTATTTTTGCATTCAGGATAATTAGGACATGCTAAAAATTTTCCGTATCTTCCCATTTTTATAACCATCATACTTCCACATTTCTCACATGGCACATCTGATACTTCTTCCTCTATCTTAACATGTTCTAGTTCTTTCTCTACCTTTTCTAATATAACCTCAAATGGTCCATAAAATTCCCTTATTACTTCTTTCCATTTTTTATCTCCAACAGCTACTTTATCAAACTCATCTTCCATATTTGCAGTAAATGTTACATTAATTATATCTCCAAAGTTTTCTATCAAAAGTTTGTTAACTATTTTTCCAAGTTCTGTTGGAGTTAACTGTTTTTGAATCTTTTCAATATAGTTTCTCGCTAGTATTGTAGTTATTGTTGGTGCATACGTACTAGGTCTTCCTATTCCTTTTTCTTCTAGAGTTTTTACTAAACTAGCTTCTGTATATCTAGCTGGTGGTTCTGTAAAACTTTGCTTTGTCTTTATTTCTTCCTTATTTAAAACATCTTGTTTATTTAGCATTGGGATACTTGCTATTCCAATATCTTCTGATTCTTTTTCTTCATCTAGTGTTTCTACATATAATGTCATAAATCCTTTAAATTTAAGTGATTGTCCTGTAGTTCTTAAATTATACTCTCCTGCTGATATATCAACTGTTATAGTATCATATATAGCAGACGACATTTGACTTGCAATAAATCTATTATAAATTAATCTATATAATTTATATTGATCTGCTGTTAAAGATTCTTTTATATCTTCTGGAGCTAAACTTATATATGATGGTCTTATAGCTTCATGAGCATCTTGAGCATCTGCCTTTGTTTTAAAATATCTATTTTCATAATAATCGCTTCCATACTTTTCTTCAATATGCTCTTTTGCGGCTTTTCTCGCCTCTTCTGATATTCTTGTTGAATCAGTTCTCATGTAAGTTATTAATCCTGTTGTTCCTCTATCTGGTATCTTTATACCTTCATATAATCCTTGGGCTACTGACATTGTTTTTTTGATAGAAAATCCTAATTTTCTTGAAGCTTCTTGTTGCATTGTACTAGTTGTAAATGGTGGTGTTGGATTTTTCTTTCTTTCTCCAACCTTTACATCTTTTACGATAAACTTTTCATTGTCTAAATCTTTTTTTACTTTTTTTACTTCTTCTTCTGAATGTAATTCTATTTTCTTATCATTTTTTCCTATTAATCTTGATTCAAATTTCGTTTTAGTTTTTTCATCTAATACAATTACTATAATATTCCAGTACTCTTCTGGTACAAATTTTTCTATTTCTTCTTCTCTATCAACTATTAATTTTACAGCAACAGACTGTACTCTACCTGCTGATAATCCTCTTCTAACTTTTTTCCAAAGAAGTGGACTTATTTTGTATCCAACTATCCTATCTAATGTCCTTCTTGCTTGTTGTGCATCTGTTAAATTCAAATCTATCTTTCTTGGATTCTTAATTGACTCTTTAACTGTTTCTTTTGTTATTTCATTAAAAGTTACTCTACATATTTCATTTTCATCAATACCTAATAAATAAGCTAAGTGCCATGCAATAGCCTCTCCCTCACGGTCAGGGTCAGTAGCTAAATATATTTTTTTAGCAGCTTTTGCTTCTTTTTTTAATGAATTTATTAGACTAGCTTTTCCTCTTATATTTATATATTGCAATTCAAAATCATTTTCTATATCTATTCCCATTTTTGATTTTGGTAAGTCCCTAACATGTCCCATAGAGGCAACTACTTTTGTACTTCCTCCTAAAAATTTCTTTATTGTATTTGCTTTTGCAGGAGATTCCACTATTATTAATCTATCTGCCATATTATAAACTCCTATCTTTATAAATAAATAATTTTCATTAATACATTCATTTATAATCTTTTTGTATTTTAATCCAATTTAATCTTTTTTTAAGTTTAATATAATATATTATACACACTATTTCAAGTACAATAAAATATAGACATAAATTTATTTACTATGTCCATATTTTATTATATCTTTTATTTCTTTATATATCTTATCTTCTACATTATACATAGCTATACTTGAAGCATTTTTTCCCATTTGTTTTAATTTATTAGTATCTTTAACCATTTCTTCTAACATTAAAGATAAATTATTTTCATTTATTTCATTATTTAATATTATCTTTGCAGCTCCTATTTTTTGCATAACTTTTGCATTATCAATTTGTCTATTAGCTGACATACTTGGTAATGGTATAAATATTGCTGGTTTTTCTACAAGAGCTAATTCCGTTATTGTCATTGCTCCACTTCTTGCAACAATTAAATCTGATATATTCATATAGTCAGTCATATTATATATATATGGAACAATAGATGTATTTTCTAATTTATTGATATCACACTTATTTTCTTTTAGTTTTTGAATAACTACATCATATTGTTTTGGACCTGTTGCCCAAAAGATTTGATAATCCTTATTTTTCTTTTCTTTAATTATTCCTATTAAAGCTTCATTAATCTTTTGAGCACCTTGACTTCCTCCAAAAACTAATACAACTGGTTTTTTAGAATTCAAATTTATTTCTTTTAATAATTTCTCTTTTTCTTCCTGTAAAATATTCCTTTTTTCTACTTTTGTTGGGGTTCCAGTGACAACAACTTTTTCCATATTATTTAGATATCCTTTTGTTTCTTTGAATCCTACTAATATTTTATCTAATTTTTTAGATAGAAATTTTGTAGCCTTTCCAGGAAATGCATTACTTTCATGGATCACTGTTGGTATCCCAAGTTTATGTGCACTGCTTATTACACCACCACAAATATATCCTCCTGTACCAATTACTATATCTGGTTTAAATTCTTTAACTATCTTTTCTGCCTGTTTAAATCCTTTTAAAGTTTTATAGTTGTTCTCTAAAGCTTTTATACTAATTTTTATTGATAATCCATATGCTTCCACTGTTCTTAATTTGTATCCTGCTCTTGGTACTAAATCATTTTCTATCCCTCTGTTTGTTCCGATAAATATTATTTCTGAATTTGGTTCTTCTTTTTTTATTTTATTTGCTATTGCAATTCCTGGGTTTATATGTCCTCCTGTACCTGCAGCTGCAATTATAACCTTCATATGTAAACACCTCTTTATTATTCTTCTTGTTTATTATTTTTAGAAATATTTAATAAAATACCTACTGTTGCAAGTTGTATTATAAGTGCCGTTCCTCCATAACTAAAGAATGGAAGTGACATTCCTGTTACTGGCATTGATGCTGTTACAACTGCAATATTTATTATAACTTCAATAGCAATTAGAGAAGTTATCCCTATTGCAAGTAGCCCTCCAAACATATCTTTTGATTTCATTGCTATTACAATCCCTCTCCAGATAAATATACCAAATAATAATATTACTAGTGTACATCCTACAAATCCTAGTTCTTCAGATAGTACTGCAAATATAAAATCATTATGAGGTTCTGGTATGTATAAGTATTTTTGTTTACTATTTCCAAGTCCTGCTCCAAATAATCCTCCAGATCCTATTGCATATAAACTTTGAATAATTTGCCATCCTGAATCAGTAGCATCTGCCCAAGGATCAAAGAAACTAAATATTCTAGTTAATCTAAATCCACCTTTTTTAACGATATATAACACTCCAGCAACAATAACTGGAACTCCAAGTTTTATAAAATAACTTATTTTTGTTCCTGCCATAAACATTAACAGTACTGCAAGTACACATATTACAAATGTAGCACTTAAGTGGTTTTGAAATATATATACAATTATTATTATTGGAATAAGCCATATAAGTGGTTTAACAAATCCACCCATAAAAGTATTTATTTTATCTTTTTTTCTTGTCAAATATTCTGCATAAAATATTATAATTCCCACTTTTGCAACTTCTGATGGTTGAAATCTAATAATTCCTATATCAATCCATCTGGTAGCGCCTTTAGCTGATGTACCAAATACAAATACCAGACATAGTAATCCTATACATAAGAAATATATGATCTTATAATATCTTTTAAATATTCTATAATCCACTTTTGCTAAAATCCACATAACTATTAATCCTACTCCAGCTGAAAAAGCTTGCTTATATAAATATTTATAACTATCTCCATATTCTGAAAGTGAAGTTGGTGAGCTTGCTGACAAAACCATTATAATTCCAGTTGATAACAATATTAATACTGTTATTAATAATATGAAATCAACTGGCTCTCTTGATTTTGAGAACAAAGATACTGCATCTTCTTTTTTATTACGAGCCATTTAAAAATTCCTTTCATCTATATTATTGAAAACATTCCTATTATGCATAATACGATTGTAGTAGCTGTAAAAACTCTTACTATTTTATTTTCATTCCATCCAGATAATTCAAAATGGTGATGTATTGGTGTCATTTTAAATACTCTCTTTTTAGTTCTTTTATAATATGTAACTTGTATTATAACTGATAATGTTTCAAATACTGGTACTAAAGCAATTATTGCTAATAACAATGGCATTTTCATATATATAGCCATACAAGATATCATTCCTCCCAAGAATAATGAACCTGTATCTCCCATAAATACCTTTGCCTTATTTAGATTATATATTAAAAATCCTAAACATGCACCAGCAGTTATACTTCCTAATATAGTTATCTCTGGTACTAAATATACTGTTCCGATTGCTGCTAAAGTAGTTACTATAACTAAAGATACTGCTGTTGCCAAACCATCTATACCATCTGTTAGATTGACTGCATTTGTAGTTCCTAATATTATAAATATAGTAAATGGTATATAAATATATGCATGTAAATTAATATTTATTTTTAGAAATGGAATTATTATAGATGTTTCTATTTTTGTTATACATACTAAATAAACAACATATAATACCGAAATTATTAATAATCCAAGCATTTTTGCTTTTGGACTTATTCCATCTGTATTTTTTAATATCACTTTTTTATAATCATCTATAAATCCGATGACTCCAAATCCTATTGCTGCTATTGCTATTGGTATTAATTTTTTTGCTATTTCTTGATTATATATATATGTGATTATTGCAGAAATAATTACTGCAATAATCATTATTACTCCGCCCATTGTTGGTGTTCCTTGTTTATTTAAATGTGATTCTGGTCCATCTTCTCTTTCTGATTGTTTTATTTTTAGTCTCTTTAAAACTGGAATTACAAATATTCCTACAATGGTTGCTATTATAAATGTAGCTATCAAGATTTTTATACTAAAATCCAATTATAACACTCCTTATTTCATATTTTCTAGTATTTCTTTTACTATAGCTTTTTCGTCAAATGGATATTTTTCATTGTTTATTTCCTGATATGGTTCATGTCCCTTGCCTGCAAGTATAACAATATCCTTTTTTCCTGCCATAGTTAAAGATTTCTCTATTGCTTTTTTTCTATCTACAATAACTTCATATTTTCCTTTTGTTTTTGAAATTCCTTTTTCTATATCTTTAACTATATCTTCTGGTTTTTCGGTTCTTGGATTATCTGAAGTTACTATTGAATAATCTGCTATTCTTCCTGCTATTTCTCCCATAATAGGTCTTTTGGATTTATCTCTATCTCCACCACATCCAAATACTACTATAACTCTTCCCTTTGTATATGTTTTTACTGCTTGAAGAATATTTTCAAGACTTTCTGGTGAATGAGCATAATCTATCATTATTGATAGTTCTTTATTATTTGGTATAAGTTCACTTCTTCCAGGTACTTTAATATTTTCTAATGCAGTCTTTATAATTTCACTATCACATCCATAGTATAGTGCAACTGATATAGCAGCTAAAGAATTATATACACTAAATCTTCCTGGAATGTCTGTTTTTACCCTCTCATTTTTATTATTTAATTTTACTTTAAAATCTACACCAATATTCGTTATTGTAATATCTTTTGCTAGTAAATCACACATATTATCAATTCCATATGTTTTTACATCGCATTTCGCATATTTTTTTACTTTAGTTCCTCTAAAGTCATCAATATTTACAAATGCTGTTTTGCACATATCAAATAATTTTAATTTAGAATTAAAATAATCTTCTAAATCAGTATGTTCTTTTTCGCTAATGTGTTCTTTTGAGAAATTTGTATATATTCCAACATCAAAATCACAGCCATCTACTCTATGTAATTTTAATGCTTGTGATGACACTTCCATAACAACATATTCAACTTTTTCTTTAGTCATTTTTGCAAAAAATCTTTGTAACTGTAAACTCTCTGGTGTAGTTCTATCACTTTCTCCTAAACTATCTTCACCTATAAAGTTTTCAATAGTTCCTATTAATCCAACTTTTTTTCCTCCAGCTTCAAGTAATGTCTTTATCATATATGATGTTGTAGTTTTTCCTTTTGTACCTGTTATTCCTATTAACTTAAATTTTCTTGATGGGTTATCATAAAAATTGCATGATGCTATTGCTAAAGCGTGTCTAGTATTATCTGTAACAATTATTGTAGCCATATCCATTGATTTAAGTTTCTTCAATTTGTCTAAATTTTCTACTATTATCGCTATTGCTCCATTTTTTATAGCATCTTCTATATAATCATGACCATCTGAATCATATCCTGAAATCGCTATAAATAATGTATTTTTTGTTACTTTTCTAGAATCACATTCTATATTTTCTATATTTATATCTAAATTTCCTTTTGCTTTTAAATTTTCTAAACCACTTAAAATTTTCTTTAATTCCACAGTCTATCTCTCCTATTTTAAAATTTGTTTTAATTATATACTTAATTTTTTCTTTTGTATAGTATATTTTTCTTTTAAATTGTAATAAGTTAATTTGTTTCTATAATAATCTCTTTTCCTTTTTTTATTTTCATTCCATCTTCTGGTATTTGAGTTTTTATTATATCTTCATCTGTATAATTTCCTTCTCTTATTTTTAATTCATATTTTTCTAATATCTCATTTGCTTCTTTTACTGTCATTCCACATATCTTTGGCATTATTACTTCTTTGTTCTTTTTAATTGAATTTTTAAGGTTCATATATGGTAGTACTTCTGAAAAAACTCTTCCTGCTATTGGTGCTGCAACACCTCCTGCTTGGTATATTTTAACAACACTTACAAAGTAAGATTCTTATATGTATAATAATAATAATATAAATTTTATTTTTATATCCTGTATTTATTTGTTTATCATTTTAAGAAATTATTAATATTAGCATTAGCAATAAAAATAGAATACATAAAATACAAAGATATATTTTACATATTCTATTTTTTTATCATATTAGTTCATACTTGAAAATTTTTGCATTGCTTGATTTATCTTTGTTTGTTCTGCCATTTCCATCTTGTACCAACCTTTTTCTGCCATTAAATTATATATTTTATTTTGTACATTTAGTGATTCTTGCAAAGCTTCTTGAAATGTTTCATGTACTTCTTTTGTTGATGATTCAATTACTCCATGAAGATATAAATCGCAAACACCTTTAATTACTAATAGTTCTTTTTCCATTAACTCTCTGTCTTCCATAACTTTCTCTCTCCTTACAATAAATTTAAAAATTTGCTATACAATTCTGCATGTTTTTGTTCTAACTTTCCAATATATTCAGAAAGTCCCATATCTTGTAATTGTTTTGATGTATTAGCACTACAATCTTTCATGAATTTTTCGTGTCCTAATGCATCTTCTACATATAAAAGTTCTTTACTTGTCATAATATCACCTCTTTAAATTTATTGTTTTCATTTTCTTATATTTTATACAAATTTTTCTAATATTATTTATGGAAAAGAAAAAACTATCTAAATGCATAAATACATTTGATAGTTTTAATTTTAGTATTTTTTTAATTCTTTTATAATTTCTCTTTCTGAAGAATCAAGTAATCTGTATTTCTCAATTGTATCATCATCTACATGCTTTGCTATTTTAATCATTTCCTCAATATGTTTTTTTACTTCTAAACAATTTAAAACCATATATTCACAATTAATTCTCCATTTTAGCTCATATAATAAGATATTTTGAATATACTTAATTGTTTTATTATATTTTTTATCAGATTCTTCTATTAGTGTATTCCATGCATATTTAGGTGTATCGACATACCAAGATTTATTTTTTTTCATGCTCTGGATAGTTGAGTTATTTGTATTTCTTTTTCTATAATTATATACAGCTTCTTTAACTACTCCATATTTAAGTTTATTTAGTAATAATGTATTAATAAAAACATTGTCTTCGCCAATTTTTAGATTAGTATTGAATTTCATATTCTTTATAATTTCACTCTTAAATAATGCAGAAGCAACATGCATTGTGATCATTTCTGTCTCTTTTTCAACATCAATAACTCTTGTTCTTTCAAATTTGTAGTCTAAAAAGTGATAATCTTCATTTGCTTCAAAGTTTTTAACTCTACCACTTACAAAATCAATATCTGAATAATTTTGCTCTATTAAATTATACATATTTAATAATGCATCTTTATCCCATTTATCATCACTATCTATAAAATTTATATATTTTCCTTCTACATATTTTAATCCTGTATTTCTAGCAGCTGAAACTCCTTTATTCTCTTGTTTTATATATATAATGTTATTATAATTTTCTTTGTATTCTAGAGCTATTTCTTCACTACTATCATTAGAACCATCATTAACTAATATTAATTGAATATTATCAAATCCAATTGATTGATTAATAACACTATCTATAGCATCTTTTAAATAACTTTCAGAATTGTAAAATGGTATAATTATTGATATTTTATATTTATAATCCATGATTTAACCTCCAAATTCGTTTGGATCCATAGTGGAACCTGCAAAAAATTGCATATTATTTATAAATGACATGTCTTCTTCTGAGATTGTAAAGTCAAAGACATCTCTGTTTTCAATCATTCTATTTAGATTTGTTGATTTTGGTAAGGGTATTACTTCATTTTGTAAGCACCATCTTATACATAGTTGTGCAACTGATTTATTGTATTTACTAGCTATTTTAATTAGATCGTCATTTTTTAACATTGAACCTTTTCCTAGTGGAGCCCATGCTTCAACGATTATACGTTTCTCTTTGCAAAATTCTACTGTTTCTTTTCTTGTTAGTCCTGGGTGAAATTCTATTTGGTCTACCATTGGAGCTATTTGACAATTATATAAAATAACTTCTAAATGATGTTTTAAGAAATTAGAAACTCCTATTGCCTTTACCTTCTTTTGATTATATAAAGTTTCTAAAGCCTTCCATGTTTCTATATTTAAGTTTTTATCATTATTTTTAGGCCAGTGTATTAAAAATAAGTCTATATAATCTAATTTTAATTTGTTTAATGTATTATTAAAGGATTTAATTGTATTGTCATATCCCATAGAATCCTTCCAAACTTTACTTGTTATAAAAATTTCCTCTCTTGGTATATTGCTTTCTCTTATAGCTTTTCCAATGTATTCTTCATTTTTATAGACTGAAGCTGTATCTATATGTCTATATCCAACTTGTAATGCTTGTTTTATGTTTAATACACATTCTTCTCCTTCTATTAATGAAGTACCAAATCCTATTTCTGGTATATCTACACCATTTTTTAATTTCAAATACATTTTCTATTCCTTTCATTTTTATTTGAAATCTCTTTATATACATCTATTAATCTGTCTACAAATAGATCTTGTCTATAATTATCTATAGCATATTTGACTAATTCCATTGCATCAAATTTAATTTTTTCATTTAATATTTTAGAAATAGCATTTTCTAATTCTTTAACATTTTCCTTTTCTATTAGAATACCTACTTTATCATTAATAAAATCTGGCATTCCTCCTTGATTTGTCGCTACTACGGGTGTACCACATGCAATAGCTTCTAATGCTACTAATCCAAATGCTTCTTTTCTTGATGGTACGACACAAACATCTGAAATATTATATATTTTTCTTAGAGTATCATGGTCTTGATTTCCTAAGAAAATTACATTTTTTAATTTTAGTTCTTCTTTTATTTTATTTAGATTTTTATACTCTTCCCCAGCTCCTACAATTAAAGTTAATATATCTTCTCTATCATAACCTTTTGCTGCTTGTAATAACAAATCTACTCCTTTATTTTTAGCTAGCCTTCCTGCAAAACATACTATTTTATTATACTTTTTATTTATATTTAATTCATTTAATATTTTTTCTTTCTTACAATCTTCTTTATAGAAAATTTTATCATCATATCCATTTGAAATAGTAATAACTTTTTCTTCATTATCTTTAAAAATACTAGTTATGTCTTTCTTACTATGGTTTGATATTGCAATTATTTTTCTACACTTTTCTACTACTTCATACATAACATTATGAAATTTTGGCCATGCTTCATATCCCATAATGTCAGAACCATGTGAAGTTACTATTACTGGAATATTATATTCTAGTGCCACTCTTGATAATATCCATATGTGTTGTGCATGAATAACATCAGGTTTAAATTCTAATATTTCTTCTTTAATTGCTTTTCTAAATGCTTCCTCATATTTTTCCAATTGTATTTCTGTCATATTATCAAACAATAGACTACTTCGAGGATGTGGATCAAAACATGGAAAGTTAAATTCTTGTTGTCCTAAAATTTTTTCTTCATATTTAAAAAATACTGGGTGTAATTTTATATCTTTTGGCCCTAAAAAATTGCTTGTATTTTCTGGTGTTATAATACAAACTTTATTACCTTTTTTTACTAAGCTTTTCGCTATATTTGCAATATATGAACCACTTCCTGATCCTTGAAGAGGAAAATGATTTACTAATAAAATATTCATTCTTTCTCCTTTCCCTTTAGTCTCGTACCTTTTATTATTATATCATATTTTTATAATTTTCGTCAATTTATTCGTAAATGTTATGTCTCTAGTACATTTAGCAATATTTTACTATTATGTATTTATGTCATTTTTTGTAATTTATATTACATTAATTTTAGTTATATTTTATATTTTAATGAATATATTTAATAATAAGAATATTCTACATTATACAGGAGATAAATATATGAATGAATTACAAGAATCATTAAATTTAAATCATATAAATAATATCGATTTAGAAATATATATGAGAATAGATGCTGAGTTACTTAAATTAGAAGATATTGCTAGGCTAAAGCAATATAAAGAACAAATTCATTCAAGAAGAATTGGTATAAAATTCTTCTTTAAAGATTTTGAATATAATAATTGTATACTTAAGTCTAAAAGTAGATTCGGATTTAATGATTCCTTATTTAATATATCAGATATTTATGAAAAGTCACTAGATGATATTATTTTTAACAAGATAAATTATATTATTAGTAAAATGTTTTATGAAGTTTCTAAAAATATTACCAATAATAAAACTATACAAGAAAAGCTTAATAAAATTATTGATAGAAAGCTAGGAATTAAAATACTTTTCGATAACTTTTCTGAAAACATAGATTTCTTAGCAAAATATAAAGGTATTTCACAAAATATATTTCAAATTTAATAGTATACTGAACAATACAATAAATAAAACATTTAATTATTTGGGTAGTGAATTAATTACTATCCTTTTTAGTATTTTTATAATTTTCTATTATATTTATATAACTACTCTCCAATTACAAATGGTATTTTGTTTTCATCTGACTTTACATTCTAATATATTTATATAACTACCCATATTGTGAAATAGTAACACCGTCTGGATTAGTCATCTTTACATTCTAATATATTTATATAACTACTATATTAAAGTATTTAAGAGGATACAAAAGAACTTTCTTTACATTCTAATATATTTATATAACTACAGGTCGACAAAAAATTGCTTATATATTGCATATCTCATCATACAAATCTGTCTATCTATGAATATATTATTAAAAAAATACATTTTTCTAAATATACATTTTTAGAAATGCTTATATATCAATGAAAATTTCATCTGTCGTACCCCTATAAATTTGCCTTAATCATGGTCGACAGAAAATACTATAAAAAGTTATCAGTCTTATCATCTTCAACTCTACCCCAAAATTCTTTCTCTAACCATTTTTGATTTCTACTTTTAAACAAAATAACACTATCTTTATTTTCTCTTATATATTGATCTAATTCTGCTTTTAATTTAATTGCTTGCGACTCTAATAATTCACCCTCAAAAACAGAATTTTGAATATGTACTAAATACTGTTTGCAAGTTTTAAATACTTTTCTTAATACCCTTTGTCCTTCTTTATCTTCTAAATTAATATCATAAACTAATATAACATACATATTACCACCACATTTTAAACCCTTCATATTCTTCATTCTCTAACAAATGTTTTATTAGTTTATATACTTCTAATCTAATTAGATACTCATAACTAACTTCTCTATTTAGCTTCTTATGTTTTATTTTAGTTTGTAATTTTAAATCTATCTCTCTTGTTATTTCTTTTCTTGCATTATCTTTTATATATGTAAAATTTAACCCCTCTTCAAAATCTTTTTCTGTTATTTGTTTCCTATTTAACATAGAAAAAATTAATCTATCAGCTATGATTGGTTTAAAAATCTCTGAAATATCTAAACATAACGAAAATCTTCTTTCAGAAGGTTCATGTAAATAACTAATTGTTGGATTTAATTGAGTTTTATAAATTTCACTCAATGTTCTTGTATAAATAATTGTATTTACATATGATATCAATGAATTTATTGCATTATCTGGTGGATTCTTCACTCTCTTTTCAAACGCTATATCCTGATTTATTATTATATTCCATGAATCATAATATGTTTTTCTTATATTCCCTTCTATTCCCATTAATTCAGAAACATCTTTGCATAATTTAATTTGCTTTCTTAAGTATTCTATTTCTTGCATATACTCTGTTAGTTCTTTTCCTCTATTATTGTAATATGTTAAATTTCTATAAATATTATATGAAGCTGCATCTATAAAACTTTTAGCAATTTCTAATCTTTTAGATTTATCAGTATAATGCTCAACCTGTTTTATAAGAAGTTTCCCTGAAACTAAAGCCTCTTTTGGGTAATATGTACCAGTATAAAATCCATAATAATTAAAAAAATGTACACTAATACCATATGATGATAAGAAATTTAGTAAATTTGTATTAAGATCTAATTCTGTCATTACATAAATATCATCTACTCTTTCAACTGGAATAGACTTTTTAGTATTATCTTTATAAACAATTTCTAATGTATTATCTTTTCTTTGTAATCTTCCATTTTTATATAAATAATATGATTGTTTCATACTTTCCTCCTACACATAGCATAAATCAAAATAAGAACACTTTTTACATATTTTAGAATTAATTATATCAAATGGTTTTTCCATTCTAGCTATTTCTTCTATATTTGTAATAACATTATCTAACACTTTTCTATCATCATCTTCTAAAATTATCTCTTTTGATTCTCTTAAAAGTGGAAAATCAATCTTAGCTTTTACATTTTCTACACCTTTATTTTCCAAATAATACATATAATATTTAATCTGCCAAATACCTGCTTCTTCTATAGACTTTGTCTTCTTTACTTCATGTAGCACTGCACCATTTTTTATAAAATCTATATTTATAGTATTATCAATTAATATTTGTTTCTTCTCTTTTGTATAAGTAGTTTCGTCTATTATTTTTCCTATCTGAACCAATTCACTATTTTGTTCCATATTAATTTGATTTATAAAATACCATAATCGCCTTTGACATACAAAATAATAGTAAATCATAATTCCAGTAATATTCATAAACTCCTCCTACTATAATTCTCTTGTTTTTAAGTCATAATCTTCATCTACTTTTAAAAGCAAACCAATTTCATTATCATATTTTGTGTCTATAATAAACTTATTTTGCATATATCTATTTTTACTATATGGGCAAGGTGTTATATAATCTCCTAGCGTCCATCTATTTGATTTGTTTATTGATATAAATAATTTATTAATATCTCTTCTAATCTTTGCTTTTTTTGGTAAATCCTTTTCCTGTTCATACTGTTCGAACAATTCCCCATTTTTATCATAAATACTTCTAGGAATTACATCAATATTATCTATCTTTCTTAATATCTTTTGTGCATCCTTTTTACTAGTATCATAATCTACAAGATTGTTCAGAATTGAAAATGACTCTTTAAATCTCTTATAAAAATCTGTTCCACTTAACATCTCTTTAGAATATAATTCATCAACTAACTTAATTTTTGTCTTTTCTTTCAATACTTTTTCATTATATTTGTTCAATAACTCTATACTTTTATCATAAATATCTTTATCATATATGTATCCAATTCCACTGGCATCTTTTATATAAATTTTAACATTAGGGTCTTTTTCTTCATATTCTCTACTTCTAAAACATCTTCCTAATCTTTGGAATAAACTATCTAATGATGACATTTCTGTATATAATAAATCAAAATCTATATCTAATGATGCCTCTACAATCTGTGTAGTTATCCAAATTCCCTTTTCATTTTCTTGTTTTGAAAATTCTTTTATTTTATTTTCCTTCTCACCTCTATCTAATTGATTAAATCTTGAATGTAACAAATTAACATTTTCCGCCCCAATATTTTTTAAATTATCATATAATTCAATTGCTTTATTTATTGTATTTACAATTACTAATATCTTTTTACTTTTTGATTTTTCATAAATTTCTTCAATATCTTCAGTTATGTTTTTATCAATTAGTTTAATTTTATGTCTTTCAGTATCTTTAATAAACTCTTGATATTCAAACTTTATTCCCATTTGTTCTAGTTTTTCTTTATATATTCTTGGAAGTGTAGCTGTCATAATCATAAACTTTCCACCTAAATTATTTATCATTTCTAATCCTTTTAAAATTACTGCAACTATTTCTGGAGAATAAGCTTGTATCTCATCAATTATTACTTTAGAATAACTAAGTGTAAAATATATTTTCTCATATCCTCTATATTTAAATACAAATGGGAAAATTTGATCTATAGTACAAGTAGTTATCTTATCATGTAAATTTCTTGCTTGATTAATTTTCTCTACCTCATTTTCCTCATCTTCTTTTTCTTCTAAATAATCACTAGCTGTAGAATGTAATAGTCCTGCATGTTTATATCCTATATTCTCTATTATTCTGTTATATATTGCATTTATACTTATTCTTAATGGCAATGTAAAAAATGTCTTATCATTTTTGCTCCACAATAATGAGCCTTCTGTCTTTCCCATTCCAGTTGAACCTACTAATATTAAATTTTCATTTTGATTGTTTTTTGCAAATACTTGCAAGTCATTTAATTCAGAATCTTTATCTTTCACAAATTTTTCTATATAATCTGCAATTTCATCATTTGTCTCATCTTCCACTGGTATTCCTGCTGAACTACAATGATCCAATCTATGTAATAAACCTTTCATTAGACAATAGTCTATATATAAATCATCATCTTCTACAATTCTTGCTTGTCCTTCAACTAATCCTAAATAAGTTGTTTTTAATTCTGGTATATCATCTATTTCTAATTCTTTTTTTATTTTATCTAAATTAGGTTTTATATCCTCTTCTATTATTTCTTTTAATAAATCTCTATTAATATGTAATATATTGTTTCTTTCATGATGATAGTAAATTGCTTGATATATTATCTTTTTCTCGTCTGGTGTTATATTATATTTCTTACATGGTATAAACATAGGAGATATCTGTTCATGTTTAATATCATCATTATTAAATCTTGTATCTAATAGTTCTAATTTTAATTTCTTTCTTATTTCATTTTGGAAACCAGAAAAAACTTTTCCTGCATCATGATAAGTACAAATTATTTTCATCAGCTCCCAGAATCTTTCCTCTTCCATATTAGATACTTTAATTATTTTGCTACCATATTTCTTTCTTAATATTTCTAGGTTTTCTAATAATTTATTTGTATGCTCTCTAATAGTTTCAGCTGTATCTGATTTAGCATAATATTCATAATCCATTTTCTCTATTCCTTCTCTTAAAAAATTTTTATATACATAAGTTGTTTTATAAGAAAAGAGCATGTATTTTCTTTGCTTAAGAATTATCATGCTCTTAAATTTTAAATATGTGGCATCTCCTGACTATAAAAATAAATATAATCACCATCTTCGTCTTGCTTTGTTTCACATATACTTTTATTTGTATGTCTATCTACATACTTTACATTTATCTTATTCCATATTCTAATATCATCTTTTATTTGATATGTAGTATTTATTCTATAATTAATTCCATCTATATTTGCTGAGGCCCATTCTGGTATATAACAATTGTTTACTATTTCTACATCTTCTACATCTTTTATTTCCTTTAATATTTTCACACTATCTATTCTTACTATATCTTCATTTCTTCCTAATGTGAATGTTTCTACTCCATTTATTATATTTTCATAAATTTTATTAATAATTTCATCTTCTGCCTCTACATGTATAATTAAGTTTACATTTAAAAGTTGATGTACATTCATTGGTAAGCTAGTTACTTCTTTTCCTTTATATTTCATTAAAGTTTGATAATTACTAAATATTCCCTCATAATCTCCTTGAATAGATATATTCATTGGAAAATATTCTCCTGATTTTGCTTGTAATATTTTATGGAACATTCCAATTACTGTTGAATATGGTGGTAATGGATATGTCTCTGCTACTTTTGTTGCAAATGGCTTTTTATAACATGCTGTTTCTTGATATAATTTTAGTTTTAATATTGACATTTATATCAATCCTTTCTTTTAGGATTTATAATATTCTTTTACTTGTTCTTCTAAATTTTTGAAAAATTCTTCTATATTTGATACTTTTCCTTTAAAAACTTCTTCAATTTCTTTTTCGTTTTTAAAAGTATTTTTTACTATTCCAACCTTTGTATCTTCAAAAATAGAATTTTCTCCGATTGTTAATGTCATTGTATCTTTTAACATATCTGTATCTATACTAAATTCTCCATCTTTTCCATTTAATTTAATTCTTCCTAAATAAAATGGAGAATTTATATTATACATTCCACCTATTACAAATACTGGACTTAAATTTTCCTCTCTTCCTCTGATTTCTCTATTTAATACTTTTACAATATCTAATAATTGATTTATTCTTTTTGTCTTTTCTTCATTTGATATTTCTATCTTTTCATCTATTCCTATCTTCTCTAAATCAATTGTAATTGTATATGTATAATAACTTAAATGTTGTTCAATATTTGCAAGATTTGGAAATTCTCCAATTCTATCTGCTAATCCTTTATTGTTTAAAAATTCCATATCACTTCTATAATCTTCTAGTGATATTGCATTACTTAATCTAACAGCTGCACTTCTTATATTTGAACCATCAATTTTTTCTGTTTTCATATACCCAAAAAGATCCATTTCTTCTGAGTCTTTAATTGTTGACTCTTTTTTAAATTGAATCGTTCCTTTTGACTTATCTACTACTTGCAAATCCCAATTAAACATTTTATTTCCAAGTCTTACCATATCATATCTTAGAGCTTGTCTTGATGCAAATGTATAAACACTTCCATCTCCTCTTGTTAGTTTCTTTAATTCTGATATATTTCCAATTCCCTCTCCATAATTTAAACTTTGGGCCTTAAATATTAATGTAATTGATAGTCCTTTTTTGTTATTCATTTTCATTTCCTCCTTCTTTAATAAAATAATTTGATGTAAGTCCTGATGAAAACATATGTCCTATATCTTCAAATTCTAATCCACTTTTTCTTATTGCATCTGTAAATACTGATGGCACGTCTTTTCCCATAGAAACATACATTCTAATTATTATATACATAAATTCACTTTTATCTTTTGCCTTTATACTATTAAGAATTTTATAAATATAGCTATCAATTTTATTTTCCTGTTTCTTATCTATTAATATCTTATGTATTTCAACTCCTGAATTATAAATTTTATTTAAATATTTATCGTATTCTTTAATTTGACTCATATTTATTTCCTCCTTTTTCAATAAATTCAAATACATTCTTGACTGTGTTGCTAAAAATGAATTATAGCCATTTGGCTTGTCTTTTTTTAGTTCTTCTCTTAGTCTATCGTTAATAATATACTTGATATCTTTATTTTTTAATATATAATCTACTATTTGTAATTTATATTTATAATCCATTATTCTTAGCAATGTCTTTTCTGCATGTTGTGTAAAGAATTCAGCAACATATCTTTTTATATTAAAATACTCAATTCTACTATATGCTCCATATTCTGCTTCAAATTCTACTACAAATATATTATCTAATTGCCATCTACTTATCTTTTCATCTTGCTTTACTATATTTAATATCATTTTTGCATATGGATTTTCTAATTTATTTTCATATTTTGAATCATTACTAAAATTCTGATTTGTTTTATATAATTGATTTACACTTGTATCGAAATTAACAAAACTTAATAATTGTTTTTCTTTGTAATCTCCATTTTCTTTTACTGTTTTAATTATTGTTGTTGTTCCAGCTGATATACAAAATAAAATTAATCTGCACATATCACAAATTGGAAAGTTTACATTTTGGTTCCAAAAGAAATTTCTGGCTTTATCACTACTTATAGCTAATGGAATAAAATTTCCTTCTGAATAATCGGTTGTTAATCCAAGTTCTGTTTCACACATACTACATCTTTTTATTACTTTTTCTTTTAAATATTTTTGTATTTCTTCTATATCTTTATCTTTTTTTATATAATCCTTTTCTATTTTAGAATAAACCTTTTCTATCTCACTTGTTATATTTCCTTCTGCTTTTATTTTTTCTATATATTTTTTCATTTCTTCTATATTATATTTTCCATCTATGACATCATGTATAAATCCCGTCTCAACAATATTACTTATATAATCCTTATACATTAAATCTTCTTGTTCTTCATAAGATAAAGCTGACTTTGTTACATTTAAGAATCCCATTTGTCCATAATAAGAATTACTTAATATACTTTTAAATAAATTTAATGTTAGTCTTTTATTAATTTTCTCTTCTTTTATTTTGGTAAGAATAATATTTTTAATGTTTTCTATTCCTTCTTTGGTTTCTTCTTCGTCAATTTTATCTAATTGCTCTTTCATATCATTATAAATCTGTTCATCTATTTTCTTAATTTTATCTAATTGCTTTTTTATTGTATCTTTTATATATTTCTTATTTGATTTTATTTTATCTTTTCTTTGTTTTTCTAATTCTTTATCTTCTAAAACTGTTTCTATATTATTCTTTATGTATTCAAATGCTGATTTTGTTCTATCTTCTACACTTATTGCAACATCATATTTATTAAAAAAATATTTAAAATAATATTTATGAAAGTTTCTTAGATTCTCTGTATCAAATTCAATATAGTTTCCTTTTTTTATTGCAAATTCATCATCATTATGTTCTAGGATCTTTAAAAAACCTACAATTCCACAATTGAAGAACCAATCATTCAAATATACTTTTGTTTTCATCTAGCACCTCCTTCTATTTATATTATTTGAAACATTCCAAATCCTGCACTATGTCTGCTTCCGATTCCTGACTGGTATAAAAACTTAAGTAATTCTTTATCTCCACTTATTTCAAATACGCCAGTTGAACATTCTAGACATTTTTCATAAAATTTAATTACTACTTTTTTTGGTCTTACTGGAGTAATTTTAAACGTATTTATAACTTCTTCTTTTATATCTGTTATTTTTAGTTGTTCTTTTATATTTATTTTTATTATTTCTTCAAACTTATCATTTTCATAACAATAATAGTAATCTTTATTATCATTTCTTTCCCTTACACATAATGGTGATTGAAATTTTATTGTTATTTTTTCTGATGTTATCTCTTTTTCCATCATCATCATTATATTTTGTAACGTCATAGAATTATCTTGTAATGGGTATTTCTTGTATTTTTGTTTATTAAATGAATTATATAAAACTATTCCTGTCTCATAATCTGATGTCGTTATATTTAATTCAAATTTATCATCTTCTAATATTATTTTTTCACCTTGTATACTTTTTTGTTTAAAATATGTTGAAAATGAGTAATTTTTTATTATTGTATCTTTTTCATTATAGTATTCTTTATAATATTCTTCATCATAGTTCATTAAAGAATGTTTAAAAAAACTTATTATACTTTTTCTAAATTGTATTGGCATTTGTGAATTTTCTAATGTAAAATATAGCTTAAATCTCACTTTTTTCACCTTCTTTTTATTTCTATATTTTTTATTGTTTCGAATAATATCATATTTTACTTTTTTTTACAATATTCTACATATATTTTATTACACTTTCTTACAAAATTTTATTTAAACATTTATTTTCTACATTTATACAATAGTAAAAAAATAAAAAAGAAATCCTTCATAAATAGAAAGATTCCTTTTTTACTAAATTTTATTTTGATAATTAAAGTTGTGATGCAATTGATAGAATAAGATCTTTTGTTTTATCCCATCCTAAACAAGGATCTGTTATAGACTTACCATATATTCCTTCTTCAATCTTTTGACAGCCATCTTCTATATATGACTCAATCATAAGACCTTTTATCATTTTTTGAATATTACCACTATGACGCATTGAATGAAGAACTTCATTTGATATTCTTATTTGTGCCATATAATCTTTTCCACTATTAGCATGATTTGTATCTACAATAACTGCTGTATTTTCGTATCCTTCATTACAATATAAATCGTATAATAAACTCAAATCTTCATAATGATAATTTGAATGATTTTTTCCATATTTATCTACACTTCCTCTTAAAATTGCATGTGTCATATCATTACCCTTAGTCTCAACTTCCCATCCTCTATAAATAAATGTCTGTTCATTTTGAGCTGCTTTAATTGAATTTAACATTATTGACACATCGCCACTTGTAGGATTTTTCATTCCTACTGGAACATTAACTCCAGATGCTACAAGACGGTGTTGTTGATTTTCAACAGAACGTGCACCAACTGCGACATAAGATAGTAAATCTGAAAGATATCTATAATTTTCTGGATAAAGCATCTCATCTGCACAAACTAATCCAGTATTTTCTATTATACTCTTATGTAATAAACGTATTGCTTTTATTCCTTCATACATATCTGGAGCTTTATCTGGATTTGGCTGATGTAACATTCCTTTATATCCAACACCAATTGTTCTTGGTTTATTGGTATATGCTCTTGGTATAATAATTATTTTATCTTCCACTTGTTTCTGTATCTCAGCCAAACGTTGCATATAATCAAGAACTGAATCCATTCTATCAGCGGAACAAGGTCCAACTATTAAAATAAATTTATCACTTTTTCCTCTAAATACATCTGCAATTTTTTTGTCCCTTTCCATTTTTATTTCTTCAATTTCTTCTGAAATTGGCATTTCCTTTTTCAATTCTTCTGGAATTGGTAATTTTCTTTTAAATACTATATTTAAATTTTTTTCCATACTTACTTTCTCCTTTTATATTTATTTTTGGTTATAAACCTTTACTTACTTAAATCATCTCCTCTTATTATAAATAAAAAAATAGAAGTCATTTTTTAATGAATTCTATTTTTAAACATTATTTTATTTATAGTATATATCTATATTAATTCATTAAAAACATTTTTCATATGCAAATAAACCATAGTTAATAAAATAAACTAAAGCTTTAAAAAAGAAATTAAAATTTGCAAAATTGTTTCTAATTTTCAAAATAGACCTCCTATATTTTTTATATTTATATGAAAATAAAATACTCTATTTTGTTATATTTGTCAATCTATTTTTTCCATTTTGATATTAATATTCTACGAATTCAGATATTCCTTAAATTCATCTTTAAAATTGAATTTTATTATTATATCATTATTTTCTTTAATATATATACAATCAATTAGTTCTATCATAATATCCCTTGAAAGTTCTACTATTTTTTTGTCATTTTTAATTCTTTCTATCCATTCATTATGTGTATTGTTTTTGACTTCATATTTTTTCTTTTGATTTTTTAGTCTTTCTATATTTTTATTTAATTTTTCTATATCACATTCATATTTATATTTATATTCTAAATATTCACTTTTTGTTATATAATCATTTTTCCAGTCTTCATATAATCTTCTTTTAAAATTTGATATTTTATTTATTTCATTTTGTTTAGATATAATAATTCTTTCAATATCTTCACTTTCAGTATTTGTATATTCTGTTTTTTGTATTTCTTCTATAATTCTATTTATATTGACTAATAAATCTATATGAAAATTCACAACTTTTAGGACTATTTTCGTTAAGTTTTCCACTTTTATTGTATGTTTTGTGCATAACTTATTTGATTTTTTTCTATATGTACTACAAATATAATATTCATAACTCTTTCCTAATTTATTTGTACTAGTTTTTTTATTCATTGCTCTTTTGCAATCTGCACACTTTAGAAGTCCTGCCCATATTGATAATTTTTTTGTAGTTTGAGATACTTTAGTATCTTTTACAGATAAAATTTGTGCTTTTCTAAATGTTTCTTTGTCAATAATTGCTTCATGTGTGTTTTCTACTCTTATCCATTCATCTTTTGATACTTTTTCTACTTTATGTATCTTATAACTTTTAGTTCTTCTTTTTCCCTGAATAGTATTTCCTATGTAAATTTCATTACTTAAAATATTTCTTATAGTAGATGGTGTCCAAGTATATGTATTATCTTTTATTGCACAATTATTATAATTTTCTCTTAGTTCTAATTTCTTATGACCAGTAGGATTTAATATTCCAAGTTCATTTAATCTATGACAAATTGATATCTTTCCTAATCCTTCATTAACATTCCAATCAAAGATTTTTCTTACAATATTAGCAACACTTTTATCAATTATTAATTTATGTTTATCTTTTGAATCTTTAATGTATCCATATGATGGAAAGGCTCCTATAAACTCTCCCCTCTTTTTTTTGCTATTTAGTGCTGTTCTAATTTTAATTGATGTATCTCTACAATATTCATCATTTATTAAATTTTTGAATGGTACTAATATTGTATTTGTACTTGATGGATTTTTAAAGCTATCTACCATATCATTAATAGCAATAAATCTTATATTGAATAGTGGAAATACTTGCTCTATGTAATTTCCTACTTCTATATAGTTTCTTCCAAGTCTTGATAGATCTTTTACGATAACACAATTAATTTCTCCATTTCTCATATCTTCTAATAATCTCTGAAAAGCTGGTCTATTAAAGTCTGTTCCTGTGAATCCATCATCTATATATGTATCATATATTATTAAATCATCATATTCTTTTACATATTCATTTAATAATGTTTTTTGGCTTGTTACACTATTACTTTCTTGTTTTTCTTTTCCATTATCTTCATCTTCTTGAGAAAGTCTTATATATAATGCAACTGACCATAAAATCTTATTTTTCGTATTTTTATCTATAGAAGAATATTTTGAATTTCTTCCTGCCATCAGATTAATTTTCCTCCATTTTTTTACTTTTTTGTATTACTAGACTTCTTTATTTCTTCTTTTTAAGATATTTTTGATACATTCTTCGAATGTTTTACTATTCTCTGAATATTGTATTTCTATATTAGTATAATCTATATGTAATTTATATGGATTTTCTGTATTTAGTAAATATTCTATAATTTTCTTATTTTCTTTCAATATTATCTTCCTTCCTTTTTTAAGTTTATTAAATAAAGAAAATTTTATTACTAATTTGTCCATATAATATATAAGTTTTTAAAATGTTATCTTAACATATATTAATTACAAGTATAAAAAAGCTAGAAATTAGCTCTCCACTAACTTCTAGCTTTATAAATATTATATTTTTATTTATCAATATTATTTTCACTTTTATACATATATCTTTTTAAAATAGGATTCATATTATTTCTTGGATAACTTATGATATTTTCTATATCTGCATCAATAGAATCTGCATAACTAACAATGTATGCTTCTGCCATATGCTTATCCATTGTATCCATATGTGTTGCAATGATATGAAGTGCTTGATATTTTAATTCTTCTGATATTTCTTCTTTGTCTAAATATTCTTCTATTATTCTTTCACCAATATAAATATGGTCAACTAGTAGATATGAATAATTTAAGTTTGACTTTATATCTTCTTTTTCATTCCATTCATCAAATATTTTGACTTTTCCTATATCATGTAAAATTGCTCCAAAAATTATTAAATCCATATCTACATTTTCTTTATATACTAAACCAATATTATATGAATTTTTAGTGACATTTAATATATGATCTAATAATCCTCCATCAAAACATTGATGTGTTCTATTGCATTTTATATTTTCAATTCCATCATGTCCTGCTCCTCTGACAAATAACTTATCTTTATAATCTTTTAAGATATTTATACAAGCATTTCTTAAAGAATTATTTCTTATTTTCTCTGCAAAAATAATTAATTCTTGAAATTTATTTTCCTTTTCTTCTTTACTTAAATTCTCAAACATCTACTACCCTCCTATTATATATTTTTTAATAAATAGATAATATAATATTTTTATAAACTTTACAATAAATTTTTTATCGACTTATATATATTATTTTATTAACTTTCTATGATTTTTCAACATATTATATTAATATAAGTAATAATTGGGAGTGAACTATATGTTTTTTAATAAAGCTAAAGCTCATATAAAAGGAAGAAAAAAGTTTCCAAAGATAGATGGTTTAGTTACTTTTAAAGAAGTTTCAAATGGAATATTATTAACTGCTAAAATAAATAACTTGCCACAATCAAAGAATCATTGCAAACGGAAACTTCTTTGGCTTCCATATTCATGAGGGTACTTCTTGCAGTGGAAACTCAGATGATGAATTTGCTAATGCTAAATCACATTTAAATCCTACAAATTGTCCTCATCCTTTCCATATTGGAGATTTACCTCCATTAATTGAAAATAATGGTTATGCATATATGAGTGTTTTAATAAATAAATTTAAAATTAAAGATATTTTAGGTAAAGTTATTATTATTCATGATTCTCCAGATGACTTTACTACTCAACCAAGTGGTAATTCTGGAACAAAGATTGCATGTGGCAAAATTGAAAAATAATTTTTAGAGTATATAGATCTACTAAAACTTAATTTAATCTATATACTCTAGTTTATACATGCAACTATATGTTGGAAGTCTAGCAAATCGACTTTAAATGTATAATTTATATTCTAATATATTTAAATAACTACTGTTAGAAAATGAAAAATCAATACTTATGATAAGCTTTACATTCTAATATATTTAAATAACTACAAGCACAAAATTTACAAATTAATATTCTTGAAAATACTTTACATTCTAATATATTTAAATAACTACTAAAAAACCTCCTTACACTCAACATTGCACAAAACTTCTTTACATTCTAATATATTTAAATAACTACTTTCTGCAATATCCCAAAACATATTTTCTCCAATCTTTACATTCTAATATATTTAAATAACTACGAATATAGATTATGTACAAGTAATTGCAACAAAAAGAACTTTACATTCTAATATATTTAAATAACTACAGGTTGTCAACAGATGCGGGAGCTTCAAGTAAACAGCCTTTACATTCTAATATATTTAAATAACTACTATAGCTGCTTTGGAAAAAAATATTGATTCACGTACCTTTACATTCTAATATATTTAAATAACTACAGCATTAAAGAAAGATAAAAAAGTAGTAGTAGTAAACTTTACATTCTAATATATTTAAATAACTACAGGTATATAAAAAAACATTGATATATGCATGTTTAAATTCTCAAATCTGTCGACCTATTATATTATATCACAAAAATACGTCTTATTATATTCATATTTTTTAAAAAGTCTTATATATCAATGAAAATTGCATCTGTCGATCCCCCTATAATTTTACCTTAATGGACATCGACAGAAAATTTATCTTAATTATATCAGATTGAAATAAGTTTTTTAATTCTTTGAGTATATTTTTATTTACCATTACTTTTTACATTTATATTTCAATCCCATGGAAGAGCTACAACAATATTATGATATTTAGTCATACTTTCTGATCGAAATTCCTCATAAGAAGATTTTGCATATTCTGTACAACTTTTATTAAAGGCAATTTGGACAATAAACTTTTCTTGAGGTGCACTTGCTAAAACTCTCATATGGTCATATATAGCAACTTGTGTACATTTTGGAGCAGAATTTCCATTCTCTATAGTAATTTTATGTGTTAAAATGCCATCATTATTAATAAATATTTCATTATTAATAATATTCTGCTCTCCTACATGAACTTGTCTAGATTTCTGAAAAATAATTGAATCATTATTAGAGCCAATAGTTATAACTGCTTTCTCAATTTCCGAATCTACACTTCCACCTTCATTATTTAAACTTTTTCTGTCTATATTTATTATTTCTCCAGATTGTGACTCCATATTTGGTCCTGAGTCTCTACTAACATCTCCTAAACGAATTGCAAATGCTTCAGTTGCAAGTATGCTTAAATACTTATCATTTTCTAACATATTTCTATTAAATGATATTGCAAAATCGCTATGATCATTATTATAAGTATTTATTGCAGAATCAATTCTATCAAAGCATTCCTTCCAATCAATTTTACTATTTACATCCTTTAATCCAGAAGTAGAAATGAAATGAGCCATGCATACTACTCCAATTTCATCAATTTCCATATCTGAATAACCTAACTTTTTTAAATTTTCACGATTTTTAAAAATATTTATAGCAGAATTTAAACCATGATTGATACGTACTTGAGAATAATTATTACAATCTATACTTTGAAGTTTATAATAATCTTCTTCATCTTTTTCATAAAATCCATCCTTATTTATTACAAAAGTATAACCGATACCACTTAATCCAATATCATGTAATAAAGCAATTGCTATTATTACTTCTGATTTTATATTATCTGAAAAAGGTATCTTATCTGTTTTAGATTCATTTATGCCTAATTTAATATATTGTTGAATAGCTTTAATTACATCTCTAGTTTTACTTAATACCATCTTAATATGTGCATTTTTATGATCTGTAAACACTCTAGCCTCTTGGTTCTTCTTTGCTAACTCTTCTGAAGAATCATAGTAACTTTTAAATATTTCTATTATGTCATTTTCCAATATATGCTTATGTTCCTTACATTCCATAATCTATCTCCTTTGACTATTTCAGTTTTATTTTTTAAATTAATTTTCAAGTACTTCTATAATCTGTTGCATTGAAATTGGTCCTTCTCTTAAAATCCTCACTTTATCTGAAGTACAATCTATTACTGTACTTGCTTTACCAAATGACACATTCCCTTCCATCATTCCATCTAAAGTTGGACATGCGTTTTCTATTTCATCTAAAGTACTACAAATCGATTCTCCACTTTGATTAGCACTAGTCATAAAAATTGGGGTTCCAACTTTTCTAATTAGCTCTTCTAAAACTTTTGAGGTTGCCATTCTTACAGCAATTGTTACTCCTCCATTGTTAACATATTCTGGTACTTCTCGTTTTTTTGCTAAAATTAAAGTAATAGGACCTGGCATAAAAGCATGAATTAATTTTTCTACTCTCTCATCTACAATAGCAATACTTTTTATCTGTTCTTCATCTGCACACATAACAGGAAATAATTTATTAGAAGGACGATTTTTCGTTATTATCAGTTTATCATGTGCCTTTATTGAATTAATACGTGCACATATACCATATACTGTATCAGTAGGAACACTAATTACACCATCTCTTTTAAGTATCTCTGCTAATTCATCTATTTCATTTTGTTTATATCTTTTTATACATATCACTCCTTTACACCGACATTTTACTATAGATTTTATAATAATTCAACATAATCCTTTATCCTAATATATTCGATTTTATATATATTAAACTAATAGTATATAAGAATATTGTATTATGTAAAGTTTTATGCTATAATTTATATCTATAAAATAAAATTAAGGAGGTTTTTATATGGATATTAATGTTTTAACATCTATACCATCAACTCCAGCCTCAGGACGGAGTTACTTTGTTATAGGTGTACATGATGGATTCTTTCATGAGGATGATACAAGTGCAGTTGCTTTCCTTTGCATGTTACATTCAAATGAAAAAATCATAATAGTAAGAAGTAGGGATATAGACATATTAAATAAATGTGATATCGTAGTTGACATTGGCGGTGGAAAGTTTGACCACCATATGCCAGGCTTTGATAAAAAAAGGTCTAATGGTATAACTTATGCAAGTGCTGGTCTGATATGGCAGGTATTTGGAGAACAAGTTATTCAAAAGTTTCTGGAAAAATCTAATTTGTTAAAAGAACTATCTGAATCTTGCTCTACTATAGTGGAAACTATTGATAAAGAAATTGTTCAGTATATCGATGCTAAAGATAATGGTATAGACTTAGGAACACATGATATTAGCTTTATATCATCATATCTTCCAGCTTGGTATGAAAATAAGCCTGATTTCGAAAAGCAGTTTAGCAAGGCTTTAAATATTACGCTAAATGTACTGGAACAAAAAATTCAACAGATAATATCAGAAACATATGCTGAAAAAGTACTTAGAGAGCGAGTTAAGAATGTATCTGATTATATTTTAGAAATACCTTCACAAACTTTCCCATGGTTAAAGGCTATTTGTAATATCAATAAATATGATTTATATGTCGCTTTTGTAATATTCCCATATCCAGCAGGTGGCTGGGCTGCGCAATGCGTACCTCCATCATTGGAGGAAAAGTTTGATCAAATTGCTCCTTTTCCGCAGAAATGGGCAGGTCAAACAGAGCTTCTGCCAGATATATCTGGTATTAAAGGTGCTTTAGGTTGCCATAGATTACTATTCTTTGCAAAGGCGGAAACCAAGGAAGAAATCATACAAATGTGCATACTGGCTATGAAATAAAGTTGATGTAAAAAAAATCTTAGAGGAGGAAGTTTATAAATAATTTCTCCTCTTTTATTTATTTTTTTAAACAATTTTATGTTCTCCAGTTCTCATAACTGTTGATTTATAGATAATTCCAAAACATGTTATTAAACTTACTAAAGTATCTTCTTTTTTTTCTATTTTTTCACTACAATTATTCTTCTCTTTTATTTTTTTCAAAGATATTTGATTTATTTTTATAAACGTATATGTAATCAATTAATTCTGTCATGATATCTCTATCTAATTCAGGTATATTCTTATGTGTTTTAAAATTTTCTATTCATACTTGTTTCCATTTATAATTTCCTCTTTCTTTTTATTATTATTATAAAAGTTTATAATAATTTCTTTTATCTTATCTATGTCTTGTTCACATTTTCGTTTGTACTCTAAATGCATTACATAATAGAAACTAAAACTTTTCTACTGTTTTAAAATTATTAGAAATTTAATTTTCTTTTTTGTAAATATATGTTAAAATATGTTTTATAAAATATTAATATGGAGATAAAAGTAAATGAAAAAAAAAGAAAATTAATAATAAAATAATAAACCAATATAAAGATCAAAGTGTAATTGACGCTTTAATAAATAATTTCGAAGAAAAAAGTTCTAGAATACCCATCATAAAAACATTCAAAAAATCTTTATGGATTCCTATTTTATTTTTTATTCTCTCTATGGTTATTCTATATATATATAATAAAAATCTTATACCTGTATTATCCCATATATTATTCTCTTTACCATTTATTATATATCTTGTCTGTATAATTCCTAAAATTGATCATTTTACTTTTAAACAAGAGATTACTACATTAAATAATTATATATTAGAAAACCACTTAAATACTGTAGAAATTATTCAGGAAATAAGATTATATTGTCAAAAAAAAGAAAATAATGTTGAAAAAATATTTAAACAATACATTATATCTATTGTTTCATTTTGGGTTACTACTATTTTATCATATTTTATAAGCAATCTGTTTGATTTAAAATTTGATTCTATATATAATGCTATTTTTATTACTATACATATTTTAATTCCTGTAATAACTATTTTTATAACTATATATACTATTATTATTGCAGAATCTTTTTCTATTAGAGATTATTATACTTATAAACGTTTGGATACACTATTAACAGAATTAATTATAAAAAAGTATCAAGAAAAACAATAATCACTTCATTTGATTTGAATTTTATATCATCACTAATTTTTCTATAATATCAGAGTGTGTTGTTAAAATTACTCAAGCACCTCCTTGGTGTCCTCCTTCTCCTGTTGGATTATATAATGTAACTAATATAGCAACTTCTGGATCATCTGTATTTGCAACACCTATAAATGATGTTACATATTTTCCAGTATTTACACCATCTTCTGAAGTTCCTGTCTTTCCACCAATTTCATATCCTTCTACTTTTGCATTTTTTCCTGTACCTTCTGATACAACTGAATTCATCATACTAAGTACATTTTCAGAAGTTTCCTTTGATATTACTTGTTCTCCTTCTTTTACTGGTATATCAACTTTCTCTCCAGTCTTTGAATTTATAACACCTTTAACAAGTCTCGGAGAAATATATTTTCCTCCATTTGCAATTGTTGATACCATTGTTATCATTTGAATTGGTGTAACTTCAAATCTTTGACCAAAAGAAATTGTAGCAAGTTCAACTGGCCCCACTTTTCCTTCATCTAAAAATATACTTTTAGCTTCTCCTGGAAGATCAATTCCTGTCTTTCTAAGCATACCAAACTTTTCTAAATATGAATAATATTTATTAACTCCGATTTTTTGTCCAAGTCCTATAAAAACTGGATTACAAGAATTCATTAGTGCTTGCCTTAAAGACTCTGATCCATGTGGTCTATAATATCTCCAACATTTTATCCTTACTCCTGCAATTTCAATACCACCACTACAATTAAAAGCACCCTCTTTATCTGGAACTGCCAATTTTTCTTCTAATGCAGCAGATGCTGTTAATAACTTAAAAGTAGATCCTGGTTCATAAGTATCACATATAGCCTTGTTTCTCCACATTTCATTAAGGTATTTGTTTTTATCTTCTTGTGATGTATTTTCCCATGCCCCTTTTAGATCCTCTTTATTTATCGTAAATGGTTCATTTAAATCATATCCTGGATATGTAGCCATAGCTAAAATATCCCCAGTCTTCGGACTCATAACAACTATATTTCCACCATCTGTACACTCATTGTCTATACATGCATCTTCCAAATATTTCTCAACAATTGATTGTATTGTAGCATCTATTGTCATTATTACATCATTACCACTTGTAGATTCATTATATATCTCAGACTCGTCATTTAAACTCTCTCCAGAAGCATCTACAAGCTTATCTATACTTCCATCTTTTCCTCTTAAAACATCATCATATTTTGCTTCTATTCCATTTAATCCTTGATTATCACTTCCACAAAATCCTATAACATGTGAAGCAAGTTCAGAATATGGATAATACCTTTTTGAATCTTCATCAATATTTACTCCTTCTGTTATATTATTATCTATAAGCCATTTTCTAAGTTTATCAGCTTCTTCATTTTCTATTCTCTTTTTTATATTTTCTATTGAAGAATATTTAGTGACTTTTTTTAGAGTCTTTTCATAGTCTAAATCCAATATTTCAGATAATGCTCTTGCGACTTTTTCTTTATTCTCTTTACTTATACTTTTAGGATTAACTGTTACAGATTCTACATTACTACTTATTGCTAAAATATTATTTCCTGTAGTATCATAAATAGTTCCTCTTTTAGCACCAATATTTCTTTCTAAACTTTGCTGACCTAGTGCCATTTCTTTCAGTCTCTTTCCGTCAATGATTTGAATATAAAAAAGTCTAACAATTAGTCCTAATAGAATTATAACAACACATATAAATTCGAAAAGCATTTTTCTCTTTGATTTTATTAAATTTTCGTCCATTTTAAAATACCTCATTAAAAATACTATATAGATTATTTTTATCTATATAGTATTTATATTCTTTTTTAATATTTATATGTTCTTGAAAGTATTGTTATTTTATTTTTTATATAAAAAATAAAACACACTACTATTTATATATAATAATGTGTTTTTAAAATAATTCTTTTATTTTCTCTAATAATGATTTTTTTTCATCTTTACTTACTTCATCAGACTCACTTTCTATATAGTCTTGTTTTGGTAAATTAATATATACAGTTTGTTTAGTTGTTAATGTAGTCATTCCTAGTTTTTCTTTTGCCACTTGCCCTATATTAGTCAAATTAATACTATTTTCTATATTGACTTCAATCTGTTCGTTTTCCTTCTCTATATTTGAAAGATCATTTTTTAAAGTTTCTGTTTTAGAATATGCTTCATTTATTAATGTATTTCTATAGCTTATTGTAAATATTATAGAAAAAGTCGCTAGTACATATATAATTACTTTAGCTTTTTTCTTCGTTTCAATAATTCTTTTATTTCTAAGCTTTTTATTTGCTTGGCTAGTTTTAATACCCGTTTTCTTTTTAGTCTTTTCTCTTCTAACTTGATATTCTGGTTTTATTTTTTTAGGACTCGTATCATACTGATATCTATATGATTCGCTCATAAATATATCACCTCTCTATTTTTTCTCAAATATTCTTAATTTAGCACTTTTACTTCTACTGTTTCTTTCCTGTTCTTCATCTGAGGGGTATATAGGTTTCTTTGTTATTATTTTTCCTTCACTAATATAATTGCATACACAATATGGTAGTTCTGGTGGACAAGTACATCTTCCTTCTGAATCTATATATGCATTTTTCACAGCTCTATCTTCTAATGAATGAAATGTTATAATACACAATCTTCCACCTGGTTTTAAACACCTTATTGAATTTCTTACAGTATCATACAATGGCTTTATTTCATTATTTACTTCTATTCTTATTGCTTGAAATACTCTTTTAGCTGGATGAGATTCTTTATTTCTACTCCACCTTGGTATAGACATCTCTATTAAATTAACTAACTCTTTAGTTGTTTTTATTTCTTTATCTTTTCTATACTCGCAAATCTTTCTAGCAATATTTTTTGAAAATTTTTCTTCACCATATTCAAAAAATATTCTTGATAATTCATCTTCAGTATATGTATTTACTACTTCTTTTGCATTTAGACTTTGTGTACTATCCATTCTCATGTCTAGCTCTGCATCTCCAATATAACTAAATCCTCTATTTCTTTCATCTAGTTGATACGAAGATACACCTAAATCAAGAAGTATACCATCTACTTGTTCAATTTTTAATTCTTTTAATATATTTTCAATATCATCATGATTTCCATGATAATATATTACACTTTCAAACTTCTTTAATTTTTCCTTTGCAACAGAAATAGCCTCTATATCTCTATCAATTCCAATAAGAAGCCCATTTTTTGATAGTCTACTTGCAATTTCATAACTATGTCCTGCCCCACCGCAAAGTACCATCTATATATATTCCATTTTCCTTTATGTTTAATCCTTTTATACACTCATCTAATAGCACTGGTTCATGCTTAAATTCCAATATATATAGCACCTCTTTAATTTTGTATACTAAATAGTTGGTAAATAAAAATTAAATACCAACTATTTAGTCTTAATTTTTATCTTTTGTATTATGATCTTTTATCTTTCGTAATATTTTATCTTTTGTATTCTAGAATCTTTAGTTTATCAAAAAATTTTTCTTTTGTATAATTCTTAAAAACTTTTATCTTTTGTTTCTTTTACATTTATCTTTTGTAAATTTATATAAACTTTTTCAAGTTATATACCAAGCATTGTCATATTTTCAGCAATATCTTCTACTGATATGTTATCTGAACTATATGTCATCCATTTTTCCTTATCCCATATTTCTATTCTTGTTCCAACACCTATAATTATAGTATCTTTAATTAAATCTGCTGCAACTCTTAGATTATTTGGAATTAAAAATCTACCTTGCTTATCTATCTCGCATTCTGTTGCTCCTGATAAGAAAAATCTAGTAAATTCCCTGGAATTCTTGTTTGATAGTGGAAGTGATTTTAGTTTCTCTTCAAAGTTGTCCCATTCAGTAGCTGAAAAAGCAAATAGACATCCATCTAAACCCTTAGTTAAAACAAATTTCTCTCCTATGTTTTCTCTAAGTTTAGCAGGCATTATTAATCTTCCTTTAGCATCCAATGAATGCTCATATTCGCCTATTAACATCCTTTTCACTCCTTAATAAAACTAACCACTTTGCACCACTTCTCTCCACTTAGTTAGATTTTAATATATAAAAAACGTAATTGCAATAGTTTTTATTTAATTTTTTATATTTTCCTTCTAAATATTCTACATTTTTCTTTTATACTGTAATAAATTAGTTATTGTTTTATTATAATATTTTTGTTATACTTATCTTAAATAATATATTTTGGAGGCGTTTATGAATAATCAATTATTATGGAAGGATAGAAAAAGACCAATTTTTGGTCTACCACTTTCTTTTACAAAATATTCTTTAACAAATGATAAATTATTTTGTGATTTCGGTATATTAAATACTGTACAAGAAGAAATATGGCTATATAGAATAATAGATTTGACTGTTACTCGTAGTATTTTTCAAAGAATATTTGGAGTTGGAACTATTCATGTATTTTCAGGCGATAAATCTACTCCTCAATTAGCAATTATTAGTATTAAACGTCCATTTGAGGTAAAAGAAGCTATATCAAAAAAAGTAGAAGAACAAAGAAATATGAGAAGAGTAAAAGCTAATGAGTTTCTAGATACTTGTGTACATGAAGATATTCTTCCTGAAGACTAATATCAATTAAAAAAGCTAAATTACCATTTGTAATCTAGCTTTTTTATTTTATTTATTGTATTTTTTCTCCACACTCATCACAGAATTTCTGTCCTTCTTCCACTTTGTTCCCACATTTTGGGCATACTTTTTCTTCGTTTCTTTTATTTCCACATTCTGTACAAAACTTTCCAGTATTTACTGTCCCACATTTTGTACATTTCCATTCTTTTTCGTCTTTATTTACTATAGATGAATTTACTTGATTTTGACTTGTATTAGAATTATTTGCAATATTTTGATTCGTATTTCCAAATATTCCGTTTCCTGCCATATTCATCATTCCAATTCCCATAAATCCATTCATACTTCCTGAATCATTTTCAGCTGCAGATTTTATTGCATCTGCATATGCATCTGTTAATCTTCCTTGTTGAAGATTAGCATTAGAGCTAAGTATATAATTTTGAATATATTTTTCAGATTCTTCATCTAAAGTTACTGATTCTACTGCAAATACTACTATACTTAATCCTCTTCTTCTAATTGGTTCATCAAATACTTTTTCATCCATCATTTCTTTTATCTCATCTGTTTGACTTGGTAATTCTAATACTGGAATTTTGTACTTTTCTGTTCCTAATTCATTTAATATATTTTGGAAAACAGCTATAACTTCTGCTCTTATTTGTTCTACTATATCATCCTTTTTATATACATCAGCTGTTCCTGATATCTCTCTTAAAAATATAGATGGATCTGAAATTTTAAATGTATATTTTCCATAACATTTTACCTTTACGGCAAGTGGTGTAATTCCTCCTGTCATTTGATTTGGTACAGGATGTGACCAATCTTGATATGGTATTGGTGTTGCTGTACCAAATTTATTATCCATAATCTCTTTTAAATTAAAGAAATATATATCTTGTCTGTTAGGAACATCTCCACCAAAAGTAAATCTATTCCACATGTCTTTAAATACTGCACCAAAATTTCCTGCAAAGAAAGATGGTGTCGCAGAATCAGAAAAGTTGTAATCTCCTTCTTCTGCTGTAGCATCTAAAACTTTACCATTTTGTATAATAACAGCACATTGTCCTGGCATAACCCTAATAATACTTTTATTAGAAATTACTCCTGTATCTGTAGTCTTTCTTACCATTAATGTATCATTTCCCATGTTCTCACATGAAATTATATCCTTCCATTGGTCGTGCATTGTAGAACCAATTGATCTTCCAGCAGCTTTTAATAATCCCATATTTTTTTCCTCCTTTTATTTTATATGTTACTACTATATCTTTTAATATAATTTTCTATATAAATTTCTAAATATTATATAATCATTTTTTCTAAAATTCAACATTTATAATTATTACATTTTCTCAAGTCCTGATAATACCCAATTATATTCTCCTGTTGTAATTACACTTCCACAATAAGAACATTTACCAGCAGATGTAATCTCTGTAGGTGCTCCACAATTTGGACAATTTGTTGTATTTACTGTTGTCTCTCCTGGCTTTGTCTTTATTCCTTTTTTCCTTACAAATGTTAATTTATATGTGCTTATCTTATTTTCATAATTATTTCCTCTTAGTATCTTTTTGGTTTTTTCATCAATTATATAATCTATCATTTTTGAATTTAATGCTATTGATAATACTTCTTTATCTCCATTAACATCATAAGAATATAATTTTGCCCAGTTTACACTTACTCTTTCAATTTTATTAATTTGACCATTTTTCTTATATCTTTCAAGTTGTGTTGAATGTTGTTCAAATAACTCGTTAGTCTCAAAACACCTTATTACAGACCAATCTCTATCTGACCATGCATATTGTAATTTTATAAATAAATCTCTTGCCCATGCTAGGAATTCATCTTTATTAAATAACTCATCTTCAGCTTTTACTTTATTTGCAACACTTTCTTCATCTATATTCATAGATTGTTTTACACTACCTTGAGAATTCTGATTTGAGTTTCCATTTTTTAGACTTGAATATATAATTATACAAACTACTGCAAAGACTATAAATCCTCCAATTGTATTTCCTATAACATATATTCCTCCAGAATATCCGCTTCCGCCACTATAGCTACTTCTACTATCGTCCCAACTACTTCCGCCATAATCCCATCTACTAGAACTTGAGCTAGAGCTACTTGAACCACTATGGTATGTTTCAAAATCTCCAACATCTGCAAAAACTATTTTATTATAGCTTATTAACATAGCAAAAAAACATATTATTGGTATTACAAATTTCTTTAACTTATTTTTCATTTCTTCCCCCATTAATACTTTATATTAATTATATATATTAGATTATTTATATAAAATTCTCTTTTTAAAATATTCATCCATTTTGATATTTCATGTTTTTTAATAATTTTTAAATATATTATAATTTCATATTACTATATACATTATCTTTTTTCAAGAAAATATCTACATTTAATTCTAGTAAATTTAAGCTATAATTCCAATTTTTAATTACTTTATAAAAACAAAAATACTAGAAACTATTTTTAGCTCTAGTATTTTTTATTATTACTTTTATTTATTTTCTTTTTGTTCCCATCTATATCTGTTTTTATTCCTTCTATATTATATGTGTTTCCATCACTAGTTAGTAATATTGTTCCCATTTCATCAGTTCTATAAACTTCTGAACCTATACTTTTAAGTCTCTCTAAGGTTTCCTGATTTGGATGTCCATAAATGTTGTCTTTTGAAACAGAAATGATTGATATCTTTGGTTTTACTTGGTTTAAAAAATTCTCAGATGTGGATGTTTTTGATCCATGATGTGCAACTTTTAATACATCAACTTCTGGCCAAGCTACATCTTTTTCCATATTCTCTGATGCATCTCCCATAAATAGAAATTTTTCTTGCCCATATACATAATGTAAGCATATAGATGTATCATTTAAGTCCTCTTGTTCCTCATTTCTTACATTCATTACTGTACATATTCCTGATCCTACTGAAAAAGTATCTCCTATATTACAAGTAGATATACCAATACCCTTTTTTGATACTTCAGTAAGTAAATTTTCGTATGTTCTTGTTGTTGTACTAACATTTGGCATATATACAGTGCCTATATCAAAGTTCTTTATTATTTTTGCCATTCCACCAATATGATCTTCATGCGCATGTGTTCCTACTAAATAATCTATTCTATCTATATCTAATGCTTTTATATATTTTACTAAATTATTACCATCTTCATTATTTCCAGCATCTATCATCATTACAGATTTAGTTCCATCTTCATTTTTAGCTATAATTAATTCACTATCTGCCTGACCAACATCAAAATAGTATATATTTAACTTTGAATCTTTTGTAACTACAGTACTTTCTAAGGTAGAAACAGCAATTGCATTGGTTTCATTTATAGGTATATTTAAATCAGATTCTATATAATTATTAACTTCATTAGGGAATAAATCACTTATTATTTGAATTACTATTAGAATTAAAGCTAATACTAATGTACTAATTATTCTTATAGCTGTTTTCTTTATATTCTGATTACTTTTTCCTCTTTTGTTTTCTTTCATACTACCTCCCATTAATGTAACCTGTAAATAATTTATTATAATAAGATTTTACTCTTTATATAAATCTCTTAATAGCTTTATTTCTTTTGCATAACCTTCTAAGTCATTTGGTGTCTCTAAGAAAAATGGTAAATTCTTTAATCTTGGGTTATTTATTATTCTTTCTATTGATTCTAATCCAATATTTCCTTCACCAATTTTTGCATGTCTATCTTTATGACTGTCTAAGGTATTTAAACTATCATTTAAATGTATAGCTTTTAATCTATCTAATCCTATTATTTTATCAAATTCATCAATTACTCCATCTAAATTATTTACAATATCATATCCTCCATCAAATATATGACATGTGTCTAAACATACTCCTAGATGACTATTTAATTTAACTTTATCTATTATAGTTTTAATCTCTTCAAACGTTCTTCCTATCTCTGTTCCTTTTCCTGCCATTGTTTCTAATAGGACTGTTGTAGATTGTTCTTCTTTTAGTATTTCATTTAACATTTCTACTATATATTCTATTCCAACATCTACACCTTGTTTCACATGACTTCCTGGATGAAAATTATATAGACTTCCTTTAAAGTATTCCATTCTCTTTAAATCGTCTTTCATTACATCTCTTGCAAATTCTCGTATTGATTCATCTGCTGCACAGGCATTTAAAGTATATGGTGCATGTGCTAATAAAGTTTCTATTTTATTCTCTTCAGCAAGTTTAAGAAATTTTTCTACGTCTTCTTCATCTATTTGTTTTGCTGCTCCTCCCCTTGGGTTTCTTGTAAAAAATTGTATTGTGTTTGCATTTATTTGAACAGCTTGTTTTCCCATTTCGAAAAAACCTTTTGATACTGATAAATGACATCCTATTTTTAACATATAAATTCTCTCTTTCTTATTATCTTTTCATTTTTCTAAGTTTTTCTTTATCTTCTTTAGATACTCTTAAAGACTCTAATATTTTTTGTATAGCTTTATTATATGTAAAATTACTTAAGTTAGTATTCTTCAAGAATTTCTCTGTTTTATCTTTATATTTAACATAGCAAACAGATATAGTCCAAGCTATTGCCATTTGTACATAATATTTATCACAATCTACACTTTCTGAAATATTTAATACTTTATCAATATATTCATCATTTATAAAATGGGATAACATCATTACAATCATAAATCTTATCTCAAATTCTTTATTTGAATTTTTATAATCAACAATAAAATCCCATACTATTTTTTCATCTGATTTTGTAAATTTAAAGTCTGAGCAAAAAATATCACATACTGCCCAATTCATAATTTCAGGAACAAATTTCTTTGTTAATTTTAATTTATCTTTAATATTTAATTTAGATAATGCAATAATCATTCCTTTAAGCATTACTTCTTCATAATATTTATTATTTATTTGTTTTAATAAATAATACACATCATCATTTTCTTTTAATAATTCTTTAGCATACTTTCTAAGAATTGGTATTCTGATTCCAATGAATATGTCCTTTTCATTATTTGGACATAAAGAACTATGAAACTTTTTATATTTTTCATCACTATATTTAAACAAATCTTCTATTATTTCTTTATTTGTAATTTGTTTCATTGTTTATATCTTCTTCCTTAATTAGTATTTCACATTTTATATTTTTACTTAATGAATTCTTAAATAATATACCATCTTCTATATTTCCAACTATACTTCCATAATGTGTTGGAACTGCATATTTTGGTCCAATTTTAGCAGCAAGAGATGCTGCTTCTAAATAGTCCATTGTATATGTTCCGTCCTACTGGCAAAAATGCTACATCACATCTTACATCTCCTGATTCTTTAGTTTCATCTGTATCTCCTGCAATATAATATCTGATTCCTTCAATTTCTATTACATATCCAACCCAGTTTTTATTTTTGGGATGAAATTCTTTATACTTATTATATGCTGGTACCGTATTTATAATTATTCCTTCATACTCATATTTTTCATATGGTTTTACAACTATTACATTTTGTGGATGTATTCCCATTTCTATTGCCTCTTCTTTTACATCTTCTGTAAGTAAAATAACTGTATTTTCTGATATTACTTTTAATATATCTTCTTTTGAAAAATGATCATAATGACTATGTGTACAAAGTATTAAATCTGCATCATTATAATTTCTATCTATTCTAAATGGATCTATATAAATTATTTTCTCTTTTTCTATTCTTATACTACTATGACATAATACTTGTATTCCTTCCATCTCTAGCATATTATCACCTCTTTTAATTTATCAGTATTATAATATATGTATTTTTCTTTTACAACATTTTTTTAAGCAAATTTATAGGATAGATTAAAAAAAATCTATCCTACATATATTATAAACTATTTTATTTCTGTTGCTTTTACTATAACTCTATTTTTACTATCGTCTGTACATGTTATTAATGTTATCTCTTTTCTTCCATCTGTTTTCTGTGAACTACATGAACGGTCATTTTCTGAAACTACATATTTATCATATACAGAATATTTTATCATCCTTCTAGATATATCTGTAATTTCTATTATATCTCCATTTTTTAAATTTGGAACTTTACTAAAAAACTTTGCGTTTCTATAATTATGTGCAACTATACAAAAGTTACCTACTTCATTTGGATCACATCCCCAATATTTACAAGGTGATATTTTTAGAAGAGCATCATTAAATGTAGAAAGTACTGGATATGTTAATTTTATAGAAGGTATATTTATTATAGCTATTCTACTATAAACTGTTCCATCTGATGCAACAGATGTATTCTTATCTAATACTGCTTCTTTATCATTTTTAACTTGTGATTGTAGTCTTCCTATATTTATAGCTGTTGAATTCTCGTCTTCTGTATCTACAATTACTACTATTTTATCATCTTGAACTTTTATAGTTGTATCATCATAAGAAAATATTCCAGATTTATTATCACTTAATACCATATCTGAAAGCATTTCTTTTGAAATTTGTTCTCCTCTATTTCTATCATACTCTGCATAAACATAATATCCTACTAAAAGGCATAGCAAAAATATAGAAATTATAAAATCTAATTTATATAATCTCTTTTTTCTTTTAAGCTCTGGTGTCATATATAATTTTTCAGTTATAAGAATTTGATTCATTTCGCCACTCCTTTCAATACTATATTATAGCACATATTATGTTCATTGTGAATATTATTCTTTTATTTTATTTAGATTTAATACAAACTGTTTTTCAAATAATGGGAAATATAATATTCATTTTAAAATTACAAATATCTTCTTTTTTATAATTCCCATGGCTCTAAAGTAGTTTCCTTTTCATCATAATATTCAACTCTTCCATCATCAACACAATACAAGGCTAATTTAGATTTATCTTGTTTATGTCCGCATCCTGCATCTATTCTAATGAATCCTTTATTTTCATTTTTTAAAATCGTTCCATATTCTGGAGTATGTCCACAAATTGTAATAAACCCAAGTTTTTTGGCTTGTTCATAAGTACTATTATTTCTTTCTTGTAACATAAATGCATATTGTTCTCTTGTTAATTCTGAAAATTTATATCCTTTTCTAGTCTGTTCCATATTACTAATCATTTGAAGATCTTTTGGTGGCATAGCATGTACAAATAAATAATCTTTACCTTTAATATTTTGTGGTAATACAACATATGAATCACAAAGAAATTTATATATAGCATTTTGTTCTTGAACTCCATTCACTCGTCCACCTTTTAAATAATCAAAAATTGTAGTTTTACCTTTATTTGTATTTAACCATATTCCCATAACATCTAATTCCCAGCCATTTAATCCTTTTTGGCTAATTAACTCTTGATATTTTACATTATATTTACTAAATTCATTACTCCAGCGTTGATATTCTCGTTTAGAATGTTCATCACTATGTAAACTATAATACCCCATTTGAGAACGTGCACTTCTCCAATTTATAAGATTAACTATATCTTCTCTATGTAATCCATGTCGTATCATTATATTAACAGTTTCTAAAAATTGCATTTCATGATTTCCTAAAAGAAAAGTAATTTCTGGATTATATTGTCTATTTTGTTTTCTCTTCATTATATCCTGAATAATTTGAATTCCACCAGTTCCTCTATCAATAACATCTCCTAAAATAATCAGATGATCATTTTTGGTCATTTTTTTCATAATATCAATATATGAACCATACATTCCATGAATATCACTAATTACATAAGTTTTTCCTTTATCATCTATACTGTTATTATTTTGAGAAACATTTTCTTTAGATTTTACTTGTAGTTTTAAACTAAATAAGTTATCATCAAAGTTTTGTTGTCCAGTTTTTCCGTTCGGTTGTACCATATGACGATTGGCTATATACCCATTTTTTAAGAGTTCTCCTCCCAAATATATATAATTATCTCTACCTTCTTTATACATCAATCCATTTTGACCAATTAATCTTTTTACGAAAAAATCATAAGTTATATTTTTACCATAATCTTGTTGTATTTTTTTAAATTCTTCACTGTAAAAATCTGGAAAAGTACCCTTTTCACAAAAAGCTTTTACAATTTTTGTACTTCCAGTTCTCATTTGAAATTTTATATAATACATATCATATTTATCTAATTTTATAGGTGCCTTGGAAAGTTTTATTTTATTTTTTATTATTTCTTTTTCTTTTATATATCCTATAATTTTCCCTCCTTTTGAATTAACATAATATATTGATTTTATTATACTATATTTTATATTTAATATCAAATATTGAGCATAAGATTTGTTTAATGATTATATTAAAACATTATATTATGGTAACTAGAAAATTACACATATGAGTTGTTTACGAGAACTTCTTTATAATTTTAATTTTTAAGCTATCAAAATTAAAATTATTATAACATCTATCATTTCATACAGAAAATTTACCTCAATTGTGATTAATCTAGCTAACTATAATATATTAGTGATTATTTTATGTAAGTTTTATTGATAGAATAATAAAATTAGTACTAAAAAAGTGCTGATAAGTTTTAATTCTTATCAACACTTAAATATATTTTAATTATTTACCAATATTCCACTTCTTTATTCTATCTATAGCTTCAATTGTATTTTCTCTAGTACCAAATGCTGTTAATCTAAAATATCCTTCTCCACTAGGACCAAATCCTGCTCCTGGAGTTCCAACTACATTTACTTCACTAAGAAGTTTATCAAAAAACTCCCATGATGTTAATCCTTCTGGTACTTTAAGCCAAACATATGGAGAATTTTCTCCACCAAATACTGTATATCCTGCTTCTTCTAATCCTTGTTTTATTATTTTAGCATTATTCATATAATATTCTATGTTTTCCATAATCTGTTTTTGTCCTGCTTCTGAATATACTGCTTCAGCACCTTTTTGTACAATATATGATACTCCATTTGTCTTTGTTGAATGTCTTCTATTCCATAATGTATTTAATGAAACTTTATTTCCATCTTTATCATATCCATAAAGTTCTTTTGGAACTACTGCATAAGCACATCTTACCCCAGTAAATCCTGCTGTTTTTGAAAAACTTCTAAATTCTATAGCAACCTCTTTTGCACCTTCTACTTCATAAATTGAATGTGGCACATTTTTATCACTAATAAATTTTTCATAAGCAGCATCGAATAATATGATTGATTTATTTTCTTTAGCGTAGTCTACCCATTTTTTAAGTTCCTCTTTTGTAAGAGTTGTTCCAGTTGGATTATTAGGTAAACACAAATAAATAATATCTACTTTTTCTTTTGGAAGTTCTGGTACAAAATTGTTCTTAGATGTAACTGGCATATATATTATATTTTCATACATTCCATCACCTTTATTAAATTCTCCACTTCTTCCTGCCATAACATTTGTGTCCAAATATACTGGATATACTGGATCTGTTATAGCAACTTTGTTTTTACTATGTAATATATCTCCAATATTTCCACAATCTGATTTTGCACCATCTGATACAAATATTTCTTCTGGCAAAATATTTACTCCTCTAGTTTTAAAATCAAATTCTACAATTTTATTTCTTAAAAACTCATATCCTTGGTATGGTCCATATCCTTTAAATGTATCTCCATTTCCCATTTCATCTACTGCCTTATGCATAGCTTCAATTACTGCTGGAACTATTGGTCTTGTTACATCACCAATTCCTAATTTTATAATCTTCTTATCTGGATTATTTTTTGTGAACTCATTCACTTTTTTAGCTATAGTTGAAAATAAATAGCTATCTTGCAAATTTAAATAATTATCATTTACTCTAATCATTATAGCCTCCTATATGATTAATAATTTAAGAACAAAATAAATTATTATTTTATTTATAATGATTATTTTATATCATTTATTTATATGTTTTTCAAGTATATGTAAAATTATAGTTCCTTTGAAATTATCCTATACATATTTGATATTATGTTGCTTTTTCTTTTTTCCTTTAAATACAATATCCATAAATATAATACAAATACTGCAATTATTGGATTGTTTAGATAAACTATTGCTATACTAAATATTAATGTAAGTATTATTAAATTGTATTTTGATATTTCTATCATTACTTTATTTACAGTTTTAAAAGTATACTTATACATAAGAATATTTTTTATAATCTGTCCACCATCAAGTGGTACTATTGGTAGCATATTAATTAAAAATATTATAATATTTGCATATACAATGTTCGGAACTTTTAGTAAATATCCTATTAATATAAAAATCAAATTAATAACTGGTCCACCCATACATATTAGTATCTTATTTCTTAATCTTACTTTACTTTTGGTAACAAAATTATCATATTCTTTTTCTATAAATTCTATTGAAAATCCTGCTATAGTTAAATATATTTTTTTAGGTCTCAACCCCACACACATACCAACAAATAAATGTCCTATTTCATGAATAAACATAAAAACAAATAAAGTAGAAAAAGTTTCTATTTTATTAGTAAGTATATATGCCAAAATCAAAAGGAAAACTTTTAAATCTATTTTTATTTTCATAATTTCTAAAACTCCAATATGCTATCTGGATTAATACATTTGTTTTTATATCTTATCTCAAAATGTAGATGTGTTCCTGTAACATTTCCAGTATTTCCTACTCTTGCTATTTTATCTCCTATTTTTACTATGTCACCTTTTTTTACTAAAATTTTACTGCAATGAGCATATAGAGTTACTATATTTGGATCTGATTTACTTTGAATCATTAAATGTTTTCCATAATTTCCTACAGAAGATACTTGTATTACTTTCCCTTCTATAGCAGATCTTATATATGTACCATATTTAGCTGAAATATCAATTCCTGTATGATTTTTACTAACATTTTTATATGTAGAAGTTCTATTTCCAAATCTAGATGTTACTGTACCTTTTATCGGGAATTTGAATTTACATTTATTTTTTATAATTTGTGCTGTAGTTAATTTTTTTTCACTATTATTAATCTTAATAGTTTTATTATTTTTTATACTATTATTACTATTGTCAGTATAATTCTTTAAATATGTTGTTTTTATAATTTCTGTAGATATTTCATTAACATATGTTATACTATTTTCTACAATTTCATTTGTACTTTCACTAGTATCTTTCTTTTCATTTGATTCGTTTTTTTCAACCATTTGATTGTAATTTTGATTATCAAATATCTCCATTATTTGATTCATATTTACTGGTTGATTTATAAAGCTTTCAAAATCCTTTTTAAATTGATCTGATAATAGATATTCTTTATTGTTATATGCATATACACAACATACTATAAGTGATATATATACTACTTTTCCAAAAAGCCATGAAATAAAACCTCTATTTTTTTTCTGTGGCTCATTACTTACACTCCTATAATCTTTATTATATCTTCTTCTATAATAAATTTCTTCTGCTCTTCTTATTTTATCTGCTTCTGAAATAGCCATATAAACACCTCTTTTTTTCTTTTTTTAATTATATTCTACTCAGACATGTTTTATTCTTATATATTTATTTATAAAAATAGTACTATGTTTATTAGGCTAAATGCTAAAGCAAATATACTAAAATATTTAAGTATTTTATATCTTCTTTTAAGTCTTATATAATCTCTATATTCCATCTTATTTTGAGCTTCTTTTATATAATCAATAATAGTGTCTTCCGCTTCTTCTATAATATTACTTTTTGTTTTTTCATTATCTAATAATTCAAAATTATTTTCTTTTCTAAATATAATAATAGCTTCTTTTACTATATTAGATGGAAAATTATTAATAACAACTATATTATTTAATTTTTCTTTATTTTTCACAATTTCACCCCTCACTTAGTTATGAAATTATAATCTTAATATTTTTATCATTTTTATATTTACTAATAATGTCATTTGAAAAACTTGCAAGTTCATTTGAAATATATAATATATTATTTTTTTCCATTGCAACTTTTTGTATCTCTTCATCTATGTTTTCTAAATCGTCAAGCTCTATGACATTTACCCCAAATTTCTCATTTAAGAAAATTTTTCTCTTTTCATTTTTACTTTTTATATAATATCTATTCACATATAATCCCCCTTTCTGAATACAATATAAATAAATTACATTTAAAAATATTTAAATTGGAGGTTGTTTTTCTATGGCTTCATCTGGATTAGATTTTAAACACAAGGATGTAATAAACATAAACACTGGCAAAAAACTTGGATTTGTTCAAGATGTAAATGCTGATTTATCATCTGGTACAATATCATCTATTGTTGTATGTGGTGAATTTAGGATCTTGAATTTATTTTCTGATGATAATATTATTACAATCCCTTGGAATAAAATAAAATGTATCGGAGATGATGTTATACTTGTAGATGTATAATAGCTCCTGTCTACTTCCACATTCTTTTCATATGTTCTATTGCATTTTTCTCTAATCTAGAAACTTGAGCTTGTGAGATTCCTATTTCATCTGCTACCTCCATTTGTGTTCTACCATCAAAAAATCTTTTAGTTATAATCATCTTTTCTTTTGAATTCAATTTCTTCATAGCTTCTATCATAGTTATATTTTCTGCCCATAGTTCATCTGTGTTTTTAGTATCTTTTACTTGATCCATAATATATACACTATCTGCTCCATCATTATATACTGGCTCTTGCAAAGATACTGGATCTTGTATTGCATCTAAGCAAAATGAAACATCTTCTTTTTCTATTTCAAGCTCTTTTGCAATTTCATTTATAGTTGGCTCTTTTCCAGTTTCCTTTATTTTTCTTTCTTTTACTTGAAGTATTTTATATGCTAAATCTCTAACTGACCTACTAACCCTAACCATATTATTATCTCTTAAATATCTTCGTATTTCACCAATTATCATTGGTACAGCATACGTACTAAATTGTACATTTAAACTTATATCAAAATTATCTATAGCTTTGATTAATCCTACACATCCTATTTGGAATAAATCATCTGGATTTTCTCCTCTTGACGAAAATCTACCAACAACACTAAGTACCAATCTTAGATTTCCATTTATAAATTTTTCTCTAGCAATCGTATCTCCATCTTTTATTTTCTTTAATAATTCATTTTTTTCCTCATTTGATAATACTGGTAGTTTAGAAGTATTAACACCACAAATTTCTACTCTATTAATCAAATAAAAAACCTCCTTTTGAAAATAACTTTAAATTAATTATTTCCAGAAAGAGATTTTATAATCATAAATAATATATTTACTTTTCGACATTTATTTGATTTTTTCAAATATATATTAATAATGGATATATTCTAACTTTTATAATATATAATTTTAGTACTATCTTATTAAATTTAAATTATTACCATGAATTACTAATATATATTTTTTCTTATATTCTTTTTTTATCTAACTTAATGTATTATACTTATAAGTAGGGAGTAAATTATGAACAATAATAAAAAAAATTATATCATTATAATAATACTAATAATTATAATAATATTATCATCTATTCTTATTAGTATTTATTACATTTCTAATATTAGAGATAATAATAGTGAAAATGAAATAGCAATTAATAATACTACAAACGAAACTTTTGAAGAAGTGAGTTATACTTTTGAAGTTAATAATAAGATTTCTTCTGACTGTCTGTCTTCTTATAAAAACTATGTAGCTTTAGGAGACAGCATTACACTTGGAACTGGATTAGCAGACACTGATAATGAAAGCTTTTCTTCTCTTATTAAAAATACATCTAATTGTAAATTATCTAATTTTGGCATAGATGGTATGAATACATCTTGGCTTTTATATGATTTATCTCAAGGAAAATATACTGATAAAATTAAAGATGCTGATTTAGTAACTGTTTCTATCGGTTCAAATGATATATTTTGGATTTTATATCAGATAATAGCAAAATCTTTTAATATTGATATTTCAAAGAAACATAACTTAAACTATAGCATATATGATAGCTTTTCAAATGCTACTTTATCTGAGAAATACAATATGCTACATAATTTTTATAAGACTGTCTTTTCTGACGAAACAAAATCTGACTTAGATAGTGCTATTGCAAAATATAAAAAAGATTTTCCTAAATTAATATCTAAAATAAGAGATATAAATAATAGGGCAGAAATAATTATTTTAGAATACTATAATCCATATCATAACGTTTTAAAAAATACAAGATTTAATAAACTTTCAGAAAATTATATTGAACAGTTAAATTCATTTTTGTATTCTAATACTAATTTAGGATATGATGTTTCATATATAAAAGATAAATTTTATGAAAGTGATTCTACTAATGTAAACTTTTCTATATTTAATGTTAATTTTGACCCTCATCCAAATAAAAATGGACATGAGATAATATATAATTCTATTTTAGAGATATTGAGTAATAAAAAATAATTTTTTATTACTTAAAACATATCAAAAAATCTAAATATATCAGAATATTAATGTTGTAGAAATCATCAAAAGAAAAATTAGAAATTGACTAAATTTAAAACTTTTAATATAATATATATTATCAATTATTATAAAGGAAAAATATTTCGCACATTTTCTTTATATATATAAAATACTTACTAAAAAGTAGGTATTTTTTTATATATAAATTATAAAATAAAAACAACCCAAAAAAAGAAAATAAGAATTTGGAAATTAGTAATTACAGTTATTTAAAAATATTGGACATTTATTAGAAAAAAATTTTATTTTGAATATAATATATAAATAAATTTTCTGTCGATGTTCATTAAGGTAAAATTATAGTAGGATCGACAGATGGAATTTTTATTGATATATAAGCTTTTTTTAAAAATAAGTATTTTATAGAATATATTTTTATGTTAAAATAATATAGATCGACAGATTGTTATTATGAACATGCGATATATTAATATATTTTTTCTAACCTGTAGTTATATAAATATATTAGAATGTAAATTTTTTCAATTTCATTGTAAAATATCTTGTTTTAAGTAGTTATATAAATATATTAGAATGTAAATTTAATAGGTATGCGTTTAATATTTGATTTTTTACGTGTAGTTATATAAATATATTAGAATGTAAATAGCAATATCACGTTGTTAAAACAAAAACAAGATTTACGTAGTTATATAAATATATTAGAATGTAAATAATAGTGAACGAAGCCCGAACGAAGTTAGAGAAAATGGTAGTTATATAAATATATTAGAATGTAAATAGTTTTCAAAGAATAGTATCAATCCTTTTTTCAATCTCCTTATTATATATAAATATATTAATATTTAACTTGTATATTAATTGTTTTACTTTTTTTATTTGATTTAATATCCTTTTTATCTATTAAACTGTCTAAGAATTTTATTAAAGCTATTAATGCTCCTATTATTATTGAATCTAATACTAATTCACTCCAAAAATCTTTTATATAAATACGTACAATATTAAAAGAAATTGGAGATAACATCATCACTATTATTGCTAATTGGGCAACTTTTATAAAGTTATCTTCTTTCTTTATATTTAAACTTCTTCCAAACAACTTTTTTTCTAGTTCACTTTTTCTTTTAATTAGCTTTTTCTCATTCTTTATATCTGCTACATATATTCCTATAACTACTATAACCAACACTAATGGAATTATGATTGCTATCATAGATAAAACCTCAGCATATGCTTTATTTTCTGTAAAACAAAATGCATAAATTGAAATAATAATTGATATTACTTGCCATGTAATATTTTGATACTTTTTTTCTTTTTTTTCAATTTCTTTTTCTATTAATTCATATTCTTTTTCAATAGCTTTCATATTTTTATAATTGTTTTCTTTATTCAAAATTTATTTCATCTCCTATATTTTTTGATTGTAAAATTAGAATTATATTAAAATAATTTATTACCACTTCATTCGTAAAATCATTATTATTTGCAATTATTTCATATATATATTTAGTACTATATATTTTTTAGTTATATCGTATTAAATTATACTAGGTGTTACTATATTTCTGAATCTTCTCCTTCTTCATCATCTGCATTATTAATATTTTCCATAAAATCATATTTTTTATTTATTTCACTTTCTAAAAAATTGTTTAATTCAGGAATTTCCTTTTCAACAATACTAAAAACAATATTATAATCAATTTTTAAATATTCATGAGCTAATCTATTTCTCATACCTCTAATCGCATTCCAATTTATTTGATTTTTAGTTTTTTCTAAATAAGCTGTATCAAGTCGGTTTACCAATTCACCAATTTGTAATAAATCCATACATAATGAATTTTTAATAATAAAACTTTTTTCAAATTGATCAAAATTATGTTTAATTAAATCTAAAGTTTCTAAAGTTTCTTTACAATATCCTTTAATATGTAACAATAAAGTTAAATTTCTATCTAAATTACCCATAAATTAAAATCCTTTCTTTGCAAATTTGGTTATAAAATATTTTATTTGCTAATTCAAAATACTCATTGGTATCTTTTTTCTTATAATTTTCATCTCTTACTAAATCAATTTCTTTCTTTAATACAGTTACCAGTTCAAAAGTAAATGTTGAAAAAGAAGTATAATTATCAATATTTCCACCTACTAAAAGTATATCAATGTCAGAGTCTTTATTTGCTTCTTTTCTCGCATAAGAGCCAAAAATATAAGCTTTTTCAATTCCATACTTTTCAAAAATATTTTTAGTTAACATTTTTAATTCTTCTAATGTATAAATTTTATCTTCTTTTTTCAATTCTAATAATTGTAGATCACTATATTCCTCTTTATTATTCAAATACTTATCCTCCTTATCATTATAATACTATATTATAATATAAAATTAATTAAAATTTTCCCAAACCTTTTCTTATTTTACTTATATGTTTTTCTTTATATATTTTTTTAAATTATATCATATTAAAATATAATAATGAACTACAAATATTTCAATTTGTTCATTAGGGTTAAATATTTAATTGTAAAACTTTAAAAAGTAATGTAAAAATATATATAAAAGAATGCCCTAAAACTTCTTTAAATAAATATAATAAAATGTAAATTTTAGATTTATATCATTTACTAAAATATTATTATGTAGTTAAAACAAATTAAGCAAAAAATAAACACCTCTCAATTGAAGTGTTTATTTTTTATATATTTTTTTATTTTAATCATTAAAATATCTCTTTAATAATCCGTCAAATCCTCTTCCATGTCTAGCTTCATCTTTAGCCATCTCATGAACTGTATCATGAACTGCATCATATCCTAATTCTTTTGCTCTTGCTGCAAGTTCTTTCTTTCCAGCACAAGCTCCACATTCAGCTTCTGCTCTTAACATTAAATTCTTCTTTGTATCAGAATGAACTACTTCTCCTAATAATTCAGCAAATTTTGCTGCATGTTCTGCTTCTTCAAAAGCATATCTCTTAAACGCTTCAGCTATTTCAGGATATCCATCTCTATCTGCTTGACGACTCATGGCAATATACATACCAACTTCTGTACATTCTCCCATGAAATTGTCTTTTAAACCTTTTACAACTTCTTCATCTAATCCTTTTGCTATACCAACAATATGTTCATCAACATATTCTTTTTCTACTGTTTCTTCTCTTTCATCAAATTTATCACCATGAGCTCCACATTGAGGACATCTTTCGGGTGCCTCTTCTCCAAAGTGAACATATCCACAAACTTTACATACATATGCTTTCATATTTTATACCTCCATTTATTTTTTTATATTACTATTATATATTTTTTAAATCTAAAGTCAATATTTAACAATAATTATATTTACTTTGACTATTAAAAGTCAATTACTCCTTCATATACAGTTACAGCATCCCCTGTCATATACATATTTCTTGTCTTCTCATCTATATCAATTTTTAAACTACCACCTTCTAAGTCAACTTTTACACTATTTCTTGTTTTACCATTTTCAAAACAAGCGTATGCAGCAGCAGTTGCTCCAGTACCACATGCTAAAGTTTCTCCAGCTCCTCTTTCCCATACTCTTATTTTAATATTTTCCTCATTTAATATTTGTACAAATTCAACATTTGTTTTACTTGGAAAATATTTATAATTTTCAATTACCTTTCCTATTCTTTCTACATCAAATTCTTTTAGGTCATCTACTTCTATTACTGTATGTGGATTTCCAACTGATAAACATGAACCTATATATTCTTTATCTTTTATTTTAAATAAAACTTTATTTATCTTATTTTCCATTCTATTTCCTCCATATGGAATATATAATGGAATTCTCTTAGCATTTAATATTGGACTTCCCATATCTACTTTAATTGCCATTATCTTTTTATTCTCTAATATATATTGAACTTTCTTTATTCCTGCATTTGTTTCTATAGTAATACTATCTTTTGAAACTAATTCATTTTCATATGCAAACTTAGCTACACATCTTATACCATTTCCACACATCTCAGCTTCTGTTCCATCACTATTGAATATCCTCATTCTTATATCTGCTACCTTACTTTTATATAGTAGTATAAGCCCATCTGCTCCAATTCCATAGTGCCTATCACATAAAAACTTTGAAAATATATTTAAGTTATATCTAATATTCTCATCATACTTAATACAAATGAAGTCATTTCCAAGTCCATGCATCTTTGTAAATTTCATCAATATAATCACCTCTATAAATAGTATGATTTTATATTAAATATATGAGCTTAAAATAACAATTAAATTATGATATATAATCTGATATTCTTGCAAAGTCTTCTAAAGATAGTTTTTCTCCTCTGACTTTTAAATCTAATCCTAAGTTTTCAAAACATATTTCAGCATCTTCTTTAGTATTAAATATATTATTATTTACAAGTGCATTTAATAAGGTCTTTCTTTTCTGCATAAAAGCTGCTTTTATAATTCTAAATAATACTTTCTCATTTTTTACTTTTATTCTTGGATTTTTTAAAATATTTAATTTAATTACTGTTGATGTTATTTCTGGTTCTGGAATAAATGAAGTATTTGGTACATCAAATATCATTTCAGGATCTGCATAATAATTTATAGAATATGTTATACTTCCTGTAAGCTTTTCTCCAGGAACTGTTGTTAATCTCTCAGCAACTTCTTTTTGAATCATTACAGTTATACTTTCAATTTCTAATCTATCCTCTAGTAGCTTCATAATTATTGGTGTTGTTATATAATACGGTAAATTAGCTACAATCTTTACATTTGTTATATTTTCTTTTTTATTTTTTTGTATTAGCTTTTTTAAATCTACCTTTAATACATCATCATTTATAACTTCAAAATTCTCATATAGTGAAAATCTATCTTGTAATATATTTATCATTCTTTTATCAAGTTCTATACAAATAACTTTAGCATTAGTTTCTAGCAAATATTTTGTAAGAGTTCCGAAGTCCTGGACCTATCTCTATTACCAGATCACTTTCACTAATATTAGCACTTTCCACTATCCCTGTTACAACATTTTCATCAACTAAGAAATTTTGTCCTAAACTCTTATTTGCATATAAATTATTTTTTTTCATTATAAATTTTGTTTCTTCATACAAGTTCATTTATTTATCCCCTATCTTTAATAAATGAATATATTATTATATTTATTTGAAAATTATATCATGTAAAGCTTGTGTAGGTCTAGTACATGTATAAATTCTATTGATTTTCTTAAATACTATAAAAAAACTAGTTCAATTATTTTTTATTATTAGCAATCTTTTTTATAAAATGTATATTCTTTTAAATCATTCACCATTTGTTATATTTTCAATTAATCTATACTCATATAACACTTTTCCTTTATAAATCCTTTTATTTTCTCTTCATCTCTTCCCTCATAATAAGGAATAAGCAAATCTTTAAATTTTTCTGTTAAATCTGTTGGAATCGATATAATTCCTTTTCCTTTAGAAATTAAATAATGATTGCTATATATTACTGATGTTCTTTTGTTTCCATCAATAAATATTTGTTTTTTCATTGTATATAATAGAAGCTCAATTGCTCTATCTACATCATTCATTTCTCTATTAAGGATATCTTCTAATTCCTCTTTTATCACACTTTCAATAGGTAAATCTGGTATCCATGCTGTTCCTCCTATTTTTACTGGAACATTTCTAACTTTTCCTGCTGAATAATAAAATCCTTCTTCTACCATTTTGTTTATTTCGCATAATAAAGCAAAGTTAGTGTCACTCAAAATAACATTTTTATTTAATATAAACTCCCATGCATGTTTTAGATTTATTATTTTTAATATATCTTCTGATGTCATATTATTTACCTTTCCACCTTCAATAATATTTTCTGTATCTGCAAATGTAGTAGCAACACCTTCCAATATAGCCTGTTTATAAATTGTATCTACCAAATTTCTTTTAGTAAAGTCTATGTTTCGTTCTACTTTTTCTGGAAGTTCTTCTTCAATATAATTCAGTTGTTTTAATTTTTTTGTAATTTCTTTTATTTGTTTTTTTAGCTCCCTTGCTTTAATACTATTATTTAATACTAAACTATATAATTCTTCTGAATATTCTCCAACATATTTTGTTAAGACTACTCCTTCATCTCTATAATGTACATATATATATTTATTCGAATTATTTTCTCTTATCTCAACAGCTCCATATACAAGTAATTGTAGTTCATGTTCAAGTACTTGTTTACTTTGAAGAAGACTCATAATTTCAATTTTCTCTTCCATTTCTCCTCCTTATAAATACGAGATATTTGTACTCTCTTTTTTCGTTATAGTATTATATCATAAATGTTTTAAATGTGAAACTTTGTTTTTCTTTATATAATACTTTGTTTCACATTTAAAAATTTAGTTATTATTTTTCTTTATATTAAAAATCTGTATAACTATTCTTTGGAAATGTAATTTTCACTTCTGTTCCTATATCTTTTTTTGAGTCAAGTTCAATTCCAATTCCTAATTTGCTACACAATTTCTTACATAGATATAAACCTATACCTGTTGATTTCTTGTTTTGAATTCTTCCATTTGTTCCTGTAAAACCTTTATCAAATACTCTATTTAATTCTCCTTCTATAATTCCTATTCCATTATCTCTTATATATAAAATAACTTTCTCTTGCTCATCTTTTGCAAATATATTAATTTCCTTATTTTCTATTTTAGAATATTTTATACTATTTTGTATAATCTGATTTACAATAAATACTGCCCATTTACTATCAGTATATACAATCTTATCTAAATCATCTAATTTTATATTTATTCTATTTGATAATAAACCACTTTTATTTTTCATTACACTTAAATTAATTATTTCTTTTAAACTAGACTTTGTAATACAATAATCTTTTTCTACAGTATTACTTCGTGCATAAAATAATGCTTGTTCTGTGTAATTTTCTATTTTATCTAATTCTTCCTCTATACTCTTTGTAAATTCTGTTTTATTATTTTCTATTATCATCTTACCTGCTGCTATAGGAGTCTTAATTTCATGAATCCACAACTCTATATATTCCGTATACTCTTCTTGTAGATTTTTATATTTATTTATTTTCTCTATCATTGATCTTTCTGTCTCTTGCATTGTTTCTTTTAGTATTATTCCTTCTATAAAGTCTGGAGTTTCTGTAACTTCTGCTATTAAATATTTATCCTCTAATTCATTCATATTTTGATTTAAATTATTATAAAACTTTTTTCTATTTTCATATTCTACTATTATTGATATAACTAATAAAATTATTGGAGCTATACATATATATATCCTAATTCCAATTCCTAATTTATAGGCAAGTAGTAATGTTTCTATAGTTGCTATACCAAATAAACTTAAAATAATTAATAATATTTTATCTTTTAAAAATCTTATAAAACTCATTTTAATATATATCCCTGCCCTCTTCTTGTTTCAATAACATTTTCTATCCCTGCTTCTTCTAATTTCGTCCTCAATCTTTTTATATTTACATTTAGAGTATTATCATCTATAAAGTTCTCACTTTGCCATAAATAATCCATTATTTCATCTCTTGAAATAACTTTCCCCTTATGAATACTTAAAAAATATAAAATGTTATATTCATTTTTTGTTAATTCTATATTTATATTTTCTCTTTCAATCGTTCTTTCTGCTGTATTTAATATAAAGTCATTACAATTAATTTTTTCTGGATTTGTTCCTGCACTCTGATTTCTTCTTAATAGTCCCACAATCTTAGCAAGTAATATTTGTATATTATATGGTTTTGTTACATATTGATCTGCACCATAATTTAAGCTCATCAACTCATCTATTTCATTATCCCTGCTTGTTACCATTATAATAGGAACATTAGATAACTTTCTAACTTCTTTGCAAATATATTTACCATCTACATATGGTAAATTAATATCTAATAATATTAAATCAACTTTTCTACTTAATATATCTTCTATAACATTTTCAAAACTTTTTAAACTATCACATTTAAATCCATTTTTATTTAAAAAAGTTTCTAATTCGTCTCTTAACTTTTCATCATCTTCTATTATTAAAATTTTTGACATAATTCCACACCTTTTTATAATATTGTATTCAGTTTATTTTATACTATATCATATTGCTTTTTATTTATCTATAATATAAAATAATAAATAATTATAATTATTTTAAGTGGTGATTATGAAAAAAGTTAAAAAAATTTTAAAAAAGAGAAATAAAAAACAAGCAATTAGTCAAAATATTGACCTAATTATTAAATCTATATTTTTAAAAAGGTCTATTTTTATTTTGATAATGTTCATATTAGTTTTAATTGCACTAATTGTGAGAATTCGGATATATACAATTTATGAAAGGACCTACTTTAAGTACTGAAGCTTATAAACAACAAACTAAAAGCTTAGTTATTAGCCCTAAAAGAGGTGTAATATATGATACTAATGGAAAAATTCTAGCTAAAAGTACTTCTGTTTCAACAATTAGCGTTAATCCTGGAAAAATATTATATTCTAATGATAAAGCTGTTCCTAATGAATTACTTGCAGAAAAATTCGCTGAACTATTCAAACTCAAATATGATGATGTTTTAAAAGATTTATCTTCTGAATCATCAGTAGTAACAATTGCTAAAAAAGTCAATCTAGATAAATCAGAAGAATTAAAAAACTGGATGAGTGAAAATAAAATATCAACTGGAATAAATATAGATGAAGATACTAAAAGATCATATCCATATCACAGTCTTTCAGCTCATCTAATTGGATTTTGTGGTTCTGATAATCAAGGTCTAGAAGGCTTGGAATCAGAATGGGATTCTACTTTAAGTGGAACATCTGGTAGAATTGTTACAACTACAGATGTAAGACATAATATCATTTCTGATGAAAGCGAACAATATGTTCCTGCTGAAAATGGAAGTGATATATATTTAACTATTGATGTAAATATACAAACTACTGTTGAAAAATACTTAAAACAAGCTGTAAACGAGAACAAAGCAGATTCTGGAATTGCAATAATTATGAATCCTACAAATGGAGATATATTATCTATGGCAAATTATCCAACATTTGACTTAAATACTCCTTTTACACCAAATACAAAAGAATTAAAAAAGACTTGGAATAAACTATCAGAAGAAGATCAAGCTAAAAAGATTTATGCTATGTGGAGAAATCCAGCTGTATCTAATGGATATGAACCTGGTTCTACATTTAAGATCATAACTTCTGCAATAGCTATAGAAGAAGGATTAGTTGGAACTGATTCAGATACTTTTACTTGTGGTGGATATACAACCGTTGCTGGTAGAAAAATACACTGTTGGGCAAAAGCTTCTCATGGTACTTTAACCGTTAGACAAGCTTTAGAAAAGTCTTGCAATCCTGCATTTGTTCAGATTGGTAAAAGGATTGGAATAAATAGATTTTATAAATATTTAGATTCTTTTGGGCTTAGAGGAAATACTGGTGCAAAGGTAGCAGGAGAAGCATCTGGATATTTCCGTGATAAGAATAATTGTTCAGCCATAGATCTTGCCCCAATGTCATTTGGACAGAGATTTACTATTACCCCTCTACAGCTTATCACAACAGTATCCAGTATAGTAAATGATGGAAAATTAATGCAACCAAGAATTGTATATAAAACTGTAAATTCAGATACAAAAGTTAGTAATAATTTAGAACCAGTTGAAATTAGACAAGCTATATCTGAAGAAACTTCTGCAAAAATGAGAAGTATGCTTGAATCAGTTGTTTCTGAAGGTACTGGTGGATATGCCTCTATAACAGGATATACTATTGGTGGTAAAAGTGGAACTTCTGAGCCTCCTGGGGGAAAAGAATCAGAAGGTTATGTAGCATCATTTATCTCTGTTGCTCCAATAGATAATCCTCAGGTTGTTTGTTTAGTTATATTAAAACATCCTAAAAATGGTAAACATCATGGAGGTACAATTGCTGCTCCCGTTACTTCACAAATTTTATCTGAAGTGTTACCTTATCTTGGAATATCATCAAATGAAAAATCAAATAAAGAAAAAGATATTATTTCGTTAAATGATGTTATTGGTAAAAAATATTCTGAAGCTGTAAAAATATTAGAAAAAAGTGGTTTTACTGTAGTAAACGAATCAAACACTGATAATTATATTGTATCTTCTCAATATCCTAAAGCTGGAATATCTTTAGAAAAAAATTCTATCATTTGTTTATATGATGAAAATACTGATACAAAAACAGTAAAAGTTCCTAATTTAAAAGGATTAACATTATCTGAAGCTAAAAAGAAACTAAAAGAATTGAATTTAAATATTGAAATTGATGGCTCTGGTAAAGTAATTTCGCAAGATATCTCTGAAGGGACAAAAGTTGAAGAAGGAACTATAATATCTATAACACTTAGATCTTCTGGTGGAGGACAATAAATATAAAAAAGATAGAAAATAACAATATTGCTATTTTCTATCTTTTTTAGTTTGCATTTCGTTTTATTTTTTCCAATCCTTTTGCCAATTGATCTGGGCAAGATGTGCCTTTTGTTCTACAAGGAATACCTTTTAATAATGATATAACTTCATCAATACTTCTTCCTCGTACAAGTTTTGTAACTCCTACAGTATTTCCTGGACATCCTCCTACTATCTGCACATCTCTTACTATGTCTCCTTCTAGCTCTACAATCATTTCAGTTGAGCAAACTCCTTCAGGTCTAAATGTATATTTCATATTTCCCTCCATATTTACTATTTTATGATGTTTTCTATATATTCTTTATCAAAAATATATTTTTTATTACAGAATTGACATACTGTTTCTATCTTATCATCATTTTTAATTATATCTTTAAGCTCTTCTTTTCCTAGCGAAATTAATCCCTTTTCAAATTTCTCTTTACTACAATCACATTCATATACTGGAATAATATTTTCTTCTATAACTTTTATATTATTATCACCTGTAACAACTTTTGCTATCTCTTCTAATGACATATCATCAGAAAGCATCTTACTGATAGAAGGAATGTTTGAGACATTTTTTTCTAACTTATCAATTATCTCATCAGTTGCATCAGGCATTAAATTTAATAAATATCCTCCTGATGATTGTACACCAGATTTATTGACCAAGACTCCAAGTGCAAGTATTGTCGGTTTCTGTTCTGAGTCTGCAAAATATTTTGTGAAATCTTCTGCTATTTCTCCAGATACTATAGGAGTTATTCCTATATATGGTTCTTTTATTCCAATATCTTTTATGACATTTATATATCCATCTTTTCCTACTGCTCCACCTACATCTATTTTCGCATTTTGGTTTAAAGGTAGTTCTACTAGTGGATTTTGAATATATCCTTTTACTTTTGGGAAGCAATTTGATACTGCCATAATCTTTCCGATAGGTCCATTTCCATTTATTTGAACAGTAATACTCTCATCAAGATTTTTTAAATCTACTCCCATCATACTTGTAATTGTAAGTACTCTTCCCATAACAGCTGTAGTAGTTGGAGTTAAATCATGTATTTGTCTTGACTTTTCTACTAAATATGTAGTATCTGCACATGTAATACTCACTTTTCCATCATATGCCATATATTTTATTATTCTATCATTATTATCCATATTATCCCTCTTTACTATTTTATACATTTTATAATTATAACATTCTTTTTATGTTTTGTACATTGTTAATTCTTGTATATTGATTTTTCTAATGTTATAATTTCTATATATAATTATAAAGGGGTAATAAATGAAATCAACTGATAATTATTATGAAATATTAGAAGTTAATGAAAATGCATCTATTGAGGTAATCGATAAAGCTTATAGAGTTCTTGCTAAAAAGTATCATCCTGATGTATATACTGGTGATAAAAAAGAAGCTGAAAGAATAATGAAAAAGTTAAATGAAGCTTATGATGTTTTATCTGATGAATCTAAAAGAAGTAATTATGACTTTATATTAAAGAAAAAAAAGGAGCTGGACTCTATAAATAAATCTACAAATTATTCTTCTACAGAAGATAATTCTTCCGAAAAATCATCAATTAATAATAATCAATATGAAAATGATACACCATTAAATAATCCATCAAAATATGATAAGGAAAATTTTGTAGTGGATACTACATTTATGGATGACAAGCAAAAAAAGAAAATAGAAAAGAAATTACAAGAACGATATGTAGAAGCCTATGATAATTACTTACGTTCTAGAGGATATAGATTAAAATATAAATGGACTTTTAAGAGAATTCTAAATGTTTTTTTAACAATAGTATGTGTCTTAATTATATTTACTATATTATTTTTTATTCCTCCTATTCATGAATATTTGATAAATCTTTATAATTCTAATATTATATTAAAGGTTTTCGTTGATACTATTATATCTATTTTCTCTACTATAGGAACAATCTTTAAAACAACAATATAAAAAATAAGTACAAATTATTTTCTGATTTGTACTTATTTTTATTTACTTTATACCTTCTGTAAATATATTCTTTATTTTTAATTTTTGTGAAACTAGAGTATAAAACATATTTTCTACATAAGTTTCTTTACCATCTTTTGTTGTTACCACATATACTTTTACTGTCACCTCATGTTTTGGTAATTCATTTAATAACTCTTGAACATCATCTTTGCTCATAGATAATTTATACTTATTAATTCCTTCATTATTTAAGATTACTTTTCCATTTTCATATATGTATACTATGTTAGATTTCTGATCAACTGTATTTTCTATTTTCATTACATAATTGCTTGGAATATATAATTTTAAATAAGCAATAATTCCTAATATAACTAATAAAAACAATAATAGAGCTAATATTATTATTGATATTGTGCCTTTTTTCATTTCTTCAACTCCTTCATGTTATGTTTTTATTATTATATTATATATAAAAAATAATATCAAATATTTATCATACTTTTTTAACTTTTTTTACACTTTTTACATATATTATTTTAGGTGATTATATGGAAGTTTTAAAAGTCAGTTCAACTGGTACTCTTGTACAATATTTACAAAGTTTATTAAATACTTTAGGTTTTGGAAATTTAACTGTTGACGGAATATTCGGTCAGAATACTAAAAATGCTGTTATAAATTTTCAAAGAAATTTTTGGCTTACTCCTGATGGAATTGTTGGTGCAAATACTTGGAATAAGCTTTTGCAATATTCATATATTGTTCCTACAGATGTTCAGTATGGATACAATATATTATCTATTAATTTAGATGGACTAAAAAGTAAATACCCATTTTTAGATATTGGCAGTATAGGATATTCTGCACTTGGAAGAAGTATACCTTATGTTCGTTTTGGAAGAGGTCAAAAACAGGTCTTTTATAGTAGTTCTATACATGCAAATGAATGGATTACATCTGTTTTACTTATGAAATACATAGAAAATTTATCTGCTGCATATGAAAGTAATTCTACAATATTTGATTATAGAGCAAAATATCTTTTTGAAAATACATCTGTGTTTTTTGTACCAATGGTAAATCCAGATGGAGTTGATTTAGTTGTTGGAAATATAGAAAAATACCTTCCTGATGTTTTTAATTATACAAAAACACTTTCAGAAAACTATCCTAATATTGAATTTCCAAATGGTTGGAAAGCAAATATAAATGGTATAGATTTAAACTTACAATTTCCAGCATTATGGGAAACAGCAAAAGAAATAAAATTTTCTCAAGGGTTTACTAAACCTGGTCCTAGAGATTTTGTAGGAACAGCGCCATTAGTTACTCCTGAAGCTATTGCTATGTATAATTTTACACTATCTAAAAATTTTAGACTTATACTTGCATACCATTCACAAGGTGAAGTTATTTATTGGAAATTTTCTGATTTCCTACCTGAAGGTTCATATTATATTGGTCAACAATTTTCAAATGTTAGTGGATATTCATTAGATACTACACCAACAAATTCAGCATATGCTGGATATAAAGATTGGTTTATACAAAATTATAATAGACCTGGATATACTGTTGAAGTTGGTTCTGGAACAAATCCATTACCTCTATCTCAATTTTCTAAAATATATAATGATAATGTTGGTATTCTTACTCTTGGAATGGTATTATAAAAATATCTACATATTCGTAGATATTCATTTATAATAATATATATACATCATTTACTAATAAATAAAAAAAAGGGGTTGTCATCCCCTTACAATACCATGAACCTGATAAATATTATGGTATCTGTAAGGAACAACCCCTAAGGTAGTAGTACTAAGTATAAAACTATGCTTGTACATTGAAGGTATTTTGCCATTCTTCCATTTTGGACTCATCTGTGAAAAATAGTAAAAGTTCATACCCGTTTTTTATTTCTTTTTCTCTTAACACTGCTCCATTATACTCATTTATAGATGCTCTGATTTCTGCCTTTTTTTTCATTACAGCCTCATTATCTTTATCTGTAATATTCAGCACTTTACTAGAAACTATTTCTATAATCTGAGTACCGATAGCACTTGTTGTCATGTACTCCCACGCTGCCATATTTATACTGTCTTCAAATGATAATATAAAAAATTTAGATGCTTCTGCTACTAGTTTTTCATAAACAAGTATGCCTCCCATCGTATACATGTTACTTTTTATAATACCTACAAAAGCCTGTAATTCTTCACTAGACTTACCACGTATTACAAATTTTTTAACAGCTCTCCGTTTAGCTAAGTATTCCATTTTCATTATTGTCTACCTCCATTAATTTTATATTTTTTTAACTACATTTATATTATACCAAATTTTTCATATTTTTGCAAGTACATAATTAGTTTACATATTTTTTCTTTTTATACATATAAAAACTACTCCTATTTAGAGTAGCTTCATTTTTATTATTGCATTTTCATTTTTCTTGTATTTATTATATCCATTACTATTATAATAATTATAATTAGTCCTACTGCAACAATTGATATAGGAACCCACTTTTCTGGTCCTGCATCTGGTATATCTTTATCTGATGATTTGTTTTCATCAAATATGTCATTTGTATCTAAAGTATCATTTGTGTCATTAGTTTTATTATCAGAGATAATTCCTGTTGTTGAATTATCTGAATCATTTGGTTTACTTGTACTACTTGGAATAGTAGAAAAATCAGCGTTAAGATTTATCTTTAATACATATGTTGCTTTTGTCGTATCTCCTGTCATTGTATATGAGAAGATTTTGTTATTTACTGATGTAGATGAATTTGATATTTCATTTCCGAAATAATATAATGCATCATTTGAATTTACTCCTTGTTCATCAGTAATTCCTAGAAAAAATAGTGGTAATAATACTGATGGTTTAAGTGCCTCTATTATAGCCTGCTCTTCAGATACTCCCTCTGTAGATGTATCAACTGTGAAACTTGCTTCTGTATCTGAAAGTGTATATGCTCCGCTAATATTATATCCTTCATATGCATATTTTACCGTTTTATCGTCTATAGTAATAGAACCTCCTGAAGGAGAATCACCACCAATTGACATTGATGAACCATTTGATAATGTAGCTGTTGCTTTTTTCTTTCCTGTTACATAAGCATTCATATTCTCTTGCAATTTTTCTTTTGTTATTGTAGCTGCAAAAACATTATTAGATAAAGAAAGTATTGCTACTACTAGTATAATTAATATACAAATCTTACTACTATATTTTGCTTTCATTTTACTTCCCCCTTTTATATATTTATTTATATTATTATACATTCCTCATCTTCTGGAAAATTAATTTCCTTTATATGACTATGAATATAATCACTTCTATGAATTGCAAAAAAATTTGTATTTTCATTTTCTTTTTTTAGTTCTAGAACTTCATTTAATCCTATATGCATTCCAGTAGGAATTGTATTTGTTGCATCTATAAATACTGTATCACACTCTCTACATATTTCTTTTAGATTATCACAAAGTATTGTATCTGTTGCATATCCAATTTTTTTATTTTCTTTATTTAAAATAAAGCCTAAAATTGGTTTACATGCTCCATGTATAAGATCATATGCTTTTATAGAAAAGCTATTATCTACATCAATATACTCTTTTGTATTCTCTAACTCTACAAATTTTACATTAAAATCTCTTTCAAAATTACTATACTTTTCTTTGTTTCCATCTCCAAAAGCCAATGTAAATAATTCAATTACTCTTTTCTTTAAACCTTTTCCCCCTATTATAGGAAGTGTTTCTTTTAAATGCTCATTTCTTATATTTCTTCCTATTAAGTAATTAGGTAAATCAAAAAAATGATCTGCATGAAAATGTGAAATAACTAAACATTTTATATCTTTTGTATATATTTTTAAACTTTCCATCTTTTTGACAGTTCCACATCCAATATCGAACAATATATCATCTATTACTAAACTCTGATTTCCTCTAGTCATAGACCCCATTGTTCCTGTACCAATAAAAGTAACTTTCATATCTTATCTTCTCTTTCTTCGTTGAATAGAATATGCAACATTTCTTATAATCTCTCCAGGTAAAAATTTTGAAAATATTGCTAACATCTTCATTTTTGTACCTGGTATAATAACAAGTTTCTCTTCAAACATTTTATTTACTGCATATTCAGCAACAAATTCACTACTATATGGTTTTACTTTAAATTCAACTCCAGCTACATCATTAAAATTAGTATCTGTAGGTCCTGGACATAAAGCACATACAACAACTTCGGAATTTTCCTTTTTAAGTTCTGTACTAATTGCTCTTGTTAGGGATAATACGTAATTCTTAGATGCATAATACTCAGCCATTAATGGACCATCCATAAACCCTGCAATTGATGATACATTCATTATATATCCTAGATTTCTTTTTTTCATATCTTTTAAAAATAATTTTGTTAAAACTGTTAAAGAAGTTATATTCAAATCAATTAATTCTAAATCTCTTTCAAGTTCTGTATCAGTAAATTGTCCAAACACTCCAACACCTGCACAATTTATTAATATCTCAATTGGTTCATTTTTATATTTTTCATGTAATATCCATGGATTCTCTCTATCTGTTAAATCCATTTTTTCTATTTGAACTTTTGTCTTTACTTCATTTTGTACTTCTATTAACTTTCTATCATCTCGTGAAACTAAAATAAGTTCATATCCTAACTCACTTAAATATAATGCTATTTCTCTTCCTATTCCTGAGGAAGCTCCTGTTACTAATGCTTTCATTTATCGTTTTTCCTCACTAACTCTAATATTTTTTCTTTATTATTCATTATGGTATCATAACCCTTTTGTATGCAATAATCCATTTCTTGTATTTCTAGTAATTTTGCATCTTTTACTTCTATTTCAATAAAGTAATCAGCAATTTCTTGTGCTTTTCTAACATCCTTTAAAGAAAAAATATCACAAGCTCTTAATATTGTTGCTAGAATATTTGTATTGGATCCATACTCATCAAGTTTAAAACTTATACCTAATGTCTTATCTGCTCCCATATCCTTTAAAATTTGTATAGGTAAATTATCTTTTGTTCCTCCATCCATAAAACTATATTCTTTATAGTCGCATGGTGTAAATATTCCTGGGAAAGCCATACTTGCTCTTACTGCTTTTCCTATAGATATATCACTTATATATCCATTTTCTACATTTTTCTTTTGTATATCTACTGACGATAATATATATTCTTTAGTTGAAATTGCATCTACTGTCACAACTGCAAATGGTATTTTTATATCTTTTATATTTACAATATTTTTATCTTCTGAAAGTTTATTAACTAAATTTTCAACTTTCTCGCCATTTATTATACCTGGTATATTAACTTTTTTGGTAACGAAAAAATTCCCTATAGCAGATATTATTGGTCTTTTGCTTATAGTTGTTATGCTTTTATAATATTCTTTTGTATATTTTATCATTTCGTCTGGAGTAAGTCCCATTGCATAAAAGGCTGCCATTATACTTCCAGAGCTAGTCCCTGATAAATAATCTATATGCACTCCTAATTCTTCTAAGGCCTTTAAAGCTCCAATATGTGCAACTCCCTTTAGTCCTCCTCCTCCAAGTGCTACTCCTAAACTCATTCTTTTCCCCTTTACATCTACTCTTTACTCTTAGTATATACTAATTGTGTAGGATATACTAACTCTATATTTTCCATTTCTAATACATTTAATATATCACAATATATTTTGTCTCTAACTGTAAGAAATTCATTATACTCTGTAACATTTACATATGCTCGTATTTTTATACTATTACAGTCTGGCATTATACTTTCTAGATGAACCTGCACACTGTCTTCTTTTACTATATTATTTACTTTTAAAATAGTATTAATTTTACTTATACATCTATTTATCTTTTCTGTATTAGAATCTAAACTTATTCTTATATTAGTTTCTATAATTCTACTTTCTAGCTTATTCCAGTTAATAATATATTCTGTTGTAATTAATGAATTTGGAATATTTATTATAGAATTATTTATAGCTCTTATTCTTGTACTTCTAAAAGTAATATCTATTACAGTTCCACTATATACTCCTATTTCTATATAGTCTCCTATCTCAAATGGTTTATCTGTTATAATTGAAAAACCACCAAGTAAACTTTTTACTAAATCTTGTGCAGCTAAAGCTATTGCAGCACTTCCGATTCCAAGTCCTGCAGCTAAACCATTAAGATTTTGTCCATATCCTAATTCAGAAATAACAATAAATATAGCTATTATATAAATTATTACTCTAAGAACTTTACTTAAAAATACATTAAGTGCTTCATTTCCATTTGATTCATATCTCTCCTTGTTTATAATTGTAAATATAAAACAAGTTGGTGTTATTGAATCTGCAGTTCCTTTCGTTAATAATATAATAGTCATTATCTTCATAACTTTATTTGCTAATATTCTTATTCCTTCAGTGGTGCCTAAATGATATATACATATATAAAATCCAAGTATATAAAAAAAGTACTTTAGTGGTGTATAATATCCACTGTCTGTAACTCTTTTCTTACTCTTTGTTATCTTATGTACTATTTTTATTATAACTCTTGATATTATTGGACCAATCAATTGAAATGCTAAAATTATTATAATTATTCTTGCATATTTTATAAGATAATCTACATTTATAGTCTTTATTAAATCTATTATCTTTCCCATAAATTGTATTTCTCCATTCTTATTTTGACGAATGTATTATATTATACTTATAAGTAAAATACAATATAATTATAGATTTTAATATATAAAAAAATGCGTATTAAAACAAAAACTTTTAATACGCATTTTTACTATCATTATTTTGCTTTCTTCTTTTTACTTCTCTATAGTATTCATTAATCAAGTTATCTAATTGCACACTCATTTTATATATTTTAGCGTAATCTTCTTTATTTGATATACTATCATCTAATTTCTTTCTTAAATTACAAATTTTTTCGTTCAACTCTCTATTTATCATAAACAATCTTTCCCAATTCCTCTCTTTTGTATAAAATATCACATTATATTCCTATGGTCAATCTTCTTTTACATATTTCGCCAATTTTCGTTCGACATTTTTCTCATTTATTTGCTATTACAGACAAGATCATTTTTTCTTCTTTAAATACTTCTTTTAGTACTTTATCTACATATTCTTTATCTATGTTTTTAGATTCCTCAATAAAGTCAAATGGATTTATACCTTTAAAGAAACTATCTACAAAATTATTTCCTATATTTTCGACATCTTCAAATTCTCTTACATATATACCATAATTTTTTCTTTTAGCTCTAGTGAAATCTACTTCATCAATTCCTGTATTCTTAAACTTTTCAAATTCTTTCTTTATTCTATTTACTACTTTTTCATATTCATATGACTGTGACTGTATTAATATGTGAGAATAGTCCCTTGCATATTCATACATAGCTGAAAATTCTGAAAAGATCATTCCACTATCATATAATTCATTATATAGTTTTGATCCTGAACCTAAAATAACATCTAATATAATATCTATAGCAATATGCTTTCTTATTTGTTCATGACTATTATCTAATGTATTAATTGAATTTGTCGGCTTACATTTTATCCCTAGCATAAAAATAGGAATATTTACATCCATATTTTTCTTTATTATCTTTTGATTAATTTCTTCTGGTTCCTTTTCAAATATTTTTTTTGCAATTTCTATACTATCTTCTTTTATAATTCTATCTTCTATTTCTTTAAAAATGCTATTTGCTTCAAAATCACCAGATACTACAAGTACCATATTAGCTAACTTATAGAAATTGTTATAACATTTATATAATATATCTTTATCAATTTTTCCTACCGTTTCTACTGTTCCTGCTGGATCAATCTTCACCTCATTTTTTACATACAAAGCTTTTAATGCATTTATATAAACTTGCCAATCAGGTTGATCGTCATACATTCCTATTTCTTGAAAAATAATTCCCTTTTCTTTTTCTACATTTTCATCTGTAAAGTATGGAGATTGTACATAGTTCATAAATTCATCTAAAGCTTCATAAAAATTATTTGTACATTCATATAAATATGCTGTATGATTATTTGTTGTATAAGCATTTGCATTTACTCCAAGTGAAGATAATACATCAAGACTATTTCTACCATTTTCTTGCTCAAATAATTTATGTTCTAAAAAATGTGCTACTCCATCTGGAACTATAGTCTCTTCCTTTTCTCCTGGAATTATAAATCTATTATCCATAGAACCATAATTCGTAGCAAATATTATATATTTCTTAGAAGTATTTTTTTTAGGAATACACATCATTGTAAGTCCGTTTTTTAATTTTTTAATATATACCTTTTCTTTTATTAAATCATTTTCAATTACCTGCATATTCCCTCCTAATTATTATTTTTTAAAAAATATATTGTATTTATATTAACTCTTTTTGCAATCTCTATAATATCTTCTTTTGTTATATTTTTAACTTTTTCATAATATTCCTCTACTGTGATTTTACTTAGTGACATTTCCTCTCCATAATAAAATATTATAGCTGTACTTTGTTCTTCTTTTATTGTATCAATACCAGCATAGATGAATCTTTTAGCATTTTCTAAATCTTCATATTCAAAGTCCCCATTTTTCATACTTTCTAATTCATTATTTATTACTTCTATCGCTTTATCATAATTTTCAATCTCTATTCCTGCTCTTATGAATATATTGTTTTTTTGTACAACATAGTTGGATTTACAAGTATACGCAAGACTTGCTTTTTCTCTTACATTTCTAAATAGTTTAGAATTTGCCCCATCACCTAGAATTGTATTATATACTAGTATTTTAAATCTATCATCTGGCTCTACTCTTTCTAATACATCTAGTCCAATTACAAGTTTTCCTTGAGTAACATCCATTTTTTCTTCTATAGTTCTTACATTATCCATTTTTTCCTTATGGCACTTTGTAATATCAACTATATATTGTGAATCTTCTCTTTCATTTAATTGTTTTATATAATTATTATCTAGTACTAATTTTTTTACATATTCTTCATCTATGTTTCCTGCTATAAATATATCTATTTTTCCATTTTGTATAATATCTTTATATCTCTTATACAAAGTTTCACCATTAATACCATGTAAATCTTCTAAGTATCCATGTTTATTAATTCCAAATCCTGAGTCTTCATACATAATATTAATAGTTCTTTCATATGAATAAGAATCTTTATCATCCTTTTGAGTTTCTATAGCTATTCTTCTTCTTTCTTTTTCAATATTAACATACTCATCATTAAAAGAATCATTTGTTATATATGGATTAAAAGCAATATCTATTAATGTTTCTATACTATTTTTAAAATTCTCTTCTCCTTCTGGAAGATATTCATCATCTATACTTTCTATATATATTTTTAATACTAGATTTTTCCCCGTCTTATCTACTCCAACTTCAAGACTTGCTCCATACATCTCATCTAGTTTATGAGAAATATCTATCTGCTTTTTATAGGTATTTGATCCACTTTTTAATAATTCTGGAATAATAACATTTTCTGTAATGGTGTTTCTATCTAAGGGTATTGTTATAAATATAACAGATAAATCTGTTTTAAATAAATTGGTATTTACTAAATGTAATTTAATTCCTTTTTTTATGTCTATACATTTATCTTTCAATTTCTCTCTCTCTTTCTTTAATCAATTATATCTTATTATTATCAAGTTTTCTTTATTTATACATTCATGATACAGTAAAATTTTATAGTTATAATAGTTTTTATACTAAAAATTTTTTTACAGCTTCATTTATTGTTTTTCCATCTGAAGATGCACCAATTTTCTCTTTAGCTACTTTCATAACTTTTCCCATATCTTTCATATCTTTTGCTCCAACTTCTTCTACTATCTGTTTAACAATCTCTTCAACTTCTTCTATAGATAATTGTTTTGGAAGATATTTTTTTAAGTATTCTATTTCTTGTTTAATTTGTTTTACTAAATCTTCTCTTCCTCCTTTTTCATAATCAGATATTGAGTCATTTCTCTTTTTTACTTCTTTAGCAATTATATCAATTATTTTTGAATCATCTAATTCTATTTGTTTATCCTTTTCTACTTGCAAAATTGCTGCTCTTACCATTTGAACAGTATTTTTCTTTAATTCATTTTTTTCCTTCATAGCTGATTTTAAATCATTCATTAAATCTTCTTTAAGCATTTTTACCCCTCCATAAATTTTTTATCTATTATATCATATAGAAAAAATAAAAGAAACGCATTTAAAACGTTTCCTCTATGTAAATATTATTATTCACTAATTAAAATTTTCTTTTTCTTGCAGCCTCTGATTTTTTCTTTCTCTTTACGCTTGGCTTTTCATAATGTTCTCTCTTTCTTACTTCTTGTAATACTCCATTTCTAGCACATTGTCTTTTAAATCTTTTAAGAGCATCTTCTATATTACCATTATTAACCTTAATCTCTGACATTCAATTTTCCCTCCTTCCAAAGCACGAAAACATTTGTGGGATTTTTTTATGTATAACTTTCTATTGCAATTACTCTATCCGATGTCATTTATTATACATTAATTTTCGTTTAGTTGTCAATAGAGTATTTTGATAAAAATCTCCTTTTTATTGCAAAATATGTATTTTACTTTAACATTTTACTAATCTGTCTATTTGAACTACTTTCTTTTCTTTAAGTGATTCTTTTACATCTATTATTCTCTGATTTGAAGATCCTCTAAATTTTAATTTTAAATTTTTCTTATCTTTTTCAAATTTGCCATCTACTACTACATCTAAATAATTTAATAATTCTTTTGTGGTAGTATTATTTTGTGCCATTTTTCCGACCACATCTTTCTCAAAATCAAATCCTGTATAACACCAAATATTCTTATTTGGTAGTTTTTCTTTTACTTTTTTTACAAGAGGTAATAATCCCTCTTGATTAGCATATTCAAGTGGTTCTCCTCCAAGAAGAGATAATCCTGCTATATGATCATGGTCTAAGTAATTTATTACTTCATCTATATTCTCATCTGTAAACTTATTTCCATAATTAAAATCCCATGCACATTCATTAAAACAACCTTCACAATGATGATTACATCCACTTACAAATATAGATACTCTTACTCCTTCACCATTTGCTACATCTACTTTTTTAATATCAGCATAATTCATAATCAAATCATCTCCTTTGATAGTTTAAATTAAATACTAGGAATTCAATCTTAAAACCCCTAGTATTTAATTTTTAAAACTCTTTTGCCTCTATTAATATTTCTTCTTATGTATATCAATTCTTTATCTTAATTTATGTATTATAGATGTAATACTCTTGATTTTATTTCTTTAGTCTTACCTGCATTCCAGAAATTTTCTCCTAAGTATCCACATGTACGTCTTACAACATTCATTTTTGCATGATCCTTATTTCCGCATTGTGGACACTCCCATTCATTATTATCATTTATTTTTATTTCTCCATCATATCCACAAACTTGGCAATAATCTGATTTAGTATTAAATTCTGCATATTGAATGTTATCATATATAAATTTAACAACTTCTTCTAAAGCTTGTGGGTTATTTTGCATGTTAGGTATTTCTACATAAGATATTGCTCCACCTTTAGATAGTTTTTGGAATTCACTTTCAAATTTTAATTTTTCAAAAGCATCTATTTTCTCTCTAACATCTACATGATAAGAATTTGTATAATATCCTTTATCTGTAACATCTTTGATTATTCCGTATTTTTCCTTATCAATTCTTGCAAACTTATAACATAAACTTTCTGCTGGAGTTCCATATAATGCAAATCCAATATTAGTCTCTTCTCTCCATCTTATAACAGTATCTTCAAGATGCTTCATTACTCTTATTGCAAAATCATGTCCTTTTTGAGTTGTATGAGATTCTCCTGTCATTAACTTTGTAAGTTCATATATTCCTATATATCCTAAAGATATACTTGAATATCCACCATATAATAGCTTGTCTATTTTCTCACCCTTTTCTAATCTTGAAATAGCTCCATATCTCCAGTGAATTGGACTTACATCAGAACTTGTTCCAAGTAATGCATTATGTCTGCACATTAAAGCTTCTTTACATATGTCTAATCTTTCATCAAATAGTTTCCAGAATTTCTCTTCATTACCATCTGCAACTATTCCTATTTGAGGTAAGTTTATACTTACTACACCTTGATTAAATCTTCCTTCAAATTTATAATTTCCGTTTTCATCTTTCCAAGGTGATAGAAAACTTCTGCATCCCATTGGGCTAAATACATTTCCCTCATAATTTTCCTTCATCTTTTTAGCAGAAATATAATCTGGATACATTCTTTTTGATGAACATTTAACTGCAAGTTTAGTTAAGTAATCATACTTTCCACCTTTTAAACAATTACATTCGTCTAAAACATATACAAGCTTTGGAAATGCTGGTGTTACATATACACCTTTTTCATTTTTTATTCCTTCATATCTTTGTTTCAATACCTCTTCTATAATCATTGCATTTTCTTTTATGTATTCATCATCTTCTTCTAGATGTAGGAATAACGTTACAAAAGGAGATTGTCCATTTGTAGTCATTAATGTATTTATTTGATATTGGATAGTTTGAACTCCTGCACTTAATTCTGATTTAACTCTATCTTCAACTATTCCATCTATAACTTCTTCTTTTAATTTATCTTTATATTTTTCTATTATTTCTTTTTTTATTTTTTTTCTACTAATATCTAAATATTTTCCTAAATGTTTCAAATCTACAGATTGTCCACCATATTGATTACTTGCAACTGCAGCAATTATTTGAGTTGTTACTGTACAAGCTACTTGAAAACTTTTTGGACTTTCAATCAATTTACCATTCATTACTGTTCCATTATCAAGCATATCTCCTATATTAATCAAGCAACAATTAAATATTGGTTGAACAAAATAATCTGCATCATGAAAGTGCAATATACCATCTTCATTAGCTTTTGTTATTTTTTCAGGTAATAATATTCTTTTTGTTAAATCTCTTGAAACCTCCCCTGCTATATAGTCTCTTTGCGTTGATGCAATTACTGTATTTTTATTAGAGTTTTCTTCTGCAAGTTCTTTATTTTCATTTCTAATTAAACCTAATATAGATTCATCTGTTGTATTTGATTTTCTTATTAGTGCTCTTGTATATCTATATACAATGTATTTTTTAGCAAGTTCATATTTTTCACATTCCATTAGTTTCTCTTCAATTATATCTTGAATATCTTCAACTAATATTCTTCTTTTGTTTTGTGCTATTATATAGTTAATTATTGAATCTATATCTTCTTTTGTAGCTCTTTCCTTTTTTCTAACTTCTGTATTAGCTTTCTGAATTGCTGTTATTATTTTTGATTTATCAAAATCAACTGCTCGTCCATCTCTTTTTAAAACTTGCATATTTCTTCCTCCTAAATTTATGTTTTCTCTTTCAATGATTGTATTCTATCATCAAAAAAAGTAATGTCAATGTTGATAACTTATGTTTACTCTTCGCTGTAATCATTAGTATATCTACATTTTGGAGTTAGGAATTTTTATCCTTTTTTTTGCTATTGTATTAATAATCAAGATAGCTCTAAGGTTATACATCTTTGCCGAATTCTTTTATTACATTTTTATAACATTTTTCAAAAATCATTTTTTTATTTTTGCTGTTTTTTATTTTTATTATTCACAAACATCTTTTTTGATTTATCTCTTACTTTTCTTCTGTATACTATATTCTTGATTTTTTTATCATTTTATATACCTAAATAAATTGCAATAAAAAATACATTTTTCAAATTCTTCTTTTTTTGAAAAATGTATTTTTTGTTTTTTATATCTATTAACACTATTATTATATTTTTTATATTAGAAAAAAGCAAGCTATTTTGATATTTTTCTTTTTTCTTTTAATCAAAAGAAAAAAGCACCTCATATGAAATGCTTTTCTTTCTATTATTGATTAGTTATTGAATATTTCATCAAATTCCTCACCATCAATTTTTTCTTTTTCTAATAATACATTTGCAACAGCTGTTAATTTATCCATTTGCATTGTTAATATTTGTTCTGCTGTCTTATATGCTTTATCAATTATATTTCTTACTTCATCATCTATATTTGATGATGTTGATTCACTGTAGTTTCTTCCTTGAGCAATATCTCTTCCTAAGAACACTTCTTCTTGTCCTGAACCAAATGTAATTGTTCCTAGCTTATCACTCATACCATATTTCATAACCATACTTCTTGCTATATCAGATGCTCTTTCTATATCATTACTAGCACCTGTGGAAATATCTCCTAGTACTAATTGCTCTGCTACTCTACCTCCAAGTAAAGAAACAATTCTCTCTTCCATTTCTGTTTTTGACATAAATGATTTATCTTCTGATGGTCTATACATTGTATATCCACCTGCCATTCCTCTTGGAATTATAGAAATCTGATGTACTTGATCTTGTGTTGGTAAGAATTTACTTACAACAGCATGACCTGCTTCATGGAATGCTACTAGTTTCTTTTCTTTATCACTAATTACTCTTGTCTTCTTTTCAGGTCCCATAGTAACTTTTACCATAGCATTTTCTATATCTTGCATAGTAATTTCCTTTTGGTCTTTTCTTGCAGCAAGTAATGCTGCTTCATTTAAAATATTCTCTAAATCTGCTCCTGCAAATCCAGATGTATTTTTAGCTATTGTTTCTAAATTAACATCTTCAGCTAATTTTTTCTTTCTAGCATGTACTTCTAATATTTGTTGTCTCGCTTTTACATCAGGTGTTCCTACTACAATTTGTCTATCAAATCTTCCTGCTCTAAGTAATGCTTTATCTAGTACATCAGGTCTATTTGTAGCAGCTAATACTATGACACCTTCGTTTGCAGCAAATCCATCCATTTCAACTAACAATTGGTTTAATGTTTGTTCTCTTTCATCATGTCCACCACCAAGTCCTGCACCTCTTTGACGACCTACTGCATCTATTTCATCTATAAATATAATACAAGGAGAATTCTTTTTTGCTTGTTCAAATAAATCTCTTACTCTTGATGCACCAACTCCGACAAACATCTCAACAAAATCAGATCCACTTATAATAAAGAATGGAACTCCTGCCTCTCCAGCAACTGCTTTTGCAAGTAATGTTTTACCAGTACCTGGTTGACCAACTAATAAAACTCCTTTAGGAATTCTAGCTCCCATATCTGTATATTTCTTTGGACTCTTTAAAAATTCTACTATTTCTTCTAATTCTTCTTTCTCTTCGTCTACACCAGCTACATCTGCAAATGTAATTTTGTTCTTATCTGCAGGTGTCATCATTCTAGCTTTGCTCTTTCCAAAAGACATTGTTTTACTTCCATTTTGTGATCCTGGATTCATAAATAACATCCATGCAAAGAATATAAATACCATTAATAATATTGTTGGTCCAAATGTTTCTATAACTTCGACAAATTGAGATTTCTCTGTTTGAGCAAGTTCAAACTTTCCTTCTGTTAGTTTATCAGATACTCTTTCCATGAAATTATCTAAACTAGGAATTGCTACATTCTTTTCTCCAGCATTGTCTCCTTCTTTAATCTTAACTTCTGCTGCTTTTCCATCATCTGCTACAACAACCTTTTCTACATTATCTTTTTCAATTTCTTCTAATAATTTAGAATAGCTTAATTGTTTATTTACTGAATTACTTATAGCTGAAAGCACTAATAAGAATACACATAATAATATAAGCCATAATGCTATTTTTTTAATTCCACTTTTCAAATTTTAAATCCTCCTTTTGTATTGTTCAATAAAATTATATTTACAGAACTCGTTTCTTATATTGATAAAATATAGCATATCGTTTTTTTCATTTCAATAGTTTTTTTTAAAAGAAATATGCTTGTAACAAAGCACATTTTAGTATGCTACGGAAACTAGATTTTATTATTTATTACTTTTTTATTTCTTTAAATTTCCTGTCTATATACTTCAAATTTATCCTCAATCTTATTATTTTATTTAATTTTTGTCTGATTTTTTTCATTTTTTCCTTATTTCCCTATGATTTGGAATAAGAATTAATATCTATAATTTGCTTAATGGTTTTATATTCCATATATTACTTTTTATTAATTTTATTTATATTAATATGTACGAATAGCCACATTCCCTATACTATAATCATCTATTGTTTTTACTCTTTTCAAAATATAATTGCTTATTTTTTAATACTACTTTTAATTCTTTATATGGTATTAAATATTTATTCCCTATATTATTACCACATAATTTTATTATATCCTCTATATTTACCTTTTCAAGTCCTTTTGTTGTTCCCATTAGTTTATTTGTTATATAAAAAATCATTTTTTTTCTAATCAATAATTCTTGATTATTAAATTCTTTTAAATTTACTTTTATATAATCGTCTCTTTCTTCTATTAATATTTTCTTATATATATTATTTACAATATTATTAATATAAATTTCTTCTTCTTTTATTATATCTGACAATTTATCTATTGTATTTATAATATTAGGATTAAATTTATCTTTAATATATGGAATAATAATATTTCTTACCTTATTTCTATTATATATATTTTCGCTATTTGATTCATCAATTCTTGGGTTTAAGTTATTTTCTCTGCAATATCTTTCAATATCAATTCTTTCTGACCTAATTAATGGTCTAATATATCTACCATTCTTAGATTCTATTCCTATAAGTCCAGCAGTCCCTGTTCCTCTAATTATATTTAGTATTACAGTTTCTACACTATCATTTTTATTATGTGCTATAGCAATTTTATCAGAACCTGTATTATTTAAAACTTCATTAAAAAATTCATATCTTACATTTCTTCCTGCTTCTTCAGTTCCTATTTTATCCTCATTTGCTTTTTTTAAAACATCTACTTTTTTCACAAAACATGGAACATCATTTTTTATGCAAAATTCCTTAACAAATTCTTCATCTAGTTTTGCATTTTCTCTTATCATATGATTTACATGTGCTACATACAAACTTAAATTATATTCTTTCCTTAAACTTATAAAAATATGTAGCATTGTTATTGAATCTGGTCCTCCTGAAACTGCTAAAACAATTTTGTCATTTCTTGATATTAAATTATATTCTTTTATAGTATTTAATACTTCTTTTTTTAACATAAATAATTTTACCTTTATTCTCTATATTTTTCCAAATTTGCAAATTTGGTGTAGTTACCCATCCAAGCAAGTTCTACTGTACCAGTTGATCCTCCTCTATGTTTAGCTAGAATTATTTCAGCAATATTTTTTTTCTCACTATTTTCATTATAATAATCATCTCTATATAAAAACATAACTATGTCTGCATCTTGTTCAATAGCTCCAGACTCTCTTAAATCTGAAAGCATTGGTCTATGGTCATTTTGTCTTTGTTCTGCAGCTCTTGATAGCTGTGAAAGTGCAATTACAGGAACATCTATTTCTTTTGCAAGAATTTTTAATGAACGACTGATTTCTGATATTTCTTGCTCACGACTACTATTTCTTTTTCCGCTTCCTTGTACAAGCTGAAGGTAATCTATTACTACTAATCCTATGTTTTTTTCAATTTTCATTTTTCTGCATTTTGCTCTTATTTCGGTTATTGATATTCCTGGTGTATCATCTATATATATTGGAGCTTCTGCTAATCTTCCAGAAGCATTTGCAAGTTTTATCCAATCATTATCTTCTATTTTTCCAGTTCTAATTTTATTACTATCTACCATTGCTTCACTACAAATAATTCTATTTGCGACTTGTTCTTTTGACATTTCTAAGTTAAAAATTATTACTGGTATATTACTTTGTACTGCTATGTTAGTTGCCATATTAATTGCAAATGCTGATTTTCCCATAGCAGGACGTGCAGCAACTATAACTAAATCAGAATTATGAAGTCCTGATGTTTTATAATCTAAATCTGTAAATCCTGTTGCAATTCCTGACAGTGTACCTTTTTGATTATATAACTTTTCAAGCTCTGCAAATGTTCCTATTAATACATCTTTAATAGAATTATACCCACTTTGATTTTTTCTTTGCATTACATCAAAAATTTTCTTTTCTGCTGCTTCCATAATACTATTTATTTCTTCAGTTTCATCATATCCAACAGAAATAATGTCATTTGCTGTTTTTATTAAATTTCTAAGCATTGATTTTTCTTCCACTATTTTTATATACTTATCAACATTTGTAGTTGTAGGAACTTTCTCAGGTAAAATGGCTATATATTCTAGACCACCAACTTGATCAAATCTTCCAGTAGAAACTAATTCTGATTTTACAGTAATAATATCTATCGGTTCTGATTTTCCATATAAGCTCATCATAGCTTCAAAAATTATTTTATTATCGTCTCTATAAAAATCATCTGTTTTTAAAACTTCCATTGCTGACATTACAGCATCTTTATCTGTAAGCATACTTCCAAGTATTGCTTGTTCTGCTTCTATATCATGTGGTGGTACTCTTCCTAATTCCATATATATTCCCTTTCCTCATTTCTGTTTATGTTTTTAAAAGGTAGACATTTTGTCTACCTACTTATATATTTCTTCTTTTGTTTAAACTATGCTACTACATTTAGTTTAAGTTTTGCTATAACACCTTCATATAATTTTATTTCTACAGTAAAATTCCCTATATTTTTTATAGTTTCATTTAGTATTATTTTTTTCTTATCAATTTCTATTTTATACTCTGACTTCAAAGCTTCTGCAATTTCTTTTGAAGTGACCCCTCCAAATATTTTTCCATTTTCTCCTGCTTTTACTACCATTTTTAATTTTATTTTCTCTATTTTATTTGCTAAATCTTGAGCATTTTTTCTGTCGGTCTCTTTTTTGTATGCTACTGACTCATTTCTCGATTTTAGCTTTGACATATTTTCATTATTAGCTTCATCAGCTAGTCCTCTAGGAAATAAATAGTTTCTTGCATATCCATCACTTGCATTAATAACTTCATCTTTCTTGCCTACACCTTTAATATCTGCTTTTAATATAACCTTCATATGTATTTCCTCCTTAAAATTTTTATTCTGCAGTTTCTGCAAAATATTCATTAATTCTATTTATAAGTTCTTGTTTAGCTTCATCTAAAGTCACTCCTTCAAGTTGTGCTCCTGCTAAAGTTATATGTCCTCCCCCTCCTAGCTTTTCTAAGATTACTTGAACATTTATATTTCCAATACTTCTTCCACTTATACATATTTTATCTCCAGTATTACCAATAACAAAAGAAGCTGTTATATCACTTATAGTTAACAATTCATCCGCTGCTTTTGCACATATAATACTTGCATTTTTATCTTCTATATCATAAATTGATATACCAATTGAGTCTTCTATAACTTCTGTTTTCTTTACAACATCTGCAATTACATTATAACTTTCTAGATCACTTTGGAACCACTTCTTTACTTTTATTATATCTACTCCAAATTTTCTCAAATATGCTGCTGCTTCAAATGTTCTAACTCCTGTTTTAAAAGTGAAGTTTTTAGTATCTACCATTATCCCACCATACAAAGCTTCTACTTCTATATTAGATAAATTAACTTCTGTATCTATATATTGTATTATTTCAGTTACAAGCTCTGCTGCTGAAGATGCATAAACTTCGTGAAATGTTAATGCTGCATTCTCTATAAAATCTGTACTTTTTCTATGGTGATCTATTATAACTATTTTATTAGTTTTATCTAAAAGCTCTGGCATTTGTACTAAAGATTTCTTATGCGTATCTACTACTATTAATAATGTATTTTCTGTTATTTCAGAAATAGCCTCTTTTTCATCTTCTATTATGACATTATTATACTCTTCTTCTTTCAGTGTATCTACAAATTTCCCTAAAGAGGCGCCAAATACATCACTTACTACATATGCATCTTTTCCTATTGCTTTTGATAATCTATATAATCCTAAACTTGATCCTAAAGAATCAATATCACCATTTTTATGTCCCATTATCATTACTTTATCTGAATCTTTTATTAAATCTTCTAATGTATGAGCTACTATTCTAGCTTTTACTTTTGTACGTTTTTCAACTTCTAGAGTAGTACCTCCATAAAATTTGTATTTTCCATCTTTTCTTACTATTGCTTGATCTCCACCACGTCCTAAAACTATATCTAGTCCAGCCATTGCTGATTTATATCTTTCATAATATGTCTGTCCTTCATTTGATATTGATATACTAAGTGTTATTGCTGTATTAGAATCTATTTCTTTAACTAAATCTAATAATTGTATTTTATTTTTCTCAATGTCTGCTAAGTATTTTTGTTCAAACATATATACAAACATATCTCTATCTGATTTTACAATAACTCCTCCTGTAGATGAAGCCCAATCATATATAACTTTTTCCACACTTGCTATTACTTGTAATTTTTCTTCAGATAATAATCTTTGGGTAATTTCATCATAATTATCAATTACTGCTATTCCCATACAATTTTTTTCGCCTATATATTTATCAAATAATTCATTATATTTTGTATCATCTATAAAGTATAATGTAAGTACATATTCTTTTCTTTTCCTTTTATCTCTTTTTTTACTTACTGAATATTCACAAAATACTTTATATATCTTATTTTCTATTGTTATTTGTTTTGTAATCTCTTTTTTTTCTATATTTTCTATTTCAAGTTTTATCTCTTTTATTATACTTTCTAGATATGTATTTATATCTATATCTTGATTTAAATTAGAAAATTCCTTTATAAAGCTTGGGCTTTTAAATATTATATTTCCATCTGTTTCTATAACGATTAATGGTATAGGTGATTTATTTAAATAGTTTCTCACAGCAAAATTCATTCCTATAGCAACTTCTTCAATATGAGACTCTATTTCTGACTTCTTCTTTGAGTTTATAAGTACAGTATATATTACTATTAATACATAAAATATAATAGCTGGTAATATAAAATCCTTTTCATAAGTACATAATTTTATAAGTAATAACGCTATTAGTACTAAATACAATTTCGATTTAGAAACTAAGCTATTAACTAACTTATTATCATTATTCATAATTTTATTTCCCCTAACATACTAATTTTACAGCTTTTTTGCTGTTTTGTCAAATTAGATTTTATTTTAAATTAGGTTGTTTTTATAATAGAAAAAATTCTATAGTATAAAGCTATAGAATTTTTTTATTATTTCTTTTATTTCATCTCTTTCATTTCTTCTAGACGTGTTTCCATTTCAAGTAATTCCTCTTCTTCTTCATCTATTTCTGTGTTAATTTTTATATTTTTCAATTTCTTCATACCTGTACCTGCTGGGATTAATTTACCAATGATAACATTTTCTTTTAATCCCATTAAAGAATCTACTTTTCCTTTTATAGCAGCTTCTGTTAAAATCTTTGTAGTCTCTTGGAATGAAGCAGCTGATAAGAAACTATCTGTTGCAAGTGATGCTTTTGTAATTCCTAAAAGAACTCTCTTTCCTTTTGCAGGAGTCTTTCCTTCGGCAATTGCTTTTTCATTAGCTTCTTCAAAGTCATACATATCTACTAATGATGCTGTAAATAATCCTGTGTCTCCAGAGTCTTCTATTCTTACTTTTTTAAGCATTTGTCTTGCTATAACTTCAATGTGTTTATCATTAATGTCAACACCTTGGTTTCTATAAACTTTTTGAACTTCAGAAATTATATAATTATAAACTCCTTCTGGTCCTTTTATAGTTAATAAATCATTTGGATTAATACTTCCTTCTGTAATTTGATCTGCTGCATGGATTTTATCTCCGTCTTTAACACGAAGCTTTGAACCAAAGCTTATTACATAAGTTTTAGCGTCGTCTTTTCCTGTTACTATTACTTCTTTTCTCTTCTTTTCATTATTTATACTTACAACACCATCAATTTCAGATATAATAGCTAATCCCTTAGGATTTCTAGCTTCAAATAACTCTTCAACTCTAGGAAGACCTTGTGTAATATCTCCTCCTGCAACACCACCAGTATGGAAAGTTCTCATTGTAAGCTGTGTACCAGGCTCACCAATTGATTGTGCTGCAATGATACCAACAGTTTCTCCTATATTTACTCTTTGTCTTGTAGCTAATCCCATACCATAGCATTTACTACAAACACCATGTTTTGCCCTACATCCAAGTATTGAACGTACTCTAACAGTAGTAATTCCACTATCTACTATTTTCTTAGCAATTTTATCTGTAATCATTGTTTCGTTATCTACAAGAAGTTCTTTTCCGTTTTCTGTATATAAGTCATCAACAACATATCTACCAACTAATCTTTCTTCTAATGGCTCTAATATTTGATTTCCATCTTTAATATCAGAAACATCTATTCCATCATGTGTTCCACAATCATCTATTCTAATAATTATATCTTGAGAAACATCAACAAGTCTTCTTGTTAAATATCCTGAATCGGCAGTTCTTAAAGCTGTATCTGTTAATCCCTTTCTGGCACCATGTGAAGAAATAAAGTATTCAAGTGCATCTAGTCCTTCACGGAAACAAGATTTTACTGGAATTTCAACAGCTTTACCAGATGTATTAGCCATAAGTCCACGCATACCTGCAATTTGTCTTAACTGGTTCATATTTCCTCTGGCTCCAGATTGTGCCATCATATAAATAGGATTTAATTCATCAAAGTTCTCTTTCATAGCTTCTGTTACATCATTTGTTGCTTTTTCCCATATTTTGATAACAGCATCATATCTTTCATTTTCTGTTATTAAACCACGTTTGAATTGTTTTAATACATTTTCGACGTCTAATTCTGCTTGTTCTAATATTGTTTTTTTAGCTTCTGGTACTGCAACATCAGCAACAGACACTGTAATTGCACCCTTTGTTGAGTATTTATATCCTATAGATTTTATATAGTCTAAAACTTCTGCTGTTTCAGATAATCCATGTACATTTATACATTTTGCAACAATTTTCCCTAAGTTCTTCTTTATTACAGGAAAATCAATTTCTAAATCAAATTGTTTGTCAGGATCACTTCTATCTACAAAACCTAAGTCTTGTGGAATTCCTTCATTATAAATTAATCTACCAACTGTAGCATCTATTGTTTTAGTTTTTATTTCTCCTTCTATTTCTTTAGACATTCTTACTTTAACTTTTGCATGTAATCCAACATCATTATTAGCATATGCCATTAATGCTTCGTCTTTGCTTGAGAAGTACATTCCTTCACCTTTTTCGCCATCTATTTGCATTGTTAGATAATATGCTCCAAGTATCATATCTTGAGTTGGAACTGTAACTGGTTTACCATCTTGTGGTTTTAAAAGGTTATTTACTGATAACATTAGGTATCTAGCTTCTGCTTGAGCTTCTGGTGTTAATGGTACGTGAACCGCCATCTGGTCACCATCAAAGTCAGCATTGAAAGCTGTACATACTAATGGATGAAGTTTAATTGCTCTACCTTCAACAAGTATTGGCTCAAATGCTTGGATACCTAGTCTATGTAATGTAGGAGCACGGTTAAGCATTACTGGATGATCTTTAATTACATCTTCTAATATATCCCATACTTCTGGTCTTAATTTTTCTACCATTCTTTTTGCATTTTTAATATTATGTGCTAATCCTCTTCCAACTAATTCTTTCATTACAAATGGTTTGAATAACTCAACTGCCATTTCTTTTGGAAGTCCACATTGATAAATCTTAAGTTCTGGGCCTACAACTATAACTGAACGTCCAGAATAGTCAACTCTCTTACCAAGTAAGTTTTGACGGAATCTACCTTGTTTTCCTTTAAGCATGTCTGATAATGATTTTAGTGCTCTATTTCCAGCTCCTGTTACAGGTCTTCCACGTCTTCCATTATCTATTAAAGCATCTACTGATTCTTGTAACATTCTTTTTTCATTTCTTACAATTATTTCTGGTGCTCCAAGTTCTAGTAATCTTTTTAATCTGTTATTTCTATTTATAACTCTTCTATATAAGTCATTTAAATCTGATGTTGCAAATCTACCACCATCTAATTGAACCATTGGTCTTAATTCTGGTGGTATAACAGGAATTACACTCATTATCATCCATTCTGGTCTGTTTCCTGATAATCTGAATGATTCTACTGTATCTAATCTTTTTATTATTTTTGCCTTTTTTTGTTCACTTGCATGGTCTGATTCTTTCTTTAATTGTTCTGATAATTTCTCAAGGTCTATTTCTAATAATAGTTTTTTAATAGCTTCTGCTCCCATTTCAGCTTTAAAAGAACCTCTTCCATACTTTTCTTCTGCTTCATGGTATTCTTTTTCTGTTAATACTTGATTTTTTAATAATCCTGATGTTCCTTTATCTGTTACAATATATGATGCAAAATATATAACTTTTTCTAGACTTCTTGGTGAAATATCTAAAAGTAATGCTATTCTACTTGGAATTCCTTTAAAATACCAAATATGAGCTATAGGGGCAGCAAGTTCAATATGCCCCATTCTTTCTCTTCTTACTTTAGCTTTAGTTACTTCAACACCACATCTATCACAGACTATACCTTTATATCTAACTCTTTTATATTTCCCACAATGACATTCCCAGTCTTTTGTTGGACCAAATATCTTTTCACAAAATAGTCCATCTTTTTCTGGTTTTAATGTTCTATAATTTATAGTCTCAGGTTTCTTTACTTCTCCTTTTGACCATTCTCTTATTTTTTCATCTGAAGCTAAACCTATCTTTAGCTTATTAAATACTTCCAATTCTTCCATTATTATTGGTAGCCTCCTAAAATTTTATTTTTGGCATCCAATTATTTAAATAAATTATACACTGCTGAACATTTTATAATGTAATTTATTTAAATTTTTAGATAATATTAAATTGTAATTATATTAAATAATTAATCTTAGTTAAAAATCTTATTTATCCTCTGAATCTGTATCTAAATCTAAGTCTTCTAAGATATTATCTGCTGCTAAATCATCTTCTTCTAATAACTCATTAAATAATTCGTCTGTCTCAATATCGTCTAAATCTACATCTTCTTCTTCAGTTTCATATCCAAGATTTTCTGGCATATTCTGTTCTGCAAGCATTTCTTCTTCCATCATTTGTCTTCCTTGGTCTTCTGTTAGCTCTATTCCTTCATCAATGCTTTCTTTTAATTCTAACTCTTCATTGTTTTCATTATATAATGTAATATCAAGTCCTAATGATTGTAGTTCTTTTATTAAAACTTTAAAACTTTCTGGAATTCCTGGTTCAGGAATATTTTCTCCTTTTACAATTGCTTCATAAGTTTTTACTCTTCCTACAACATCATCAGATTTTACTGTTAATATTTCTTGAAGTGTATATGCAGCACCATAAGCTTCTAATGCCCAAACTTCCATTTCACCAAATCTCTGTCCACCAAATTGTGCTTTACCACCAAGTGGTTGTTGTGTAACTAATGAATATGGTCCAGTTGAACGAGCATGTATTTTATCATCAACTAAGTGGTGAAGTTTTAACATATACATAACACCAACTGTGATAGGTTTATCAAATGGATCTCCTGTTCTACCATCATATAATATTGTTTTACCATTTGACTCTAATCCTGCTAATTCTAAGCATTCTTCTATATCTTCTTCAGATGCACCATCAAATACTGGTGTAGCAACTTTCCAATTTAATAATCTTGCTGCAGCTCCTAAATGTACTTCCAAAACTTGACCTAAGTTCATACGAGAAGGTACACCTAATGGGTTTAAAACTACATCAACTGGTGTTCCATCTGGCATAAATGGCATATCTTCTGTAGGTAATATACGTGATATAACACCTTTGTTTCCATGACGTCCAGCCATTTTATCACCAACTGATATCTTTCTCTTTTGAGCTATAAATATTCTTATTATTTTATTTACTCCAGGTCCTAATTCATCAGAATTATCTCTAGTAAATACTTTTACATCTACTATTGTTCCAGATTCTCCATGTGGTACACGAAGTGATGTATCTCTTACTTCTCTTGCTTTTTCTCCAAATATTGCTCTTAATAGTCTTTCTTCAGCTGTAAGTTCTGTCTCTCCTTTTGGAGTAACTTTACCAACTAATATATCTCCTGGTCTTACTTCAGCACCAACTCTTATAATACCTTCTTCATCTAAGTCTTTTAAGCTATCTTCGCCAACGTTTGGTATATCTCTTGTGATTTCTTCTGGTCCAAGTTTTGTATCACGACATTCACAATCATAGTCTTCAATATGAATAGATGTTAAAACATCTTCTTTTACTAATCTTTCATTTAATAATATAGCATCCTCATAGTTATAACCTTCCCATGTTGTGAAAGCTATAATTAGGTTTTTACCTAATGCCATTTCTCCTTTTTCTGTAGCAGGTCCGTCAGCTATAACGTCTCCTCTTTTAACAGTCTCACCTGTTTTTACTATTGGTCTTTGATTTATACATGTAGAACCATTTGTTCTTTTAAATTTATGTAATTTATAAGATTTCTTAGATCCTTTATCTGTCTTTATTACAATCTCATCACCTGTTACTTTATCAATTGTACCATCTTCATCTGCAAGTACTAGTATTCCAGAATCTTTTGCTGCTTGATATTCTATTCCTGTTCCTACCATTGGTGATTCTGTTATCATTAATGGAACTGCTTGACGTTGCATGTTAGCACCCATTAAGGCACGGTTTGCATCATCATGCTCTAAGAAAGGTATCATTGCTGCACCAACTGAAACTAATTGTTTTGGTGATACATCAACATAATCTACTTTTTCTTTTTCTACTGCAGTAACATCATTTAAGTATCTAACTCTTATTCTTTTATTTATAAATCTTCCTTCTTCATCTCTAGGCTCATTTGCTTGAGCTATTATTAATCCATCTTCTTCATCAGCTGTCATATATGTAACTTCATCAGTTAATTTTCCAGTTTCTTTATCAACTTTTCTATATGGTGTTTCAACAAATCCGTATTCATTTATAATAGCAAATGTTGAAAGTGCAGATATAAGTCCAATGTTAGGTCCTTCTGGAGATTCTATTGGACATAGTCTACCATAGTGAGTATAATGAACATCACGAACTTCAAAACCAGCTCTTTCTCTTGAAAGTCCACCAGGTCCTAAAGCGGAAATTCTTCTTTTATGTGTTAATTCTGAAAGTGGATTTGTTTGATCCATGAATTGTGATAATTGAGAACTTCCAAAGAATTCTCTAATTGATGATGTTATAGGTTTTGTATTAATTAATGTTTGTGGTGTTACTATATCTAAGTCTTGTATCGTCATTCTTTCACGAACAACTCTTTCAAGTCTTGTTAATCCTATTCTGAATTGATTTTGTAATAATTCTCCAACACATCTAATTCTTCTGTTTCCTAAGTGGTCAATATCATCAATTCTTCCTAATCCATGATCTAAGTTAAATAAATAGTTTATTGAACCTATAATATCTTCTGTTGTTACGTGTTTTGGAACTAATTCTGTTATTCTCTCATCTATAACTTTTACTAAGTCTTTTTCTTCAGTATTATCTAAAATATTTTTTAATACTTCATAATTTACATATTCTTTAATTTTGTTTTGTAATTTTTCTAATATTTTTTCATCAACAAATGATTTAATATCAACAGTTCCATTTCCAATAATTCTTATTTTTTTGTCGTCTACTTTTACATCAACTATATTTATTCCTGAATTTTGGATTTCTTTTGCAACTTCTCTCGAAATTACTTCATCTTTTTCCACAAGAACTTCCCCAGTTTGTGGATTTACTATTGTATCAAAAGCTACTAAGTTAATAAGTCTTGTTGCTAAGCTTAACTTTTTATTATATTTATATCTACCTACTTTTGCTAGATCATATCTTCTGTCATCAAAAAATAATCCATTAAATAAATTTCTAGCAGCATCAACTGTTGGTAATTCTCCTGGTCTTAGTTTTTTATAGATTTCTATTAAAGCATCTTTTTGGTCTTTTACTGTATCTTTTGCTATAGTAGCAAGTAATTTATCTTCTTCTCCAAATAAGTCAATCATTTGCTCATCAGTTTCTAAACCTATAGCTCTCATTAATGATGTTACTGGTAACTTTCTTGTTCTGTCTATTCTTACATAAAATACATCATTACTGTCTGTTTCATATTCAAGCCATGCTCCTCTAATTGGCATAACTGTTGAAGTGTATAATTTCTTTCCAGTTTTATCATAGCTTGAATCATAATAACATCCTGGAGAACGAACTAACTGACTGACTACAACTCTCTCAGCACCATTTATAACAAAAGTACCACTATCTGTCATAAGAGGGAAATCTCCTAAATAGATTTCTTGTTCCTTGATTTCTCCTGTTTCTCTGTTAATTAATCTTACTTTAACATGTAGTCTTGTTGCATAAGTTGCATCTCTGTCTTTAGCTTCTTCTAGAGTATATTTTGTCTTTTCTTCCATATAGTAATCAAAAAATTCAAGTACTAAGTTTCCTGAATAGTCTATTATAGGAGAAATATCTTTTAATACTTCACCTAATCCTTCTTTCAAAAACCATTCATAAGAATCTTTTTGAACTTTAATAAAGTTAGGCATGTCTATTGCATCACCTATTTTAGCAAAAGTTTTTCTTACACATTTCTCATGTTTAATATCTTTTACTTTAACCAAAAAAATCACCCCTAATTCTTATTCTTAATCTGTTTGGCAGTCAGATTAGAAATTTTTATAGCAGGTTGATATATTTATAAAGAAGTCCTTCTTATTTAGAAGGTTTTTATATCTAAATTTACTCCCTGCAAAAAAATAAATCTCAATATAGTTCCTCTCCTAAATAATTCCTCTTCTTAAAATATTCTAATTTTCATTATTATATTATAACACGTGTGTCCGTAGCGAGTCAACGGTTTGTTTGGGATTTTTTTACTTTTTTTCTATTTTTCATCTAAAGTTAAATTCCACCTGTAAATAAAATGGAATTTAAAAATAAATTTAAGGATATATATAAATTCTATAAAAATACTTGCATTATTACTTTTATCATGTTAAAATATATGAAGTAAAATTTACTTTGTACTAAGAGGAGGTGTCATACGTGCCAAATATTAAGTCAGCTATAAAAAGAGTTAGTGTAATTGAAAAGAAAACTTTACAAAATAATATGGTTAAATCAGCTTATAAAACAGCAGTTAAAAAATTTGAAGAAGCTGTTCAATCTGGAAATAAAGAAGAAGCTACTACAGCATTTAGAATTGCTGTTAAAAAAATAGATCAAGCTTGTACAAAAGGTGTTATTAAAGATAATACTGCTTCAAGAAAAAAATCTAACTTAGCAAAAAAATTAAATGAAATGAAATAAAAGCATAGATTATAGACCTATGCTTTTTATATATTAAAATTCTTTTTTTATTTTTATCAATTATTAATTTTCTGTCATTTTTTTAACTACACCTAAGCCCCCTCCGATTCCTACGAATCCTGCAGCAATTATAAGTCCAAGCTTAAATACTGCTATTCCTATTTGCATAAATTCTGATGATATACTCATCTTATATTCTATAATTAATGATGCTACTCCTATTAAACAAACTATGTACGCTATATTTACACCTATTTTTACTGATTTGATTACATTTTTATCAATACCATTGACAATTTTAACTATATCTTTTAATTTTTCTTTCATATTCAAATCACCCCTATGTATTCATTTTATCAAGGTACGATTTTAAAATCAAAGTTAATTTTTTCATATATTTACAATATTATCATGTTATCTTGTTTTTTGTAGCTTATTAATATATAATCTATACTAAATTTGGAGGGATAAATATGTTTTTACGCTTAAAAGACTTTTTATTATTTCATAAGAAAAAAATTATTATTGCTATATTATTATTAATAATTTTAATACTATTTATAGTAGCTATATCAGTAATAAAGACTTGGAAAAGTGGTACATATAAAACAACAACTTTTGTAAGTTCAAAAAAAGATTTTTCAATTACACTTCCAGATACTTTGGAAATGAATATTTATACTAATGAATCATATGATTTATTAGTAAAATCGGTATCTAATAAAAATGTTATTGCTGTATCTGCTTTTGATAAAATAGATTCTATCTATTCTTTTGGGGATATTATAAATGCTGATAAAAGTCATTATATAGCTCAATTTCAGAATGTAACAAATATATCAGACGTATCAGCAGGAACTTTAAATAAATCTTCATATAATTTTCATAAATACTCATTTGAAACAAATGAGTTATATGTTGAAGTTTATTGGGTAGAATTTAATAATAAGTATTACATTTTTGATTTTGCTAATGATAAAAATAGTTCTATAGACTTAAAGTCTAGCATAAATTCTATATTAGAAACTTTAGAATTTACATTATCAAATTAGTTTAATCTTATTTAGCTGGAGGAAATCATGATAGAAACATTACAAGCACTCCCTATGTTTGTTAAGTATGTTCTGACAGCAATAGTCGGAATGACACCTGTAATAGAAATAAGAGGCGCTATCCCTATAGGTGTTGCAACATTTCATCTTTCTTATTTAGAAGCTTTTATAGCAAGTTTTATAGGAAATATAATTCCTATATATTTTATTATAAAGTTTATCAGACCATTATTTGATTTTTTTAGCAGATGGAAAATATTTAGAATTGTCATAGACTGGGCTACAAATAAAGCTACTAAGAAAATTGAAGAAAATGAAAGATTACAAACTTTCGTATCATTTGGGTTATTTCTATTTGTTGCTATACCAATTCCAACAACTGGTGCTTGGGTAGGAGCATTGGTAGCAAACTTTTTGAATTTACCAGTAAAAAAGGCATTTCCGCCACTTGCTTTAGGAGTTTTTGTTGCAGGGCTAATAGTCCTTTTTGTAACTGGTGGTGTAATAACAATTATAAATTAAAAGCTAGGACCGTCCATTGTCCTAGCTTTTTTGTTACTCTAAATTTATTTTTTCTATTTTCTCATTTTGTTTTTTTATTCTTATTTTAAAATCCATAAAATCTTCTAATAATATCTTTAAAACTGCTACAATTGGTACAGCTAGAAACATTCCTAGAAAATCAAAATATGCTCCTCCAACTGTTACTGCAAATATTACAAGTATTGGATTAACTTTTAACCCTTCTCCTAATATATGCGGATTAATAATATTAGAATCTATTTGTTGCAATACTATTGTAACAATAAGCATAAGTATCGCTTGTTCTAGTCCTCCTGTAAATAGCGTTATTATTGACGCTATTGCTACTGCTATTATTGCTCCAAAGTAAGGAATTATGTTAAAAATTCCAATCATCATTCCTAATAATACTCCATATTTTACTTTTAATATTACCATTGCTATTGATGTTATTATTCCTACAATTATTCCATCTAATATTTGGCAATATATAAAGTTTATAAGTATTTTATTAGTTTTTCCCACATAATCAATTACACTTTTACTAATATTATCTGAAAATATTGCTCTTATTAGTTTAATAAAAAAAGTTTTTATATCATGTCTACTTAACAATAAATATATTGAAAATATAAAACTTACAAATATATTAAATATTACTCCAACTGCTCCTATAGCATTTGTTATATATTGTCCTATATTTGATACATTAACATATTCTAGTATATTAATTTGTTTTAATTTATCTACTATTCCATGTAAATCAACTTGTTTAAGTATAGAATCATTGTCTAATTCATCATAAGATTTTAATATTGATGTATAATATTCTGGCAAGCTTTTAGCTAAATCTACAACACTATTTGTTATTGTAGGAATCACACTTTTTACTAAAAATGCTACTATTATAATAGCTATACCATATACAATAAATACACTTATAATCCTTGATTTCTTTCTTAAGATTTTACTTTTTCTAATACATTGTTCTAGTTTACTGGTTGGTATATAAAATAAGTATGCAATTATTATTGCAATAACAAAAGGCATTAGTATTGTCATAAATCCACTTAAAAAATTTGATATTCCTTGCAAACTGTCTAAAATTTTATATACAAATATAACAGCAACTGCAAAGCTAAACCAATATAGCCATTTACTAATATTTCTTTTTTCTTTCATACATTCTCCTTCATAATATATAATATGATTTTTATTATATCACTTTAAAAACAATAAAGCGAGAGTAATTCTCCCGCTTCAATGTATTTTTATTTTAATTTTATATTAAAACATATTTCTTGATTGCATATAATCCACAAGATAGAATTGATATTGTACCCATTATTAATAATATATAAACTTGTGTTCCACCAGTTGAAATTGATAAAATTACTGGTGCCTCATCTTGATCATCTTCACCATCTTTTCTGTTATTTGGTATTGAGTCTATATCTGGTGTATTATATTCGTTATAATCTTCACTTATTTCTGCTACATTAGTCTTTAATCCTAGATTATTACTTGCCTTTTTCCATCTTAACGCTATTTCAACTGTTGCTGATTCTCCTGGTTTTAACAAAGTATCTTTTAAGTAATCTGTAGAAATACTACCGTCTTTATTTTGTTTCCAGTTAAATTTCTTATTATCAGATTCTACAAATTCAAGTCCCTTTGGTACATAATCTTTTATCTCTTTTGCATACCCTTCAATTTCACCTTCGTTTGTGACTTTTATTTTGTATATAAATACTACACTTGTTGTTTTTAGTTTCTTTCTATGTATTTCAACTTTTACAACTGGATCTGGATTTTCTGTTCCATTATATCCTGTATTTGTTACTTTTGTTTTTCCATCTTCAGTAACTCTTACTTGACTTACAAATTTTAATAATGATAAATCGAAGTACTTAACTGTTAATTTCTCATTATCTATATCATCTTCTCCTTCTTTATCATTGTTTGGTGTTGAATCTATATCGTCTACAGGATTTCCTTGTTCGTCTTGATCGTCTGCTATTTCTGCTGTATTTATAATAATTCTATCTTCTTGTTTTATTTTTGTTTGATCTACTTCAAATGTTGCTTTTACATCTCTGTAGTCAGGATTTTTATCTGTTATTCCTGATTCTGGATTAAAAGCTTTTATTGCTTCTTCATGTCTTGTATCAGAATTTGCCTTTGAGTAATATTCTGTTAAGATTATTTCTGCATCTTTTGATTCTTTTACTTCCACATATTCTTTTCCGCCTAAAGTTACTATTGTAAGTTTTGTTTTGTCGTCACCTTCTTTTACAGTTCTATACATTTTCCACATATATTTTTTATTTGTTTCATGTTCTGGTAAGAATACTAATCCATCTGGTATATCATCTTTGATAACAGATGCATATCCATTTATATTACCCTCATTATATACTCTTATTGTATAAGTTACTACATTTTTATTTGCTACTGTTAATGGATCTGCTGTATGAGTATAACTAATCTCACCTTTTTCGTTTACTATTACTTTTGGCTCTCTATTCTTTATTTCTGTATTATTTAGTCCTGTTATAAATTTTTGTAATCCTAGATCAAATACTGCAGGAATTATATTATCATAATCTTGATCATCCTCTTCTTCTTGCTTATTATCTGGCTCTGAGTCTCTATCATCTCCATCATCATCTGTTATTTCTGCTATATTTTTTATTGGTGTTGATGATTTTGAAACTACCTTAAATTCTATTTGTATATCTTTATGTGGTATTACATTTTTATTTTCTTTATCAAATGCTTCTATTGGCTTATCTGATAAATATGTTGTTTTTAATCCTGATGTCCAACCTTTTTCTGACTCTCTTTCGAATTTTTCCCATCCATATTTATAATTTAATTCACTACCACTTACAAAGTTTCCACTTTCATCTTTAACATATTCTATAAATTCAAGTCCTTCTGGTAGATTATCTATTACCTCTTTTGCAATTGCTTCAACTTCGCCTTCATTATATATTCTTATTGTATATACAACTGTATCTCCATTTTTTACTTTTACTAGTGTTTTGTCTAATTTATAATCTCCATTTTTTGTATCTACTAATGTAGTTCCATCTTCTTTTTGTAATCTAGTAGAATAATCTACTTGATCATATGTTCCATCTGCCTTTGGTGTTTTTACTGTTGTTATAAATTTCTTAAGAGCTAAGTCATACTCTTTTTCAGTTAATATTAGATCTTCATAATCATCATCATCTTGTATATTACTATTTTCAGGATATGTATTTACATCTATTTCATTAGGCTGAGAATCTCTATCTTTTACATCAGATTTATCGCTTACTTGAATTCCATCCTTATTTGCTTCTGCTGTTATAGCTGCAATATTTTTTACTACTTTTTCATCAAGTTTGTCTGCTACAACTACACATGCAACTTGAACGAATACACTTGATGGTTCCTTACTTGTTTTATCAAAAGCTGGAATTTTATTTTTATTTCCACCTTCTGTATATTTTAAAATATCTGTTTTAATAGTTGCTTTTCCAACTATAACATCTTCATTTGCAACTTCTCCATCATCTATAAAATCTGTCTTACTAATATTTTTTGTAGCATTTGCAATATCAGATAATTTTACTGTTTTTGAGTCTTCAGTGGTTATTTTCCATCCATTATTATAATTTATTCCATGATTTACTAAAAATCCTAGACCTTCTGGTATGTAATCTGTAATCTCATTTACATAAGCATCTTCATTTCCCTCATTATATACCCTTATTGTATATATTACGATGTCTCCTGTCTTTACTGATACTGGTGTTTTAGGATGATTATATTCTGCTGTTGTAGCTTCTTCTTTTGCTAGCTTATCAGTATTTACTTCTGGTTTTCTATCTTTATTTTCTCCGTTTACTGTTGTTATATATTTTCTTAATGCTAAATCTATTTCTTGTTTTTCTACTTTTGATTTTACTACTACTTTTTCAAAATCATCATCATCTTCTTCTCCAAAATAATAGTAGTCAGATCTTGATAAGTTACTTTCAGTAGTACTTCCTCTATAACTTGGATTATCTTTAGAAGCATCTGATAAAAGTTTATTTGAATCTTCATCAGCTACATCAATACCATCTTTATTTGTAAGTCCTATAACTTCTGCTACATTTGTTAAAATCTTACCATCTTCTACATCTTCTTTTACTCTACATGTTACTTCTTTTATAACACTTTTTGCATGTTTCTTTCCTGTACTATCTATTTCTACTGGATCTAATTGCATATCTGATGATAATATAATTTCATTTGTTCCTTCTATTTGTGTCCAACTTTTATTGCTTTCATCTTCTTTTACTAGTTCTAGTCCTTTAGGTAAATAGTCTTTTATACCTTTTACTATTACTGTGTTCTCACACTCATTATATATCTGAATTGCATATGTTACTGTTTGTCCAGCTTCTACTTCCACTGGATCTTTTCTATGAGAATATTTGAAATCTCCTTTATTATACTCAGCATCTAGTGGTTGTTCTGTAACAACTGGAACTCTTGTATCTGATATTTCAGTTCCATTTACTTTAGTAATATATTTTCTTAATGCTACATCATATGTTTTTACTTTTTTAGTGATTGGTGCCTCTGTTTCTTCATGTATGTTCTTTGGATTTACACTTACTAATGGTTGTGCATTTGCTATATTTGATGTCCATAATGCAACACTATTTTCCTTTTTTCCTGTTACATCTAATTCCATTTTTATTTTTGTTGTAGTTGTTAATACTGGTAATTTTACATATAAATCTTTATCTAATGCTGTTTTTATATTTACAACTTTTTTTCCTGTACTATTTTGTGCATCTACTAGACTGTATCCTGTTAATGCTTTACCATCTTGATCTTTAAATGATACATTAAAATTATTATTAGTTCCACTTGTTATATGGAATGGTCCTACATATAAATAATTTTCTTCTTCTACTGTTGTTTTATCTGTTTTTTTAATAGATGGATTTGTATTTACAGAATCACTTGTATTATATTTACTAACTAAATCTCTGTAGTATTCTATTGCACATGCTATTAAATCTGCTTTACTTTGATAAGTTCCTTGTCCATTATATACTTTTTCATCAATTGTATATGTGACCGCATTTTCTGTTATCTTTAAATTATTTGTAATCTCCCAAATAGCTACTTGCATTGCAAAAAATAAATCATCATCTGTTATTATTCCTTTGATTGTATCTACAGTTGTTGGAGGAATTAAGTCTTTATCTTCTTCAATTCTTTTAGCATATACTGTAGAAATTTTATCATCAAATTTTCCATACAAATCAGAATTTTTTAATAAGTATAATATCTTTTTTGTATTATCTTCAGATATAGGAGAATTTTCCTTTTTTAGTTCTCCTTTACTTGTATAGTTCGAATTCTTAGTTCCATCTTCTTGAGGAAATTTACCATTCATATTTAAACAAAAAATATAGGTTGAATAATCTATTGAACCATCTTTGTTTATATATGTTCTATATGTAATTCTATCTCCGATTTTATATCCAAACCTATTTCCTTTTGTATCTTTTTTAGGATGTAATATAGAAACTCCTAACTTAATAACTGTATTTTCTTTATCCTCAAATGCAGCATCTGCAACTAAAGATATACTTGGCAATATTAGTCCTATAATACATACTAACACTATTAACTTATTTAACATCCTTTTTATATTCACAGAAATTCCTCCTTAATAATACTTATATATTCACTCTCATATTATCTATTTTTTACATTTCAGTATTTATTATATTACATTTATATTACAAATGCAAGTTTTTTGAAGTATATATCTAACTTTTTTTAATAAGTATACATATATTTATTAATTTATAATCACGCATGTAAAAAGAATGAATCCTATTTATTATAGAATCCATTCTTAAAATTATCTAAATAAGTATTATCTACAAATATTTATTCATTCTTTTTAATTATTTTCTTTTATGTCTATATTTATTTTTTGTTATTAAAGGATTTTCATTTTGTGGTCTATATACATACTTATATATTATTAATCCTCCTATTGATAGTATTGATATTATTGTTAATATTAATATTATATATATTTGTGTTCCACCTGTTTTGATTGATAGTATTACTATTGCTTCGTCTATATCGTCTTCTCCATCTTTTTTGTTTCCTGGTATTGAGTCTATATCATCATCACTGTCTGCTCCTATTTCTGCTGTATTTATTTTCTGCCCTAGATTTTTACTTGAGTTTTTCCATCTTAATACTATCTTTATTATTTGACTTTCTCCTGGTTTTATTAGCTTATCTTTTAAGTATTCTGTTGCTACTGTCCCATCTTCTTGTTTCTTCCATCCATACTCTTTATTGTCTTCTTCATAGAATTCTAATCCTTTTGGTATATAATCATTTATTTTTTCTGCATATCCTTCTATTTCGCCTTCATTTGTTATCTTTATTGAATATGTATATTTTACTTTTGTTGTCTTTAATTTCTTTCTGTGTATTTCTACTTTTACTATTGGCTCTGGGTTTTCTGTTCCATTATATCCTGTATTTGTTACTTTTTTCTTTCCATCTTCTGTTACTTCTACTGAGCTTACATATTTTAACAATGATAAATCAAAGTATTTTAATTGTATATATTCTTTATCTATATCGTCTTCTTCTTCTACATCATTATTTGGTGTTGAATCTTTATCTTTTATTTCATTTCCATCTTCGTCTTGATCATCTGCTATCTCTGCTGTATTTATTATTACTTTGCTTGCTCCTCCTACACTACTTTCTGTTACTTCAAATTGTACTTGTAAATCTCTATAATCTGGATTTGTATCTGATAATCCTTTGCTTGAATCATATGGTGCTATTGCTTTTTCTGTTCTTGCCATTGCTTTTTCATATGAATAGTAGTCTGTTGCGATTATCTCTGCATCTTTTACTTCTTCTACTTCTACATATTCTTTTTCATTTATTTTTACTATTTTTAGTTCTTTTTTGTCTTCTCCTTCTTTTACTTTTCTATACATCTTCCAGTCATATTTTTTATTTATTTCACTATCTTTTAAAAATGTTATTCCTTCTGGCAAGTCATCTTTTACTACTGATGGGAATCCTGCTATTTGCCCTTCATTATATAATCTTATTGTATATGTTACTTTATTTCCTTTTTTTACAATGTATGGATTTGTTGTATGTGTATATTTTATTTTTCCTCCATCTATTGTTAATGTTGGCTTTCTATCTGTTATTACTTTCTCATCTACTCCTGTTATAAATTTTTGTAAACTTAAATCAAATTCTTGTGGTATTATTACATCATAATCTTCATCATCTTCTATTTCTTCTAAATTTCCTGGTTTAGAATCTCTATCATTTCCATTACTGTCTTCTATTATTTCTGCTATATTTTTTATTTCTTCTGGTTTATTCGTAACTACCTCTAATTCTAGTTTTATATCCATATAAGATAGCTTATTTGTTGTTTTATCATATGCATTTATTGTTTTGTCTTTTAAATATTCGGTATATAATCCTGTCTTCCAACTTCCTACTCCACTTACTAATAGCTTCCATCCATATTCAAAATTTAGTTTACTTCCACTTATAAATTTTCCTTCATCATTTACTGAATATGCTTTAAATTTTAATCCTTCTGGCAAGCTATCTGCTACTTTTAAAGCTGTTCCATTAACTTCTCCTTCATTATATACTCTTATTGTATATACTACTGTATCTCCTGTTTTTACTTTTACTGTTGTCTTATCTAATTTATAGTCTCCATCATTTGTACTTGTTAATGTATCTCCATTTTGTCTTTCTAATCTTTTAGAATAGTCTATTTCTTTATATGTTCCATCTGACTGTGGTGTTTTTACTGTTGTTATAAATTTCTTTAATGCTAAGTCAAATGAATTTTCACTAAATATCACTGGCTCATAATCATCATCATCTTGAATATTTTTATCTTCTGGATATGAATCTACATCTATTTCATTTGCTTCTGAATCTCTATCTTTATTTATTTCTTTATTATCTTTATCTCCATATTTTGTTATTGCAGCTATGTTCTTTAGTATTTTACCATTTGATAGAGTTGTTTCAGTTAATGCACTTTTATATGTATCTACATTTAGTACTACACATGCTACTTGTAATGTTTCATATTTTAATTTATCTGCATCTAATTCAGCTTCAGGATCAAATGCCTTTATTTTTCTATCTTCAAGTTCAGTTGATTTTACTTTAAGTTTTCCTAACATTATATTTATATTATTTAAACTTGTTTCATCTCCATCTATTGATGAATTATAAAAATCACTTGGTACTAATTTAGTTCCTATTTTACTAGTTAGACTTCCTGGTAATTCAGTATAGTTTATAGATTTAACATCTGATCCTTCAACAACACTCCATTTATTATCTACATTTAATTTATAAGTAGGTAAATATCCTAATCCTTCAGGAATATAATCAGTTATTTCTCTTGCATATGCATCTGTATTTCCTTCATTATATGCCTTAATTGTATATACGATTATATCTCCTGCATTTACACTTAAAGCATTTTTAGGATGATTATAAATTGCTGTATTTTTTGTTTCTCCAAGTCCTGTTGTGTCTATACTGTTTCCTTTTCCATTTGGATCTCTTATTGGTTCTATTTCTTTTCCATTTATTGTTCTTATGAATTTTCTTAATGCTAAGTCTATTTCTTCATCTGCCATTTTTTCATTTTTTACTTTTATAGTTATTAAATTTTCTTCTTTTATACACTCTACATCTTCTGTAGGAATTTCTTTTCCATCTTCATCAGTTATAATTACTTGCTTAATTTGGTATTTTCCACCTAAGCTTTCTTTTTTTACTGTTACTTTTATTTTCCTATTATATTTATTGTATCCTTCTGGTGATTTAGTTTCTTCAATTGTATATATGTCATCTTTCGTTATATCTTCAATTTTCTTTCCTTCTGCAATAGCTAATTTTCCATTAACAGTTACTCTTGGTTTTGTTTCATCATTGATTTTAAATTCAGCTTCACCTGATGTTATTGTTGTTCCAGTTTTATCTGTTTTTACTAGGTTTATAGTATATGATCCATCTATTTTTACTCTAAGTTTTTCAAAATCATCATCATCTTCTTCTCCAAAATAATAGAAATCTTTTTGACCTAAATTGGTATTTCCTGATTTACCACTATAATCAGATGGGCACTTTCTAGTAGCCAAGCTTAAATTATCTCCTTCTGAATCTTCTTCATTATTACCTTTCTTTTGTACAATATCATTTATATCTGTAACATTCATTATTTCTGCAACATTAGTTAAAATCTCTCCATTTGTAACTTCATCTGTTACTTCACATGTTACCTCGATCACTGAACTTGTTGTATGTTTACCTTTATCATCTACGGTCACTGGATTTAAAGATATTTCATTTGCACAAAATATATATCTGCTACCATCTGTAGGACTTGTTACTTCCGTCCAATCTGATGATGTACTAGCTAATCTAAGTCCTTGAGGTAAATAATCTTTAATTCCTTTTATTTTTACACTATTTTCACATTCATTATATACTTGTATTGCATATGTCACATTATCCCCTGGCTTTACTTCTAGTGGCTCTTTTTTGTGTAAGTATTTAAAGTCATTTCCATTAAATGCTGATGGGTCACTTTGTAATACTACATTTGGCACTCTACTTTCTACTGCTGTACCATTTATTTTTGTTATATATTTTCTTAAAGCTACATCATATGTTGGTTTTTGAATAACAGCTTCATCTACATCATTTTTTGTTTCTTCTCCAAAGCTAATAAGTGGTTGAGAACTTGCATTACTTTCATTTTTCCACCATGTTATTTTTCTACTTGTTGAAGATGTTTTTATTCTTAATTTTTCTATTGCTGATGCTTGTGCACTTTCTATTCTTATATAAAAAGCCTTTCCATTTGCGTTTTTTATACTTCCATAGCTTTTTGATGAATATGTATTTCCATCATAAACTCCATATCCTGAAAGTTCAGTTTCTTTATCTCCTGTTACTCCATATACTTTTACATTTTTCATATTACTTGAATTATTGATTTGAAATGGTCCTATATATACAAAACCATTTATTCTAGTAGTTGTTTTTACTTTATCCTTACTAGCAAATGATGCTAAACTTGAAGATGATGGTAAATTCACTTCAGCATTTTTAGCTATGTCTCTAAAATAATCAAGCATATATGCTTGTGCTAGTCTCTTTTGCTCACTTGATTCTGGATTCCATGTTGCAGAATCTGTTGGAGTTGTTGTTTTTTTGATTTGAGTAGTTGTTATACCATTTGTTATTTCCCAAATTGCAACTTGTTGTAATATAAATACATCTTCTGCACTTAATAAGTTATCAGGTATAGGATCATCTGCTTCTGAATACTCTTGAAGTTTTTCTTTAATCCATTCATTTACAAAAGTTGTATTTTGAAATGATGTATAATCATATCCTTTATTCATTATTGCCATTATCTTTTTTATTTTTGTTTGATCCAAACTTCCACCTGTTCTTGAGCTAAGTGGTACTGTAGTTGATGATGTTACTTCTCCTTGGCTTTTATATGTGGCTGTTCCTCCAGTTGTTGAACTAGTACTTTCAGTTGGAAATAAACCATTCATATCTAAACAAAATATATTTTTACTAAAATCCTTACTTGATCCATTCTGTAGATATGTTCTATAAATTATTCTATCATTAACTTTATATGAATAATTATTTGGATGCTTTATATCAACACCTAAATTTACTGTAGTTCCTAGATCAGTACTCCATTCAACAGCTAACAAAACCGTAGATAATTGTATTAATATCATTATGAAAATCATTTGTATACTAATAATTCTTTTCCATAAGTTTATTTTCATTTATATTTCTCCTTTGTTTTTGATCCAATTCTAGTTATAATACACCTTTATATTATATATTTTATAATTTTAAATATTAAAGTCAATATGCAAATTCTTGAAATGCCTTAATTTATAGGCTTTTATTCACATTATTAGCGGTTTCTGACTATTATTACATTTTCGTGTCTTTTTCTTTACTTTTGTGTATCTTATTTTTTGTTATTTTTAGCATATTTTAATTTATTTTCAATATAATTTAACATGAAAAAAATTATTTATTTATTTTTTATGATAGTAACTTCATATTTTATATTAGGATTTTTAAATACTTCATATGCTGGATATGATAATATGAATATCTTTAGCACTCCTACGTCTATAGAATCATCAGATAAAATAAAAAAAGAAATATACTCAAAGCATGCAATAATTTATGAAAGGAACTCTCACAAAATCCTTTTTGAGAAAAATATTCACCAAAAATGTGCTATGGCTTCAACAACTAAAATAATGACTGCAATTGTTGTTTTAGAAAATGCTAAGTTGTCTGATATTGTAGTAATTTCAAGGAAAGCAGCATCTACTGGAGGTTCTCGTTTAGGTTTGAAATATAAAGATAAAGTTTCTGTTAAGAATCTATTATATGGACTTTTACTACGTTCTGGTAATGATGCAGCAGTTGCTCTTGCAGAGCATGTTGGAGGAAATTTTGATAACTTTATGAAAATGATGAATAGAAAAGCTATTTCTTTAGGGCTTTGTTGTACACATTTTGAATCTCCTCACGGTCTTGATAGCAGTGAACATTTTACAACAGCATATGAACTTGCATTAATAACAGATTATGCTTTAAACATTGATACATTTAGAAAAATAGTAGGGACACATCAATGTTCTATACAAATAAATAACTATTCTAAGTCTATATCTAATACAAACGAATTACTTGGAAAACAAAATGTCTATGGTGTAAAAACTGGTTTTACAAATAATGCTGGAAGATGCTTAGTAACATCAGCTAAAAAAAATAACGATATTGATATTATAGTTGTTGTTCTTGGTGCAGACACAAAAAAAATACGTACCATGGATTCTTCTAAATTAATATCATACGCATTTGATAATTTTTCTTTAATTAATTTAGAATCTTACTTTGTAGATGAATATAATAAAATAAAAAATCATTGTTTTAACAATATATCTATTAATAAATCTTATAAAACTGATATTGAAACATCTTTACTATTACCCAAATATAAATTGTATCCTGTTAATAAGAATTCATCTAATAATATTACTGTATCTCCATTAGTTTTAAAAGAATTTCATGCTCCACTAAAAAAAGGAACTGTTATATCAAAATTAAATTTGTATATTGATTCACAATATATATGCTCTTGTAATATTATAAATAAAGTAGATATTTCAAATAAAAATTATTTACAGTATTTTATTTACTTTTTTAAGAATTTCAAAAATATTTCAAATAATATTTCTTTTTAATTGACTTTTCGAAATTTTTTTGTTATTATATTTCTACATTATGGATGTGCGGGAATAGCTCAGTTGATAGAGCGTCGCGTTGCCAACGCGAAGGTCGCGGGTTTGAGCCCCGTTTCCCGCTCCAAGGAGCGTAGAAATACGCTTTTTATACGGCGTTGTAGCCAAGTGGTAAGGCACGAGTCTGCAAAACTCTGATTCGGCGGTTCGAATCCGCCCAACGCCTCCAATATTCATACTTTTAAGCGGTTATCATATAGTAACATATATTTATCACATAAAAGTACAAAATGCAGAAATACTCTCTTTGTCAGGGAGTATTTTTTTTTTACAAGATACAATTTATAATAATTCTGATAAAATCAAGGAAAAATGATCCTAAAGTAGAACATAATCAATAGGAAATATCTTGTTTTTATACCTATTATATAGTATAATAAATATTATTATTATGAAATAATAGGAGGTAAATTTAATGTCAAAAACATATAAACTATCAGAATTAATAATAGACCACGAAGATCCAGATTATATAAATTATGAAAGACTTGCATCAGATAAAGATAAGAAAATAATAGAAGTTCGTAATGGAAATAAGATAAGACATTTGACATGGATAGATAATGCAAAAGATATAAAAAGTGTTACTACTCCAGATGGAAAGGAATTAACACCAGAAGAACTTTTTGATTTTGTAATAGGAAATAATATAACAGATTTAGCAAAAGCTAAATGTACAGGTGAAAATATATCTGATATTGCTATAGTCTTAGGTAATGTTGCATTGCCTACTACTAGAGAAAGAGCAATAAAGAGTTTTGAATTATATAAATTAGGACTCGTTAAAAAAATAATATTTACAGGTGGTATAAATGAAAAAAGAGATACAAAAGGTTTTATGCATCCTAAATCATTAGAATCTTATATGGACAATGAATTAGTAACAGATTTAGAATGGCAGGACCTTACAGAAGCTGATTGGGGAGCAGAAACATTTGTTAAAGAACAGTTTGATGAAGATTACCAAAAACATGCACCAAAATTAACAACTGAATTTCTTAATAGTATAGGAGTAAACCCCGAAGATGTTTTAACAGAAGCAATGTCAACAACCACACAAGAGAATGCTGAGTTCTGTAAAAATATTTTTGATTCAGAAGAAGTAGAAACTGGGTCTAAAATTAAGACAGCTACACTTGTAACTACATGTACTCATGGTAATAGAGCATTAAGACAGTTTAAAAAAGTATTTGGAGATAACATTAAATTAAACTGGTGTCCCTCTACTTTAGATTTAGAACAATATGAAAGTCTAAAAACTATTTTAGAATCTCCTAACTTCAATGAAGAAGCTTTTAGACAAGAATTAAAAAGAATATATTGTACTAATCCAAATTTAACACAAATGCTTAGAGAAGAAATTGGGCATAATAGAAATGTGTTCATTAGAGGAGAAATTGATGAGCCTGTAATAACAACTACTGATAGAAAAGTAGAAGAAGTTTCAAGATAGATTATAAAATAATATATACTATTATTTTATATATCAATAAAAAATGAGATTTAAGTTAAAAATATAACTCAAATCTCATTTTTATTTTTACTTTTTACAACATGAACTAATTTTATTCAGTTTTTTCTTTTTTTTGTATAATTATACTTCTATTTCGAATTTTCAATTTTGTGTAAAGATATCACTAATTTTTTGATAAAATATTATATATATATTATATACATTAATAAATATAGATTGTTAACATCAACTATTTACTATTAAGGCTCAAATAGATAATCACTTCTAAATTGTGCCCAAATCTTTCCTCCATAATAATTAGCACCTTGTTCCCAACACGTATGTGGCATTCCTTCTCCAGATGAGAATTGAGATCCATATTTGCCATTATTTGAAAAGTTTATAGAATCATTTTCCTGAATAAATGCTGCTGCTTCCATACATAAGTCACAATATTCATAACTTCCTGCATCCGCTCTATTTTTTAATCCTCCCATGGTTCCTGAATCTGATATAGCATACCATCCTTTCCCGCCATGTGCAGCACATGGTACAACACAAAGTAAATTATATAATTTAGATTTTGAAGGTGCCCAATCCCATCCTGCTGCATGATTATATCCACTATCTGAAGATAATTTATTTACTATTGTATATCCAATACTTTTCGATAAATATAATTGGTCCTCATGACTTCCACTTGGATCATCATAAGATCCACAACCTTCATGGTGTATAGCATCCGCTAGCAATTCCAAATCTCCTTCTTCAAATTGATATTCTTGATTTCCTTTAAAATTTAATTTTATATAATCTTCTACATTTTCTACATTAGCTTTTTCTAAATCTATTAGCATTATTACCATATTGTTTTGTGTCGTTGTTCCAATTACATCTTCTGCCTCTAGCTCGTCCCCAACAGATACTTCTGCATTAAAACCAGCAATAATTAAATGATATCCTTTTAACATATTATTTTCTGTTAATTCAAACTTTACACCTGGTCCAAATTCAATTGTATTTACTAGTTCTATAACTTTACATTTTTCCATTGCAATTACATCTAGTCCTTCATCAAATCCCTCTGTCTCTTGTTCTTTTTTATCGTTATCTTTTTCTTCTTCTTTTTTATTTTTATTTTTATCTTTATCCTTTTTATCTTTATTTTTATTATTCTTCTCTTCTTTCTTTTTACGAGCCTCGACCGTTGGTTTACTAACAATTAATGTTCCATATTCTAATACTTGTTTTTCCATTTTTCTATCTGGCCATAATGTATCTTTATATTCTGGTATTGGCCATGATAATACTCTTTCAGTACTTTTTTCAAAATCTTTGTAATCAAAGTAATCTAATTCTACTAATAATTCTTTCAAATCTCTATATATTAATTGTGAATCTACAGATGTTTCATGCTCTAATATTGAAAATGCTGATAAAGATTCTTTATTAAATGATATTTGTTGTTTCTTTTCTTTTCCAGCTCTTATACTTTCTGCTTTTTCTATTGTTCCATCATATATATAGTATTTTCCTTTAAATAATTTTTTTGTTGTTGGATTTGTTACTCCTCTAACACCATCTTCTTTTTGTACAATATTATTATCTATTGAACCTTCAAATATTAGTTTGTCTCCTTCATTTAACCCTTCTATTTCTCCTGTATATTCAAATTGCTCTGTAGTATTTGATGTTTCATATACATCTATAGCTCCATTCTTTGTTTTTAATGTTTTTTCTCCATTAACCATCTCATATACATATTGTGTATCCTTATCCTCGTCATCTTCTTTATTGTTTTTCTTATCTTTATCATCTTTTTTATTTTCATCTTCTTTTACTTCTGCATATTCTACACTTTTTCCTTCAGTATCAAAATATACATCTCTAAACCAATGATGTCTTACATCCTTTATGTATGGTGTTTTAGTTTTTATATTATTTGCATTCTTTTCTAAGTCTTTTATATCATCTATTGTATCGTCTGAATATCCAGCATCTTTTAGTTGATCAACTGTATATGTCACTCCATCAGCTGTTTTCAATTTTACTGAACCTTTAAATGTTCCATTCTTTAATCCTATATTAACCTTTGTATCTAAATCAGGATGATTTGCAATTTCATATGCAAAGTCTGGTGCCATTGTTGCTAAATGCAAAGATATTAATAATTCAAAAGGTTTACCATATCTTCCTGACCATCCTGATAAATTGTAATATGTTTTATCTTTTCTCCAGTTCCAAAATTTTAGCCCTGAACTCATATTAGCTCTTGATATCTTTAATGTATTGGTTTCTCTATCTACAGAAACATCTGATATAACTTCAGATAATTGGTCTAATGTCCACCCTACAACTGGTATTGCTCTTATTGTACTTGCTGCATCAGACCATATTCCATTATCTATATGAATCATTCCTGATCCCCATGAACTTGATACACCATCTGTTATCTTTCCTGTTGTTATGCTCTTGAACATACTCTTTAAATTAACTGTATCATTACTTATTAAGTATGTTCTGTTTTCTGCTGCTAAATATGCTGTTAAATATGAACTCTTTATTCCTGTTATGGTTCCAGTCGAATTTCCATTCTTGTCTTCTTCAAATTCTACATCTTCTACAAATCCACAGCCCTCTAAGTCATATCCCATGTCATGTAGGTATTGTGCTACTTCTATAACATCTTCTTCATTTACAGAAGCTTGATCTAGCCCTATAAAATATCCTTGAACATTATCCCATATTCCCATTACTAATTCTTTTAATTTTTCTAATGTCATACTTGGTATTGCTGTTAAAAATCCAAATACTCCTAGTAGAATTATTATTAGTAAGATTATTAATAATGCTATTCCTCCTACTCCTAATCCTGCTGCCCCTGCTCCTGCCGCTCCTGCTGTTCCTGCACCTGCTGCAGTTGTCCCTGCTGCTCCTGTTGCTCCTGCACCTGCTGCACTTGTTCCAGCTGCTCCTGTTGCCCCTGCACTTGCTGCAGTTGTTCCTGCCGCTTCCATACCAGCTGCTCCTGCTTCTGCACCTGCTGTTTGTGCACCTTCAGCAGCTGCTCTTCCAGTATTTGTTGCTCCACTTCTTGGTGTTTGTTCACTTCCAGCAGACCTTGGTCTAGAAGATTCCTCTCCACCTACTCCTGTTGAATTTCTAGAACCTTCTCCATTTCTATGATTCTCTCTAGATGGATCTCTCTGATTATCTGATGACATATCATTACTATCTGTATTTTTGGATTTGTTATCTTTCTGTTTATCATTATTAGATTTATCTGTCTCTTTATCTATACTATTATCGCTATTTTCTTTATTTTTATCTCGTTCTTTATCATCATTATCTTTATCTTTGTCTTTTTCTTCTTTATCTTCCTCTTTTTTATCTTTGGTATTATTATTTTTACTATCTCGCCTATTTTGTCTTTGTCCACCTTCAGCATCATCTTCATCCCAAACTGAGGTTACATCATCTTCTACTCCATTACTTTGCCTACCATCTTCTTGCGTATCTTGTTCTTGTTCAGGACTTTTCATTTCATTATCGTCATCTTCTTGCTGTTGGTTTACATTATTTCTTTTATCTTCTGACATATCATCACCTCCAATCTAGAATAATTATTCTTTAGGAATAAAAATATATTCTAATTCTTCCTCTGATATTGTATTTCTAATATATAAATCAAATTTTATCTCTTGTTTATTAGAATACGTATATATTAATATACATTTTGTATAATCTCCTTGTTGTATAAAAGAATCTTCTAATACTTCATATGAATTATATTCTGATACTGAACAATTTAATTTTTGGATCTGTCTTATTAGTTTTTTAAAATCTTCCACATCTGTAATTCCAAATCTATTTCTTATTGATCTCTTATTTTGATTAAAATACTCTATAATATCTTTATTTTTTTCTATTACATTTTTAAATAATATTTTAAAATACTGGTTAACAACAACTTCTATCCTATTAGAAATATCTGTTTTTGCTATTTCTCCCTTGTAATTTTGATATAGAATTTTTATATCTTTAAATCCCACTTTTCCTTTTGATTTTGATTCATTTTCTCTATACTCTATTTCATTATTTAATAATTCTGTTTTCTTTTTTCCTTTAATATTTACACCAATCATAATAAATAGTACTATTAAATTTATTACTAAAAAAACTATTAATATTATTCTAATTCTTTTATTACTCATAGCAAGCTCCTTATTTCAAGTTTCTAATTTTATAATTTATATATCGATTTATGTTAAAGGAATCGTTAAACTGTATAGCTTTATTGCATTTGATTTTTCTTTTTTTGAATCTTCTTCATTTCCAGAATATGATTTTAATATCCTTATTTTATTTAAAATTAATGCTTGTGCATCTTCCTCCTCATCAGCATATTTTTGAAATTTTATTGTAAATTCCTTTGTCTCTCCAGGACTTAACAAAATTTCCAAATTTGAATTAGACATTTCTCTTCTTACATTCCCTAGATCAAGTAAAACTTCATCACTTTCATAGATACTTGAAAGTACCATTATATAGTCTGTTTTATTTGTTATTTTTACATAATATTCTTCATGATCATAAAATATAGCTTTTGATAATATTCTTATTTTAGAATAGTCATCTTCTACTATTCTTTTTAAATCTACTTTATCAATAAAATCTCCAACATTTAATTTTATATTATCACCGTCTTTAATCATTACAATCTTTTCTTCATAATATGAATATTCTTCTCCTGTAAGTCCAGTAGTGATAATATCATTAAATATTTTCATTGTATATATATATTTATTATCATAATTTGAATAATTCTGAATACTATATCTTTTCTTTTCTGTATAGATTGACTTTATATAATTTTTGAATTTATTTATATCATTATTAAAAGCCTTTTCTTTACATAAATCTGATACCATTTTAAAAGCGTTTTCATAGTCTCCATTATTACAATAATTAAAATACTTGTCCAAAATATCAGATATTCTTGTATGGTCTTTTTTTGGAACTGAACTAGAACTATTCATAACTGATGTGCTTGGTTTATAACTTGTTTCTAACACAACTTTTTCTTTTCTTAATCCTAATAAACAATTTATTATAAAAATTAATAACCATACTAAAATAATGATTATTATTTTTTTTCTATTATCTCTTATAAAATTTCTTATCTTTAATCTAAATTTTATAAACATATGAACTTACCTCCTTTACTCTATACTGAAAGATAATTCATAATTATTATCATCATGTTCTAATATTACAATGTTCATATATTCTTCTTCATTTGTTTTAATATTTCTTTTGGTTATATCACAAATATTAGCCCATAAAATATATATATTTCCTGTCTTTTCATTTCCTAATCTCTCAATATTTGTAAAATTAATTGTAAGTTCTCCAGTGCCAATTCGTTCTCTAGCATATTTTTCAAATTCGTTTATTGTTGGAAAATATTTTTTTTTATACTCACTATTTAAGACTTCATATGCTTTTGAGAATTCTTCATTATCAATGTGCTTTATAAAATCAATTGCATATTTTTGTATTCTACTTTGTTCTGATATTGTCTTTTTTTCTTCTACTTGTGACGTTTCATCCTTCGAAATAATTGTATTATTTACTGTACTTGTTTTTTTAGTAGAGGAAAGACTATTAATCAGAATAATAATATTTATTGACATAATTACTAATATCACAAATACTAGTATTAGATTTACCTTTTCTTCTTTTAATCTCACCTTTCTATTTTTCCTCATATATCATTCCCTCACTAAAAACTATTTTAAGGATTTGATCCATCATCAAATGTATCATCTTGTATTCTATCCATAACCTCTTCAATTGCTTGATCTGGATTTGTTATTCCATGAGTTGTATAACTTCCTGCTAAAGCTTGTACTCTAATAGCCATATTCTTTTCTTGCATTGACTGAGCTAGTCTAAATTCATTTGGGTCTGTTAATGTATTTAAATCAGCATTTGATAATCTATCCATATCAGTTGCTAAAGCAGTAACATCTGCTTGATTATTTAAATCATAACCTTTTGCTGTCGTATATGCTTGTAACATCATCTGTACTCTTGATTCAAGTGTATTTGTATTTGCTGTTAATAATCTTTGAATTTCTGTTTTCAATCTATTATAATCTGCTTGATTTGTTTTATAATTCTCATATAATGACTGCTTAGAATATTTATCAAGCATATCCCTAAAATTATTCTCATTTGTTTGAACATCTGCAGGTATTACTTTTCCTGCAGCATATGCATCTTTTATAGACTTTCCTGTTTTGTAAAATTCAAGACCAGTATTTAATGATGTTTTTTGACCAGCACCAGCACTTATCGCTGTAAATGCAATAGCTCCACCTAAGGCCGGATTCATTGACTTCTTAGTTTGAGCAGCAAAATTTGATACTCCCTTTACAAGTAAATTATTACTCGTCTTTCCTCTTTCTATTGCTTTATTTAAGTTCCTTACTTGTTTTATTCCTGGTAAGTTTTTAGCTTTATTACTTATTGAATTTATTGTTCTATTATTATTTAAGTTTCTACTTATTCTACCTCCAGCTTTTCCTATAGAGCCAGCAGCCTTTTTAGCAACTTCTCCTGCTGTTTTGATGGCAGCAAGTGATGCAACTGTATCTGCCATAGTTGATGATTGCTTAAATCCAAATATTTCTTTTACAATTTTTTCTGCTGTAAAAATGAATAGCATACATAAAATTGCAAGAACCGCTCCTGATACGGAACTCCATCCTGCTGCTGCAATCAACTGTATTGTTGCACTAACAAAAACGAGATAGATTAAACAGTGAAATGGCTGTATTAGGACATTAAGCATAAATTCTTTAAACCATGTATTTAAAGCTTGTGCTTTTCCGTCTCCTGCTCTATCCATTGAATATGTTATTGTTATTATTGGAGCAATCATTATTAAAAATCCTATAATAAGCATACGTTTTATGTATGAGAACAAAAATGCTGCTGTTACCCCCACTAACACTGCATAACATATTGCATTTGCCCAAGTTACTGATGCACTTCCTATAAAACTTTTCTTTACTAATGATGATGCTAATTTCTCGAAATTTGTTTGTCCTGAATTACTCATATTATCCATTACATTTCTTAGTATCTCTACTAAAGCATTATTCACATTTATAGTTACAATTACTATATAATGTAACAAAAATATTAATGCAAAACTTACTAACCAATCTGTTATCATTTTTTTATATCTTGCTTGATCTGAAGCAACAGTGGATATTGCCATTCTTATTCCTATATATAGTAATACTACTAATAATGCTGCTATTGAAAATATTCTTAAAGTATAATACCATGCTGCCACATTCTCTCTTATAACTTTTATGGAACTACTACAATTAAAATCAAAGAAATTTATATTAGTAAATGATACTCTATTAAAAAATACATCATCTGGTGTAAGCCATCCGAACTGTTGATGCTTTTCCGTCTGCATTTGCTATTGCTGTTATAACCCCCTGAAATGCTCCTGCAACTCCAACTACTATTACTCTTAAAAATATTGTAAGTACTCCTACAATACCATCTGCAATTCCACCTAAAAGTCCACTTCCTCCTCCAGCTGTCTCTATAAGATCTGTTGTTCCTTGTTCAGTCATTGAACTTGCATAAATATTTGATGCATTAAAGTTTAACCATATTGTCAGCACTAATATTATTATAATTAAGTTCTTCAATACTTTTTTCATAATATTGTCTCCATTCCTAAATTATTTTCCATGTCTAAATTGAAATGTATCTCCTAGTCCTCCATGTGATGCTCTACCTTTCATTCCTAAAAGATTTCTAACCATTCTTTCTGCTCTTGATAATGTTGCAAAGAATAATACCGCAAGTAGTGGAGCTACTTTAAATATTTCATATGATGTATTTATAAACACGACATACAATCCTGCATGTATTGGTTGAGTAAAACAAAACATTAAAAATTCTTTAAGCCATGTTTCAAATGCTTGAGCTTTTCCATCTTCAGCTCTATCTATTGAATATGTTATTGTTATTAATGGTGAAATTACTATCAAAAATCCTATTGCACATAGTCTTTTTAGATATATTAAGAAAAATTTTATTTCATAAAATACCATAACCATGTACATTAATACAACACCCACATAACTCCAACCTGTTACAGAGTTTGCTATATTAAATATCTGAAATAATAAACTTTTTTCAAAAGTTTTTATCTCTAAACTTCCAAATAACGCAACTAATCCTTCACATAATGTTAATACAATTACTATTACATAATGAAGTACAAATAATAATGCAAAACTAAATATCCAATCTGTAATCATTTTTTTATATTTTGCTTTATCTTCTGCAATTGTTGATATCGCCATTCTTATTCCTATGTATATTAAAACTATTAAGCTTATTGAAACTGCTATTATCCTTACAATATAATACCATGTAAAAACACTTGATTTTAAAGTATTAGAAATTTTACTTCCATTATTGTCAATAACATAGTTTGCATCTAAAACTTTAACTTGATTAAATACCACAGCCTCTATTGTGAAATATTCAAATTTACTTTCTCCTTCAGATGTTACTAATGATATTAATGTATGTGCAATCATAAATGGAGCAGAAATTACAAATCCTATAGCACCAGCAGCAGCTGCTCCAAATGAAAACGTAGATGATACTCTTTTGGTAATGCTTACATCATCTCTACCACTTACAGTAGTAGTTGCTTCATCTGTAAGTTGCTGATAATTATCATATCCATACGACTGCTCAACAGCTTCTGCATTTACTCTTTCATCGTCGTCATCATCATCATCAGCATATATATAATTAGGCAATATTGCTGTTAAAGCTAATATAATTATTAACAGACTGATAATTTTTTCCTTCATATACTTCTATCCTTTATATTTTGTATTAACTATCTAATTTTGCTTGTACTAATTTATTCATATTAGTTTCAACGAATTCAAATTCTTTCTTAGTTGGTTGAATAGCTATAATAGCTGTATCTTCTCCAACTTTTAGTAATCCCTCACCTCTTTGGCAAGTTGTTAAGAAATGAGCTTCACCATCACTTAATTTAAATACCTCTTTTATATAATGAATTTCTGATTTATCTTGTGCTAAAAACAACTTTGTATCAGAAGATGTTAGAACTGCTTGTACTTCTGGTTTTTCATAAAAGTCTTGGAACTTTTGTGACATAACTGCTAATGATACATTTCTTTTTCTAGCACGTCTAGCCATTTTATTTAAAAAGTCTACAGCTTCTGGATATGGAAGTAGCATCCATGCTTCATCAACTAGTACTCTTTTCTTGACAGCTTTAGCTTTATCCTCACTATTCTTTTTTACATATTTCTCCCAAATCCAAGATAATAATATTTGTTGTGCAAGAGGTCTTGCAAAGTTTTCTTCTAGTTGTGAAATATCTAAGTTTATAAATGGCATTCCATCTAATAATTCAAATGTTGATTGTCCATCAAAATATGCCATCTGTCCATTAAATGTTTTAACATATTGTTTCATAACTTTTATTAAATAACTATAATGAAATCTATAATCAGGATTTTCATTATTTTGAGCATTTCTACAAATTCTTTCATACCAAGAACTAATTGTTGGCATTGGTTTCTTTTCTCTTTCTAATCTATCTTTAACTATTGAAGATGTATTTACATATAAGCTATCAACATTATTTGTTATTCCAAGACCTTCATATTCTTGGGCAACTGCTTCTGATATAATTTGTTTTGTAAGCTCATTTACTTCTGTACTTCTTGTACTTCCTCTAGCCATAGTTAATAATGACTGAGTAACATCTTCTACCTTGTTTTCTATGTTTAATACTACTCTTTCTTTTCCTGTTATTTCATCTTTTACTATTTCTGGCTCTATATCAAAAATATTTATAATTGTCTTTGAAGTTGGACTTATTGTTACACTTACTCCTCCAAGTGCTTCAGCAACAATTCCATACTCACCTTCAGCATCTAGTGCTAAACTTTCAATTCCCATTAATACTGATGAACGTGCAGTTAGTGTTTTTATAGTAACACCTTTACCAGCACCAGACTTACCAAATATAACCATATTATAATTTGCAAGTGTTGGACTAAAGTTATCAAATAATATTGGAAGCCCAGTTTGTCTATTAAATCCTAATGGTATACCTCTTTCATGACCTACATCTGATGTAAAAAATGGGAATACTGTTGACATTGAACGTCTATCAAATGTATGTGTCTTATTTATTTTATTATCACAAAATGGCATATTTGATCTTAAAGCTTCATCTTGCAATGCCCATGCTGGCTTTACACCAATTAATGTTTTAGACATTTCTGATGCTAATAATTCTGTATATTTATCTAACTCATCTAAAGAATATGCAAATAATGTACATATTATAGATGCATCAAATAGTTTATTAAATCCTGCTGCTATTTGATCTCTTAATTCCTCTGCTTCAGCTCTTTTTTGTGCTAATATTCTTTCTCTATTAATATCTCCTCTATCCCATGCAACAATTCTTTCAGATTCTAGTTCATTAATTGTTCTATTAAGTTCTGTTTGTGATACATTTTCACTTACTGGATTAATAAATACTGATACATTCAAATCTCCAAATGTATACATGCTTCTTAAAAATTCAGGGAATGTACACATTCTTGGGATTGTGGATACTATCATACTTCTTGCAAATCTTGGTTTACTTGAAACTATTTCTAAATAATTTGCATTACTTGCATCTATTCCTGCAGGGGCAATTAAATCCTTAATAGATTTTTTATTTTTTTCTAATAATCCTAAAGTTTTTTGACTTTCTTCTATTACTATTTCATCTTGATTTTCTGTTTCTTGTTTGTTTTTACTCATTACATTTCCCCCTTATCATTAGTTATTTTCTATGTTATCTGATGAATCATCAGTATCCTTAATCTCTGCTTTTTCGATTTCTTTCTTTGCTCCTTCATATATTATTGGATCCATTTGATCTTTGTACTCATCTACTATATCATTTGCTCTTTCTTTTACTAACTGAGCTTTTCTTAATTTATCAATTTGTCTATATTTATCTGCTTTAACTATACTATCTGTTGCAAGATCTATAGCTTCTGAATTTATTGCTGCTTCCAATTTTTCTTGTTTCTTCTCTAATACATCTTTTCCACTACTATATAAAGCATCATATTGTGCATCTAAAGCTTTTGATAATTGAATTAATTCAGAATCATCTCTATTATATGCAACATATAATAATTCAGCTAAACTTTCTGAGTCTAATGCCTTACCATTAACTCCTGAAGCTTGAAGTGCATGTATAACTGACTGTACTCTTGTATATAATTCAGAAAAAGCAACATTATCTAATTCGTCTGGTGTACTATCTGCTGCCCCTGAATATTCATTTGAATAATAAGAAACTATTACATATGTTTTTTGTTGCAATATATTTTTATTTAAACTCATTCTACCAACATAATCTGAAATATCTATACCATACTCTAATACTCTTGTTTTTCTTAGCTTTTCAAATTCTAGTTTTTGTTTTAATTTCTCATTTCCTTTTGTTTTTGCATTAGCAATTCTTGAGTTTAATTTTTCAATATCAGCTGATATTGTAGAAACTTTATCTTTATATTCGTCAATAATATCTTTTAAGTTTAAACTTCTAGTTTGAACATATAATTGGATTGGAAATCTTAATGTATTTAAGAATTGTACAAATCCTTCTTCAACTGCCATTTTTTCATCTTCTGACATTAAATCATAATTTACGCCTTGACATTGAATAGCCATTACATATTGATTTCTGTTCTTTCTTATAATCATATTATCTTTTATTTCATCAAATTCCATGAATTTGTATATAGATTCTTTTGATAATCCTCTAAATGTACCTAAACTGTCATCAACAGTTTCTTCCTCTTCTTCAGGTTCTTCTTCTTTCTTCTTATTAACATACATGATTAGCACATATATTCCTATTAAGCAAAATATAATAAATACTAGAATAGCTAATATTATCTGTAAAATTGTAACTATACTCATTCCTTATTTTCCTCCTTTGTATAAACATACATTTTCTTATTCTTATTAAATTTGATCCATCTTATTATAATTTCACTTAATGGTTCTCCTCCTATTTTCTTTGTTATAGGAATTCCTGCAAGTGTTGGTATTTTTATAGCTCCAACTCCATAACCAACAAGTGCAAATAAAACTGTAATTATTATCCCTACTACTGACATATTTAATAAGCTGAATATAAAAAGGAATACAGATCCTATTAGTGCTCCTGCAACTGTTGTAATTAATGATTTTACTGTAAATATATATAATAACCTTGTTTCACCTCTTAGATTTCTAGGAATATAATAACTTCCCATATTAGTTCCTCCTTTGTACATTTATTATAAAACACTTGAAAATACTTGATAGGCTAATGTCCATATTCCTACTGCTCCAAATATAACAAATGCAGAGACTACTAGTCCTATTAATTGTTGCTTTAATTTTGCTGCTTCTTCTGGTGTTGCAAGCATATATTTTATTCCCATAATAATAGTACATCCAAGTATTACTATTATTCCAAAAGATAATAGTATTCTTGCCATTGGAGCAAACATATTTCCCATTTGCTCTGTACTTATATTATTATTTTTTCCTTTAGATAAAAAGTTTTTGCCTGAACTCATTAAGTTATTCCATGTTGGGAAAGTAAAGCCTTCTGCTGCATGAACTTCTACTGGAAGTACTACTAATAATAATAGTAATGTTGTTATTAGAATCATTATTTTCTTTATTTTCATACAAATTCCCCCATTTTAGTTACTTAATTCTATTATATTCCATTTATGTGTATTATTCAACTTTTTATGTTAAAATTTAATATTAATGTAATAAAAATAATTCCATTTTTACCATATTATGTTAAATGTTTTTGTACAAGAATATACTTTTTAATATCTTATTCTTAATAATAATTTTAATTACTATTAAAATTTAGTATTTTATATATATATTTTATAGGAATAGTTTTATAGAAAATAATTAATTTATAGAAAAGTATTCTGTTATATATTAAAAAATTAAATTTTATCAGAAAATCATTATTTATAAAACAATTAATTTGATTGGAATAATTATGTATAAATTTGATAAATACTTAAAATAAAATATAAAAATTTCACTTGAATTAAATAATTTCATCTATTTATAAATCCTGCTATTTCATAATATACAATAAATATTTAATCTATTATATATTACTTAAAAGCAGGATTTTATATATGGGTAAACTCTATTATAAAAATTCTAGAGTTTTTTATTCATTTAGTATATTACACTCTACAGAATCAATTATCTCTGTTTTCATAATATATACAGAGTTAACTCCTAAAGCTATTAATCCATTTTTTATTTCCTGTAATAATCTATGATTCATTATCATAATATAATCTATAGGTGGAAATGTAATACCCCATTTATCATCAAGATGAGATTCTGGCTTACGTGGATGAGATAAAACTTCAAAAATATTGATTTTGAAAATAATAAGAACTATATTATCAAAATCATTACAAAAGCTTTTTATCCACTGATACCGCTCATTACATTCCAAAGGCACTGCATCTACTACAGTGTATGGATTATTTTTCTTTGACTTCTTAATTAAGCGTTTGATTTCAAGACTAGTTAAAATCTCCGCTTCATCCAAAGATATCTTCTCAGGTGAATATTTCTCTAGTATTTCATAAAAGATATCATCTGTATTTATTATGCATTCTTCTGAAAAGTGTTTTTCTGCCCAAGTACTTTTCCCACAGTTCTGCACACCACATAGGAGTACAATACTTCCGTTAGGAATATTAATAGTATCAAAGTCTTGATATATTATATGGCGCATAAGACACCTCCAAAATATTTTGTATCTTTTATAATACCATAAAATTTATATTATGTAAAGTATATTAAATTTGTAATATTTGGATCTCTATGTATAACTATACTATAAATACTTTACTTTTATAATTATTAATAAATCTATTATCTTATATTAGTTAATACTAGAATATACTTCATAATCTACTATTTCTTCTTGTTTTTCTAAATTATCTTTTACAAACTCGATAATCTCTGTAATTTCTTGCAAAAAGTAATCATCTTTATCTTTTTTAACTAAATATAATGTGTTTTCTGAATTTTTTATTTCTTCTATTATCTCATTAGTTCCATTTTTTCCTAAATTCCCTACAAAAATTAAATCTTTGATTCCATTAAAATTAGCTCTATATATATTAATTAAAGATGTATCATATGATAAAATTACTACTTTTTTATTGTTATACTCTCTCTTATTTATATATTCATTTAATTCATTAATTCTATTATAAGAATCATTATCTAATGGTATGTTTTTATACACCTCTGAGTCTATAAAATAATACTTCTCTCCCTCAGAATATACAAAACTTATACTTTGTAATAACAGTATACTTAATAATACTAATGTTATTGCTTTTATACTCCATTGATATTTTTCACTAATAATTTCTGATATAACAAATATATCAATAATACTTACTAATAATATCATTGTTGCTATTAATCCTAAACAATTGTGATATTCATTAGATATTGGAAATGCTACAAATAATAAAAATATGCTTATAATAGATATAAAATTCATTTCTGTAAAGTCATATTTTTTGTTAATTTTTCTTGTAAAAATATATAATAATAACGTCATTGGACAAATGAGTAATAATAAACTACTCCATTCAACAGCTATATTATTTATAAAGCTACCCATTCCTAAAAAAACGTAATTTATGAAATTATATAGATTATTGTTCATTACTAAATATATTATATAAATAAATACTGGTATTATAAATGCAATAAATTTCTTAATATTATTCTTTATATAATTATTTTTTGAAAATATTATTTCATATACTAATAATCCAATTCCATATAATGCTCCTATATTATGTTTTGTAAAAAAACACAAGAATACAATTAGTCCCTGATAATAATGATAATATCTTGATTGTCTTTTATAAAAAAATGTTAATATTCCTACACAAACAAATATGAAAGCAAGTACGTTATAGTTTGCCCCTTCTGTAACAGTACCTATTGAAAAATTTAGGAAAAGTACTAGATACAAAAATGATCTTAATTTTGATTTTATTTGTTTATTCAATATTACAAATATTAACGAATATAATATTAGACATAATATGAGATTGTATATTCTAAATGTCATTATTGTTGGTGTTAATATTTTAAAAAATAATTGTCCTATAATAAAAAATAAAGGTGTAATTATAACATTTGCATCTTTATATATGGTCATTCCCTCAGAAATTTTATACATGTTCTGAAAATTCCACGATTCATCATAAGGATAAAAATTAACTTTAAAACACATTAAATATGTATAGATGCTTATTAGAATTATAGATATTATATAATACTCATATTTTAATATTTTTTTCATATTTCTATTTTTCACATTTTCCATTATTTTTATAATCCTTTTATTTTTAGTATATATTAACATATGTTTTTTAAAAAAGAAATATAAAAGTTTTTATTCATGTTTTCCCCAATTTGTTAATCCTCTGTGGATAATTAATTATTTTTTAATAAACTTTGTACTTTATAAATTTTATTTTTATTATCATAGGAATATTATGATTAATATAGACTTTACTTAATACTTCATTAATTAAATATTTATTAATTTACTACCTTCGGGTTATGAGAATGGGTTGACAGGGATTTGTAATTTAGTGAATCAATAGTTTTAGCTGATATATCAATAAAAATTGCGGAAATGAATTTTAGAACATTTGTGTTGCTTTTTGAACTTTTTTGAGAAATTTTTCCCCAACTTTTACCCAATGCTTAGGCTGTTAAAATTTTATTTGTTACAGCCTAAATATATAAAATTTTTGATAAAAAATTTTGTATTCCTTAAATTACATATTTTAGATAAAACGGGAGACCTAAAATTTATTTTGGAGATTTTGAAAATGAATAAAATTACTTATCACAAAGAAGGAGATTATTTGATTCCTGATTTAATTTTGGAGAATTCTAATAAGGATTATCGAATTGGTAAATATGGGAGATTAAGATTAAGATTAAATTATATTAAAGAATACAAAAAGGGCTTATATACTGAGCTTATGATAAATGGAACACTATCTAAACATCTTTCTGATATTGAAGAATCTGCTATTGAAAGAATTGATACTATTATTAATCAATTAGCTAAGTCTGAGAATATTAATGAAGATTTAAAAAGTAACGATCAACTTGCTTGGGTTCAAGCTATGAATAACATTAAAAACAGAGCTGAAGAAATTGTTTATAATAAAATTATTTATATGTAGGAGGATTTTTGAGATGAGTTTTAGAAAAGTAAATACAGATGATATTTTAAGTGATTTGTTATCTACTAGAGAAGATTCTTTATTAGGATATACTACAGATGAAGATAAAAAACATACTATTTGCATTGATGAGATTTCTGAAAAGATTTTAAAAAATGTTCCTAAACAAAACAAAAAATATGTTCAAAAGCAGTTAGAAATATTGGATGAAAATTTTTTAGATTATCTTTGCTATTGGAATGATAAATTTTATAGAAATGGATTTGTTGATGGTGTGCAGATGATTGTGGGATGTATAGAGGAATAATTCAGTTATCACACCAATGTTATAATAAATATTCAATATAAAGATAAAATCCTAAAGTGCAAAAATTGCACTTTAGGATTTTAAAATTGCACTTTAAAAATAATTTATAATCAATTTGTATTTATTCTTTTTGTACTATTTAATTAAGTTTTTGTTCTTCATATAATTAAGGAAAGATTCTATTATTTCATTATTTCTATTTTTTATATCTTCTTCTGTGTAATCATTTCTATTACTAGCTATAAGTAATAATTCATTTATTTTTGTTTCTTCTTTATGTACTCCCCTTAAATTTGTAAATCCTTTATAATATTTTACTTTATCTTCAAATCTATAATCTGAAGCTCTTATATTTATTCGTTTTTCTAATAAAGATTTATTTCCTAGTGTCTCCAAATTATCTGGATTTGTTAAGTTCCTTTCATTTTCTTGTCTATTTTTGGCAAATATATGCTCTATTTCAAATATATTTGATAATTCAAGTAATTCTTGACTTTCATTTTGAAAAGCCCACCATATTAGCATAGATTTGTTATTGGTCTTTGGTTTAAATATCTGTAATTTTCAATAGAGTTCTTAAAGCATTTACACCAGGATTGTATATTACATAAGCCCATATAAATGGAATCATAGTATCAAGGAAGTTATAAAATTTTTCTTCATCTAATTGATTATTAGCATTTTTATTTTGCATAAAATATACTGAAACAAAATAGTTCCACATTCCATTAGGAGCATAATTAAGAATAAATAATTTTCTTAATATTTTTTTGGAAAATCTTTCTTCATCTTGATTTGATATATCATTCCAAAAATCAGCCAAAGCAGATAAATTATCCAATGTTTGAATATTTTTTAATATTGCGTAATCATCTTTTTCATAAAATTTTCTTAAAGCCTCTGTTGTAGAAGATTTATTTCCTTGCTTTGCTCTTTCATAATACATATATCTAGTAAATAACTCATCCATTGAAGTACCTTGTTGAGGTTTAAAAATCTTTTCGCAAATTTCTTCTAATTCTTTCCATTTTTTATAAAAGCATCTTTCTTTCCTTTATTATAAAATTGTGCCTTGAATATATCAGCATCTGATAAAGGTAAGCCTCTATCATTTAAAGTTGAAAATATTCTTAAAGCAGTATTTTGATTATCAGCTTCTATATAATAAAATACAATTATTTAATATTCTAATAGGTAAATAAGAGAAAACATCTAGAAAATCACTTAAAAATTCTTCTATTTCTTTTGGAAGAACCTATAATTATTTGCATATTTGCTTTTTTAATTTTCATTTACTATACCTGTTTTAAAATTTCTAAAAACTCTTCTTTATCATTATCTGTTGCAACTTCTGAATAAATTTTTAATTCATTTAAATTTGCTGTTCCAAACTCATCTGTCTTCCATAAACATTTTGCAATTAATTCTTTTGTTTTCATTGATTCTTCAGTTCTCATCTAGCCAAATCTAACATAAAATACTTTTAATAAAAGCATTAGTGTCGTTAATCTTTGTTGTCCATATATTACTTCCAATTTTCCGTGAGTGTTTTTAAATGTTACAATTGGTCCTAAATAATATTCTTCCTCATTGTTAAACTTATTATATTTTTTCTCTGGAAAAGAGAACTCAAATATATCTTCCCATAATGTTTGACATTCTTCTTCCGTCCATGCATAAGGCCTTTGGTAATCGGGAATAATAAAATCCGACTTCTTATCTCCTAATAATTCACATATATTTTTTTCTCCTATCTATATTAGATTCTATCACCATATGGCAAAGATTTTATATAATTTTCCATATATTCAAAATCTGGTACATACCCTTCATCATTGGCATACTCAAGGTTTGGTTCATATTTAGATGGTAATTTTAATTTTATTGTTTTGGTATCATTAACTCTACACTGTCTCCCATAATTCCATCTGTAATTTTCATTATAATTAATAACACTACAAATAAATAAAGCAATATATATATTTATTTGAAATTTAGGTCTTAATATATTCACATCACTTGTAGCACAAAAATTATCCTTTTGGAAAAAAGCCATACAATTAATTTTTTCTGTTGTTATGACATTTCCACTAAAATCTGAATCTAAATCAATATATTCTGTAACTCCATTATTTTTATTAGTAGCACTAATATATGGCGTAAATCCCTTATCATATTCTGATTTATAATGATATATTCCTGCATTTACATCAAACAAAGTAGGAATATTATATTCTTTCCATTCATTCACATCTAATTTCATTTTTTTAGAAATTTTATTTTTTGTTGTTATTTTAGCACTCTTTAGTCTTTTAATAAATTTTTCCATATATTCATAATCTGGATTTCCTTCACTGTTAAAAGGTATTTTTAATTTTGTATTATATATTGTATCCTTTAAAAAAGCTCTTCCATATGAATATCTGAACTTTTCCTTATTTAGAAGTGTAACTATATATAGTCCAGTATATTCATTCAACCAATCTGCCCTTATTACAACAATATGATCTCCTGTTATAAATCTTTCTTTTTGATATGCAACTGTAGCTGTTGTATCTCCAATAACAATTGCATTTCCTGCTTCTATTCTTTCTAATCCATTATCAACAGCAAAACTATCAACACAATTATTAAGTTCTGTCCTTGATACAAAAGGAATTGTATTTTCTTCATTGTACTCTCTTAACTCTAATTCTTCTTTGGTATATGCATAGGATTTATATATATTTTCTGATTTTATTAATTCTCCAAATCTAATTATTTTAAATGTAGGATTGTTATTTTTCATATATATCTCCTTTCTTAATTAGATAAGCAAGATAATTATTTATTGAATTTTGAAAATCATTTTCACTTAAATCATTATAGTCAGTTTCCATATATGCTTCTGCTAACCATTCATCATTTTCATTTACTTTATGGGTTACTGACAATCCTGGTTCTGTTATTCTATTTTTATATAAATATAACCATTTTTCTTCAGTTTCAACCCATAAACTTTTTCCATTATTATCTGTTTTTTCTATTCTTCCAGTACCTTTTCTTTTAATAAATTTATCATCTTTAAAATAGCCAAAAAATGTGTCTCTATTTGTTCTTTCATGTCTTTGTGATAAGTCAAAAATCATACAACATGCTGTTGCCGAAGCTCCTGGATAAAACATTTCATTTGGCAATGAGAACACAGCATCTAATGTATAATTATCTAGCATTTTCTTCTTAAACTCTTTAATAACCGTCCCATTACCAATGGCACATTGCATTGGTAATAATACTGCCATTTTACAATTACTAGAAACATGTCTTGCAATCCATTCTACATAATGGAAGCCTTTTGATGGGTCTTCTTTTGTTGATGAAGACCATGTTTGTGCAAATTTAGGATTACTTTGATTTTTAGTTGCATTATATGGGGGATTCATAAGTACAATATTAATATTTTTATCTTGAATCCACTCTTTTCTGTCAAACATAGAATCTTTTACTACATTACTATTTCCATCTCCATGTATTAGCATATTTGTTGAAGATAAACCAAATGCACCATCTTCATATTCAATACCATATATTTGATGTCTTTTTACATTTGTTCTTTGACTTTCATTATCACAATCATCCATAGCATCAGTCATAGCTCTTACTAAGAAAGCTCCACTCCCACAACATGGATCTAATACAATAGAATTTTTATTTACTCCAACTGCTTTAGACATGAAATCACATATATGATCTGGTGTAAATGCTTGATTTTTATCTGATTTTCCAACATATTTATTAAATGTTGTAAAAAACAGATTTAACAAGTCTTGTCCTGCTGTACTACTATCATCAATATATGGTATAATATTTTCATCTATAAATTCTAATATTTGTTTAAAATCTTCATAATTTAAATTTTGAACATCTTGATCTTCTAAAACCCTTCTATTCAAAGCAGAAATTTTTTCTGCTTTATTTAATCTTGATTCACTATTATCATCTTCTTCAAAATCTTTTGCTAATAAACCACTTAGAATGTCAGTTATTCCTTTAATTATTACTTGAACCTTAGTTAGTCTTTGACCTTTTTCTCTATCTATTGATTCATTAATATTTTTATATTGTAATCCATTTTTTATTGCTAATAAACATGTTCCAACAAATTGACTTCTCAATCTCTCATTAATATTATTTGAGTGCAATAATTCATTTAACTGTTTTATTGAATCTACTATTTTTATTTTATTATTTATTTTTCCAAAGCATAAATTTTCATATTCTTCAAAACTTTTTATTGTTCTCTCTTGTAATTTTCTATGTTGATCATCTATAATTACTGAACCTCCATACCAAGTCCAAACTTCATCACCTTCTGTTTCGGCTAAGATTGCAACAATTCTTTTTTCAGTATATTCTTTTTCATATCTAACATATTCTTGTAGTTGTCTTTGGATCTCGCCTTTATCCCATCTTGAAAATTTGTTTTTACATTCCACTAAAACAACTAACCTATCATTTTCAAATCTTATATCAATATTTTGATGATGAGTACCATCGGTATTATACTGAAAATCTCTAATATTTTTGCCAATACTTCTTAATGCTTTTACATAACTAAATTCTCCATTTTCTATATTGCTAACTAAATAATTTCTTCCGATTATAGATATAATATCTGTTCTAATCATTTTCACTTTCTCCTTTATTTAAAATTTTTCTTACATCATTCCATTTGGTCTCATCATTTATTACTCCAGCATAAATATCACTTGGAATATCTCTTTTTTCCTTTGCGATTATATTAAAAAATTTCACTTTTTTATTTTCATCAAAATCTAAAGCATTTGCCATTTTCATTTGAGGAAATACCTATCTTTTCAGCAAATTTATTTTGACTTAGTTTATTTTTGGAAATTTCTTTTTTTAAAAATTTGCCAAATTCATTCATTTTTCACCTCTCATATATAAACTATAAGCTTAAAATTTATATATCATAACTATATATTTTTTTCAATAAATTTACCCAAAAAATAGAAGTATTTCTACTTCCATTTTATATATATTTATTAATTTCAAATTTTAAAAAATCATCTAATGTGTAACATATTCCTTAAAATCATTATTTACAATAACATTATTATATTCATCAAATGATAAGTTATTTAATTGATTATCATCATCAAATTTATTTATTAAATTATGTGTTAAACCTTTTTTCATTAGATTTAATTTTTGTTTATTATTTGTTCCATATACAATATAATTATATTCTTCCTCACTAATAAATTCTAACTTTAGTATCGCCTGTAAAAATCCGTTAATTTTATAATTTATAAAATCATCTTCTATTTTTAATTTAACTATAGCCAAATTTATCAATTCTTTGTTAGTTTTAGTATTCAATTTTATATATACTTTGTTAAAACCGCTTCTATACTCTTCTATTATCTTTGATATCTCTCCATAACTATTACCTATTAAAATTCGTTTTTCTCACTATTATGTTGAATACTCTTAAAATATGGTTATTTTTCATATCGAGTGGGTATATCTACATAATATAGATATACCTAAT
>CANOSM010000002.1 GCA_947569365.1 uncultured Clostridium sp. | reverse complement strand
CAAACGGAACCACTTAAGTGGTAGCTAGTAATATAGCCTTATAGGCTCATATGAATATCCACCAGTTATACTGGTGGATATTTATAAAAAATATTAATATAATAATAAAATAATTTGTGGTAGAATACTTATATTTAATTTGATATAAATTGTATAGATAATTGATGATTGAAAAGTATTTATATAAGTGTTACTATTAAAATATAAAATATTAATTTAATATGATTATAAAATTTTGAAACATTATAAATGGAGAAGAAATGATTGGAAAATTGAGAAATATGGCATCTATATATTTATTAGACGGAGATAGATTTAAAATGGTTTAATAAAGATGAAATAATATATCTTAATATGCCATTTACAGCAAAATATGTACTTGAACATTATTTTAAGGCAGGTATTAATAATGATATTATATATGGTGCAGTTGCAAATGGAAAAAAACTTATATTTACTGAATTACCAGAATTTTAAAATTAAATAGATAATAATTACTGTAATGGAGATATATTAATGTTTGATAAATATGAAGAATTAATAAAAGAATTGTATAGTTTTGAGAAGGAAAATATTTTAAATAAAAAATTTGAATTATATTCTGATACTAAAAATATAATAAAGATTTATTACGCACCACATAATGAAATAATTAATCAAAAAGCTAAAATATTTATTGTAGGTATTACTCCAGGTTGGACTCAAACGCAGATCGCTTATAAAACAGCACATGAAGGATTAGTAAAGAATTTAAATTCAGAACAGATAAGAAAAAATTGTAAAGTTGAATCAAGATTTGCTGGGAGTATGAGAAAAAATATTATTGAAATGTTAGATGAATTAGAATTAAACAGATATTTAAAAATTAGCTCCTGTTCAGAATTGTTTGATTATAAAAATGAATTATTACATACTACTTCTTTAATTCCTTATCCAATATTTATAAATAATAAAAATTATACAGGAAGTAATCCTAGAATATTAGAAAATGAAGTGTTTGTAGATTATGTAAAAAGATATTTCTATAAAGAAATAGAAAATTTTGGTGATATTTTAATTATTCCATTAGGAAAAGCAGTTGAAGAAGTTTTAAAAATGATGATAAATGAAAATATTATATATGATAAACAGTGTCTATTTGGATTTCCCCATCCATCTGGTGCTAATGGTCATAGAAAAAAGCAGTTTGAAGAAAGAAAAGAAGATTTAAAAGAAAAAATAAAAATATATTTTCACATGATTAAATAAAGATTATATATATTACTTGTCGAAAGTTGTATGAAGTAAAAAGATAATAGAAAAGTAATTGAAGGAATTATTTATTAAAAAAAGATATGTTCTTATGGAAGAAAAATTGGAAGCATGATAATAAATTATATTTATAGTGATAATTGCTATAATTCGTTATATAGTACAATTAGTTTGATAATTAGTTTTATAATTTGTATATTTTGGTTTTGGGCAAGTATTTTAAAATTTAAAGACGAAAATTAGATATTCAATTTAAAAGGAACAGAAATGATATAATTGATAAAAAATAAAGTAGAAGATTTTAAATAATTTAGAAGTTATATTGAACAACAAGATAGTTTGTGATATTATATAAGGAAAAACAAATCCACAGTATATTATTATGAATATTATATATCGAAAGTATAATATATAAAAAGTTTAAAAGAAAGGGATTAATTAAATAGATTAATATTTCTATATAATTGATTATACTAGATTATGATGAATATAAAAAATGAATTTCCTTTTAAGGATAATCAAAATACTGCTGTTTTTATATGTACTCATATTATAGAAGAAGGAAAACCAATATTATATGTTACTCATGATAATGATGGATATTGGCAATTTCTTTGTGGAGATAGTCATACAGAAGAACAAGCTAAAATAGTTTCATTAATGTATGTTTATAAAATGGATAAAAGTATAAAGAAAATAGCTAACTTAGGTTATGGTAAAGTTGCTTATAGAAATACAGAAAATGATAAATGGATAATAAATTAGATTCAATTTAGGAGTGTGAAATAAAGTGTTTAATTTAAGAAAAGAAATAATAAAAAAGAATATATTTTTAATATTATCAAGTATATCATCATTTATATTTGTTGCTGGTTTAATGTGTACTATAATGGGGGAGAATAGTCCAGTTAAGTTTTTAGTAAATGAAAGCCCTGTAAAATCAATTATTTCACCATTATTAATATTTTTCATTACTTTTACTTTATATAGAAAAAGTAAAAATTCAATAAAAGAAAATACTAAATAAAATAAATGACATATTATTAGATGTAAATGAATAAGTTTACATCTAATTTAGTATTTTTTTAAGTATCTTTATGTATTCACTATAAAAACTCTTAAAATTATTTTCTGATTTATATGTATTTTTATGCTAAAGTATATTAATTCTTAATTAATTAAAAAAGAAATATTGAAATTATTTGGATAGATGAATAATTATTGTAAATAAAAAATTAAAAAATATATATTTGAAAATAGAATATTATATGATATACTAATAATGATTTTGAAGATGATAATGATAAATCAATTATCTTTCCTCGATTAGCTATAGGAGTAAAATGTAAATGAAGAATAGTAAAATAATAAAATTTTCAATTATTTTAGCTATAATATTATTTGTTATTTTAATACTTTCAATATTAGTCTTTTATATACCCAAAATGTATAGAGAGAATAAAAGTAATACAAATTCTAATACTACCAATAATAGTCAGCTACAGAAAGATATTAATAATAATAGTCAATTAAAAAGTACTGATATAGCTTCAGAAAGTAAAATAACATATATAAATACTGAAGATAAATCAAGAATTCCAGTACCAGAAGGATTTAGCTATGTTGAAGGTACCATTTCAAGTGGAGCTGTTATTCAAGATGAGAATGGAAATCAGTTTGTATGGGTACCAACAGATGATATAGTATTTAGACGAAAGAATTTAACTAATCCAAATAATAATCAAATACAAAATAATATTGATGAAAATAAATCTACAATGTTAAATGATTTTTCAATTTTTTCTGAAACAGCAGAAAGTAATAGACAATATATAGATAGTGTAAATAAGTATAAAGGATTTTATATTGCAAGATTTGAATCGAGTAAAGATCCAAATGATGAAAATAAAGCAAAATCAATAAGAGGACAAAAACCACTTACTGAAATGGTATATAAGAAAATGAGGAGAATGGCTCAAAATACATATAAAGACCATAGTTCAGTATCTTCTGATATAGCAAGTAGTTATACTTGGGATACAATGTGTGAATGGCTAGAAAAATCAGGATACAATATATATGATTCAACATCTTATGGAAATTATTATAATAATAGTGAAGGCGAAAAAAGAGTATATGAAACAGGAAGAAATGAAAAATGGTGTACAAATAACATATATGATCTAGCAGGAAATGTATGGGAAATTACAACAGAAGAATGGGGAAATGTATATAATAAAAACCATTGTGGTAGAGGTGGAGGAAGTATAAATGACGGAGTTACCTATCCAATTTCTTGTAGACTTGCAGAATATGATGGTTCATATTCATATATAGGATTTAGAATGGTACTATATTTAAAATAAAAAATGTATAAATACAAATGTTAATTAATTGACAACAAAATGAAATTAAATATATAATAGAAATGTATATGATGCAAAAGAAAAAAATGAGGTGTTTTTATGAGTGAAGATAAAGCTAAGAATAGCAATGCTTTTTGTGAAAAAGTAAAAGATTCTCTTATAAGGTTAAAAGAAAATATAAAAAATTTAACAATGAAGAGCAAAATAACTTTAGGAATTGTTACAATTATAGTATTTATATTAATTATAACTCTCATATCAACTATAAGGACAAGTTATGGAAATAAGTCAGGAAATATAAATAATACAGGATTTGCAGTAAAGTCTGGTGGAAGTACTATAATATCATATATAAATACAGTAGATGAATCAGATAATTCTGAAAATTATAAAAGTTCAGGGTTATTTGAAATAACTTCAAGTGGAAAAGCAAAAGTATATGAGAAGTTTGATAAAAATGTTTATGCTTATTCTATAAATAAGATAGGAAATTGGGTATACTATATGAAAGTTGATGAAAACAATTCAACTAGATCAATAGTAAAAACAAATGGAAATAAAAGCATAAATTTAGTAGAAAATTTATCTTCATATGAAAAAAACAGTGATTATTTATTAAATAATTATCAATTAATGTATGTTATAGATGATTATGTATATTATATTAATGAGAACTTAAATTTGGCAAGAGTAAAGATTAATGGAAAAACTAAAGAAGTCATAAGAGATGAGATAGAAGTTGCAGATTTTCAAATATATGATGGATATATATATATAAATAATATAGATAATGAATTTATAAAAATAAATCTAAAAGATTTTGAAGACAAAAAGACTATATCTTCTATAAATGCTAATGATTTTCAAGTAGAAAGAAAAAATATATATTATATAGATAAGTCTGATAAATTAATTAGAACAAATCTGGAAGGAAAAGAAGAGAAGACTATAATTGATAAAGATATAAAGTCTTTTAATGTTGTAGGAAAAGATATATATTATTTTTCTGAATATAATGGTGAAAATACAAATGAAGAAGGTACTACAGATATAACAAATGAATATGCTATATTTAAGTTAGATACAAAGAAAAACGAAACTAAGAAAATTGTTGAAACAGCTACATCATTTAGTTATATAAATGTTGTTGGAAAATGGATGTATTACAATGATAAAATAGATGGAGATTATTATTACTATACAATATATAAAGTAAAAACAGATGGAACAAATAAACAAGATTTAGCAACATTAATACCAGATTCTGAAAAGAATGAAAAATCAGAAAATGAGTAATATAAAATAAAGCGGACTTGTTTATGTCCGCTTTGTTTATAACCTAAAAATAAAAATATGGAGGATGTTATAATGAGTTTAGGAACAATTGCCTACGATAATGAAATTTATAATTTAGATTATATGACAGCTGATGAACTAGAGAATCTTTTGGCAATAATAGAAAAAGAAAGATTAAAGATTAGAAAAGAGATAAAAAAAGCAATTAATTAGAAAGAGGTAAAATAAGTGAATGATATTATAAAAGAAAAAGAACAAGAATTTAGTGATTTACTTAATTATATGAATAAGTTATCTAAATTAAATGCTATTATTTCTTCTGCCTATCAATACAAAAGTACAGAAAATACAGTCATAAATAAGACTTCTAATCAAGAAAATGCTATCATATATGGAATAAATAGTGTAAATTCAAAGATATTAACTAATAGGAAAAAATATGAAAACATAAATGAATCCAAAGATGAAATATTAAATAATTATAAAGAATCTTTAGAAAAACTTGGAAGAAGTTATGACAATAATATTACTATGGAATATATCAGATTATTAGAAGAAGAGGTAGAACAAGTAAACTTGTATAGAAAGATTTATCAGTTAAAGATAAAAGAAAGTATAGCTAAAGGAAAAGCTGATAATAGTGATGATGATATTGCAGAAGATATATATAATTTGGAAGATGTTTTATCAAAGAGCGAATCTAAAACTAGAAGAATCAAGACATCAGTAAATTCAAAAATAAAAGAGAAAAATAGTGTACTTATGGATGCTATGGAATTTCCTGAAAAAGATCTTCAAACTAAAATAAAAGGTCCACAAATATTTAAAAATGCAAAAAAATTTTTCTTTAGTAAAATTAATCCTCAGAAAGTAGTAGAAAATAGTGTATTTTCAAATATTAGAGAAAGAATAGAAGAATTTAAAGTAGAATTAAAAAAGATAAAAAAGAATAATAAATTTTCAGAAGAAAACTTAATCCAAAATGTTAATCTAGCAATGGATAAAAGTTATACAAAGTTATTGTAAATTCACAAAAACTATGTTACAATACTAAAATATAGTAATAAATAAAATCTGTGAAAAAGCAAAGTAGATAAGTAGAAAAAATATATCAAGAGAGAATAAGTATTTATGCTGAAAGCTTATTTATATATTACTTATTGAAATTTCACTTTTGAGATTCTATATTGAAAAAATAGATAGTAGGTATAGACGGTTGCTACGTTAAAGCTTTTGAGGTTAGATAAAAAAATATCTAATGAAGTTTAGGTGGTACCACGGATATATAGACCATTCGTCCTATTTTAGGATGAATGGTCTTTTTAAGTATAAGTATTAAATATTTTTAAGGAGGAAATATGAAAGAGAAAATTAGTGAAATTAAAGCTAGTGCAATAAAAGCAATTAATGAAGCAAAAAATATGCAATCTTTAAATGATTTAAGAGTAGCTTATTTAGGAAAAAAAGGTAAACTTACAGAAATATTAAGAGGAATGGGAGGATTACTTCCAGAAGAAAGACCTGTAATAGGAAATCTAATAAATAAAGTTAAATCAGAAGTAGAGAGCATAATAAAAGAAAAAGAAGATAAATTTAAAGAAGAAGAACTTAATCTTAAACTTGAAAAAGAAAAAATAGATGTAACACTACCTGCATCAAAAATCATAAGAGGAAGTAAACATCCATTAAATAGAGTAATAGAAGAAGTAGAAGATTTATTTGTTTCAATGGGATATGATGTAGTATCAGGACCAGAACTTGAAACAGATGAATATTGTTTTGAAAGATTAAATCTTCCCAAAGGGCATCCAGCACGTGATATGCAAGATAGCTTTTACATTACTACAGAATATTTGCTTAGAACTCAAACATCAGCTGTTCAAGCAAGAGCTATGATGACAAATAAAGAAAAAACACCACTTAGAATTATAGTTCCAGGAAAAACCTTTAGAAGAGAAGATGATGCAACACATTCACATCAATTTAATCAAGTAGAAGGATTAGTTGTAGATAAAGGAATATCACTTGCTGATTTAAAAGGAACATTAGAAGTATTTATGAAAAAAATGCTTGGACAAAATACAGAATTAAGATTTAGACCTAGTTATTTCCCATTTACAGAGCCGTCTTATGAAGTAGATGTTTCCTGTTTTAAATGTGGAGGAAAAGGATGTAATCTATGTAAAGATACAGGATGGATTGAACTTTTAGGATCTGGAATAGTTCATCCAAATGTTTTAAGAATGAATGGATATGATCCAGATGTATATTCAGGATTTGCATTTGGTGTTGGACTAGATAGACTAGCAATGTTTAAATATGGAATAACAGATATTCGTTTGTTATATCAAAATGATGTAAGATTCTTAAAACAATTTGATAGAAAGGATGATTAATAAATGAAATTAAGTATTAATTTTTTAAAAGATTATATTGATTTAGATGAGAATATAGATGTAAAAAAAATAGCAGAAGATATGACAAATGCAGGAAATGAATATGATGAAGCAGGGAATCTTATAAATGCAACTAAGCTTATAATAGGAGAAGTAAAAGAATGTAAAGAGCATCCAGACTCAGACCATTTACATGTATGCAAGGTAGATATTGGAAGTGAAGTATTAAATATAGTATGTGGAGCTCCTAATGTAAGAGAAGGACTTAAAGTTATAGTAGCTATGGATGGTGCTGAACTTCCAGGAGGAAAAATAAAAAAAGGAAATATAAGAGGAGCAGAATCAAATGGAATGATATGTTCTATTGCAGAACTTGGACTTGATAATAAATTCTTAACAAATAAAGATAAAGATGGAATACATGAACTTCCACAAGATGCTAAAATAGGAGATGACCCAATAAAATATATGGAAATGAATGATCAAGTAATAGACTTTGATTTAACAGCAAATAGAGGAGACTTATTAAGCATACTTGGAATGGCATATGAAGTAGGAGCAATATATGATAAAAAAGTAAAAGACATAAAAATAGATTATACAGAAAGTAATGAAAATATTAATGATTCTTTTAAAGTAAAAGTAAATACTGAAAATTGTTCACTTTTCCTAGCAAAGAAGGTAAAAAATGTAACAATTAAAGAAAGTCCAGCATTTATAAAAAATAGACTTATTGCATCAGGAATAAGACCAATAAATAATGTTGTAGATATAAGTAATTATGTAATGCTTGAAACAGGTCAACCTCTTCACTTCTATGATGCAGATACTTTAGAGGGAATGCTAGAAGTTAGAATGGCAGAAGAAGGAGAAAAATTAACAACATTAGATAATATAGAAAGAGATTTAAAAGAAGATGATATAGTAATATCAAATGGTAAAAATGCAATAGGACTTGCAGGAGTTATGGGAGGACTTGAGACTGAAATAACAGAAAAAACTAAAAATATAATTATAGAATCTGCTATATTTGATAGTGTAAAAGTAAGAAGAACATCAAACACTATTTTAAGAAGTGAGGCTAGTAATAGATTTGAGAAAGGATTAGATCCAAATAGAACATATATGGCAATAGAAAGATCTTGTACATTACTTCAAAAATATGCAGATGCAGAAATTGTATCTGGAATTGCTAAATATGAAAATGCAGATTTATCAGACAAAGTAATAGATATTACTGTAAGTAATATTAATAACATTTTAGGCATGAAAATGACTAAAGAAGAAATTATAGATGTATTTAATAGACTTGGATTTTCAAGTAAATCAGATGGAGAAAAGTTAACAGTAACAGTACCAAGTAGAAGAATTGATATATCTATAAAAGAAGATTTAATTGAAGAAGTTCGGACGTATATATGGAGTAAATAATATAAAAGGAAAACTTCCTGATGTATCACCAAAAATGGGAAGTTATGATAAAGTATCAAGACAAATAAGAAATAAAATGATAGATTTAGGACTAAATGAAACATTATCTTATATATTAGTTCCAGAAGATGATAGTAAAATGTTTACAAATGATGAATGTGAAGTTGTAAAATTATTAGATCCATTATCAGAAGATAAAAATACTTTAAGACATAGCTTACTTTCAGCTTTGTATAAAATATATGAATATAATAAAGCTAGAAATAATAAAGATATTTGTATATTTGAACTTGGAAAAGCTTTTCAAAAAAATGGAGATGTATATAGCGAAACAAATAAACTTGCAGCAATTATGACAGGAGATTATTATTTAGGACTTAACAAATCAAAAATAGATTTTTATGTTATAAAAGGTATTACAGAGGAGATATTAGACTATTTAGGATATAATGGAAGATACAGCTTTATATCTACAAATAATTATTCAAAAGAATTACATCCATGGCAAACTGCAACAATATCTGTAAATAATGATACTATTGGTGTAATTGGAAAGGTTAGTCCTACTTTAGCAGAAGATGATGTTTTTGTTCTAGAGATTGATTTAGATAAGCTACTTTCTAAAAAAGTATCAAAAATGAAATATAAAGAAATCTCTAAATTTCCAGAAATAAAGAAAGATATAGCAATTGTAGTAGATGATAATATAACATCTAAGGAAATTGCAGACACTATAAAAAAAGCAGGAGGATCATTACTTGCTAAGAGTGAAGTATTTGACTTATATAAAGGAAAAGGTATTTCTGAAGGAAAGAAAAGTTTAGCATATTCACTTTCATTTGCTGCATCTGATAGAACCTTAACAGATGAAGAAGTAAATAAAACAGTAGAAAAAATTATAGAAAGATTAGAAAAAGACTTAAAAGCTGAGCTTAGATAAAATTATTTATATAAATGTTTGATATTTGAATTAAATGATAATATAATTATAAAAAGGTTTTTTAAATAACAACATGATTTGAGACATTAAAAGGAGGTGCAACTTCTGCGCAAAAAAACATAACTCAGATTAATAAGGATAGATACTAATGATGTATATGTAAATCAGTATAATGTACGGAATACCCTAGAAGGACAATTAGTTCTTGAATTAGAACGTAAAGGCAGTATATATCGATTATTATCTATTGATTCTAAAGCTTTTATTGGAATAATGATAAACAATTATACTAGCTATAGTAGAAAGATAAAGATACAGATAGGAGAAGCTCTTCAGGAGATTGCTCAAGAAGCAAGTGTTGTAGTAACATTAAATGATAATAACGTTGAAAAATTTGTACCTTATCAAATAATAATATTCTGTAATAATATGATCTTAGAGAGGGTTAATTCATCAACATCAAAAAGTGTTGATGCACTTGAAAATGAGATTCTTATTGAAATTGATGAAGGACAGAAAGATATATTTTCACTTAGGAAAACAAATACTTCATCATATATAAATCTTGAGAAGATACAGCTAGAAAAAAATCCATTATACGCAAATATTAAAAATGTAGAATGGACAGATAAAAACAGATATTATAAAACTGGAAATACACATATATTTAATAGAGAATGGGCAAATAATAAGGCAACAATATAAAAAAGGTGTAAAATAGTGATGTTAAAGAGAAGGAATGCATAATTATGTATTCCTTCTCGTAAGTTTAGGGTATATATATATAACTATTAAAATTTATATTTATACTTGAAAAAAATCTAATATGTGATAGAATATATAAAAAGAAAATTTGTTTGGAATAGAGAAGGGTGGAAAGATATGTTTTCATATATAAAAGGTAGTTTAGAAGTAAAATCAATGGGATATATAGTAGTTGAATGTAATGGAATAGGATATAAAATATTTATGTCAGATAAATCTTTAAGTGAAATAGGTGAAGTAGGTGACAATATAAAAGTATATACTTATTTTAAAGTAAAAGAAGATGAGGTAAGTTTATATGGATTTAAAACAGATGAAGAACTTAGAATGTTTGAACTATTACTTTCAGTAAGTGGAATAGGAGCAAAATCTGCAATATCTATGCTTTCTAATATAGAACCATCAGCATTTGCGTTTGCTGTAATATCTGATGATGTAGATAAAATTGTAGCAATCCCAGGAATAGGAAAAAAGACAGCACAGAGATTAATATTAGAATTAAAAGATAAATTAAAATCAATAGATATAGAAAAAGAAAAATTATCAGTAGAAGAAAAAGTAAAAGAGTGTGAAGGACTTAAAGATGCAACTTCTGCTCTTCAAGTATTAGGATATACAAAAAGAGAGATAGATATGGCATTTTCTGATGTTGATTTATCTAATATGACTGTAGAAGAAATAATTAAAAAGGGATTAGTATTATTATCAAGTAATAGATAAGGAAAGTGATTAATATGAATTTAGATAAACCATTAGCCTTTAGAATGAGACCTAAAAATTTAGAAGAATTTGTAGGTCAAGAACATATTTTAGGAAAAGATAAATTATTATATAGAACAATAAAAGCAGATAGATTATCAAGTATAATTCTATGGGGACCTCCTGGATGTGGTAAAACATCACTTGCAAAGGTTATTAGTGAGACTACAAAATATAAATTTACTAAATTAAATGCAGTAACATCTGGAGTTCCAGATATAAAAAATGCTATAGCAGAAGCGGGAAATCCACTTTTAAACCCAAGTGGAAAATGTATATTATTTATAGATGAGATACATAGATTTAATAAACTTCAACAAGATGCTCTTCTACCATTTGTAGAAGATGGTACAGTAATATTAATAGGAGCTACAACAGAAAATCCATATTTTGAAGTAAATAAAGCTCTTATTTCTAGATCAATGGTAATAAAATTAGAGCCATTAAAAAAAGCAGATATTATAAAAATTATAAAAAACTCTTTAAAAAATACAGAAGGACTTGGAATGTATAATATAAAAATATCTGATGAAACTATAAATAAAATTGCAGATGTTTCAGGTGGTGATGTAAGAACTGCTTTAAATGGTTTAGAAGTTGCAGTACTTACAACTGCAATGAATAAAGATGGAGTAATAGAAATTACAAATGAAATTGCTGGAGAATCATTAAATAAAAGAAAAGCAATATTTGATAAAAATGGAGATAGTCATTATGATAATATCAGTGCATTTATAAAATCAATGAGAGGAAGCGATCCTGATGCTACAGTATTTTATTTAGCAAGAGCATTAAATGGAGGTGAAGATCCAGTATTTTTGGCAAGAAGAATAGTTATTGCAGCAGCAGAAGATGTAGGTTTAGCAAATCCGAATGCACTTATATTAGCAACATCTGCTATGCAAGCTGTTACAATGGTAGGAATGCCAGAAGCTAGAATTATTTTATCAGAAGCTGCAATATATATAGCAAATTCAAAAAAATCAAATGCAAGTTACAATGCAATAAATAAGGCAATATCAGATGTTTCATCAAAAGATACTGGAGAAATACCAATGCATATTAGAAATGCTCCTGCAAGTGGTATGGAAGAGTTTGGATATGGAGAAGGATATAAATATCCACATGATTATCCAGGACATGTTGTTGAGCAACAATATTTGCCAGATAAAATGCTTGGAACAAAGTATTTTATAAAGGATGATACTATGGAATAAGTTATAATAGAGCAAGTATTTAGTTATTTATATATATATAAGATATTATAAAAATCGCAAGGAAATGATTCCTTGCGATTCGTGTTATGTGTACTTATCAGTAAAGCTCTTACTCATAAACCAAAATGGTCATAATACCATTTTGAAGCCTTTTATGAAGTAAAGCCTGACCAAATGTTATGAAAGTATATTGTCTACACTTTTTGAAAACAATAAAACTTCCACGATGGAAGTGGCCAGATACAGAAGTTTTGATGGTTCCAACTTGAATTAACCGTTCCTCTCCACTAGGTATAGAAATTGTATTTATACTAGAAGATTTTACAATTTCTATAGTATCTGTTGTGCAGTTGATAATGTTAAGTGATTCCATTTGTACACCTCCTAATATTTTTTTAGATATTATACATGAAAAATATGTTGTTTTCAAGAAAAATTATATATCAGTATTTTTATTATGAAAGCATTTAAATATATACATACTTAAAAACATGAAAAATATAGCTTTTAATATTAATTATGTTATTTTTGTTCTATTTAACTTTTTAACAAGTAAACTTTTACTATTTTATAGAAGAGATGTTAAATTTATTAAACAATAGCAATCAAAACAAAATAGATTTAGATATTTAGAGAAATAATAAAAAACTTTTTATGAATTATTTTGAATAAAATTTTACTATTTTATAAAAAATAGTATTATGAAAGAGATATTTAAAAAATATAGTAAAAAACAATTAATAAAAATAAGCTTAATAGGGATAATTGCTGGAATAATATGTGGACTTTTTTCTTCTGGAGGAGGTCTTGTATTTGTTCTAGCTTTTTCAGCTTTTTTGGGATTAGATGCTAAAAAAGCTAGAGCTACAGCGATAATGTGTATGCTACCAATAATAAGTGCTACAACTATTATATATGGACTAAATTCAAATATAAATTATATGTTAGGAATTAAATGTGCATGTGGTGGAATAATAGGAAGTGTAGTAGGTAGTTTTATTCTATCTAAAACAAATGATAAATGCTTAAATTTATTTTTTATTATATTTTTAGTATATTGTATAATAAAAATGATTTTAAAGTAAATAAAGGGGAAATATGAGTGAAATTTTATTTGGCTTTATAGCAGGCATTATAGCAGCACTTGGAATGGGAGGAGGAAGTATATTAATACTATTACTTTCAATTTTTACAGAAAATTCCCAAAAAATGATACAAGGTGTTAATTTAATTTTCTTTATTCCAACAGCAATAATTGCGATTATTATAAATTTGAAAAATAAAAATATTGATTTAAATTTATCAAAAATTATCTCAGTTTTAGGAATAATTGGTTCCTTTATAGGAAGTTATATTGCACTAAAGATTCCTGACGAAATATTAAAAAAAGCATTTATTGTTTTTTTGATAATTATTACTATATATGAAATATATACATATTTTAAAAAGTATATATTCGATAAAGATTTGAAATAATATAATTATAGAAAATAAAAATAATAGAAAAATAAAACATATTTGTAAGGAGGTAAGAAAAATGAAATTTGTTAAAGGTGCAATAATAGGATCTGCTATAGCTGCAGGTGTTTTAATGGCTTATAGTGACAATGTTTCATCAGGAAAAAAGAAAATGATGAAAACAGGAAAAAGATTGATGAGAAAAATGGGTATAACAGTATTATAGAAAAGTTTAAAAATAGTATGTTAGAAATTATGACATACTATTTTTTTATTATTATAAATTTAAAAATTACAAAATAGAATAATATTAATATATGCTAAATGATTTGGAACAAATAAGTAAAGTAAAAATTAAAGTTAAAAAATTTATATATAATAACTATGTATAGTTAAAAATATTGATATTATTAAAAATTCTTAAGTGTGAAATAAATAGATAAAAAATAAAAGTTATTTCTCAAAATAGAAATAACTTGACAAATATGATATGAAAGACTATACTATATATAGGTGATTAAAATGTTAAAAAGAGAAATGTATTTATCAAGAATAAGAGGTTTTTATGATAGTGACCTTGTAAAAATTTTAGTAGGAATTAGAAGATGTGGAAAATCGGTAATATTAAAACAAATAATGAACGAAATAAAAGAAAAAGGTATAGATAATAAACATATTATATATATTAATTTTGAATTGATAGAATATGAAGAGTTACGAGATTATAAAAAATTAAATAAATATATAAAAGAAAAAATAATAGATGATAAAAAATGTTATGTATTTCTAGATGAAATTCAAAGAGTAGATAAATTTGAAGATGTAGTAAATTCATTAAGAGCATCTATAGATAATATAAGTATATTTATTACTGGTTCTAATAGTAAATTATTATCAAATGAATTATCAACTGTTCTATCTGGAAGATATGTATTATTTAACATTTATCCATTATGTTATAAAGAATTTATTGAATTAACAGGTAAAAATGAAAAAAGTGAAGAAACTTTTTGGGATTTTGTTAAATGGGGAGGACTTCCTAATAGAACACAATTTACAGATGAAAATAATATAAAAGATTATCTTCATAGTGTATTTGATTCAATAATATTACGAGATGTAGTAGATAGATTGGGGTTAAAAGACACAATTCTATTTGATTTATTATTACAGTATATTGTAGATATTACAGGAAGACAATTTTCTGCTGAAAATATTATAAACTTTTTGAAAAATGAAGGAAAATCAATATCAACCCAAACATTATATATGTATCTAGATGCATTATGCAAAGCATTAATAATAAAAAAAATATATAGATATGATATTCATGGAAAAGCAATATTAAAAACTTTAAATAAATATTATATGACTGATTTAGGAATAGCACAAATAAAAAATAATAATTTTGAAATAAATAGAAGTTTTGCAATTGAAAATGTTGTATATAATGAATTACTAGAAAGAGGATATGATGTATATATAGGCAAGACTAAGGATGGAGAGATAGATTTTATTGCAACAAAAGATAATGAAAAGATATATTTTCAAATAACTTACTTATTAGCAGATAGTAAGGTTGTAGAAAGAGAATTTGGAGCTTTTAGAGAAATAAATGATAATTATCCAAAATATGTTTTATCTCTAGATAAAATTGACTTTTCACAAGATGGGATAATTCATAAGAATATAATTGATTGGTTATTGGAAGAATAATAAAAACAGGTAAATCTTTTTTGATTCACCTGTTAAATTCTATTATTTATCTTGTTCAAATGGGAAAAAGTCATCTTTTTCGTCATCTTTACATCCACATGGTTTTGGTGGCATAGGAGGCTTAGGACCTTCTGGACAATGACCAATTTCTACACCTTTTAAACATTCTTGATTTCTAGAACATTCTTCACATACTTTTACATGCTTTACAGCATTATACCATATTTGAATTTCATATTTTTTTTCTGGACAAAGAGGTCCAAAAACAAATTGACCATGTTTGTCAGTAAATGTGTGAGATACTGGTTTTCTATCTTTCATTCCGAATTTATCACAAACTTCGATTAATTTTACTACAGCATCTTTTAAAGGTTCATTATATTGATTTTTTAATAAACCATAGATAACATTTCTATTATCTTCAGGTACAGTTATTTCAACATCGAATTGTTTACCTTTTTCGATAAAACCATCTACGCTTACGATTTGTTTATTACATTTTTCTATTTCCATAATTTTGTGTCCATCCTTTTTTTAATATTTTGCTTTCGCTTAATATATAATATGCTTGACTATTAATTATGTGAATATTGAATAAAAAAGGAGAAGTTACTAATAATAGAGATATATGTATATTATTTTTTTGAAAGGATAATACTTAAAAATGTATTTAGTAGGAATAATTGAGAATAAAAATAATACAATGGAAATGAGTAAAATATTAGAAGGAATGCAAATATACAAAAAATGTACAATTATGAAAATAAAACAAGATAATTTAGATAATTTAAAAAATGTGAAATTTGATGTAGTAATAATAAATCAGGAATTAGATGTAGAAAAATATAAAACTAATTTAGAGAATATATTAAAAAATACAAAAATATTAGTTCTTAATATTGATTACAAGGAAAATTTAAAGGTAGTAGAAAATTTAAAAATTCAAGTTATAACATATGGATTTAATAAAAAAGCAACTGTAACTATAACAAGTTGTGATGAAGATAACATAATGCTCGAATTTCAAAGAGAAATAATTACATTAAACAATAAAAAAATAGAAAGTGAAGAAATAAAAAAATCCTTTAAGACAGGGGAAAATGGAATGCACTTTTATGTAGGTATAGTAATATTAGAAACAGTATTTACATAAATTTTACATTTTATGTAGACAAAGGTAAAAAAAAGTGCTATAATAGAATTGTTTATAAGCAAAAGAAATAATATAGATACAGACAGTATTAAGATACACTAGATAAATAATTTAAGGAGGAAGAGAAATTGGTTACAAATTTTTTAGAAAATAACCATTTAGTATTAATCGGAAAGGTTAGTAGTGAAAAAAGATTTAGTCACGAAATTTATGGAGAGAAATTCTACATATTTGATTTAGAGGTTCCTAGATTAAGTAAAGCACTAGATGTAATTCCAATTACTGTATCAGAAAGATTGATAACAAATATTGAATTAGAAATTGGAAAAGAATTAGTAGTTGAAGGACAATTTAGATCTTATAACAGCTATGAAAATGAAAAAAACAGATTAATATTAACTGTTTTTGCAAAAGATATAGCAGAAGTTAAAGAAGAAATTGTAAATGAAGAAGAAAAAAAATCTGTAGTATCAAATGAAGTTATTTTAGTAGGATACATATGTAAAAAGCCAATATATAGACAAACACCATTTGATAGAGAAATTGCAGACATATTACTAGCTGTAAATAGAGCTTATAATAAAAGTGATTACATACCTTGCATTGCTTGGGGAAGAAATGCTAGATTTTGTCAGAATATAGAAGTTGGAACTGAAGTTAAGATACTTGGAAGAGTTCAAAGTAGAAAATATGAAAAGAAATTTGAAGATGGAACATCTGAGACTAGAATAGCTTATGAAGTTTCTGTATCAAGTATGGAAATAATAGATAAAAATAATAATGAAAAAGCTGAAGTAGAAACAGCAATTTAAAAATTGATTAATAAAAAAAATATATAATCGTTCATTTATTAAAAGTAGTTTTGATAATTGAACGATTTTTTTGATATATTTCATAATATTTTTTTCTAAACATTGTAAAAAAAATTTTAATAATATAAAATTATAATATAATAAAAATAAAAGAAGAGGAAGAAAAATGGATACAAATGAAAAATCAAATATTTCTCAGGAAGAATTAGAGAAAAGTAAAAATATAATAGGAAAACTATGGACTTATTATACAGGAAAAATAGTAGGACAAAAAAATCTTGGAATGTCACTACTTATATCTATTATTGCAAATGGGCATATCTTACTTGAATCTGTTCCAGGACTTGCAAAAACAACAGCTGCTAAAGTTATAACAGATGCAGTTGCAGGAAAGTTCTCAAGAATACAATGTACACCAGATTTATTGCCAAGTGATATTATAGGAACTCAAATGTTTAATTATGCTACAAATAACTTTGAAATAAAACTTGGACCAGTATATGCCAACTTTGTATTATTAGACGAAATAAATAGGTCAAGTGCAAAAACTCAAAGTGCTATGTTAGAAGCAATGCAAGAACACCAAACAAGTATAGGTGGATATATATACAAAATGCCAGATATATTTATAGTAATAGCTACTCAAAATCCAATTGAACAAGAAGGAACATATCTTCTATCAGAAGCACAGCTTGACAGATTTTTAATTAAAGAAAAGCTAGAGTATCCTACTGTAGAAGAAGAAATGGAAATATTAAGAAGAATGGAAGATGGAACATTAGATAAGACAGAACAAATACTTAGTATTCAGGACATTAAATTTTTGCAAGAGATTTGCAAAAAAGTGTATATAGATGAATCAATAAAAAAATATATAGTAGAGATAATAAATGCAACTAGAAATGCAGACAAATTCATATCACAAGACTTAGCAAAATATATTACGACTGGAGCTAGCACAAGAGGAACAATTGCTTTTATGGATGCTGCAAAAGCAACAGCACTTATAAGAGGAAGAAATTACGTTATACCAGATGATGTAAAGTCAATTAGATATGATATTTTAAGACATAGAATAGCATTAAATTATACAGCAATTGCGGATAGTGTCAAAGTAGAAACTATAATAGATGCAATAATAGGAGCTATAAAAACGCCATGATAATGAATTATATAAATAAAATTAAAGCAAATATAAGTATATATGCAAGTAAAAAAACTTCAAATATATTAGATGGTTCATATAAATCTATTTATAAAGGAAGAAGCTTAAATTTTGAAGATTTAAGAGAATATACTATTGGAGATAATGTAAAAGATATAGACTGGAAAGCATCTGCAAGAAGCGGGAATCTTCTTGTAAGACAATATATAGCTGAGAAAAAGCATAATATTATGTTAGTATTTGATTCTGGAAAAAAGATGATGGCAGATGCAAAGTTAAAAGAAACAAAAAAAGATGTTTCAATAATTGCAGGTGGAACAATGGCATATTTAGCAAACAAAAATGGAGATTATGTAGGATCTATTTGGGATGGAGATAAAGATGTATCTTTTTATCCATTTAGTTCAGGACTTATAAATTTAGAAAAAATCTTATCAAGTTTTGATAGTAATGTAGAAAAAAGTGATAAGTCTGATATAAATAAATCACTTGAATATATAAGTAAATTTACCAAAAAAAGAATGATAATATTTATAATGACAGATTTAGATGGAATGGAAACTATTGACGAAGATATTATTAAAAGACTATCTATTATGCATGATATTATGATAATTAATGTAAATGATGCTTATATAACTGATGAAGACGTATATGATATGGAAAATAATTCATATGTTCCAAAATTATTTTTTAACAATGAAAAACTTTATGAATTAGAGAAAAAAGAAAGAGAAAAAATCTATTTAAATTGTACAAAGAAATTTGAAAGATATAGAATATCTACAATGAATTTAGATGGCACAAAAGAGATTACTATGAAAATAATAGAATTATTAGAAAGGCATAAAAATGCAAATATCCGTTAAATTACAAGATATGTTTTCATATTCTATATATTATATATTTATAGTATTTATATTAGTTTTTGCTTTTACAATATATTTTATAGCTACAAGAAAAAGGAAAACCAAAGATATTGAAGAAGAAATTGTGGTAAAAAAAGCAGAAACAAAGGATTTAAATACCATAAAAAATAAATATATAAAGAAAATTGAAAATCTAGAAGAGAAATTAAATAACAAAAAAATATCAATAAGAGTAGCTTATCAAAATTTAAGTTCAATAATACGTTATTTTGTATATGAAGTTACAAATATAAAAGTACAAAATTATACTTTAAGAGAAATTGAAAGATTAAAGATGCTGGAACTTTCTGAGCTTATAAAAGAATATTATGCACCAGAGTTTGCAAAGCATTCTTTAGGAAACATAAAAGAATCAATTTCAAAAACAAGAAAGGTAATAGAAAAATGGAATTAATATATCCTTTTGTTTTATATGTTGGACTTCCTATTTTAGTTATTTTAGGTCTAATGAAATTCAAGAGAAAAGAAGATGTTTATAAAAAAGGAACTAAAATAGCAAATACAAAATATGCAGAAAATATACCGTTGTTTAAAGAAATAATGAGAAAATATAAAGTAATTGTAACTACTCTAAAAGGGACATGTATTATATCTATAATGATTGCCCTTATTATGATTTCAAGACCTGCAAAAGTAGAAACTTCAAAATCTTCTAAATATAATAGAGATATATTTTTATGTATGGATACATCTACATCAGTAGATGAACTAAATTTAAAATTAGTAGATAATTTTAGAGATACAATAAAAAATTTAAAAGGTGAGAGAATTGGAATTACAATATTTAATACTTCATCAGTTGTTTTAGTACCACTTACAGATGATTATAATTATGTATTAAATACTTTAGATGAACTTGAAAAAGCAATTAAATATTCAATGAATCCAGGATCAGTAACCAATTTAGATGAAGCTACATATTTGAATACATATATTAGAAGCGGAACAATATTAGGAAATGAAGTAAGAGGAAGTTCACTAATAGGAGACGGACTAGCATCTTGTGTATATAATTTTCCAAATTTAAAAGATGATAAAGATAGGACAAGAATAATAATTTTTTCAACAGATAACGATTTAGCAGGAACTCCAATAGTTACATTAGAAGAAGCATCAGATATTTGCAAGGAAGAAAAAGTTACTGTTTTTGGAATTGCACCAACTCTAGGAGATGAAGGTAAAAAAAGTAAAATGAAGAAAGCAGTTGAAAATACAGGAGGCACTTTTTTTGATGAAGCATCAGGGAGTACAGTTGAAGAAATAGTAGATAATATAGAAAAAAAAGGAAAAAGTCTATTAGAAGTAAATGAGGAAACAAGAAAAGTAGATAAGCCATTTGTGCCATTTATTTTACTCATTGCTTCTGTAGCAATACTATTTATATTAAATAAAAAGGTGAAAATATGATAATATCTGAGATTATACCAATATGGATTATGGTAATAATTTGTCTTATATTACTTATATTTATTAGTAAAAATAAATTTACTGCAATAAGACAGATTATAATGATTATTTTAATATTTGTAATAAATTTAAGAATAATGATTATATCAAAAGATGTAGAAGTAATGTCTACAAATTTAGATGTATTATTTGTAATAGATAATACAATGAGTATCTTAGCAGAAGACTATGGAAATAATAATACTCCAAGACTAGAAGCTATTAAAAATGATTGTAATTATATTATAGATAGATTAAATGGTTCTAAATTTTCAATTATTACATTTAATAATAATTCTCAAATTCTAACACCTTATACTAAAGATGTTTCACTTACAAAAGATTCTATAAATATGATAGGAACACTAGATAAATATTATGCAAAAGGAAGTACCTTAAATACACCATTAGAAAATATGCAAAAACAACTAGAATCATCAAAAGAAACTGACAAAACAAGAAAAAGAATAGTGTTTTTTATAAGTGATGGAGAAATAACAAGTGAAGATGAAAGTTTAAAATCTTTTTCTTCTATTAAAAAACTTACTGATGATGGTGTTGTTTTAGGATATGGAACAGAAAATGGTGGATATATGAAAGTAAAAAATATGTATACTGAGACAGAAGCGTATCTTGAAGATACATCAAATTATAATTACGAAAAAGCAGTTTCAAAAATAGATGAGAAAAATTTAAAATCAATAGCAAAAGATATTGGAATAGATTACATACATATGGAATCGCAAAGTAAAATTAAAGATAAAATAAATGAAATAGAAAAGTTTGCTAAAAAAAATATTAATGAAAAATCAAGTAATTATATAGATACTTATTATATATTAACAGTGCCACTTGCTATTCTTTTATTATATGAATTTATAAATTATAAGAGAAAATTATAAAAAATAGAATTAAAAGTACTGAGAGGAAAATATATGAAAAAAATATTAGCTATAATATATATATTACTTATATTAATTTTAATTAAATGTGTAGGGACATATTTTTTAAATGAATATTATATTAATAAGTATGAAACAGGAGATTATGAAGAAACAAATTTTGAAAATCTATTTTTTCTAAATATTCAAGAACCATATATAGCTCATTATAATAGAGGAAATATTTTATATCAAGATAAGGAATATGATGATGCAATAGAAGAATATGAAAAAGCTTTAAAATTATGCAAAAGTAAGAAAAAAGAGTGTAATATTAGAATAAATTTAGCTTTAGCTAAAATAGCCAAAATAGATAAAGATTATGCAAGTGAAGAAAATAGAGAGGAAACTTTAAGTATATTATCAGATGCAAAAAATGTATTATGTGAAAATGGTTGTGCAAATAGAAATGATGATAATGGTCATAGCAGAACAGCAGAAAAGCTAAAAAAGGATATAGAAAGAATAGAAAAAGAACTACAAGATAAACAAGAAACAGATAAATCACAAAGTGATAAAAAAGATAATAAAGAAGAAAAAGAATCAAAAGATATTAAATCAAAAAAAGAACAATTAAAAGAGATACAAAGTAAGACTTTAAATGAAAGAAATGATGAATTAACAAAATCTATGCAACCAACAGAAGTTCAGCCATATGGAGGAAAGAATTGGTAAGAAGCAATATTCAATGAAAAAATGGTAAACAACTAAAAAACTAAAAAATAAAGTTAAATTTGACACTTTACATAATATGTGGCATAATATTATTATCAAGTCGTTGTGGTATGACTATAAAAAAAACCACACGTTGTAAGTCACTATAAATAATATTAAGTGGCGATACAAGGTGCCATTAGGCAGGAAGGAGTATACATGAAAACAGCAATTTTTAAAAAAATCACAGAAGAAGAAAAAAGAAATCGGTTAAGGAGTATAATAAGATATAAATGTGATAAAAAAGTTCCTATTAAAAAGATAGAAGAGATAGTAAATAATATTAATATAGAATTACAATATAAAATTAATATAATTTACGATATGGAACAGATTCAGCAATTATTAACATTAAAAAACAGAAGATGGATAAATGATTGGCGATACATAGATTCAGAAGGCGTAGAGGAAAACGGTACAATTGTCATAGGAAATGCAGTATTTGGGACTGATTATTTATATGAATATAATTATAATGGGAACAATCAAGAATATGAGGAGGAGGAAAAAGAACCACAATTCTCGGATGATTTACTAGTAATAACTATAAAAAGAGAAACGTGGAGATGTATTGTTGGCGATGTTCGAAATCATAGAAATGTAGAACATTATTTATATATTTATATACCAAGAAAAAAGTAAAATTGTAAAATAAAAATGGCACGATGGTGGAAAAGTGAAGTTGCTTTTCCATCATTAATATTATATTAAGGAAATAATAATTATTATATATATATAGTCTATAGATACTCGTAATGCGTATTTATAGACTTTTTATAATTATATTTAAGGTTTAAGTACTTTTTAATTTTAATAATTGAAAGATAAATATAAGTTTGATATAATATACAAAATAAAAATAACAGTTAGGAGAAAAAAGATGGAAGAAACTGATACAAAGGCAAAAATTAGAAAAATAAGAATTCATGTTGTTGCAATTATAAGCATAATATTATTTGCTATAGCAATTTCTCCAAAATCATTACAAAATGACACTTTTTATACAATAAAAATTGGAGAATATATTCAAAATAATGGTATTTCTAACTTAACAGAAGATCCATTCTCGTGGCATGAATTACCATATACATTTCCACATTGGTTATATGATTTTATGATGTTTAATATATATGACTTATTTGGATTTGATGGCATATATGTATCAACTATAGTATTTGCAGCTATTTTAGGAATACTAATGTATATTTTATGTAATATATTATCTAAGCATGAACTTTTCTCTATTGTAGGAACTATACTTGGAATGTATTGTATGAAATCATATATAGCAGCAAGGGCACAGCTTGTAACATTTTCATTATTTATATTAACAATTATTTTTATAGAAAAATTCATACAAACAGGAAAAAAGAGATATACTATACCACTTTTTATAATTCCTATACTAATTGCTAATTTACATGTTGCAGTATGGCCATTTTATTTTGTATTATACTTACCTTATATTGCTGAATATATATTATCACTTGGTGTAATCAATATAGATGTTATTTTATATATAAAGAAATTTGCTCTAATTATAATAAATAAAATACATAAATTAAAAAGCTTTGATAAAAAAATAAGCAATATAAATAATAAGCTAAAAGATAATAAGCAAAAAAGAAAATATAATATGGAAAATCCATATAAATTAAAAATTGAAAGAAACAAAAATGAGAAATGGCTTATTTTAATAGCTATAATTTGCATCTTTACAGGACTTTTAACACCAATAGGTCTAAGTACTCCATACACATATTTATATAAAACAATGTCTGGTAATACAACAGAGATTATAAATGAGCATCTACCACTAACATTAGCATATAATAGACAATGTATTATATTTTTAGTTGTATCACTTGCTGTATTAATATTTACAGATACAAAAATTAAAGCAAGACATATGTTCTTCTTAATAGGACTTACAGCATTAACATTTAAAACAAGAAGACAATTTTCATTACTTTCATTAATAGGAATTCCAATAGTAATAGGAATGTTATCAACAATGTTTGAAAATCATGTCCCAGAAATGAAAAAAAAGTTACTAAAAGTATTTACTACAATTGTAGGGGCACTACTTATTGTAATAGTAGTATTTCTAGTAGGAACAAAATTCTATAAACAAAAGGAAAAAGATGAATATATAACAGCATCATACCCAGTAGAAGCATCAGATTGGATACTGAATAATTTAGATATAGAAAATATTAGGTTATTTAATGAATATAATTATGGAAGTTATTTATTATTTAGAGATATTCCAGTAATGATTGATTCTAGATGTGATTTATACACACCAGAATATAATACTAAAACAAAGAATCCAGAAGATGGAGAAGACATATTTATGGATGTACAAAATGTATGTACATTAGCTATTGGATATGAATCAATATTTACCAAATATGATATTACACATGTAATTTCATATTCAAATTCAAAATTATCAATGTTACTTAGAAGAGATGATAGATATAAAATCCTATATAATAATAATGGATTTACAATATATGAAAGGAACTTAGAGGATATTTAGATAGTGGATAATATAGAAGAAAAGATATATACTATAACAGAAGATAAATGTAATATTAGACTAGATAAGGTAATTTCTATACTAGATGATAATATATCAAGAATGGCAGTTCAAAGAATGTTAGAAAATAACATAACTGTAAATGATAAAAAAGAAAAAGCATCATATAAGGTAAAGATTGGAGATAAAATTAAAGTTATAAAAGAAATACCTAAAGAATCTAAAATGGAAGAAGAAGATATACCACTTAATATTATATATGAAGATGAGGATATTTTAATAGTAAATAAAGAAAAAGGAATGGTAGTCCATCCTGGAAATGGTAACCCAACAGGAACTTTAGCAAATGCAGTAATGGCATGGTGCAAAGATTCTCTATCTGGGATAGGAGGAGAAATAAGACCAGGAATTGTCCATAGAATAGATAAAGATACATCAGGAGTACTTATTATTGCTAAAAATGATAAAGCACATATTAATATAAGTGATCAAATAAAAAATCATACTACTAAAAAGACATATGTAGCTCTTGTAAGAGGAAGAATTAAAGAAAATGAAGCAACTATAGATATGCCAATTGGAAGAAGCAAAAAAGATAGAAAAAAGATGGCAGTAGATAAGAATGGTAAAAAAGCTATAACACATATAAAAGTAATAAAGAAATATAAAAACTATACATATATAGAAATAAATATAGAAACAGGAAGAACACACCAAATAAGAGTACATATGTCAGAAATAGGATATCCTATAGTAGGTGATATGGTATATTCAAATGGAAAAAATCCTTTTGGAGTAGAAGGACAAATGTTACATGCTAAAAATATAGAATTTATTCATCCAACTACTAAAGATAATGTATCATTTGAAGCAGAGGTACCAGAATATTTTAAAGAAGTTTTAGAAAAGTTAGATAAAGAAGAGGAATAAAAGTGGAAGAAAGATTACAAAAATTTTTAGCAAACTCAGGAGTTGCATCTAGAAGAAAATGTGAACAATATATTTTAGATGGAAGAGTATCTGTAAATGGAAGAGTTGTTAATGAATTAGGAATAAAAGTTAATCCAGATGTAGATGAAGTGTTATTTGATAATAAAAGGATAGTAAATGAAGAAGAAAAAATATATATATTATTAAATAAGCCTATTGGATATGTAACTACATCAAAAGAACAATTTGGAAGGGATAAAGTTCTAGATTTAGTAAAAACTAATAAAAGAATAGTACCTTGTCGGAAGATTAGATATGTATACATCAGGAGCACTTATATTAACTAATGATGGAGATTTTATTTATAAAATTACACATCCGAAACATGAGATTACTAAAACATATACAGTCACATTAAAAGGAAAAGTTTCAGATGAAGATATACAGAAACTAAAAAATGGAGTAGAGCTTGATGATGGATTTATTACAAGCAAGGCAAATGTAAGAAAAATAATGGAAGATTTAGAAAATAATAAAACTAGACTAGAGATAGAAATACATGAAGGAAAAAATAGAGAAGTAAGGAGAATGTGTGAGGCTTTAGGAAAACATGTACTTGCATTACATAGAACAAAAATAGGTAATATTTCTGTAAAAAATCTAGCTATAGGAAAATGGAGATTTTTAAATGAAAAAGAGGTAGCATATTTAATAAAATAGTGGTAAGATAATTTATATATAAATAATATACAAATGATAAGGAGAGAAATTAAAATGAGTAATTATCCAAAAAAGTTTATCTCACAAGAAGGAATAGATTGGATTCAAAATGAAGCAAAACAAGGAGATGTATTAACAGGAGTTGTAAAAAATATAAAACCTTTTGGGGCTTTTGTAGAAATGGAAAATGGAATTATTGGGCTTTTACATATAGAGGATATATCTGTTTCTAGAATAAAAAGTCCAGAAGAAAGATTTCAAATTGGACAAAAGATAAATGTTATGGTAAAATGTGTAGATAAAGATTTAAATAGAATAGAACTTACTTATAAAGAACTTCTTGGAACTTGGGATGAAAACGTTGTAAGTTATGAGGAAGGCTCTAAAGTTAAAGGAATTGTAAGAGAAGTAGAAAAGAAAGGTAATGGAATATTTATAGAGCTAAAACCAAACTTAGTTGGACTTGCTGAGTTTAAAGAAGGATATGAGTATGGACAAACTGTAGATGTCTTTATAAGAAGAATTATAAAAGACAAGAAAAAAATAAAATTGTTAATTATTTAAACCTAAATAATAATTTAAGTAGGAGGTAAAAAAAATGGTAGAAGATGAAAAAATTAAAACGCAAGTGTCACCATTTGCAATGAAAGAAGGAGAAATCAAAACATTTGATGGAAAGGATGGATATGTTTCAATAAATCAAATTATTCATAGAATAAATTTGGGACATATATCAGAAGTTCATTTTAAAATATTAGAACTTGTGAATGAATTTGAATTTATGACATCAAGACAGATATATCAAATTTTAGTTCAAAGAAATATTGATATAAAATCACAAGACAAACTAAATAATAAATTAGAACAATTAATAAAAACTAAAATACTTACAAGATATTATTTCTCAAGTGAAGATGGAAAGTGTATATATAGAGTGTACTGTTTGGAAAAAATGGGGAAGTATTTATTAAACTCAAGAAATATAGAATGTAAATGGCAACCAACAGATAATACAAAGCCAGTAGTAATGATAAAGAAGAGATTAGCTGGAAATCAAGTTATTATAGCATATATGAGAAAAGTAGCAGCTTTTGATTCTTATACTGTAAAACCAGCTATAACAGCTAAAAAAGCAGGAAAAATATTTAAGGCTAATGGTGGAGTTAAGATTTCAAAGAATAAAGCTAGTATGGATTTTGTATTTGAAGTAGTAAGAAGAGAAGATGAGTGGAAAGAAAGATTTGTAGAGAGAATGAAAATGTATAAAGAATTTTATGAAGATTTTGTACAATTTGATTCTGGATATGAAAGACCACCACAACTTATATTTGTTGCAGAAGATGAAAAACATATGATAGAAATATTTAAAGAAATAGTAACTAATAAATTAGAAATTAAAAATATAAAATTATATTTTACAGCAGACTTAAGTCAAAATAGTACAAAGCTTAATAAATCTTTAGTAGAATTTGGCGTAGATGCTGAAACTGGAAAATATAAGATGAATAATATTGATGTTAAAATACTAGGATAATAATTTTCTAAATCTAATTAAAATATAGAAGAGGAGAATTAAAAATGAATAAAGAAAAAGAAAACAAGAATAAAAATAATATGAATATTGGAATCATATTAATTCTTGCAGTTCTTATATTAATTCTAGTAGGTGATATTGTTATATTAATTTCTAATAAGAAAAATGACGAAAAGCTAGATATTATTACAAATAATATTATGCAGAATAGTGAAGAGAATAATAACATAACAAATTAAAAAGAAAACCCAATGCTCATTGAGCATTGGGTTTTAAATTAGTCACAGTGATTAATAACAGTTTCTAGATAAAGTAATTAACAAGTTGCATTTAATTTAGTTCATTTACAGCCAGAAGAAGGAGATTTCCATCTCCATCACAGATGGGATATCCTTCATTATCATATATTAAATCTGTAGTTGAATTATAAGAATAAAGTGTATCATCAAAATTATCTCTATTCATAGTTTCTCCTTTCATTTGAAAGAATCACTGTGGCTAATGTGGAAATAAAAATATCCACTATAATATTATTATAACATATATGAGAATTAATCAAGAAAAAAACCAGGATAAAGACACGAAATGAAAATTTGAAATCGTATAACAGGCTTGTATTAAAACTTTTAATGATTTTTTGAAACAAAATTTCAGTAAAATAGAAACTTAAGATTTTTAGAAAGTTAAAATACGAAAATCCGCTATTAGCAAGTATCCAATTTTTTAAAAAAATAGTTATTTTTTAAAAATGCTTATTTTTCAATGCTTACAGCGTAATTTTAGCATTAAAAATCTTTACAACCTTTGGTAATTCTTTGATACAAGTCATAAAAAATTTTTTTCATGTCTTTATCCTGGAAAAAAACGCCCCTTTACTTTATGTGGTAAAGGGGCTAATTAGTTAAGTAGTAAACAACAGTTATAAATAAATAATACATACTATTTTTCTTAATTTATTAATTAATTATTATTATTTTCATCATCATTATTACTTGTATTTCCTAAATTAAAGCTGATAGCATCATCATTTTCAAAGAAATATTTCATATCTGTTGTATTATATTGTATTGGGTCATCTTCTTCAAATTCTCCAGGAGTAAACTTAGTCTTTTGTAATAGAGACTTAACTCCAGTAGATATAATATTATCTTCATTTGATGAACTTTCATCTGTAATAGCACTTCCAGTATATTTTGAAAAATTATAAACTTTACTTGGATGTTTTTCTTTATATTTTGATTCTAAGAAATCAAGTTTTCCTTTACCAACAATCATTTTTCCTTTTATATCCCTTGTTTTAAATAGAATAGCTTTAAACTTTTGAGATTGTACTTTTCCAGCTTTAAAGTTCTTTGTCCAACCCCACTTTATACCACCATACTTAGTATCATATTCTTTCTTTTCAGCATCATAATTGTTACTATACTGCCATTCTCTTTTTTCTCCAAGTTCTTCTTCCCACCACTGGTTATCTTCTGGTGTATTATTACCAAAGACAATTTTTGTAGTACAGTTAGCCATAATTGTTTGTCTATAATTTTCTCCATTAGCTGTTCCAAATTGTGATAAGTTTTGAGCAGATATAATTAAACCAACTCTATATTTTCTAAATAAAGTAAAGAAGTCTTCTGTTGCCTTACATACAAATGGAGGAAACTCATCTATATATAAGAAATGAGGAATTCTATTTTTTTCATTTCCAGGTCTAGATATTATAGAGTGTTGCATTAATAATAAAGTAAATAATCCAAATGCTTTATTAACTGCAGCTCCAAGGTCACCTCTTCTTGTACAAATAAGTGTTATTTCACCATTTTCCAGAGCTTGATCAAAATTAATATTATTAGTCCTATTACATAATATATTTCTAACACCAGGAAAACGTAGTAAATTTTCAAGCTGAGAACTTGAAGCTTGAAGAGCTTTTTCAGTATCTTCTCTTCCACGAGAGCCTTTATAGAAATTATTTTTAAAGTATGTTAAAAGAATGTTATATTTATTAGCAAGTTCTTCATCTTTTTTTAGTTCTTCACAAAATTCTTCAACCATTTCAAAATTATTTAACATTTTTAATAAATCTTCTAAATTTGGAAGTAAACCTTCATGAAGAGTAGGGTAAACTTCTTTTAATAAAAGTGATAAGTTTTCAATTGCTTGAGAAGTTATATTTTGCATAAATGCTTCTTCAGGAGTTACATTAGTTGTTTCATACATTCTTTTTAATACAGCAGATATAGCAAGAGCTGTTTTTACTGTATCATCAAAAACAAATGGATTTAATCCGATTGATTCATCACTATTTGGATCAACTAAATTATATTTCATACCATAGTTATCTAATACATTAATTATATGTGATACTGATTCATAATCAGGAGCTATATATGTTAATCCTAAATTCTTATATACTGTTTTAGTTCCAGAAGAAAAGTAAATTAAATTTTTTAAATATGCATTAAATAGTTTTTCTTTTCCAGGAGAAATAGATAACATATTTAATGAAAAATTTGAATTGATATAATCATTATTATATGGTTTTGCCATTGTTGCTAATCCAGTTCTAAGAGCAGTAAAACCTAATTCCTTTGAAGTTTCTCTAAAGAAATATTTTCTTTCAATATCTCTTGCTATCATAGGTTCAAAAGCCATAGTTGTTTTACCAGACCCTGAAGTACCAACAATAAGCGTTGATTCAAATCTTCTACATTCAGGAATTTTTATTATCTTACCAAATTCACCATCTCTACAAATGAACATTTCACATGTATAAGGTCCCCAACCTTCTTTACTGTCTGCTAAGCTAATTCCACCATAATCTGATATTGAATCTTTTATTTCTTTTGTATCAGCAAATCCAGTATGTAATTTTTTAAAGAATGGATAAAATGTAATAAGAGGTATATAGCAAGCAAGTGCAGTAAATGCAGGTCTTATTAAGTCCATAAAGTTTATTACAAGTCCATTATAATTTGGAACTGAAAATAATAAAATCCAACATAATTTATTTAACCATTGTACAAGCATTGAAATACCAATTATATATAATGCTACACAATATAATATAAATAATGAAAGTTTTTTCTTATCATCTGTTGCAAACTTTGATCCACCAGAGAATAGAAAAGCAAATACAGGGCATGCTAAAGCAAAAGTATACATGAATGGTCCCCAATAATCTACCGAGATTCCAGAAAAACACATAAATAAGACTTCAACAATCCTATCTACACAAAAATAGATAGAAATTAAAGTCAAAAGATATGTAAAAAATGTATTTCTATCAGTTTTTATTATTTTTAAAAACTTATCTATATATTTCCAAAACAAATTTCCAATTAGTTTCAAAATTTTCTCCCACCTTTTAATTAAATATACACTTATATTATCCTACAAAAACGCCAAAAATACAATACTTTTTTGTAAAATAGTACACTAAAATATATTAATAAAAACACTTTTTAAAAGTATAAGTAATAATTGATATCATATTTTATTATTTATTGAATAAATAGAAGTGAATAGATTGTATTTTTCTAAAAAATATATTAAACTAATATAATAAAAAAGTGAAATTAAGAAAGAGGTAAAGAATGACTTTGACAAGAGAGAAGAAACGTGTAAGAAAAGAGACTTTTATTCAAGGAATACTGGCCCTTATGTTTTCTCAAATTTTAATAAAGATATTTGGAGTAGTTCAAACTTTATATTTAACTAATAGAGAAGGTTTTGGAGATAAAGGAAATTCCATATATATGAATGGGTATCATATATATGCATTATTACTTGCGATTTCATCAATAGGTGTACCAAATGCTATTGCAAAGCTAGTAGCAGAAAGACTAGCTGTTGGAGATAATAGAGGAGCACAAAGAGTTTTTAGAATAGCATTAGTTACTTTTGCAGTTATTGGATTTATAGGAACTTCATTTTTATTTTTAGGTGCAAAGTATATTGCAAATATTATATTATGTGTTCCTGAGGCAGAATTTACAATAAAAACATTATCACCTGCAATTTTCTTTGTAGCTATGTCTTCAGTTATGAGGGGATATTTCAATGGAAGACAAGAAATGGAAGCAACCTCAAAGTCTCAAACTTTTGAACAAATATTTAAAACAATTTTAACTATTATATTTGTAGAAACAGCTGTAATATTAACTAATAAAAATATAGTAGTCATGGCAGCTTTTGCAACGATAGCAACTAGTTTGGCAACAATATTAAGTTTTATATATTTGATAAAATTTTATAAAAGAGAAAGAAAATATATAAGTATAAGAAATGGAAAAGGAGCAATACCTGAAAGGAGTAGTGTTAGAAGTGTTGTAAAAAATATACTTGCTGTTTCAATACCAATTTCTCTAAGTTCAATTCTTTCATCAATAAATAAAAATGTGGATTCTTTTACAGTAGTTAGATTATTAAAACCTAAAATAGGAGAAGAAGCTAATGTATTATATGGTATATTAAGTGGAAAAGTGGATATATTAACATCAATGCCACTTGCATTTAATATTGCTTTTGCAACAGCTTTAGTACCAGCAATATCTGCAGCAAGGATAAAAAAAGATAATGAAACAATAAATAAAAGAATATCTTTTTCATTATTGGTTACTTTATTAATAGGACTACCTTGTACCATTGGAATGCTTGTATTTGCTGAAGGAATATTAAAACTATTATTCCCAAGTGCAAGCAGTGGAACAATTTTACTTGCAATATCAGCTTTAACAATAATTTTTACAGCATTAGCACAAACAATAAATGGTGCACTTCAAGGACTTGGTAAAGTAAGAGTTCCTGCTATTGCACTAGGATGTGGTGTTATCACAAAAATTATAGCAAATGTATTATTAATTCCAATAAACGGAATATATGCAAATGGTGCTGCAATAGGATCAGTTTTATGCCATATAGTATCTTTTACAATTGTATATGCAACATTAAGAAAAACGGTAAAATTAGATTTTAAATTACATAGATTAATAATAAGACCTTTAATAGCAACAACAATAATGACTGTAATTTCTTATATTACTTATATATTTATAAATCAATTTATAGGAATAAGAATTGCAACAATAGTTGCAATAGCAATTGCAGTAGTTGTTTATGGAATATCTATTATTGCATTAAGAATATTTTCAAAAGAAGATATATTAATGCTTCCAAAAGGCGATAAAATCTATGGACTACTAGTAAAATTAAGGATTTATGCATAATAAAAAACTTAAAAAAGGTTACTAAAAAATACAAAAAATCCAAAAGTATTGAAAAATAAGAAAAAAATGAAAAAAAAGAAGGATTTTAGGTAACTTTGGCGAATATTCATAATGTAGATGTTAATTCTACATAAAAAATATAACTAGAATCTATTAGGAGGTAAAAAAATGAACAAAGCTGAATTAATCGCAGCAGTAGCTGCAGAAACAGGTGAAACAAAGAAAAATGCTGAAGCAACAATCAATTCATTTGTAGCAGTTGTAACAGAAGCATTAGCAAAAGGAGACAAAGTTCAATTAGTTGGATTTGGTTCTTTTGAAGTAAGAAAAAGAGCAGCTAGAAAAGGAAGAAACCCACAAACAAAAGAAGAAATAAAAATACCTGCATCAAAAGCTCCAGTATTCAAAGCTGGTAAAGCATTAAAAGATTTAGTAAATAAAAAACAATAGAATTATATATAAATAATTATATGAATTCATATAAAAAGCATAGCTTTAAGCTATGCTTTTCTTTACGTAAAAAATGAAAACCCTACCTATCATAGATAAGTAGGGCGGATGAAATATCCCATAAATGCAATATTAATTAAAAATTACTTTTATCTAGCAGGAAATCAGATATGGCATCTCTACAATTTTCCGCATTAACATGTGAAGAATAGTCAATCTGTATCCTAAGGTATTTTGGAATTTTTCTACCAGATTCTTGTTTAAGAGGTGAGATTATAAGCCTCTTATAATCATTTAGATATGGAGTTATAGCTTCTATAACTAGCTCCATATCTTTTGAGAAAATAATACCAATTACCCGATACACACTTTTTTTAGCCATTTTGTTCATCCTTTCAACTAATTAGGAAAATCAAAAATCAAAATCAAAAAATCAAAAATCAAAAAATCAAAAAATAAGAATTATGACTTGAAACTTAAATTAAAACATGATAAAATATCAAATATTAATTTAAGGTAAAAGATTATGATAAGGACAATATAAATATTAGAAAATCTAATAAGAGAGCCAGAGGTAGCTGAAAATCTGGTAGTATGAGTATAATTTTTATTATCACCTTTGAATTGCTTTAGTGAAGTAATTTTTAGTAACTAAAGACGTAAATTCTGCGTTAAGGGATAAAAAGTGAATAATATTTATTTCATATTTAAATTTGTTGCTTTTAATTTTAAATAATATTAGATATTATTAATTTAGGTGGTACCACGAGCTATTCGTCCTATAGATGAATAGCTCTTTTTGTTTTTTAAATAGGAGTATAAATAATAGAAGAAATACTAAAGAAACTAGAAGTTTTAAAAATACCATATAAATTAATAAAGCGTAAACTAGTATATACTATAGAAGAGATTAACACTTTAACACGATAAAAACTTAAAAATGTTTGTATTTGTAAAAATCTATTTTTAGTATATAGTAAAAAAGAAAAATATATTTTATAAAATGTGGAAAAGAAGCAGATATACTACTTGTTATAATTTTTGATAAATAATGTAATATGAAATTATAATAAATAAAGATTTATTATATGAAGAAAAAAAGAAGGAGTAAACACAGTTTAAATTCGACCTAATAAAGTTTATTAATTTTAATAAAAATAAAATTATGTATATATAATTATAAATTAGAAAGGGGAATAAAATTATGTCAGATTCAGAAAAAGAAAAGATGGACTATGGTAAAACATTAAATTTACCACATACAGATTTTCAAATGAGAGCTAGCCTACCTGAAAAGGAGCCAAAAATACTAGAGAAGATATTTGAAAATGATTTATATGAAAAAATGTTAAAGAAAAATGAAGGAAAAGAAGCCTATGTATTACATGATGGACCACCATATGCTAATGGAGAAATACATTTAGGACACGCTTTAAATAAGATTTTAAAAGATACTATAGTAAGATATAAAAACTTAAGGGGATATTATACACCTTATATTCCAGGATTTGATACACATGGTATGCCAACAGAAAAAAAAGCAATACAATCATTAAAATTAAATAGAGATGAAATGCCAGTATCAGAATTTAGAGATATATGTAAAAAATTCACAATGGAATATAAAGATAAACAAATAGCTGGATTTAAAAGACTTGGAGTATTAGGAGACTGGAAAAATCCATATATAACATATCAGCCACAAATGGAAGCTAAGCAAATAGGTGTATTTGGAGATATGTATAAAAAAGGATACATATATAAAGGATTAAAACCAGTATATTGGTGTACTGATTGTGAGACAGCACTAGCAGAAGCTGAAATAGAATATAAAGACATAAATTCTAATACAGCATATGTTAAATTCCCAGTAAAAGATTCAAATGGAAGATTCTCTGAGGAAAACACTTATATTGTAATATGGACAACAACACCTTGGACTTTACCAGGAAATATGGGTATAACAGTTGGCAAAGACTTTGATTATAGTTTTGTTAAAGTAGGTAATGAAAAACTAGTTATAGCATCTAACTTAGTAGAAGAAGTTATGAAAGTTGCCGAAATAGAAAAATATGAAGTAATTGATGAAATGAAAGGTGAAGAATTAGAAGGAACTATATGTAAGCATCCATTTATGGATAGAGATTCAAGAGTAGTTCTAGGAAGTCCAGATACTATAGATGTTCAGTTAGACAGTGGTACAGGTGCTGTACATACTGCTCCAGGATATGGTAAAGAAGATTATTTATGTGGACTTAAAAATAAATTAGATATAGTAGTAACAGTTGACGCAAAAGGACATCAGACTAAAGAAGCAGGACCATTTGAGGGAATGTATTATGCAAAATCTGATAAAGAAATAATAAAATTATTAGATGAGAAAGGATTATTACTTGCAAAACAAGTAGTAAATCACTCATATCCACATTGTTGGAGATGTAAAAATCCAGTTATATTTAGAGCGACAAATCAATGGTTTGCATCAGTTGATGGATTTAGAAAAGAAACACTAGAAGCTATAAAGACAGTAAAATGGATCCCAACATGGGGAGAAGAAAGAATAACAAAAATGGTAGAAGACAGAAATGATTGGTGCATTTCTAGACAACGTACATGGGGAGTACCAATACCAATATTCTATTGCAAAGAATGTGAAAAAGAATATGTAACAGAAGAAAGTTTAGATAAAGTCCAAAATATATTCAAAGAAAAAGGATCAAATGCATGGTTTGATATGCCTGAGAAAGAATTGATGCCAAAGAATGCAAAATGCAGTTGCGGATGTACAGAATTTAAGAAAGAAACTGACATAATGGATGTATGGTTTGATTCAGGATCAACACATGAATCAGTTTTAGAGGAAAGAGGACTTCCAGAAGCAAACATGTACTTAGAAGGTAGTGATCAATATAGAGGATGGTTCCAATCATCTTTATTAACATCAGTTGCAACAAAAGGAAAAGCACCATATAAAGAAGTATTAACACATGGATATACAGTAGATGAGCAAGGAAGAAAGATGTCTAAATCTATAGGAAATGGAATAGAACCCCAAAAAGTTATAAATGATTATGGTGCAGATATATTAAGATTATGGGTATTATCTTCAGATTATAAATCAGATATAAGTGTTTCTGATGCGATATTTAAACAAGTTACAGAAGTATATAGAAAAATAAGAAATACAGCAAGATATATATTAGGAAATACTTATGACTTTGAAGTTAATTCAAAAGTAGAATATAATGAATTACAAGAAATAGATAAATGGGCTTTAACAAGATTAAATAAACTTATAAGAGAATGTACAAAAGCATTTGACGAATATGATTTCCATACAGCATATCAAGCAGTAAATCAATTCTGCGTAGTAGATATGAGTAATTTCTATTTAGACATAATAAAAGATAGACTATATACATCAAAAGCAAATTCAATAGAAAGAAGAGCAGCACAGACAGTTATGTATGAGATATTGAATGCTTTGGTAAAAATATTAGCTCCTATGACATGTTATACTGCAGAAGAAATATGGATGTCTATGCCACATAGAAAAGATGAAGAATTTGAAAGTGTAATGCTTACAAAATATCCAAAAGCAAATTCTGATTGGGATAATAAAGAAATAGATGAAAAATGGGAAAAGATAATCAAATTAAAAGAAGATGTATCTAAAAAGTTAGAAGAAGCTAGAATGGAAAAAGTCATAGGACATTCTCTAAATGCAAAAGTTATATTATATGTAACTGAAGATAAGTATAAAGAACTAAATTCAATGAAAGATTTATTAAAAGAAGTATTTATAGTTTCAGAAGTTGAAGTAGAAAATAATAAAAGAGAAGAAGATGGAGAAATAGGAATTAAAGTAGAAATGGCTGAAGGTGAAAAATGCGAAAGATGTTGGATGTATTCTGATACTGTAGGAAAAAATCCACATCATCCAACAATATGTGCAAAATGTGCAAAAAATTTAGAGTAAAAAGTAAATAAATCAGAGTTTAAAAGTAAAAAATATGTTATAATAATATTATTAATAAAGAGGAGATTAACGATGAATGAGATTGTAATAACTGATAAAGTATATACTATAGAGGAAATAAAAAAAATAACATATAATATATTTAAAGAATTTAGTGTAAAAAGAGCGTATATTTTTGGCTCATATGCTAGAGAAGAAGCTAATTTAAAATCAGATATTGATATTATTATAATAAAAAGTAATGATTTTTCATTTTTACAGTTTTCAGCTTTAGCTAATAGTTTAATGCAAGCATTACAAAAAGAAATTGATTTAATAACTGAAGAAACATATACAGAAGATATAAAATTTGATGATGAAGAAATAAAAAAACTAAAAGAAAGATTTTATGCAAAAGTAAAAAACGAAAGGAAACTGATTTATGCCTAATTATACAAGAGATTTAACAGTTATTATACATATGAAAGTATATTGCAAACAAATATTAGAGACATTAGCTAGATTTGAAAATTCATTTGATATTTTTATAAAAGATAATGATTTTCAAGATTCAATATCGATGAAGATATTTCAAATAGGTGAATTAGTGAATCATTTAAGTTCAGAATATTTAAATGAAACACAAAATGAAATTAATTGGAGTGATATTAGAGGAATGAGGAACAGGTTTGCACATGGATATTTTGAAATGGATAAAAAAGTTATTTTTAATACAGCTCAGAAAGATATTCCAGTATTACAAGAATTTTTAAATAAAGAAATTAAGAGATTGTCATTATAAGAAAATAAAATTTAGAATAAATCTATATTAAAGTATTTGCATTTATTTTTTATATATGTTAGAATAATTACTGTTAATAACAAAAGAGTTGGAGGAAATAATAATGAATCTAGAAATGGTTAAAAACATATTATATATTATATATGCTATAATCTGCGTAATTTTAATAATGCTTACTTTAATTCAAAAAAGCGAACAAGAAGCAGGTGCATCACAAGCTATAACAGGATCTTCTAGCAATAGTAACTTCTATGATAAACATAAAGGAAGAACAAGTGAAGGATTGCAAAAAAGATGGACAATTATACTTGGAGTAATATTTGCTATATTAACAATAGCACTTTCAATATTAACACTTGCTTAAAAAAGAAAAGGTAAGCAATTTTATATAAATAGGCAGAGAATAATCTGCCTTTTTATTTTATGTTTAGGAGATATTATGAAAAATAAAAAAGAAAAGAAAGAACATATAATTGGAACATTTAAAGCAAATGAGAAAAAATTTGGTTTTGTTAAAATAGAAAACTCAGAAGAAGAAGTATTTATTTCAAAACAATTTGTAAATGGAGCATTAAATGAAGATATAGTTGAAGTTGAAATAGATTCAAATAATGTTAAAGATTCTAGAAAAAGGATAGAAGGAAAAATAGTAAAAATAGTCAGAAGAGGAAAACAAACTTTAGTAGGAATATTTCAAAATAATAAAAATTTTGGATTTGTTATACCAGATGATAAAAAATATGGTACAGACATATTTATATCAAAAAAACATTTTGGAAAAGCTAGAAATAATCATAAAGTAAAAGTTAGAATTATAAAATATCCTGAAAATGGAAGAAAGCCAGAGGGAGAAATAGTAGAAGTATTAGGTGGAGTTAATGAAGCTGGGGTTGATATGCTAAGTTTAATTAGAGAATATGAACTTCCATCAGTATTTCCAGAAAAAGTTGTGCTTGAGGCAAAAGAATATGGAACTAAAATTGATAAAAGAAGTATGAAAAATAGAAAAGACTTAAGAGATGAATTCATTGTTACAATAGATGGAGAAGATGCTAAAGATTTAGATGATGCAGTAAGTGTAAAAAAGTTACAAAATGGAAACTATGAATTAAATGTCCATATTGCTGATGTAAGTCACTATGTAAAAGATAGGACAAGTTTAGATAGAGAAGCGAGAATAAGAGGAACTAGCATTTATATGCTAGGAAGAGTTATACCAATGCTTCCAAGAGAACTATCAAATGGATTATGTAGTTTAAATGTAGGAGTAGATAGATACACTCTTTCTTGTACAATGGAAATAGATAAAGAAGGAAATGTAGTATCATCTAATGTGTATAAGGCAGTAATTAATGTAAGTGAAAGGATGTCATATAATGATGTACAAGCAATATTAGACGGAAATGATGAAAAAATACTTAAGAGATATGAAAAATACATTAGTGAATTTAAGCTTATGGAAGAACTTGCTTTAATACTAAGGGAAAAAAGAATAAAACAAGGATATCTAAATTTAGATGTTCCAGAAAGTAAAATAGAACTTGATATAAATGGTAGAGCAATAGATGTACACAAATATGAAACAACATTTGCAAATGAAATCATTGAGCAATTTATGCTTACAGCAAATGAAACAGTAGCAGAAAGATTTTATTGGCTTGAAGTACCATTTATATATAGAGTTCATGAAGAACCAGACATAGAAAAAATTAAAGAATTAAATAAATTCTTATTTAATTTAGGATATAGAATACATGCAAATAAAGATAATATCCATCCGTCAGCATTTGCTAAAGTATTAGAAGAAGTAAAAGGAAAACCAGAAGAAAGAGTAGTATCTAATTTAATATTAAGAACATTAAAAGTTGCAAAATATGAAAGTGAAAATAGAGGACACTTTGGTATTGCAAGTAAATACTATTGTCATTTCACATCACCAATAAGAAGATATCCAGATTTATTTATCCATAGAGTAATTTCAGAATATTTTAATATGACTGAAAAGGAAAAAGAAAGAATTGAAAGTAAAGCTACGAAATATGCAGAAAACTCTTCAGAAAGAGAAAGAATTGCGCAAAAAGTAGAAAGAGAGGCAATAAGCATAAAAAAAGCAGAATATATGGAAAGTAAAATAGGAGAAGAATATGATGGAATAATATCTTCAGTTACTGGTTTTGGAATGTTTGTAGAACTTGAAAATACAGTTGAAGGACTAGTAAGATTTGAAAATATGAAATCAAATGAATATTTTATTTTTGATGAAGCAAATAAACAATTAATAGGAGAAGTTACTAGAAAAGTTTATAAAATAGGAGATTCTATAAGAATTAGAGTAGTAGATGCAAGTAAAGAGACGAGAACTATTTCTTTTGAGTTGATAGAAGAAAAAAGCAAAAATTAATAAAAAATATATAATACAATAAAAAGTTTCTAAAATAAAATGATAGAATTTTATTTTAGAAACTTTTTTGCTATAAATTTAATTATACAAATGTAACAATTAATAATCAAAAATTATCAAAAAAAACTAAAAAATACTTTATATTTTAGGTTTTTTATAATATAATAACAATGCTTGTAAAAAATACTTGTGGAATTAGCAAGCAAGAAGAAAGGAATGGTAAGTATTTATGAGTGAAAATGGTAATTATGGTAGTACAAGAAGATATAATATAAATGAAATAACTGATAAATTAAATACCAATACAGATAAAAAAAGTAAAGTTAAGGTTAATAAAAAAACTCCAAATAATAAAAATAAGAAACCAAATAAAGTATGGAAAGTAATAAAAATTATATTAATAACATTACTTGTATTAGGAATATTAGCAGGTATTATATTAGCAGGTATTGTTGCAGGATTATTTTTAGGACTTTTTGGAAGTGAGTTTAAATTAACAAGAGATGATTTAGTAATATCTTATTCAAATTCAGAAGTATATAATGCAGATGGAAAATTAGTTGCTACTTTAGCTGGTGACGAAAAAAGAAAAATTGTAAGTATGTCACAAATGTCAAAATATCTTCCAAAAGCATATGTTGCAATAGAAGATGAAAGATTTTATAAACACACAGGTGTTGATATAAAAAGAACTGCAGCTGCAACGATTACATACGCTCTTCATGCAGGAAAATCATCATTTGGTGGAAGTACAATAACTCAGCAATTAGTAAAAAACATAACGAAAGATGATGAAGATACAGCAACAAGAAAAGTAAAAGAGATGGCTAAAGCTCTCCAAGTAGAAAAAATAATATCAAAAGATGAGATATTAGAACTATATTTAAATATTATATTTGTTGGTGGAAATAACATACATGGTGTTGCACTTGGAGCAGAATATTATTTTAATAAAAATGTATCAAAGCTTAGCTTAGCTGAATGTGCATATTTAGCGGGCATTAATAATTCGCCTAATATGTATCACCCATTTAGTAAAAAAGCTGATGATAAAAATAAAATAAAAACAAGAACAAAAACAGTTCTAAATAAAATGTTAGAACTTAAATTTATTAATAAAGATGAATATGATAAAGCAATTGCACAAGTAGATAAAGGATTAAAGTTTAAAAAAGGAAAATTAACATCAGGTCAAGTATATTCTTACATAACAGAATCTGCTATTGATGAAGTAGTACATCAACTTATGGAAGAAAAGAATATGAGTAAAGCCATGGCTGAAACTACAATATATGGTAGTGGACTTAAAATATATACAACTGAAAAATCTTCATATCAAAAAATAATGCAAAAAGAAATGAAGAAAGATAAATATATAATAAAAGTTAGAGGAAAAAAGACTCCTAGTCAAGCTGCAATGGTAATGATGGATCAAAAAAATGGACAGGTTGTAGCATGTATGGGAAAACTAGGGAAAAAGACTACAAATGGAGATTTAAATAGATGTACACAGATTTTAAAACAAACAGGTTCATCATTTAAACCATTATCTTGTGTAGCCCCAGGTATACAAGAGGGAGTAATTACATCTGCATCAGGATTTACTGATAAAGCGATAAAATATACAGGTTCTTCTAAAACTGTAAAGAACTATTATCTAGGATATAAAGGAAATATGAACTTAAGATATGCAATAGCGATATCATGTAATACAGTACAAGTTCAAATTATGCAAAAACTAACTGTAGCAAAATCTAAAGAATATTTGAAGAAAATGGGATTTGCTCATTTAACTAATTTAGAATCAGAAGCGTTAGCCCTAGGTGGTTTAAGACAAGGTGCAACACCACTTGAGATGGCAGCAGCTTATGCTACAATAGCTAATGGCGGAACTTATATAGAACCAACATTTTATAAAAAAGTAGTAGATTCTTCAAATAATGTAATACTAAAACCACATCAAAAGAAAACAAGAGTATTAAGTGAAGGTACAGCATATATAGTATCAGATATATTAAAAGAGCCAGTAACAGGAAAAGGTGGTACCGCAAAATATTGTAAAATTTCTGGAATAGATACAGCTGCAAAAACTGGTACAACAAATGATGATTATGATAGATGGCTTTGTGGTTTTACACCATATTATACAGCAGCTGTATGGTATGGATATGATAAAAATAGAGAGGTTAATTATTCTGGATCACCATCAAATCCAGCAGGAGGTATTTGGTCTGCTGTAATGAAAGAGTGTCATGCTAAACTAAAAAACAAGAAATTTAAAAAGCCAAATGATATAGTAACAGCAACAGTTTGTACAAAAACAGGATTGTTACCAGGTTCTGGATGTCCAAGAGCAACTGATTATTTTGTAAAAGGAATGGCTCCTAAAAAGAGATGTACAGGACATTCAGATGGAAGAAAAGTTTTAATATGTAGCGAAACAGGATTATTAGCAGTAGAAGGTGCTTGTCCTAAAGTTGATGTTGTATATTTTGATAAAGATGATAAAGACATTCCAACAAAATATTGTACAAAACATAAAAAATCAAATAAAAAGCCAAATAATAATACAACAACAAATAGAGTTATAGAAGATCCAGAACCAACTAATACAGTAGCTCCAGATCCAGAACCTCCTGCACCAGTTAATAATACAGTAGTTCCAGAGCCAGATCCAGATGTTAATGAAACAACAGGAACATAAAACTATATTTTTGAATATACAATGTATAAGTAGAGAAACAAAGTAGTTTTTCTACTTATACATTATAAAAGAAAGGTAAATAAAAAAATATGGATATAAAATTATATAATACTTTAACTAGGGAAAAGGAGATATTTAAGCCACTAGATGAAAAGGAAGTAAAAATATACTCATGTGGACCAACTGTGTATTATTATGCACATATAGGAAATTTAAGAACATATCTATTTATGGATAATTTAAGAAGAGTCTTAAGATATAATGGATACACGCTAAAACATGCAATGAATATTACAGATGTTGGACATCTAGAGTCAGATGCTGATGATGGAGAAGACAAGATGATGAAGGCAGCTAAAAGAGAAAATAAAGATCCTTATCAAATTGCAGAATTTTATACAAAAAGATTTATGCAAGATTTAGATGCACTTAATATATGGAAACCAGAGATTATATGTAAGGCAACAGAGCATATAAAAGAAATGGAAGAATATGTGCAAACTATTATAAAAAATGGTTATGCATATGAAACAAGAAATACTATATATTTTGATACATCAAAATTAGACAAATATGGAGTATTATCTAATATTAGTATAGAAGATCAAAAAGCTGGAGCTAGAGTAGAATTTGATAATGAAAAGAAAAATGTTACAGATTTTGCATTATGGATAAAAGCTCCTGAAAATCATATAATGAAATGGGACACTTTTTGGGGAAAATGCTATCCAGGATGGCATATTGAATGTTCAGCAATGAGCAAAAAATATTTAGGAGAATTATTTGATATACATACAGGAGGAATAGACCATATACCAATTCATCATGAAAACGAAATTGCACAAAGTAAAGGTTGCACAGGACATATGCCAGCAAATACATGGATGCATTCAGAATTTTTATTAATAGATGGTGGTAAAATGTCTAAAAGCTTAAATAATGTATATACTTTAGAAGACCTAAAACAAAAAGGATTTGATCCAATTGTATATAGAATGTTTAATTACACATCACATTATAGAAATAAATTAAACTTTACATGGGATGCTTTAGAGTCTGCTAAAAAATCACTTTATAGATTAAAGGATGCATATAAAAAACAATTAGAAGGAATGGAAGAAGTACAAGACAATATAATAGAAAATTATAAAATTAAATTTAATGAAGCAATTAATGATGATCTAAACATGCCACTTGCAATGAGTATAGTATGGGATGTTGCAAAAAACAATATTAAATCTAAAAAATTTGCTGATTTATTATTAGATTTTGATACAGTACTTGGATTAAAAATTAATGAAAATATAGAAGATGAAAAACAAAATGAAGAATTACCAGAGGAAATAATGGTAATAATAAATGAAAGAAAGCAAGCAAGAGAAAATAAAGATTGGCAGGAATCAGATAGACTTAGAGATTTACTTTCAGAAAAAGGATATAATGTAAAAGACACAAAAGAAGGCATGGAAGTAACTAAAAAATAATAAAACAAAAAAATAAATGTGAGGGAAATGAATGAGATTTGTAAATGATGAAAAGTCAAGCAAAGAATATACAGAGTTTTTAGAAAGTCATGAAAGATGTAATTTTCAACAATCAATAGAATGGGGAAGAGTTAAAACAGCTTGGAAAAAAGAATTTGTTTTAGCCGAAGATGATAAAGGGAAAATAATTGGAAGTATTTGTGTATTAATTAGAAAAATACCTATATTTGGTAACCTAATGTATTCTTCAAGAGGACCTGTTTGTGACATTCATAATGAAGATGTTCTAAAACAATTAACAGATGGAATAATTGAACTTGGAAAAAAATATAATGCATTTGTATATAGAATGGAACCAGACATAAAAAAAGATGACTTAGAATTTAGAAGAATAATAGAAATGTTAGATTATAGAGTAAAAGATGATGCAAAAGACTTTAGAGATGAAATACAGCCAAGATTTGTATTCAGACTAGATATAAAAGGAAAAACAGAAGAAGAAGTAATGGCAGGATTTCATCAAAAGACAAGATATAATATCCGTTTAGCTACAAAAAAGGGTGTAGTAGTTAAAGAAGCAGGAAAAGAAGAAATGAAAGCTTTCCATGATATTATGGTAGAAACTGGGAAAAGAGATGACTTTATAATTAGATCTTTAGAATACTTTGAAAAAATGTATGATGAAATGGCACCAAAACATATGAAATTATTAATGGCTTATTATGAGGATAAACCGATATCAGGAATAATTCCAATAATGTATGGAAATAAAACTTGGTATTTATATGGAGCAAGTAGTAATGCACATAGAAACTTAATGCCAAATTATTTACTTCAATGGGAAATGATAAAACAAGCAATTGCTGCAGGGCATGATATGTATGATTTTAGAGGAGTTTCTGGAGTAGTAGATGAATCTCATCCACAATATGGATTATATAGATTTAAAAAAGGATTTGGAGCAGAGTTTACTGAATTTATAGGTGAAGTATATATGCCATTTAATGCTTTAAAATATAAACTATATAAATTTGCAGAGAAAAGTTTTAGAAAATTTAGAGCATTTAAAAGAAAATTGTTTGAAAAAAAAGATAAATAATTTGTTGAGGTTAAATGAAAGTATTAGAGATAAGTAAGGAAGACTTAAAACATAATATTAATAAAATAAAAGAATATATAATTCAAAATAAAAGAGAAGATAGTGAAAATATTCCTAAAATAATAGGAGTAATAAAAGGAAATGGCTATGGACTTGGAATTGCCAAGATCGCTAATATTTTAATAGAAAATGAAATAAACATTTTAGCTGTATCAACTTTAGAAGAAGCAATGGAATTAAAAAAAGCAGAAATAGAGGCAGATATTTTATTATTAGGAGGAACTGCTGAAAAAGAAGAACTAACAGAGCTAATAGAAAATAATATAATAATTACAATTAGTTCTTTTGAAGATATAGATACAATTGAAAAGATATATGAAGAAAAAAATAATACTGAACTAGAAATTAAGGCTCATATAAAAATAGATACAGGATTTAATAGATATGGATTTAAAATAGAAGAAATAGAGAGACTTTGCACAAGACTAAAGGAATTAAACTATCTAAAAATTGAAGGGACATTTTCACACTTTTCATATGCTTATTATAAAAATAATAAATTTGTAAATAGGCAATTTAGAATTTTTAAAGAATGTATAGGAATACTAAAAGAAAATGATATAAATACAGGATTGATTCATATATGTAATACGTCGGCACTTATAAAATATCCTGATATGCATCTAGATGCTGTAAGAATAGGATCAGCGCTTATAGGAAGAATGCAAGTAGAAAATAATATAGGACTAAAAAAAATAGGAAAATTTTATGCTACTATTTCAGAAATAAAAAATATAAAAAAAGGTGAAACTATAGGATATTCAAATTCAGAAAGAGCTAAAAAAGATTTAAAAGTAGCAATTCTGCAAGCACGGTTATATTGATGGATTAAACAGCGGAAAATTTAATGATACATTTAAAAAAATCGATAAAATAAGAATAATAAAAAATGCTATCATGGATTTATTTAAAGACAAATATATATATTATTATTTAAATAATCAAAAATGTAAAGTTATAGGCATGATAGGAATGAATCATGTTGTAATAGATATAACAGAAAAGGAAGCAAACATAGGTGATAAAGTATTAATACCAGTATCTCCTTTAAATATAAGTAGTAAAATAAGAAGGGAGTATATTTAATGAATGAGACAAATAAGATAAGAAAACTTAGCTTTTTTAGAAGAATAAAGATATCATTAATTGATTTAGAAGATTATTTATTATTTATACCAGAAAGATTTAATAAAGTATTAAGTTTCATTTTAAAAATGACTTTATTATTAACTATAATACTAACAGTATCAGAAGTTATAAATATATATGCTAAATATGGGTCTTTTGGAAATTGTATAAATGAAATGATTCCTGATTTCACATATTCAAATAATGAATTAAAACTAGTAAATGAAAAAGATAAAGATAATCAAGTAATTATTTTAATAGATAATTTTATAAAATCTGCTGGTATTCCAATTGGAGATTTTTCGAAAGCAGATATAGTAAACAAAATAAATTCAATTCCAAAATCTTCTTATATATTTCGGAATAATATTTTATTCGTTATTTAATATGATTGATTTAATATTTTATTGGTTACTTACAGCACTTCTTATTGTTGTACTAGCTATAATTCTGTTATCTTTATCAAAAATAAAGATGAAATTTAGTATAACATATACACTTTCAATATATGCATCAACATTATCAATAATACTTACAGTAGCATATTCAATATTAAATACATGTTTTTCAATATATATTGATATATTTGATTATATATTTATTATTATTGCATATATTTACATCTCAGCTGTAATACTAATGATAAAATCAGAGCTTATTAAACAACAAATTGAACTTATAAGAATTTCACAAATACAAAAAGAAGTAAAAAAGGACATAGAAGAACAGAAGGAAGAAGAAAAAAATAAAGAAGAAAAGAAAAAAGAAGATAGTGATGGTAAAAATGAAAAAGACAAACAAGATAATAAAAGAAAAGATGATGGTAATATTCCAAATAATGAACCAAATGGTTCTGAAGTATAAAATATAGGTGATATAATTGAAAGAAATAAGTTTATGTATGATAATAAAAAATGAAGAACAAACTATTGCAAGATGTTTAGATTCAGTAAAAGATTTAGTAGATGAGATAATTATTGTAGATACAGGATCTACTGATAAGTCAAAAGAAATTGTATCTAAATATACAGATAAAATCTATGATTTTGAATGGGTAGAAGATTTTGCAAAAGCTAGAAATTTTTCTTTTTCCAAAGCTACTAAAGATTATATAATGTGGCTTGATGCAGATGATATTATTTTAGAAGAAGATAGAGAAAAATTTAGGAAACTAAAACCTACAATAGGTAATGCTGATATATATATGTTTGTATATAACTATTCATTTGATGCAAATGGAACTCCAAAAGTAATACAAAATAGAGCTAGATTACTTAAAAGAGAAAAGAATTATACTTGGGTAAGTCCAATCCATGAAGTTATTATTCCAACAGGAAATATAGTTTATACAGATATTTGTATAACACATAAAAAGATACAAATAAATGAACGTGATAGAAATATGAGAATATTTAAAAAGATGATACAAGACGGAATAAAATTTGATAATAGACAACAATATGCATATGCAAAAGAATATAAGTATTCAAATAATATAGATCAAGCAATCATTGAATACAAGAAACTTATAGATGAACATATTGATGAATATGAAAATAATAAACATTTTATGTATAAATCATTAATTGATATTTCTGATTGTTATAAAATAAAAGGGGATATCAAAAAGGAAAAAGAGGCTTTGATGACAATAATAAGTAATCAAGAACCATATATTAAAGTTTCAGCTAAACTTGGAGATTTATTTTTTAGAGAGAAAAATTATGATGCTGCTCTCTTTTGGCTTAAATATGCTGTTTCTACTGATAAGAAGACAGAAGAAGCAAATGAATATGATCATTACTTTTTACCATATTTAGAGATAGGAATATGTTATTATTATAAAAATGATTATGAAAATGCAATGAAATATAATGAGATGGCAGGAAATCTAAGACCAGATGATTCAGCATATAAGAAAAATAAGGAAATATATGATAAAAAATTAAAAAATAATTTCTAAAAGAAAGGATGAAGAAAAAAATGAGCGAAAAGCCTAAGAAAGAAAGTAAATTAAAAAAGCTTATATTGGCTATAATTCCAACAATTATTATAATAGCGGCTGTAGTTACAGTATTTGCTTTTAAAAATAAGGAAAGTAAAGATAAAGAAATTACTTATGACAAATTATATCAAGATATAATAGATAAAAAAGTTGAGAAAATAGAAATGACAGTTGGAGGAGCATCAGTTACTGTAAAATATAAGGATTCAGATGATGAAAAAACAACAAAAGTTAATTCTCTTCAACCATTTATGGATTTTATAAATCAGCAACTTAAGGATGGAAATGATTTGAAAGTTGATTTAAAAAGTCCAAGTGCTTTTTTAGCTATTGCAGAAAATATATTTAGCTTATTACCAACAATATTAATTGTTGTTTTAATGGTAATGATATTTAAAATGCAAGGATTTGGTGATAAGAATAAAGTATATGGAACTGAGGATGAAAATGATACAGGAGTTAAGTTTAAAGATGTAGCTGGACTTGATGAAGAAAAAGCAGAGCTTGTTGAAATAGTTGATTTCTTAAAAGAGCCTAAAAAGTTTAAAGCTATGGGAGCAAGAATTCCAAGAGGAATTTTATTATATGGAAAGCCAGGAACAGGAAAAACATTAATAGCAAAAGCTATTGCTGGTGAAGCAGGGGTACCATTTATTTCAATGAGTGGTTCTGAGTTTATTGAAATGTTTGCAGGACTTGGAGCTTCAAGAGTAAGGAAACTATTTGAAAGAGCAAGAAAGATCTCACCATGTATTGTATTTATAGATGAAATAGATGCTATTGGTTCTAGAAGATCAAGCAATAGTGGTTCAGAGAGTGAAAATAATCAAACATTAAATCAATTATTAGTTGAGATGGATGGATTTGATACTAATGAAACTATTATAGTATTAGCAGCTACAAATAGACCAGAGATGCTTGATAAAGCACTACTTAGACCAGGTAGATTTGATAGACAAATTACAATACCAGCTCCAGATTTACTTGGAAGATTAGAGATATTAAAATTACATTCTAAAGATAAGAAAATGGCTGAAGATGTTGATCTAAAAGAAATTGCTGGAGATACAGCAGGATTTACAGGAGCAGAGCTATTTAATTTATTAAATGAATCTGCAATAATAGCAACTAGAAATGGTCATAGAGAAATTACAAAATCTGATATAGAAACAGCAGTAAAGAAGATTACAGTTGGCTTAGAAAAACATAATAGAGTAGTATCAGAAAAAGATAAAAAGCTTACAGCATTCCATGAAGCAGGACATGCAGTTGTTAGCAGATTTTTAGAAACACAAAAAAATGTAAAAGAAATATCAATTATTCCTAGAGGACTTGCTGGTGGATATACAATGTATAAAACAAATGAAGATAAGTTTTATGTATCTAAAACTGAGCTAGAAGAGAAAATGATTGCACTTATGGGTGGTAGAGCAGCAGAGAAAATATCATTAAATGATATTTCAACAGGAGCTAGCAATGATATAGAAGTAGCTACTGGAATTGCCAAAGATATGATCACAGTATATGGTATGAGTAAATCACTTGGACCATTATCTTTAAAAGTTGATGAGCCTTATGAGCTTCAAGTTTTTGGAGAAAATATAACAGATGAAGTAGGAATAGAAGTAAAACAATTAATAGATGCAGCATATGTAGAAGCACAAAAGATATTACTTGCTCATATGGATATTTTAAATGCTGTAGCAAATACATTAATGGAAAAAGAAACTATATCTGAAGAGGAATTTGAGACTTTTTTCAAAGATTAATTAAAATATAAAATTTATATATTAAAATAGATGAAGATACAAGAAAAATACTAATCTTCATCTATCTTTTTCTATAAATTCTTTTATTTATATTTTCTATATGTTATTATAATAATATCTAAAATAAAGTAGGAGCAAAATATTATTTATGAGTGATAAGAAAAAAAGAAAAGAATATAAAAAGAAACAAAAAGAACATTTAAATAAATTTGATATTAGAATATTTTTAGTAATAATTATAATTACAGTGATTTCTTTTTTCATAATATTTCAATCACTTCAAATTATTATTGGACTTGTAAGAGGAAGTAAAAAATTAATTGAAGATTGGATAAATAGAGATGTATCTTATATAATGGGAGATTATTTAAATGAAGAGGAGTGCTAAAATGAAAAATAAAAATTCTAGTGATAAATTAAAGAAGTATATAATTTTACTAATTTTATTTATTGTTATTGCATTAATAGCAATTGCTGTAATAGTAGTTTATTATATTCAAAAAAATGTAAATAATAGAAGTAATGATATAAGTATAATTGATGAAGAAAATGAAACGAATAATATGGTAGAAAGTAATTATAAATATCCTGAATTTGAAGAAGAGAAAATAGTAAAAGTTGCAGGAGAAGAAAATAAAAAAGTAGAGTACAAACTAAGAAGGCAAGATGCTTTAGGAATATTTTCAGTAGTAATCTTTAATAATAAAGTATATATAATAAAAGAAGATATATCAGGGAAATTTAAGCAAACATATGGAAATTCAGTAATTCAAACAGGAAAAGAATATGAAGTTTCAGGGCTTAATTCAAAACCAATAGATATTAATATAGGATATATTGGAACAGATTATACAAATCCAGTAGTTATAATACTTACAAGTGAGGGTTATGTACAAGTAGTAACTTTAAAAGAAGGGTTAAGTAAAGGTTCATTTGTTGCAGGAAAGAATATTGGAAAGAATATTGTAAGATTAGATAATGTTATAGTAACAAAGGATAATAAAACAGAAATGTCAATTATTATTACATCACAAGATGGAACATCTTATAATATTAAAGATTTAATATAGAAAAATATCCATTTTTTTACAAAAAACGTATTGACAAAAAAAGGAAAAGAATGTAACATATTATTGTTATCCAAGATAACGCAGTGCAATGAGGTATGCAGTTACGGTACTTCTATGCACATAAATGGCAATCATCAATATGCAGCACATAGAAAGGAAGACAGCGATATGAAGATGAAGATTTTTAGTTTAGTAATGGCAGTAGTATTATGCTGTTCAACAGTATCAAACGTTGCATCAGCAACAGAGATAGTTGAGACAGAAGAAACAGTAGTTGGTACAGATGTAGCCAATATGGCAGCAGTACCAGAGCCAGACGCAGAGCTAATGTACACAACTGTTAATTATGGAAGTTTGTCTAACTATTATTTAAATGATGTAACAGTTAATTTAGAAGGCAATAATGTAAAAGCAGCACGTATAAAAATTTCTGGAAACTCAGATGCTAAGTATGGATGTACTGTGACTACTCCAGATGGTAAAACACATGTAAAAACTTTTTATGGCAATGATAAAGAGTGTACAGTTTGGGTGAGTTTGTTTTCTCAAAGTGGTAAATTTAAGTTTCATATATACATGCATGATGGTACACCAAAAAAAGTAACTGCAACATTTAAAATAACTAAATAAAATGCATAAAAGGTGATTGTCATTTAGAGTCCTATAACTTGTTTTAAGGTTATAGGGCTTTTTATATAGTTTTAAAAAATAAAAGTGCTGGAATAAGGTTAGTAGGGAATTTCGATAATTCTAAATTTTTTAAAATTAATGTACTATGATAAATAATTTGACAATTATATATTGCACTTTTATGTCATTATAATTATAATGAAATTAAAGGTGATGAAAATGGAAAAAAATATATTAGAATGTAAAAATTTAAGTAAAAAAAAGGGAAAAAGACAGATACTGAAAAATGTATCATTTAATATAACAAGTGGGGAAATAGTGGGATTTATTGGAGCAAATGGAGCACGGAAAAACTACTACAATAAAGACAATATTAGGACTTCAAAAATTAGATGAAGGAGAAGTGTTAATTAATGGATATGATATAAAAAAAGACTTTGAAAAAGCAATCAAAAATATTGGTGCAATTGTAGAAAATCCTGATTTTTATCTATATCTATCAGGATATGATAATCTTAAACTAAATGCTAATCTATATGAAAATGTAGATGAAAAAAGAATAAAAGAAGTAGTAAAAATAGTAGGATTAGAAGAGAGAATCAATGAAAAAGTATCACATTATTCTTTAGGAATGAAACAAAGACTTGGTATTGCAAGAGCAATATTAAATAGACCGAAGCTGTTACTTTTAGATGAACCAACAAATGGATTAGATCCAGAAGGAATAGTAGAACTTAGAGAGCTTATAATAAAAATATCACAAGATGATGGAATTTCTATTTTAATTTCTAGTCATAATTTATATGAGATTTCTGCTTGTTGCAAAAGAGTTATTATAATAAAAGAAGGACAAATAATTGGAGATAAAGTTACAGAAGGAATGGATGTAAAATCATTAGAAGATGTTTTTATAAAAGAAATGAAGGAAAAGAAAGATGAATAAATTGATAAAAAATGAATTTATAAAAATACTAAAAAGAAAAAGTCTTTATTTAATAATTCTATTAATGATAATTATGATGTCTTGTATTACATTATTCAAATCTATGAAAGAAACAAAAGATGATTCTATACTTTTAAAAGAGAAAAATGATTTGGAAATAGAACTTTCAAATTATGATGCAGAATATTTAAAAGGAGAATATTTGGAAGATTATTTGAGTTGTATAACAAAACTAGACATTGTAAAACTCAAGCTAGAGTTTGGAGAAAATTCTTGGCAATCAAATGTAGTAGCAGATTACTATAATTTTTATACATTAAGATACAATATAAATCTAAGCACATATGAAAATAAGAAAGATATAGAATCAGTAAAAAAATATGATAAATTAGTAGATTTATTAAAAAGTGATGATTGGAAGGCATTTGCTAGATATGAAATTGATATATTAAATGAAGAAGGAAATCAAGCAGAAGTAGAAAAATTGCAATTTAGATTAGAAAAAGATGTAAGTTTTGAAACTAGTTTTTTAGATGAAGCAGTAAAAGAATATTTTGTAAATAAAGAAATGATAAAAGAATATGAGAATAGGAATGAATTAACATATGAAGAGAAATTAAAATATCAAGAATTAAAAGAAAGCATAGAAATAGATAAATATATAATAGATTCAAGAAAAGATATAAAAAATAAAGAAGGAATAAGAGGAGAAATAATAAATTTCTATGAAAATTATAACCTTTTACTTTTGCTTATAATTATAGGAATAAGTTCAATAATTATAATAGATGAGTTTAAGACAGGAAATATCAAAAATATATTGATTCTTCCTAAAAAAAGATGGAAAATATATATTTCAAAATTAATTACATGTTTTGTGTTATCCATTGTTTTATATTTTATTATTGGAATTATACACTTTTTAATCTCTCTTATTATATATGGTAATAAAGGATTAGATATACCATCAGTAATATATATGCCAGATAAAAATAAAATAATTACTTTTAATATAATATTATTATATTTATATAATTTATTATTAAATTTACCACTAATAATAGTAAATATATTATTTTTATGTATGGTAGGAGTTATTTTTAACGAATATATTGAAACTGAAATATTTTCTTTATTATTTCTTTCATGTGGAACATTATTAATAGATAAATTAGAGAATTTAGGAAAGAGCTTTCATATGCTTTCTATATTTTATAATATGGATTTTTCACCCTTATTGTTTGGTAGATTACATAAATGCGAATATATGTCGATAGGTTCTTCTATGACTATATTTGTAGTACATTGTTTAATATTTATTATAGTTGCAATGATAGCTGTAAATAAAAAAGATATATAAAATTATAATAATTAAAAGGTAAAATATTATGATAAAATTAATAAAAAATGAATTAATAAAATTATTTAAAAAGAGAAGTACATATTTAATACTATTGATATTCTTAGTTTTAATAATAGGATTTACTTATAAATATGCAAAACAGATAGAAGAAGACCCAGATGGTGGATATTTTTTGTATGAGGAAGAATATATAAATTATTATGAGAGTAATAAAAATCAAATATTTGAAGATAGAGTATCTGATGATGAATATAATAAACAGATTTTAGAAGAATTAGTTAGTAAATATGGATATAATTCATGGCAAGTAGATGCATTCTTAATAGAGTATGGTACTATAACAGAAGATATAGGAATTAATACAGAAGATTATAAAGATATAGAAAGAACTTATGAAGAAGATGACTGGAGAAAATTTATAAAAGTATTGATAGAAAAATTAGAAAAAGTTGATACAAAAGGAGATAAAGATTTAGAAAACAGTATTATAGAAAGAATTGAAAAATTAAATTCAAGATTAGAAAATAATATTGTATATGAATATGATTTTTTAAATGATGCATTAGAGAGTTATTATACCAATAAAAGTATTTTATTATTAAGACAGAGTAATTTAATTTCATATAATAAGGAAATAGATATACAAAAAAATGAGAAAGGTATGAAGTTTGCAGAATATATTATTAAAAATAAAAAAGATGTTTTAAATTATAGAAATGCTAGATCAAATTTACTTATGTTTTTTAATCTTTTTGATATTTTTATTTTAATAGTATTAATTTTATTTTCATCAACAATTATTAATAGTGAATTTAAAAATGGAACTATTAGACATATACTTATATCAAAATATGGAAGAGGAAAAATCTGGCTATCTAAAATAATTACATTAATTATAATGCTTATGTTAGTGATAGTATTGGGAGCAATTGCTACAACAATTACAGGATGGTTAGTATTTAAAGAAACAGGATTTAATATTCCTGCACTAATATATAATTTTAATAATGGTACTATATATGCAAGTAATTGCATTATAATATTCTTAATTAAATTTTTAATGAAATTACCATTATATTTAGTAGTAATGTCATTATCAGTATTTACAAGTAGTATTATTTTAAATCCAGCAATTTCTATAGTAGTAACTGTAGTTGGTACTATATTTGGAAATACTATAAAAAATATTGCTATTGAAAATCAATTAGATTTTCTAAAATATGTTGTTAGTATAGATTTAGAATTTCCAGAGATGTTATTAGGAAAATTACCTGAAGTATGTGGAGTAGATTTATTCTCATGTATAATTGTAGTAGCTATATTTTTATATATAACAATTACTGGTTCATATTTAATATTTAAAAATAGAGAAATATAATTTTGGATTGGGTTATGAGGAGTGCAATTAAAAATCATATTTATTACATAAATTTAAGAAATTATACAAAAAATTAAGTTTTGTAAAAAAACACTTGAACAATAAACAAATGTTTAATATAATTATAAAAACTTACAAAATGGAGATAATAATATTGAGTAATTTACAAGCAGAAGAATATAAAAATTTTGAAGAAATAAAAAAGATTAGAGAAGATGGAACAGAATATTGGAATGCAAGGGAACTAAGTGAAGTTTTGCAATACAAGAAATGGGAAAATTTTTCTAAAGTAATAGATAGAGCAAAATTGGCTTGCAATAATAGTGGATTTGAACTTCAAGACCATTTTCCTGAGGTCAGGAAAATGGTTGAAATAGGAAGTAATACTGTAAGAGAACTACTGGACTATGAACTTTCAAGATATGCTTGTTATTTAATTGTACAAAATGGAGATCCAAGAAAAGAAGTAATTGCTCTAGGACAAACTTATTTTGCAATTCAAACTAGAAGGCAAGAGGTTTATGATTATTTTAATCAATTAGATGAAGATAATAAACGATTAGTAATTCGTGGAGATATAAAGCAATGGAATCAAATGCTATTGGAAGCTGCTCATAATGCAGGTGTAATAACAGACCAAGAATATGCAGAATTTCAAAATGCAGGATATATGGGATTATATGGTGGTCTAACTGTAGATGATATACATGAAAGAAAAAAGTTAGAAGATAATGAAAAAATATTAGATTTTATGGGAAGCACAGAATTAATTGCTAATCTATTCAGAATATCTCAAACAGAAGAAAAACTAAAAAAGGATAAAATACATAACTCAAGCAAAGCAACTTCAACACATTATGAAGTTGGGGCAAAGGTAAGAAAAGGCGATAGAAGATATTGGAGGGACAATGCCAGAAGATTTACCAACACCAGAAAAGAGTATTAAGCAAGTAGAGAGGGAACAATTGAAAAGACTAAAAAATAAGAAAAACAAGTTAATGTTAGATGAATGAAATTATGTAAATATAGAATTTGACAGAAAGAATTAGAATAATAATATGTTACAATTAAAAAAAATAATTAAGGGTTTATAAAAAAATAAAAAAATTACTTGCATTTAGATAAAAAGTAATGTATAATTTAAAGAACATAACAAAAAAGCAGAGAGTGGAAGCAAATTCCACTCTTTAATTATTTAATTTGGAGGGAAATTTTGTCAGATAGAAATATTGAAAGCAAAGTTGAAAGTGCAATATCAAATGAAATAACAAATTTAGGTTATGAATTGTATGATGTTGAATATCTTAAAGAAGGAAGAGATTTTTATTTGAAGATATATATTGACTCAAAAAATGGTATAGGAATACAAGATTGTGAAAAGGTAAATAATGCTATTGAGCCAATATTAGATGAAAAAGATTTTATTAAAGACCAATATTTTTTAGAAGTATCTTCAATTGGTATAGAGCCAAATTTAAAAAAAGAAAAACATTACTTAAATGCTATTGGTAAAAAAATAGAAGTTAAGTTATATAAAAAAATAAATGATATGAAATTACTAACAGGAATACTTAAAGAATATAAAAATAACATTATAAAATTAGAAATTGAAGAAGAGATTATTAACATAGATGCAAAAGAAATTGCATCTGCAAAAGTAATATATGATTGGTAATTAAAAAGGAGGAATATAAAATGAAGGCAATAAATATGAAGGAATTAATTATTGCAATGGAAGAATTAGAAAAGGAAAGAGGAATAAAAAAAGAATATTTATTAGAATCATTAGAAGCTGCATTAATAACAGCATATAAGAAAAATTTTGATTCAGCAGATAATGTTAAAGTTGAGATAAATAATGAAACAGGAGAAATACATGTATATTCAACAAAAACAGTTGTTGAAGCAGTTACAGATTATTGTTTTGAAATATCAGTAGAAGAAGCAAGAAAGATTAGTAAAAAGTTAGAAATTGGAGATCAAACTGATGTTGAGATAATTCCAAAGAATTTCGGTAGAATAGCAGCTCAAACAGCAAAACAAGTAGTAGTACAAAAAATAAGAGAAGCTGAAAGAGAATTAATATATTCAGAATTCAATGAAAAAAAAGGTGAAATTGTAACAGGTATAATTCAAAAGTCTGAAGGATCAGCTGTAGTTATTGATCTAGGAAAGTTAGAAGGAATAATGCCAATAAAAGAACAAATACCAACAGAAAAATACAAAGTAAATGATAAAATAAGGGGATATGTTTTAAGTGTAGAAAAAGGAGCAAAAGGAGCTCCACAAGTAATTGTATCTAGAAGCTATCCTGATTTTGTAAGAAAACTATTTGAATTTGAAATACCAGAAATATATGAAGGACTAATTGAAATAAAAAGTATTTCAAGAGATGCAGGAAGTAGAAGTAAAGTTGCAGTATATTCAACAAATGAAAATATAGATCCAGTAGGTTCTTGTGTTGGACAAAAAGGGGTTAGAATTCAAAACATAATAAACGAATTAAATGGAGAAAAAATTGATGTTATAGAATGGAATGAAGATCCAGCTGTTTATATATCAGCTGCATTATTACCAGCACAAGTACTAGCAGTAGATGTTAAAGAAGAAGAAAAATTTGCACAAGTAATAGTGCAAGATGATCAATTATCTCTAGCAATAGGAAAATCAGGACAAAATGCTAGACTTGCAGCAAAACTTACAAATTGGAAAATAGATATTAAAAGTGAATCTCAATTTAGAGAAATGCTTCAAAATGCAACTAATGTAGAAGATGAAGAAAATAATATAGAAGAAGAGGATGATACATCAGAAGAATAATTAAGGAAGTGAGTAAGGTGAAAAAAATACCAGAAAGAAGATGTATTGTATGTAATACATCTAAAAATAAAAATGAATTATTGAGGATAGTAAAAAATAAGGAAAATGAAATTTCAGTAGATGTGACAGGAAAAAAATCTGGTAGAGGTGCATATATCTGCAAAACAAATGAATGTTTAGAAAGGCTTAAAAAGACAGGAAAACTAAATAAAACTTTTGGCATTAAAGTAGATGAAGAAATTTATAAGGATTTGGGGGATGTAATTGATACAAGTTCAAAATAAAGTCAGTGGAATGCTAGGATTAGCTTCAAAGGCTGGAAAGATCTGTTTTGGAGTTGATGCAACATGTGAAGCAATAGAAAAGCAGATAGCTAAATTAGTAATAATAGCTAAAGATGCATCTGAAAATACCGCTAAAAAAATAGAAAAATTATCTAAAGAAAAAAATATTAAATATATATATTTTGGAACAATAGAAGAAAACAGTTTAGCGATAGGAAAATTTAATAAAGCTATAATTGCTGTTAAAGATCAAAATTTTTCTGAAGCAATTTTAAAAATAATTAGTGGGGGTGATGCTACTTGAGCAATAAGATAAAAATACATGAATTAGCCAAAGAGCTAAAAATAAATAGCAAAGAATTATTAGAAAAGGCAAAAAGTTTAGGAATTGATGCAAAAAGTCATTTAAGTTCAATATCTGAGGAGGAAGCAAATAAAATAGAAAGAGCTATGGGGAAAATGGGAAAAGAAAAAAATAATGAAGTAAAAAGTGAAAAAAAGAAAGAAATGGTATCAGAACAACCAGTAATTATTAGAAGAGAAGTTATTATTAATGACCAAGAAGAGAAAAAAACTGAGAATAAGAAAAAGGAAAATAAAAAAGGTGATATTGGATTTGTAGAAAACAATAGAAATAAGGATTATAATATTGTTTATAGAGAAAAAACAAAAAAGCCTATGTCAGTTGCTGAATTTTTTGGGATTTCTAAAAAAGAAGATAAGAAAAATGAAGAAAAGACAGTTGCTAAAAAAGTAGAAGAAAAAGAGATTGTAGAGAAGAAAACTGAGATTGAGGTAGAAGAAAACAAAACTGAGAAAAGTGCAGAGAAAACTACAAAAGTTGAAGAAAAGGAAAAGGTAGTTAAAAAAGAAATAAGTAAAACAGATACTAGAAGCAATCAAAGAACTGACAATAGAAGACAAGATAATAATTATCAAAATAAAAATAATGGAAATTATCAAAATAGAAGTAATAATAATCATCAAAATAGAAATAATAATTATCAAGGTAGAAATGGAAACAATAATTATCAGAATAGAAATAATGATAATAGAAATTTTGGTGGACAAAGAAAACTTGATGATAGAGGAATAGATAAGAAAATAAATAATATCATGTCAGCAGATATTATTGAAAAAGAAAGTGTAAGAGAATATGCTAATAAAGCTATAGATAAACAAAAAAGTAATAGAAATTATAATAATGATGATCAAAAATCAAAGAAAAATAAGAAAAGAGGAAATTCTGAGGAATTTAGTTCAGATAAATTAAGACATTTAAAGAAAGAAAGCACACTTTCAAATGTGGATATGCTTGATTATTATGATTTAAGCACTCAAAGAGGAAGAAGAAGCGAGAAAAAAATAAAACAAGAAAATAGAACTAAGCAAAAAATATTTAAATTAACAGAAATAACTATACCATCAACTATAACAGTAAAAGATCTAGCATCTGAAATGAAAATAACAAGTAGTGATGTTATTAAAAAATTATTAACATTAGGTGCTATGGTTACAATTAATCAAGAAATTGATTTTGATATGGCTTATTTAGTTGCTTCTGAGTTTGGAATAACAGCCAAAAAGAAAGATATAGTAAAAGAAGAAGATTTATTGTTTGATAATAGTGAAGATAATGAAGATGAATTAATAAATAGAGCTCCAGTTGTTTGTGTTATGGGACACGTTGACCATGGTAAAACATCACTATTAGATGCAATTAGATCAACTAATGTAATAGAAGGTGAATCTGGTGGTATAACTCAGCACATTGGTGCATATAAAGTTGAAGTAAATGGTAGACCAATTACATTTCTAGATACTCCAGGACATGAGGCTTTTACAAGTATGAGAGCTAGAGGAGCTCAAATTACTGATATAGTTATTTTAGTTGTAGCTGCAAATGATGGAGTAATGCCTCAAACAATAGAAGCTATAAATCATGCAAAAGCTGCAGAAGTTCCAATTATAGTTGCAGTAAATAAGATTGATTTAGAAGGAGCAAATGTAGAAAAAATAAAACAATCAATGACAGAATATGAACTAGTACCAGAAGAATGGGGTGGAAACACAATTTTTGTTCCAATTTCTGCTAAGAAAAATATAGGAATAGATAACCTATTAGAAATGGTGCTATTACAAGCAGATATGTTAGAATTAAAAGTAAATCCTAATAAACAAGCAAAAGGAACTATAATTGAAGCAAAACTTGATAAATCAAGAGGACCAGTTGCAACAATGTTAGTACAAAGAGGAAAACTTGATGTTGGAGATACAATTGTTGTTGGTTCTTCAATAGGTAGAATAAGAGCAATGACAAATGATAAAGGTGTGTCAGTTCATAAGGCTCGGACCATCTACACCAGTTGAGATTATTGGATTAACAACAGTACCAAATGTAGGAGAGACATTCTATGAAGTAAAAGATGAAAAAATGGCAAAACATCTAATTGAAAGAAGAAAACGTCAACAAAGAGAAAAAGAATTAAATGCAACATCAATGGTTACACTTGACAATTTATTTAGTCAAATGGAAGAAGGAAAGTTAAAACAATTAAACTTAATCATAAAAGCAGATGTTCAAGGATCTGTTGAAGCTGTAAAACAATCATTAGAAAAATTATCTAATGATGAAGTTAAGGTTAAGGCTATTCACTCAAATGTTGGTGGTATAACTGAATCAGATGTAACTCTTGCTAAAGTTTCAAATGCTATTATAATAGCATTTAATGTAAGACCAGAACCAATAGCAAAATCACAAGCTGAAAAAGATAATGTTGAAATTAAAACGTATTCTGTAATTTATAATGCTATAGAAGATATAGAAGCTGCTATGAAGGGAATGCTTGATCCTGTATATAAAGAAGTAATTATTGGAAATGCTGAGGTAAGACAAACATTTAAAGTTTCAAATGTTGGAACTATTGCTGGATGCTATGTAACAGATGGAAAAATAGCTAGAAACTCAGTTGTAAGAGTTATAAGAGATAATGTTGTATTACATGAAGGTAAATTAATATCTTTGAAGAGATTTAAAGATGATGCAAAAGAAGTTGCTCATGGATATGAATGTGGTGTTCAAATTGAAAATTATAATGATATTCAAGAAGGAGATATAATAGAAGCTCATGTAATGGAGGAAGTTAAATAAAATAATCTATTTATAATAGGAGGATATATGCAAAAAAATAGTAATCGTATGAATAGAATAGATGAGGAATTAAAAAAAGAGATAACTAATATTATCTCATATGAACTAAAAGATCCTCATTTAACAGGAATGATAAGTATTACTAAAGTAAGTACTACTCCTGATCTAAGATTTGCTAAAGTATATGTAAGTATGATTAATGCTAAAAGTAATAAAGGAAATTTAGCAATATTAAAAAGATGTTCTGGATTTATTAGAAGTAAAGTAGCACAAAAAGTAAATCTAAGAACAACACCTGAACTTATATTTATATTTGATGAATCTTTAGAATATGGCTCTAGAATAGATTCTATTATAGAAACTATAACTAAAGAATTAAAAGAAAGTTCAGAAAAAGAAAAAAAAGATGAAAATGAAGATGAAGAAAATAATTAATTTAATCTATCATAGAAAGGAAATAAATACATGACTTTAGATGATATAGAATTACAAGTAAAAATGGCTAAAGATATTGTAATATTTACACATGAAAATCCTGATGGTGATGCAGTTCGGAAGTAGTTTAGCAACATATATAATTTTAAAAAGATTAAATAAAGAAGTAGATGTTGTTATACCAAATTATCCAGAGACATATAAGTATTTACCTTGTGTAGATGAAGTAAAAAAAGAAGCTGAAAAAGATAGGATATATGATTTAGCCATTGCACTAGATTGTGGAGATATAAAAAGATTAGATGATCCAAACTTAAATTATGATTTGGCAAAGGTTACTATAAATGTAGATCATCATAGTTCAAATTCTATGTTTGCTGATTATAATTTTGTAGATCCAGTAGCTCCAGCATGTAGCCAAATATTAACTTCAATATGTGATCAAATCGGAATAGAAATAAATAAAGAAATTGGAACTTGCTTATTAACAGGAATAATTACAGATACAGGCGGATTAAGATATGAAGGTGTTACTTCAGAAACATATGAATTTGTTGCAGATATATTAAAAAAAGGTGTTAAAGTATCTAAAGTATATAAACAAGCGTTTGCAGCAATTTCAAGAAATAAATTTGAAGCTAGAAGACTTGCAATGGAACGTTTAGAATTTCTAGAGGATGGAAAAATAACTTTTACATACATAACAAAAAAGGATATGGAAAAAATCGGTGTAGGAACTAATGAACTTGAAGGAATTGTTGAAAATGGTAGAGATATAAAAGATGTTGAAGTATCAGTATTATTATATGAAAAAGAGAATGGATTTAAAGCATCTTTAAGATCAAATGAATATGTTAATTGTGCTGATATCTGCCTTCTATTTGGTGGTGGAGGTCATATTAAAGCAGCAGGCTGTACACTTCCATATGAATTTGAAGAGTCAAAAGAAAAAATACTATCAGCAGTAAAAAGATTTATAACAAAATAAATACATTAAGGAACGTAAAAATACGTTCTTTATTTCTATTGTTAGAAAGAGAAAAGATAAATGAATGGTGTAATATTAATTAATAAAGAAAAAGGAATATCTTCTTTTGGAGTAGTTTCAAAAATTAGAAAAATACTAAATATCAAAAAAGTCGGACATACTGGAACACTAGATCCAGAAGCAAAAGGCTTACTTCCAATCTTAATTGGAAATGGAACAAAACTTTCTAAATATTTAATTGAACATGATAAGACATATATTGCAAAATTAAAATTTGGAATAAAAACAGATACAGCAGATGGTGAAGGAAATATATTAGAAAAGAAGAAATTTAAACTAAATGAAACTAATAATAATAAATATAATAATGTTTTTAAATCATTTGTAGGAAAATCAAAACAAATTCCTCCAATGTATTCAGCAATAAAAGTTAATGGGAAAAAACTATATGAATATGCAAGAGAAGGAAAAGATGTAAAAGTAGATAAAAGGGATATTGAAATATATAATATTGATATATTAGATATTAACTATGATAAAAATGAAATTGAATTTTCTGTTTCCTGTTCAAAAGGAACATATATAAGAACTTTATGTGAAGATATTGCTAATGCTTTAGGAACAGTAGGATATATGAGTAGTCTAAAAAGAACAAAGATTAATGATTTTAAAATTGAAGATAGTATAACTTTACATGAATTAGAAGAAAATAGAAATAATAAAGAGTTTTTAAATGAAAATATTATTTCAATAGATAAGATTTTTGAAAATAAAAATAAAATAGAACTAAATGATAGAAAAAAAGAATTATTTTTAAATGGAGTAAAACTAACTTTTAAATTAGAAAACGATTTATATAGAATATACAACAATAACCAATTTTTAGGAATTGGAGTAGTAGAAAATAATTTACTTAAAAGAGATATTATTGTAATTGGTTAAAAAGTTATTATGAAAATTATATATTAAATAGATTATAAACATTCAAAGACAAATCTTTGAGTGTTTTTTAAACACAAACAAGCAAACAAAAATTCGAAAAAAGTATTGACAAAAATAAATATAATATATAAAATAATACAAACATAAGTTCTACAATTTTTTTGGGAGGTAATAAAATGAAAAACAGTATAATAACATATACAGTAGGAAAATCAATTAACAATAATTTATATATATCAGTTCAGAACGGAGAAGTTGCAGTACAAGCTCCCTGGTATTTTTCTAAAAATAAAATTCAAGAAGCAGTAGAAGAAAAAAGAGCATGGATTTTAAAAAAGATAGAAGAAGGAAAAAGAGAAAATCTAAATTTAAATCCAATAGAAGTTTTAGGAATTAAATATAATTTAAAAGTCATATTTAAAAATATAAAAATAATAGAATGCAATATATTAAGAAACATAATAGAAATATGCTTGCCAAAGAAATGTAAAAAAATAGATAATAAAACAATGACAAGTATTTTAATAGATAAAATGTATAAGAAAATTGCAGAAAGAGAAATAGAAGCTATAATGGAGAAAATAAGAATTAAAGTAGGATTTATGCCAGAAGACTATGAGATAAAAGAATTTACGTCAGCTATTGCAAAATGTACAGATGATAAAAAAATAATAATAAATCCTTTAATCATTAAGTATGATAGAGATCTAATTGAATATATCATATTACATGAATTCTGCCACTTAAAATATAAAAATCATACAAAAAGATTTTATGAGTTACTCAAAAAGTATTGTGATAATTATAGAAGTCTAGATGATAAATTAAAATGGATAAATTATTAGGAAAAATATGGAGATGAAGAAAAGCATATTCTTTATCTCTTTTTGTTGAAATAAAGCATAGAAAATGGTAATATATATGTAATTTAAAAAGGCATGGAGGATTAAAAATGGGACTTATATCAAAAAGAAAAGATATAGAAGAAGAATATGATGAACTTTTAGAGAAATTTGATATAGAAGGATTTAGTAAGAAAGAAATAATAAAAGATGAGAAAAAGGAGAAAAAAATTATGAATAAAAGAGAAAAGACAAGACAAATAGATGTAGGAGGAGTGAAAATTGGAGGACAAAATAAAGTTGTTATACAATCAATGTGTAATACAAAAACAAAAGATATAGTATCAACAGTAAAACAAATATTAGAACTTGAAAAAGTAGGATGTGAGATTGTAAGAGTTGCTTGTTTAGATATAGAAGATGCAAAAGCAATAAAACAAATAAAAGAAAAGATACATATTCCTATAATTGCAGATATTCATTTTGATTATAAAATAGCATTAGAAGCTATTGAAGCAGGTGTAGATAAAATAAGAATTAATCCAGGTAACATAGGAGATGAAGAAAAAGTAAAGGCTGTAGTAAATGCATGTAAGGAAAAAAATATTCCTATAAGAATTGGAGTTAATGCAGGTTCACTTGAAAAAGACTTATTAGAAAAGTATGGAAAACCATGTAGTGATGCTATGGTTGAGAGTGCAAAAAAGCAAGTAGAGATATTAGAGAAATTAGAATTTTATGATATATGTATAGCTCTTAAAGCATCTGATTTAGATATGTGTGTTGAAGCATATGAAAAAGCAAGTAGAGAATTTAATTATCCATTACACTTAGGAATAACAGAAGCAGGAACAGCTTTTTCAGGTACTATTAAATCAAGTATAGGACTAGGTGTTTTACTTAGACAAGGTATAGGAGACACAATAAGAGTATCCCTATCAGATGATCCAGTAGAAGAGATATTAGTGTGTAAAGAGATTTTAAAAGATTGTAAATTATATAATAATTTACCTAAACTTGTAGCTTGTCCTACTTGCGGAAGAACACAATACGATTTAATTCCTCTTGCTAAAAAGGTAGAGAGCTTTCTTCAAACTGTAGAGTCAGATATTACTGTTGCAGTAATGGGATGTGCAGTAAATGGACCAGGGGAGGCAAGAGAAGCGGATATTGGAATTGCAGGAGGATATAAAGAGGGACTGTTATTTAAAAAAGGTGAAATAATTAAAAAAGTAAAAGAAGAAGATATGTATGATACTTTAAAAGATGAGATATTAAAAATGGTAAAAAAATAAATTACTACTAAATAGGGGGCAAAAATGGATTTTAACAATATTATGGTTCCAAATGTAGAAAATGATAATGAGGAACTTTCTGAAAATTCTTTAAGACCTAAAATATTAGATGATTATATAGGTCAAAGTAAAGTAAAAAATAATATGAAGATATGTATAGAGGCTGCAAAGAGAAGAGGAGAGCCTCTTGATCATGTGCTTTTATATGGACCTCCAGGGCTGGGAAAAACAACACTTGCAAATATTTTAGCAAATGAAATGAATTCAAATATAAAAGTAACATCAGGTCCTGCAATTGAAAAGCCAGGTGACTTGGCAGCTGTTTTAACAACACTTGCACCAAACGATATATTGTTTATTGATGAAATACATAGAATGAATAAGAATATAGAAGAAATCTTATATCCAGCATTAGAAGATTTTTCTTTAGATATAATGATAGGAAAAGGTCCAACATCAAGATCAATAAGACTTGATTTGCCTAAATTTACTTTAGTAGGAGCTACTACAAAAGCAGGAAGTTTGTCTACGCCACTTAGAGATAGATTTGGTATTGTAAATAGATTAGAATTATATTCTGTAGAAGACTTGCTTACAATAGTAAAAAGATCTTCAAAGATTCTAAATGTAAATATAGATGAAAGAGCAGCTCTAGAAATAGCTAAAAGATCAAGAGGAACGCCAAGAATAGCTAATAGATTATTAAAAAGAGTTGCAGATTTTGGAATTGTATTAGGAGATGGAGATATATCTTTAGAAGTTGCAAGAGATGCTTTAGAAAAGTTAGAAATAGATGAAATTGGATTAGATAATACAGATATGAAAATATTAGAAACAATAATAAATTTATATGATGGTGGTCCTGTAGGAAAACAGGCGTTAGCAACTACTATTGGAGAGGAAATAGATACAATAGTAGATGTATATGAACCATATTTATTACAAATAGGTTTTATTGCAAGAACTCCAAGAGGAAGAGCAGCGACTAGAAATGCATATAAACATTTAGGAATAAAATATGATAAAGAGAAAGAGTGATAAATAAATGAAATTACTAATGCATACATGTTGTGCACCATGTAGTGTGTATTGTATAAAAAGTTTAAGAGAAGAAGGAATAGAGCCAATACTTTTTTGGTATAATCCTAATATTCATCCATATACAGAATATAAAGCAAGAAGGGATTGTCTCATAGAATATAGTAAAATAAAAGATATAAAATTAATAATAGATGAAAATTATGGATTAGATGAATTTTGCAAAAATGTTTGTAATGATTTAGAAAATAGATGCATAAATTATTGTTACAGAGTTAGATTAGAAGAAACAGCAAAGTATGCAAAAGAAAATGGATATGATACAATAACTACTACTCTTTTGGTAAGTCCATATCAGAAACATGAAGTATTAAAGAATATGTTAAAAGAAATTTCAGATAAATATGAACTTAATTTTTTATATAGAGATTTTAGAGTAGGATTTAGAGAGGGGCAAGCAGAGGCAAGAAGTATAGGATTATATATGCAAAAATATTGTGGATGTATATTTTCTGAACAGACAGCAAATTATGACCACAAAAGTTTTGCAGATAAAGTCCAAATTCAAAATAAAATTACAGAAAGAAAAATCAGATTAGGTTGGGAAGTTCCAAATTTAGAATTAAAACCATATAGGAATGGAAGTGAAATACATTTTATATATGATTTAAAAAAAGAAGTATATAAAGAATATGTAGAAAAAACTTATGGAGAGTGGAACGAAGAAAATCAGCAAAAGTTATTTGCTAGATTTATGAAAGAAAACTCAAAGAATATAGAACTTATATATTTAAAAGATGAGCTAGTTGGATTTTATAATGGAAAAGCCAAAGACAATAATACTTTTGAAATAGGCAATATTTGTGTAAAACCGGAATATCAAAATAAAGGTATTGGAACAGCAGTATTAAAAGAAATTCTATTTGAACATAAAGAACAAAATATAAAATTACAGGTATTTAAAATAAATGAAAAAGCAATTAAATTATATAAAAAAATAGGGTTTGAAAAGGAAGATGAAACAGAAACACATTATATAATGATAAAAAAATAAAGGGTATAAAAACAAAGCATAGAAATATGCTTTATTTTTATGCTCAAAAATATAAGGAGGGAAAGAAAATGCAAGAAAAAGATTCGATACAAATATTAGAAGAAATGACAACAGGAATGTTGTGTAGTATAGAACTACCACTAACTAATTCTATGAAAAGTGATGTAATATCAATTTATCTAGGAAAAGATAAAGACGGAAGATATAACTTTTTTGATGGTGGAGGAGCTATTGGAACTTTTAAAATGCCAAAGGAATTTATTATAAAACGAGATATAAGAATATCAAAGATAAATAATGAAGAACAAACAAAAGGCTTATATACAGAATTAAAAAAGCAAGAAATTAAGGACAAGCATAAATTAAGAGATAGTAGATAAACGAGTTGTAGCAATACAATTCGTTTTTTTCACATAACAGCGAACTAACATAGTCATTATTCTGTAATGACTAAATTTTAAGGAAAGGAGGAACTACAATGTCAAAGACAAAAGTAATTGCCATTGCTAACCAAAAAGGTGGAGTAGGTAAAACAACAACAGCACTCAATTTACGGCGTAGGATTATCAAAACAACGGAAAGAGAGTATTGTTAATAGACGCAGATCCACAACGGCGACCTTACTGTTTGTTTAGGTTATAGAAACCCAGATGAGCTTGAAAAAACAATAGGAACTGTGCTTGATAAAGTAATAAAAGACATTCCATTAGAAGAAAATGAAGCAATATTACATCATAGTGAGGGAGTAGATTTAGTGCCATCTAATATTGATTTAGAGGCAATAGAAGTAGGACTTGTTAATAATATGAGTAGGGAGTATATGCTAAAAGGTTATATTGATGAAGTAAAAAATAAATATGACTATGTCATTATAGATTGCAGACCTAGTTTAAGTATGATTACTCTTAATGCACTTGCTTGTAGTGATAGTGTAATAATACCAGTACAAGCACATTATCTATCAGCAAAACGGAATGACACAGCTAATTCAAACAATAAATAAGGTACGAAAACGAATAAACCCTAATCTAAAAATAGATGGGGTTTTAATTACTCTTGCAGATATGCAAACAAAAGTAGGAAAAACCACATTTCAAACACTACAAAACAGTTATGGTAGCAAAATAAAAATCTATGACACGATTATTCCACAGGGAGTAAAAGCAGTGGAGGGAACAATGGCAGGAAAAAGTTTATTTGCTTATGATAAGAACAGCAAGCCAGCTATTGCCTATGATAATTTTTGTAAGGAGGTATTGAAAATTGAAAAACAAAGAACTAGAAATGAAGTTGCCTACACTAGATGATATTTTTGAGCCTGTGCAACGGAAAAGACATTTTGAATATTGAGAAAGCAATTCCAATACCATTAGAGAAATTATTTGACTTTCCAAATCACCCATTTCAAGTAAATGATGATAAAGAAATGGAAAATATGGTAGAAACCGTAAAAACAGGTGGAATAATAATGCCATTAGTAGTAAGGCAAAGAGATGACGGAAATTATGAAATTATTTCTGGACACAGAAGAAAAAGAGCAAGTCAGCTTGCTAATTTAAAAGAAGTGCCTTGTATTATTCGTGATTTAAGTGATGACGAGGCAACAATAATAATGGTAGATAGTAATATGCAAAGAACAAAGATATTGCCAAGTGAAAAAGCATTTGCATATAAAATGAAATTAGAGGCAGAAAAACATCAAGGACAAAGAAAAGATTTAACTTCTGACCAAATCGGACAGAAGTTATCAAATAAAACAACAAGAGAAAAAGTAGCAGAAGAACTTGGAGAAAGTGCAACAAATATTCAAAGATATATTCGACTAACTGAACTAATACCAGAGTTATTGAAATTAGTTGATGAAGAAAGAATAGCCTTTAGTCCTGCTGTTGACTTATCATATCTAACAGAAGATGAGCAATATGTAATACTTAATATTTTTGATTATGATGAGAAAACACCGAATGTATCACAAGCTAGACACTTAAAAATGTTAAGTCAAGAGGGAAAACTTACAGCAGATAAAATTGAAGAAATAATGGGAGAACAAAAACCTAATCAAGTAGAAAAATTTAAACTAAACAAAGAAAGAATACAAAAGATACTCCCTAAAAGTATTCAAACAGAAAAGCAAGCAGAGGACTTTATTGTGAAATGTATTGAAGAACACAACGAAAGGGAGGAAAAAAAGCAAAGTTATGAACGCTAGAATTATGCCCAAAAATCGTGGGAGTATTTTTTATAAAATTCCCCCTTACAAACCCCTTTTAATACTAGCTATATACTAACTGAAAAGAATATATTTATAAATATACAAATAAGCGAAAAAAATAAAAATTACACCTTTGTTTTCCTCCCACAAACCTACTAAAATAAAGGCAAAGGGAGGAATGAGATATGAAAAAAATTATTTTAATTTTATTTATGGCAATGATTTCAAGTTTTAGTTATTATGGAGCAGTAAACGAAAAAGGGGAAAAAGTAGTTGACTTCACAAATTCATCACAGCAAGAAAATATTATAGCAAGTGAAACAGCAGAGGAAACACAAGAAAATATAGTCGAACAAGTAGAAAACACAGTAGCACAGGCAGAAACAAGACAAGATGAAGAAATAAAAGTGCAGGAAACAACAAAAGAGCCAACAACACCTGTTGTAGAGAAAGCAAATAAAAGTGATAACACAAATAAAAATACACAAACAAAACCAACACAGGCAACACAACCAAAGCAAGATTCACAAGTAAAAGTGCAAGAAGATACAAAAGTAAATAATAGTAATACAACAGAAAAAAAGGAAGAAACGAATACTAATACAAATCAAAATAAAAATACCAATAACACAAATAATGCTCCAAAGTGTAGTCATTCAAGTAATGGATGGTATAATTCAAAAGCAGAGGCAGAGGCAATATATAATGCAGAAATAAAAAAATGGGGCGATAAATGGACAAATTATGAAATAGATAATGACACCTATTACAAGAATTGTCCTAGTGGGTATGAGGTATTTAGTTGTCCATATTGCAATAAATGGACTATAAATTTATATCACTAAAAAATAAAAATATTTAAGATGGAACAGGCAATAGCTTGTTCTTTTTTTAGTTAAAGGAGGAAATTTTAATGTTAAAAACAAAAAAGATAAATAAAATTTTAGCAATTATACTTTTAGTGCTAACATTATTTAGCACAGTACAACCAGTTTTTGCAGTTTCTGGAACAGGAACTTGGGCAGGAGGTCAATTCGGATCTGGAATGAAAACAACAGATAATCGAAATACTGAATATGGAGTATTGATTAGAAGATTGGTAAATACAACAACAAGAGAGGCTAAAACAGTATTTTGTGCTGAACACGGAGTTGATTTTACAACAGGTACAGCATATAACGGAGAATATTATACACCAACTGACGCAACAGTTAAGAGAGCCTGTAAAGTAGCATATTTTGGGTGGTACTCAAAACACGGAGATTATACTGTTGATGGAGGGATACTAGCTTCTGATATGATATGGGTAAAAGAGGCTTATGTATTTACACAACAATACATCTGGGAAACATTGGGACAATCTAATGCAACATTTATTGATTCGGCAGTACAAGGAAGATATGTAGCTTTTAAAAATGAAGTAAATAGTAAAATTGATAATATGCAAAGAAAACCTAGTTTTTGTAATACTACAATAACATTAGAGGCAGGAGAAACAACAACACTAACTGACACAAACGGAGTATTAGCAGATTATACAAGTGCAGATATAACAACAGAGGGAATAAGAATTACTCACAATAAAGGCGAAAACACAATGAATATTACAGTTAATGAAGATTGCACAAGAGAAAATTATAGAATATCAGATGAAATGATGAAGAATTGGGGAATTATCAAAGAAGAAACAAGAGATAATGACACAACAATATATTTTTCATTTAGAGATGGAGTGCAAAACCAACTTTATGCAATGCACTATAATGATCCAGTAACAATGAATTTAGATTTAAAAATAAACCTTTTAGGAAATTTAGAGTTAAACAAACTAAACACAAATGGAGATTTAGTTGAGGGAGCAGTTTTCAATGTTACAGGAGCAAATGGATTTAATCAAGATGTTGAAGTAACAAATGGAAAAATTACACTAGAGAAAATCAAAAAAGGCACTTATCTAGTCAAAGAAAAGTCTAGCCCAGAGGGATACTTATTAAACACAGAAACTTACAGAGTAGAGGTAAAACCTAATGAAACAGCAACACAAGCAATTGTTGATGATGAGCCAACAGGAGAAATAGAAATTACAAAAATTGATATTAAAACAGGAAATCAAAATAGAGTTGATGGAACAAGTCATCACGGGGACGCAAGCATAAAAGGAGCTGAATATACTTTATATGCAAGTTCTGACATTTACAATAAAAAAGGTACAGTAAAATATTTTTCAAAAGATGAAGAAATTGCAAAATTCACATTTAATGAATATGGAGTAGCAAGTGTTAAAATTACAAACACTACTACACCTGCACAAATAAGTGTAAATGGAAGTAAATTGACAGGTCTTCCAATGGGAAATTTTTACTCAAAAGAAACCATTGTTCCAACAGGCTACACAAAGGACACAAACACTTATACTTACACACTTTCATACAAAGACAGTAGCACACCAGTAATAAAAACAAGTGGAACAGTAACAAATAAAGTAGAACAAGCACCTTTTGAAGTTATAAAGATAACCTCAAATAATAATGCAGTAGCAGAAACAGTAGAGGGAGCAGAGTTCACAGCAATACTTTCAAAATATGTTAATTTCTATGGTAGTTTTGATGAGGCAAAGAAACATCTAAACGAATTTGCAGATGATGAATATTCAATTTTTAGAACAGGAAGTAACGGACACGGAACTTCTAGTTTACTTGCCTATGGCGAATATACAGTCAATGAAACCTATACGCCATCTCCAGAAATAGAAACAGTAGAGCAATTCTATGTAACAATAGATAAAGATAGTAAAACACCAGTAAAAGAACTTGTAGCAAATGATTATCCTTTCGAGGCATATATTAAATTACAAAAACAAGATAAAAAGACAGGGAAATTTGTAACTTATTCAAATGCAACTTTTGAATTATACAGACAAAATGAAGATACAAAGAAATGGGAACAAGTTGAATGTAAAGTAGGAGATAAATATTATAAATCTTGGACAACGAATAACGAGGGCATAGCAAAAACAGAAACAAAGTTAGAGGCTGGAAATTATAAATTGTTAGAGGTAAAAATTCCGACAGGTTTCATACAATTAGACGGAGAGCTAACATTCAAAGTAGATAATAGAAATGCTACTTTAAATTATGATAAAGATTTTGACGCTTGGATTACAGTAACAGCAAAGAATAGTCAACCAACAGGAACACTAAAATTAAATAAAAAGGTAGCATTAAGAGAAGATATGGACAAAACAATGATAAAAGATATTGACTTTACGAAAATATCTTTTGAATTAGTAACAGATGAAAAAATAATCGACTATGCTGACGGATCTACTATATACGAAAAAGGAAAAGTAGTAGGAGTATATAACCTAAAAGCAGATGGAACATTGACAGTTACAGACTTGCCAATGGGACGCTATCATTTAAAGGAATTGACAACAATAGATGGAGCAGTATTAGACGAAACAGAACACAAAGTAGTGTTTGAACAAAAAGACACAGTAACAAAAGAATATATTGTAGAAAAAGATATTGAAAATAAAACAACAGCAATAGAAATTAGCAAAATAGATATAACAGGAGAAAAAGAGCTTGTTGGTGCAAAACTAACTGTTACAGACGAAAATAACGAAGTAATAGATAGTTGGGTATCTAGTGAAAAAACTCACAAAATAGAGGGCTTACAAGTAGGAAAAGAATACACACTAACAGAGGAGATAGCACCAGAGTCTTTTGTAAAAGCAACTTCAATAAAATTCACAGTAGAAAATACAGCAAATATACAAAAAGTTGTAATGATAGATAAACAAGTAACAATGTCAAAAGAAGATATTGGAGGAAAAGAAGTCGAGGGAGCAGAGCTAAAAGTAGTAGATAAAGACGGAAATGTTGTAGATAGTTGGACATCAACAAAAGAAAAACACGCAATAAATAATTTGGTAGAGGGAGAAACTTACACATTATATGAGGACTATGCTCCAGACACATTCGTAATATCAAATAAAATAGAGTTCACAGTTACAACTGATAAAGAAACACAAGAAATAAAAATGATAGACAAAATAGTAGAAATATCAAAAGTGAATATTGCAGGCGAAGAATTAGAGGGAGCAACATTAGTTGTAACAAGTACAAAAACAAAAAATATAGTTGATAAATGGGTATCAACAAAAGAGCCTCATAAAGTTAGTGGCTTAATCGAGAACGAAAGCTATGTACTTCACGAAGAAATTGTAGTTGATGGATATGTAAAAGCAACAGACATTGAATTTACAGTAACAGAAGATAAAGAAACACAAAAAATTGAAATGATAGACAAAATTGTAGAAGTAGTAAAAACAGACCTTACAACAGGCGAAGAATTAGAGGGAGCAGAGCTACAAGTAGTTGACGAAGATGGAAATGTAATAGACGAGTGGGTGTCAACAAAAGAGCCACACAAAGTTATAGGTTTGGAAGAAAATAAAAAATTCAAACTAATTGAAAAGACAGCTCCATACGGATTTGAATTAACAGAAGAAATAGAATTTATAGTAACAGAAGATAAGGAAACACAAAGAGTTGAAATGAAAGATATGCCTATTCTAAAAGATATTAGAGTAGTAAAAGTAGATAGTAAAACAAAAGAAATTATCAAAGATAAATTTACTTTTGGAATTTATGAAGATAGCGAATGCACAAAATTAATTAAAGAAATAAAAGCAAACAAAGAGGACGGATTCGTTACTTTTGAAGATTTACGCTATGGCACATTTTATATAAAAGAACTAAAATCTCCAAAGGACTACGAATTATCTAATAGAGTAGCCAAAGTAGAGATAAATGACAAAGGAGTTTTTGTAGATGGTGTAGAAATTCAAGAAGAAAACACAGTATATAGTTTTGAATTTGAAAATCAAAAAATAGAAACTCCAAAAACACGGAGATACAAGAAATATGTTATTAGCAATAAGTATTTCTGTTATTTCATTACTAGGACTTGCAACATTAGTAGTTATAAAATTAAAAAATAAAAATAGATAAAAAAATCATATAAGCAAAATGGTGGCCAACGAGTAGCCACCATTATTGCTTAAAAAGGAGTGAAAAATGGCAAAGTACAATATAGCTCAAATACAAAAGATGATTGAAAGACTAGCTGAAATAGGAATAAATACAGAAAAAGCAATACTTAATATGCAATTTGAAGATTTAGAGAAAATGCCTAATTATACAATAACAGACATAAAAACATTGGTAAGTTTAAGGAAAGCAATAAGAAAAAACAAAAAAGCACTATTCCTGTTTTTAGGCGAAGAAATAGAGTAATAGATTATAAAAAAATTAAAAACGAGAGGAGGGAGAAAATTGGCAAAAGAACTAACTAGAAAAGAAAAACAAATAACAGAATTATATTTTGAAACAACATTAAATGTAGGAAAAAATGCAGACAACTGGATTTCGTTTTTAAAAAGAGCAAGTTTTAATTATAAATATAGGTTTGATGAACAAATATTGATATATGCACAAAGACCAGACGCAGTAGCTTGTGCAGAAACAACAATATGGAATAAAAAGCTAAAAAGGTGGATCAATAAAGGCTCAAGAGGAATAGCCTTAATAACAGAAAAAGAGGGCGAATTAGGGTTACGATTTGTTTTTGATGTATCAGATACTAATAGTGATGTTTACGGCAGAAAATTCAAACTATGGCAAGCAGAAGAAAAATACACAGAAGATATTATAGAGGCATTAGAAGATAAATTTGGAACAATGGAAGATAAAAGCAGTTTGCCTTTAGCAATAATATCAACAGTATATAATCGTGTAGTAGATAATATGCAGGACTATTTAGAAGATTTAAAATCTGTAACAGCTAATAGTGAATTAGAAAAACTAGATAATGAACAATTAGAAAGTGCATTTTTAGAAATATTGTTATACAGTACAATGGCTTTAACAATGTCAAGATGTGGGTTAGATGTAAATGAGTATATTCCAAAAGGCTATTTTTCTGGAATAGAAAAGTTTAACACTTTTGAAACAATGTCTATACTTGGAACAGCAACTAGGGACTTTTCAAAAGAAATATTATTAGAAGTTTCAAAAACAGTAATAAATGTGCAAAAACAAGAAAAAAAGAAAAATTACACATTTGAGAAAGTAAAACAAAGTATTTATAATAAAGAAAATGAGAAAGGAAGTGTTGAGAATGAATCTAACTTACACACAAAAAGGGAATTATCTAATACCAGACTTAATGATAGAGAAAACAAACAAGAAAGTGAATCTAGGCAAGTTCGCCAAAATGAGATTGAAATATCTAAAAGAGAACAAGAGGGGAACTTACACAATTCTAGTAACGAGCAACAAACTAACACAACATCTAATAATGATACAGGAAACAGTAGTAAACAGAATAGCACAGGAAGTAGAGAAGATGAAACAGCAATATGGAATAACAGAGGAAATGAAAGCAACCAACCAAATGGAATGGGTGGGGCAAATGAACAACATTCGAGCAACAGCAGAACAGACAGCAATAAGGGAACTAATTTACAATTAGAAGAACAAGACAATGAAAAGGAAGTAGATAATACTTCTTTTTTTGATGGAGAAACAACAAGTACAGAAAATAATAAAGACGATTATACATTTATGTTAGGAGATATTATCTATATAGGCTTTCAAGAATTTACTATTTCAAATATAGATAATCAAACAATAACAATGTATGATAATCAATTTCCATTGGATCAAAGGACAGTAGCTATAAAAGATATATTAGAAAAAGTAGCTGAAAATCCTATGAATGATTACTTAAAAGATAGAGAAATGCCAAAGGTAGAAGAAAAAGTTGAAAGTGCTTTCAATAAGTGGCTAGATACTTTTATAGAGGAAAAGGGAATTGATTTAGGGCAAATTATTGAAATAAAAACAGAAACTAATACACATTATTTTGAAATTGGAAATATCATTGATAATATAAAAGCTACAACACCAGAAGAACAAGCAGGAATAAAAGATATGATAGTCAAAATAGACTTTCATAATGGAGATGTAGTAGATTATTTTAGACATTTAGCACAAGCACTAGCAGAAAACTATGAGAAACAACGAGAACAACCAAACGAAGTAACACCAGAAGAACAAATAGAAGAAACAAAAGAACAGGAAATAATAGCAGAAAAGCTAATCAAAAAGAATAGAAATATTGAATATTTTGACTTACACCCAGAAATACCTACTGAAGAAAGAAACAATTTCAAGATTACAGACGATAATTTAGGTATAGGAACAGCAAAAGAAAAATACAAAAATAATGTTGAGGCTATAAAAATATTAAAATTATGCGAAGAACAAAACAGATATGCAACTACCTCTGAACAAGAAATACTTTCAAAATATGTTGGGTGGGGTGGCTTAAAATCAGCATTTGAAGATAAAAATGATAGTTGGGCAAATGAGTATGCAGAATTAAAAGAATTACTTACTGAAGATGAATATAAAGACGCAAGAGCTTCAAGTGTAACAGCATATTATACACCACCAGTAGTTATAAGAAACATTTATAAAGCATTACAAAATATGGGACTAAAACAAGCAAATATATTAGAGCCGTCTTGTCGGTGTAGGTAATTTTTTAGGAATGCTACCAGAAAAATTAAATGATAGTTGCAAAATGTATGGCGTAGAATTAGATAGTATTTCTGGAAGAATAGCACAACAATTATACCAAAAATCTACTATTGCAATACAACCTTTTGAAAAAACAAATATGCCAGACAACTTTTTTGATGTTGCAATAGGAAATGTGCCATTTGATAATAAAATAAAACCTAATGATAGAAGATACAACAAAAATAAATTTGTGTTGCACGATTACTTTTTTGCAAAGACAATAGACAAAGTTCGCCCACGGAGGAATAATAGCACTTGTTACAAGTAAAGGAACAATGGACAAAGAAAATAGTAGTGTTAGAAAATATATATCACAAAGAGCAGAACTTATTGGAGCAATAAGGCTACCAGACAATACTTTCAAAAGTAATGCAGGAACAGAAGTAACATCAGATATTATATTCTTAAAGAAAAGAGATAAAATCACAGATATAGAAGATGATTGGGTAAATCTTGATACAACTGAAAATGGAATTAGAATGAATAAGTATTTTGTTGATAACCCTAATATGATTATGGGAACAATGACAAAGGAAAGCTCACAATATGGAGGAGAACGAACAGAGTGTAAAATGATAGAGGGTAGCGATTTAGATTATATGCTATCTAATGCTATTTCTAATATAGAATCAGAGATAGAAGAATACGATTTAGACGAGCTAATAGAAGATGAAGAAAAATCTATACAAGCAGATCCGACAGTAAAAAACTATTCTTATACTGTTATTGACGGCAAAGTATATTATAGAGAAAACAGTAGAATGTTTGAAAAAGACTTGCCAGAAACAACACAAAACAGAATAAAAGGTATGGTAGAAATACGAGATTGCACTAGAAAACTTATAGATTTACAAGTTGATGATAGTAGCGACAATGAAATAAAAATAGAACAAGAAAGATTAAATAGATTATACGATAATTTTGTAAAGAAGTATGGAAGAATAAACAGCAGAGGAAATAATCAAGCCTTTTCCGAAGATAGTAGCTATTACTTACTATGCTCATTAGAAATAACAGATTCAAAAGGTAACTTCCAAAGAAAAGCAGATATGTTTTCAAAGAAAACAATAAAAGCCAAAAAAGAAATAACAAAGGTAGATACAAGTAATGAGGCACTTATTGTTTCTCTAACAGAAAAAGCAAAAGTTGATATGGAATATATGCAGTCCATTACAGATAAAACAGAAGATGAACTTGTCAAAGATTTAGAGGGGCAAATATTTAGAATACCAGACACACCTGCTGAAGAAAAAAAGTATGTAACAGCAGATGAGTATTTATCTGGAAATGTAAGAGAAAAGTTAAATATTGCAAGAAGAATAGCAGATGCTAATCCAGAATTTGAAGTAAATGTTAGAGAGCTAGAGAAAGCAATACCAGAAGATATAAAAGCAAGCGAAATAGCAGTAAAACTAGGAGCTACTTGGATACCACCAGAATATATAGAACAGTTTATATATGAATTGTTAGATACACAAGATTGGGCAAAGGAAGAAATAAAAGTGCATTACTCTGAATTTACAGGAGCTTGGAATGTTACAGGAAAATCAGTAGATAAAGGAGTTAAAGCAACAAAGACTTATGGTGTAAAAAAAGCAAGTGCATATAAAATAATTGAAACTACTTTAAATCTAAACGATATAAAAATATACAAAAAAATAAATGTTGGAACAGATGATGAAAAAAGTGTTATAGATAAACAACAAACGGCAATAGCACAAGCGAAACAAGACGAAATTAGAATGAAGTTTGAAGAATGGATTTTCAAAGATCCAGACAGACGAGAAAAGCTAGTAAAATTATATAATGAAAAGTTTAATAGTATAAGAAATAGACAATATGACGGAAGTTATCTAAAATTTTATGGAATGAATCCAGAAATAAAACTACGAGAACATCAAGTCAATGCTATTGCAAGAATATTATATAATGGAAACACTTTACTTGCTCACGAAGTACGGAGCAGGAAAGACTTTTGAAATGGTAGCAAGTGCAATGGAAAGCAAAAGATTAGGACTATGTAACAAAAGTATTTTTGTAGTTCCTAACCATATTGTTGAACAATTCTCAAATGAGTTCCTACAATTATACCCATCAGCAAACATTTTAGTAACAACTAAAAAAGACTTTTCAAAAAACAATAGAAAAAAGTTTGTGTCTAAAATAGCAACAGGAGATTTTGACGCCATTTTGATAGGACACAGTCAATTTGAAAAAATACCTATGTCAGTAGAAAGACAGAGGTATTTTTTAGAGTCGCAAATAGAAGAAATAATAGAGGGTATAGAAGAAACAAAAGCAATGGAGGGCGAAAAATTTACAATAAGAGAGCTAGAAAGAACGAAAAAAGCACTAGAGGCAAAATTAGAAAAGCTAAACAATGCAGATAAAAAAGATGATGTAATTACATTTGAGCAATTACGGAGTTGATAGACTATTTGTAGATGAGGCACACTATTATAAGAACTTATTTTTACAAAGTAAAATGAAAAAAATTGCAGGAGTTCAAAGTGGAGATGCACAAAAAAGTTCCGATATGTTTATGAAATGTCAGTATATGGACGAAATAACACGGAGGAAAAGGAGTTGTATTTGCCACAGGAACACCAGTCAGCAACAGTATGTCAGAATTATATACAATGCAAAGATACTTGCAATACAATACATTAGTAAAAAATCATTTACAACATTTTGATAGTTGGGCAAGTATATAAATTGTAAAATAAAAGTAACCAAAATGAGGAAAATAAAAATGCCAAAATTGGTTACTTTTATTTTACAATTTATAAGTGTTATATTAAAGGAAAAATTATTTAGTATAAAAAAATATATAATAGAAAAGAGAATAATAATGAATGGATATCATTTAGGAAAATTATTAAATAAATATAACAAAAGAAAGTATGGAAGGAATTTTGAAAGAGCAGAAAAAAATAATGACATTATTTATAAAGCACATTATATTTTTTGTATAATTTTAATTTTAAGTATTCCATTCATTAAAAATCCATATGAATTATTATTTGCATTTGCGGTAGAAATAATTATATTTTTATTATTAATGTTGAATCCAAGTTTTTTGGCAGTAGGAGGAATTATTCTACCACTGCTAGGAATGCTTATAGACATTATAGTTTGGTTGATAGTAATCAAAATACATAATATTCTTAAACTAGATATTAATATAAATTATATAACTAATTTAATTACAGTGATCCTGAATTTAATAGTAAATACTTTTATAATAAGAAAAGTAAATAAAAAAAATGAGTTAATAGAACTATTATTAAAAGTAAATAGTAAAGTGCCTTTAAATTATGATTGTTCTTTAATAGTATTTGAAGACAATAACGAAAAAAAATATTTTATAAATACTGATTTAGACGAGAAATTTAAACAAGGACAATTATATAAAGTAAAATTGAAAAATAAAAATATATCATCTAAACTAGTTAATATAAAAGAAAATGAATGCTATGAAATAAAAGGAATTGATGGAAGTTGTTTTAAATGTAAAGATTAAATTTATAGAAAAAGATTATAAATATTATATAAATAAAAAATAGATACAACAAGTAGTTAAAAAATTACTTGTTTTTTATTTTTTTACTTTTTGCAATAGTATGAACACATATATAAATAATTTTACTAAAAAATGATTAAAAAAAGAGTATGTTAGAAAATAAAAACTCTAAGTAGATAATTCAAAATATCTATCTTTTGTGTTATAATCAATCAAATAAATCTTTTATGATAGTAGTTAGAATAAAATTTTAATATAATTTAGAATAATGAAAAATATGGAAAACAGTATAAGAAAAAATTAATTATGCAAATTATATCTGTAGTGTGCAGAATTATAACAGGGATTATATTACCATTAGCTACTGCAAAACAAATAGTTTATTTTACTTCAAGTAAGTGGCAACAATTACTAATTATGAGTTTTATGTATAAATTAGATGAGAGTATAGAAAGACAAAATAAAAGAAGATTTGATATGTCAGCATTAATGCTAAATATACTTATGTTATTGAAACATTAACTGCTATATTTGAATTTGGATTATTAATATTGTTAATTTATTTAATAAACAATAGTGTTATTCTATAGTAATTGCAATAGCTTTATTCAATTATAAGTCTGGAATTATGACTATTGTTATGGCAATAATTGCAGATTTAATGGAGCTTAGTAAAGAATTTAATGTTTCATGTAATAGAGTTTTTGAAATAATAGATAATTCAAAATTTGAAAAAGAGAAATTTGGAAAAAAACATATAGATAATATTAATTGCAATTTTGAATCTGAAAATGTTTCATTTGAATATAATTATAATAATAAAGTTTTAGACAATTTAAACTTTAAAATAAATTCTGGTGATATGGTTGCATTTGTTGGAAAAAGTGGTGCTGGAAAAACAACAATATTTAATTTGCTATGTAAAATGTATTCAGTAAAATCTGGAAGAATATTGATTGATGGTCAAAATATAAATGAATTAGATGAAGATTCAATTAGAGGAAATATTACTATTATAAGTCAAAATCCATATATTTTTAATTTAAGCATTCGTGATAATTTCAAATTAGTTAAAGCTGATTTGACAGAAGATGAAATGAAAGATGCATGTAAAATAGCTTGTCTTGATGAATTTATAAATACTCTACCAGATAAGTACGATACAGTAGTAGAAGAAGGTGGAGTAATTTTATTAGGTGGGCAAAAGTAAAGAATTGAAATTGCAAGAGCATTAATACAAAAAATAAAAATTATATTATTTGATGAAGCCACAAGTGCTTTAGATAATGAAACACAAGCAGAAATTCAAAAAGCAATGAGCAATTTGAAAGACGAATATACTATTTTAATAATAGCACATAGATTATCAACTATAGTCAATTGTGATAAGATTATGATATTAGAAAATGGAAAAATAAATGATCAAGGAACTCGTGATGAACTTTTATATAGAAATGACATATACCAAAAATTGTATCAAACAGAAATTTTAAAATAGTATGAAAAATTCAGGAAATAAGATAAAAGATAAGAAATAATAATTAATAATAGAATTAAGAATAGAGGAAGTATATGAAAAAAGAGAGAAAATCAAATATTGAGTTATTAAGAATTATAGCAATAATATTAATTATAAGTTTTCATTATGTTTTCAAAAGCAATTTTAAATTTGAAGAACTTACTATAAATTCATTTATTGTAAAATCTTTTTATATGTTTGGTGAATTAGGAGTAAATTTATTCATTTTAATAACAGGATATTTTATGGTATCAGGAAAGTTTTCAATAAAGAAACTAATTTGTTTAATACTAGAAGTGAACTTTTATCACACATTATCAATTATAATAGAAAAAAATTAGGAATTATACAATTAAAGACAATAAAAGATTATATTATGATGTTTTTCCCAATAATTAATAATAAATATTGGTTTATAACTGCATATATTATTATATATATTCTTTCACCATATTTAAATATTTTAATTCATAATATGAAGAAAAAAGAATATCAGAGACTGATTCTTATTTTGTTGTTATTATGGAGTGTTATACCAACAATTTTTGGAATATTTCATAATACAACAGAAAGTACGTTTTTCTATTCAAGATTAATATGGTTAGTAATTATGTATTTAATAGGTGCATATATCAAATTATATCCTATAGGAATACTTTCTAAAAAAAGAAATTCTATATTATGTGCAATTTTATCTTTTTTGACTATGATTGTTTCAATTGTTATCATGTATAAATTTAGACATATATTAAAAAAATTAGGAACTACAGAAATTGCATATTTTTGGCATCCAAATACGATATTAATGTTTTGCTTAAGTATTTCAGTATTTGAAATTTTCTTAAATATAAAAATGAAATCGATAAAAATAATAAATATAATGGCATCAACAACTTTAGGAATATATATGATTCATGATGGTGGGTTAAGTAGCTATATTTGGAATACGATTTTTAAAACTAAAGAACATTTATCTAATAATGAAGGGACAATTATAATAGATATTATAGTTTCTGCAATTATTATATTTATTATAGGTGCAATAATAGATTTAATAAGACAATTTATAGAAAAAATTACAATAAAGAAAGTATTAGAATTTAATATATTTAATAATAAGCAAGAAAATGAAAAACATAGGAATCTAGATAAAATAGAAAAGAAAAAAGATAAAAAAGTAGTTGTATAATGATAAAATACATATTTTAGAAAAATATTAATGTAGTTTATGAAATATATATAAATTACAAATGAAAGGAGATTATATTTATATGAATTATGAACCAATTTTTTTAAAACCAGTATTTAAAGATTATTTATGGGTGGACAAAAATTAAAGAGTATTTTTAATAAGAATGTAGAAAATGAAGAATGTACAGCAGAGAGTTGGGAAATATCTACTAATAAAAATGGAGAATCTATTATCAAAAATGGATTATATACTCGGTAAAACTTTGACAGAATTATTTAATGATAAGGCATTAAGAAAAGATATATTTGGAATAAAATGTATAGATTTAAAAGAATTTCCTTTATTAATTAAATTTATAGATGCAAATAAAAGCTTATCTGTACAAGTACATCCTGATAATGAATATGCCAGAAAATATGAAAGTTCTTCTGGAAAAACAGAAATGTGGTATATATTAGATTGTGATCCAGGAGCCAAGATTATATGTGGTGTAAAAAAAGGTATTACTAAAGAAATATTAGAGCAATCCATAAATTCTGACAAGATTGTTGAATGTTTAAATTATGTAGATGTACAAAAGGGGGATTCCATTTACATTCCTTCAGGTACAGTTCATGCATTATTAGGAAAAACTTTTAGAATGTATGATTGGGGAAGAGTAGACAAAGATGGAAAACCAAGAGAACTGCATACTAAAAGAGCTTTAGATGTTATTAATACAAATACCCCACTACAACTTAAAAAAGTAGAAAATAATTGTGAAAAAGTTAATATAGTAAAATCAGAATTTTTTACTACAAATAAAATAAATGTAGATGGTATATTTCAGGAAAATATTTCAAAGGAATCTTTTCTAGCATTTAATGTAATAGATGGAAATGGAATTATAAAAGTTAATGAAAAGGATTATAAAATAAATAAAGGTGATAGCTTTATAATTCCAGCATTAGCAGAAAAGTATATATTAGAAGGCAAAATTGAATTATTAGAGTCAAATCTATAAAAAGGAGAATATAAAATGATAAAAGTATTATTTGTATGTTTAGGAAATATATGTAGATCACCAATGGCAGAATTTGTATTTAAAGATTTAATAAAGAAAAAAGGACTAGAAGAGCATTTTATAGTAGATTCAGCAGCAACAAGTAGAGAAGAAATTGGAAATAGTATGCATATGGGGACAGTAAAAAAGTTAAAAGAACAAGGAATAACTTATTCAGATCATAAAGCAAGACAGATTATACTAGAAGATTATATAAATTATGATTTTATAATAGGTATGGAAAATAGCAATATAAGGAATATTTTAAAAATAGTTGGAGCAGATAATGAGAATAAAATATATAGATTATTAGATTTTACTAAATATCCAAAGGATATTGCAGATCCATGGTATACAGGAAATTTTGATATTACTTATGAAGAAATAAAGTTAGGATGTGAGTGTTTTCTAGAATATTGTATAAACAATATTAATTAAATAATAAATACAGGAGAGTGATACATATAGATAATAATAAAATATATGTTTTTAAAGATAATAATAAAGCTATACTAAAATTTCCAAAATGCAACATTGAAACAGATGCATATATAGGAAAAAATGGAATGACAATAGAAAAAAGAGAAGGAGATTTAAAAACTCCTATAGGAGAATTTAAATTGGGACTTATTTTAAGTATGAATAAAATACAAAAAAATAAAAATGAATTAGATTATATTCAAATTAATGATAATATGTATTGGGTAGATGACAAAAAATCTATATTCTATAATCAGTTAGTCAATATATCAAAGGTAAAAAAAGATTGGAACTCTGCAGAACACTTAATAGATTATAAGGTACAATATGAATATTTAATAGAAATAAAAACAAATCCAGATAATATTCCAGGAAAGGGAAGTGCAATATTTTTACATTGTACTAATAATAAGCCGACAGCAGGATGTATTTCAGTGAATAAAGAAATAATAAAAATAATAATAGAAAATATAGATAAGAATACTAAAATAAAAATATGTAGAAAGTAGAAAGTTAATGGAGGTAAGATTTTGAAAATATTATTCATAGGGAACAGTAAAACATATAGACAGAATATGCCATTAATCTTTAAAAGATTAGTAGAAAAATCAGGTAAAGAAATATTTGTAGATAAGAGTACAAAACCAGGAGCAAGTTTATTAGAACTATATAATGAAAAAGAAACACTAGAAAAAATTAGTAGTGAAAAATGGGATTATGTTATTATACAAGAAAGAACAATAAAGGCTCTTATTGAAGATACTTCAGAATTTAAAGAAGGTGCTACTAAATTATGTGATGTAATATTAAATAATAATAAAACTAAGATAATTTATAATGCTTGTGGAGTAGATAATAATTTTATTAAAAAAGAATATGAAGATACTGTTAAACATTATAATCAAATTTCTAAAATGACTAATGCTGAAGTATGTTATCAAGCAATTGCATTTATTAATTTTCATAATAAATTTCCAGAGATTGAGCTATATGAAGATAAAAAGCATCCTACAATAGTTGGTGCATATTTATCAGCATGCTGTTTATATGATACTATTTTTAAAGAACCATCAAGTAAAATTAATTATTTTGATGTATTAAATCCTAAGATTGCAATTGATGTACAAAAGATTGCAGATGAAGTTATATTAAATAAAATATAAAGTGGAAATATTATGTAAAGTGTGATATAATAATACATTATACAAAATCAAAAATTGAAATATGAATCTAGTATAATGATTGGAGAAGATTTAGTGTTAGATAATAAATTAGGAATTAATAATCAAATAGAATTATCAAAAGAAGAAGAAAGATTAACAAAGAAAAAAGCAATTCAATTATTTGAGTTAGAAAAATTGAAAGAATTTGAAGTTGGAACATTTCAAGGGTTAGCAGAAATACATAAATATTTATTTGAAGATATTTATTATTTTGCAGGAAAAGTTAGATCAGAAAATATTTCTAAAGGTAATTTTAGATTTGCATCAGTTATGTATTTAGAAGAAGCTTTAGAAAAGATAGATAAAATGCCACAATCAAACTTTGATGAAATTATAGAAAAATATATTGAAATGAATATAGCACATCCATTTAGAGAAGGTAATGGAAGAAGTACAAGAATATGGTTAGATATGATTTTAAGAAAAGAAATAAATAAAGTAATAGATTGGAGTAAAATTAATAAAGAGGATTATCTTTTAGCAATGGAAAGAAGTCCTATAAAAAATATAGAAATAAAGTTTTTACTAAATCAAGCTTTAACAAATAAAGTAAATGATAGACATGTTTATATGAAGGGAATTGATGCAAGTTATAACTATGAAGGATATAATGTGTATAAGATAGAAGATTTAGAAAATTAAAATTATATATAAATTTAAAGGGAAGAATAATGAAACAAGGATTAGATTGGAAACAAGAACTATTAAAAATATGTACAATTTTAAAAAATAATGGAATTGACATTTCAAATATTAAAATAAGAGAAACTATAAACGGAAAAAGAATATGTACAAATATAAAAGATATTAAATTTGATAATATTAATGAGATCATAAAATCAAACTCTTTAGATGAAAGCTGGCCTATAGGGAAACATATTAAGAATTTTAGAGAGATATATAAAGATACTAATAAAAGTAGGTTATCTGATGAAGAGAAAAGAATGGCTGAAGATCTAGGAATAGTAAAGAAAATTCCAGAAGATAGACAAAAGCCAGTATTTAAAGGAGGAAAGGTTTCTAATTTTCATATTAATATTATAAAAGAGAATATAGATGAAATATTAAATGGACAATTAAATAATACAGAAATTATGAAATTAATTAATGAAAGAGCTATTATAGAAGGAGAGACTGAAATTAAAGATCTGACAACTATAAAAAGAATAGTTTTAATATTTTTGAATAATAAACCTGAAGATTTAAAAAAGTATAATGAGATTTTAAAAAATAATCCAGGAAAAAGAAATTTATCTATAGGAAAAAGTGATGAATTTAAAGGTAAATCATATCATCAAGGAGCAGTAGAATTTAAGAAAAAAATAATAGATTATTATTTGCCTCTATATCTTTCAAATAAAACAAGTATAGAAACAATAAAAAAAGATTTACATACAAGTAATAGTACAATTGATAAAATAATAGAAGAATACTATAAAAATGATGAAGAAGGATTAGAAAAGTATAGAAAAGCAAAGGAAGATAATTATGTAGCAACAAAGGAAAAACGAGAAGAATCAAAAAGAATGAAAGAAGAAGTTGAAAAATATAAAATAGTATCTACTGCAGAATTTAAATTACTTTCAGAAGAAAAGCAAGATAAACAGATAATAATGAAAACGAGAAAAAGAAGATTAGATATAGATAAGAAAAAGGGAGTATATAAATCATTTTCAACAGAAAAGACTACTATTCAGAATGTCAATAAAATAAAAGATTATTTTAGAAAAAAGAATAGTGATGAAAAAATAAATTTTTCTGAACAAGATATAAGATATGTAATATTTATGAATACATCACTTGTAGGTCGTAAAGAAGAGTCATTGGATAGAAAAATTAATAAATTAGCATCTTATGGTATTTCTAAAGAGAATATATATGGAATAATAAAAACATATCCTGGTATTTTAGGATCTTCTATTGAGAGAATAGAGAATCAATTAGATATGTTAAAAAAAGTAAATTTAATAGATAGTATAGTTAGTAATCCAAGAATATTAATGATATCTCCACAATTAATGTATGCATTAATTAAATATGCAAAAGAAAGATATAAAATAGATAACTTAAGTGGTATAGAACCAAGAAATATATTTATGTCTAACTCTACTATTAAAAAAAGATATGGAATAACTCACGAAGAAATAAAAGAAATTTTTCCATATGATGAAATAAAAGGTAATGTAAAATGTATTATTAATGCTCAAACGATAGGACAAGCATTATTTAACTCAGAGGTAGAAATGTGTGATAATATGCAGAAAGTTTTAAATAATATAATGGAAACAATAATAATTAACAGTAAATAATTATATATAAATTAAGAAGGGATAATAGTATGAAAGAAGAATTAGATTGGAAACAAGAATTACTAAGAATATGTACAATTTTAAAAAATAGTGGAATTGATATTTCAAATATTCAATCAAGAAAAACAATAGATGGAAAGAGATGTTATACTACTATAAAAGATATTAAATCTGAAAATGCTAATATTGATGATATTATTAAAACTAATGACTTAGATAGTAATTGCGAAATAGGAAAATATATTAAAAATTTTAGGGCAATTTATAATGGAACTACTAATAATAGATTATCTAATGAACAAAAAAGAATAGCTGAAGAACTAGGAATAGTAAAAAAGCCAGAAAAAGATAGACAAGAGCCATTAGTAAAAGGTGGAAAAATTTCAAGTTTTCATGTTGATATAGTAAAGGAAAATTTAGATAAAATTTTAAATGGAGATATAAAAACTAAAGAAGTTATTAAGCTAATTAATGAAAAAGCGACTAGAACAAATGAAACAGAAATTAAAGATAGTGAAAGTATAAATAAAATAGTTAGAATGTTATTAATTAATAATCCAGAGAAAGTAAAAAAATATAATAAAGATGATACATCTAAAGGGAAAGTATACTATCATGAAGTATCAGAATTTAAGGAAAAAATAACAGATCATTATGTTCCTTTGTATCTTTCTAAAGAAATTACATTAGAAGAAATAGCTAAGAAATTAAAAATGAGTAGTAAAACAGTCAATAAAATAATAGAAGAGTATTATATTAATATAAATGATAGTAAAGGCTTGGAAAATTACAAAAAAGTAAAGGATAGCAATAAAGGAGCAGTTAAAAAAGAAATAAAAGAAAAATCAGATAATATGAGAAAGGAAATATTAGAATATAAAATAGTATCAAGTAAAGAATTTTCATTACTTTCAGAGGAAGAACAAGATAAGCAAATTATCATGAAGATAAGAAAAATAAAATTAAAAGAAGAAAGAAGTGAAAAAAATAAAGAAAATGGAAGAACACAGTTACTTACAGAAGAAGCTACAGCTAAATATATAGAAAGAGTTAAGGATTATTTTAGAAAGAAGAATACTCCTGAAAAAGAAAATTTTTCTGAACAAGATATAAGAAGTATATTATTTTCATATCCAACAATTATAAATAGAAGTAATGAAACATTAGATGAAAAGGTTGAAAATTTATTATCTTTTGAGGATATTTCAGAAGATAACGTATACAACATAATAAAAGCTTTTCCAGCAATTTTAGGATATTCTGTACAAAGAACAAAAGAACAATTAGATATATTAAAAAGTGAAAATCTAATACAGGCTGTTATAGATAATCCAAGAAGATTAATGGAATCACCAGAGTTAATATATTCATTAATACAATACGCAAAAGAAAGATGTAATACAGATGATTTAAATAATCTTAAATTTAGTAATATATTTATGGCTAATTCCACAATGAAAAAGTTATATGGAATAAGTCATGAAAATATAAAAAATAAGTTCCAATATAATAGATTAAGAGAAGACGATAGATGTGTGGTAAATAGTCAAACAATAGGACAAGCGTCATTTACTTCATCAGAAGAAACGTGTCAACAAGCACAATGCATTTTACATAATATAACAGAAAGTATTAAAGATAGGAGAGAAGTAACAAATGAATAATTATGGGGATGCATTTACAGAAGTATATGAAATTATAAGCTATTTAAATGATGAAGAGTATAATAAAATTCCAAAGGAAGTAGTTGATGCAATTTATGAAAATAGAAATAAAGAATATGAGTATTGGTTAGATGAGAGCATTCCTTTAGAAGATCAAGAGATGTTACCTGAAACAAAAGCAATATTATTCAATTTATTCAGAGATTATTTATCATATCCATGGCAAAAAGAAAAGATAATAAAAATGCAAAGAGAAGAAAGATTAAGGAAAGAAGAAATAAAAAGAAAAAAATATAATTCAGATAATATATTTAAGAATCAATCAAATAAAAACAAGAAACAAAGTTATATAGAAAATGAAAAAGAAAAGAATTTAGTAGATAGTAATAAAGAAAATTTTATACAAAAAATAATAAATAAATTGAGAAAGTTTTTATTATAAGTTAAAAATATAAAGGAACAAAAAAAGGAAATCTATCTGATGAAAAAAAGATGTGGAGAAATTAAGATTGGTAAAAAAATGTTAATAAATACTAAGGATAAAGGTAGATGATATTAATGAATAATATAATAATTGCAAATATTGTACTTGGAATAAGCTTAATAGTAAATGTAATAACTATGCAGCAAAAAGAAAAGAAAAATATATTAATTGGTTTTATAATAGTGAATATACTTACAGGAATAACATATTTTATATTAAAGACGTATTCGGCTATGGTGGTAAGTATGGTATCAATTGTACAAACATACATAAAATATTTATTTGATATAAAAGAAAGAAAAATACCAAGTTATATAAAAATAATATTTATAATAACTTCAACATTAACTGGAGTACTTACATTTACTAATATAATTGATATATTCCCAATATTTTGCTTAATAACATATACATTATCAATATTACAGCAAAAAGAAAAAAATATAAGACTACTTACAATATTAAATAGTTTAGGATGGATGATATATGATATATTCATATTAGCATATGTAGGAGTTTTATTTAGTATATGTACAATTACATCTACAGTAGTTTCAATTTTTAGATATGATTTAAATAAAAAAGAAAATTAAAAAAAGACATATTATAAAAATTAAATATAAGGAGCAGGGAAATAAAATATGAAGATATTTTTAGTAAGACATGGTAAAACTGATGCTAATGCTAATAAATTGTTTAATGGTAGAAATGAAAAAGATTTAAATGATGTTGGTATACAACAGGCAGAGGAATTAAAAGAAAGCGTTAAGAAAACAAATTGACGTAATAATATCATCACCTCTAAAAAGAACTGTTCATACAGCAAATATATTAAATACAAGAAAGCTACAAATTATTTTAGATGATAGGCTTATTGAAAGAGATTTTAAAGAATTAACATTAAAATCAACAAGTCTAATAAAGGATAAAAGTATATTATATAATTTAGGAAGTTATGAAGAAGTAGAAGGTATAGAAGCCTTTCAGTCAATTTATGATAGAATAGAAAGCTTTATTAAAGATATAAAAACTAAATATGATAACAAAAATATTTTAGTTATAACTCATGGAGATATAATTGTTGCTTTTCAAATGTATTTTAATAAGAATAAAGCTTTTGAGTATCCAAAAACATGTGAATTAATAGAGTATGAAATATAATAAAAATACATTGGTAGATGGATAATGTAAACATTTTATATATTTTTCATAGTATATTAATAGAGGTGCTTAAAAAGATATGGAATGTTTAAATGAAAATGCTAAAAAATATTTAGACAGATTTGATGAAATATTAAATAATATGTCTAGAGAAATGTTATCACAGAAAGTAACTTGTAGTATAACTAGTAATTTTATTAGATGCATGATACCACATCATAGAGCTGCAATATATATGTGTAAAAATATATTAAAATATACAAATTATAAACCACTACAAGATATAGCAAATAATATAATAGTGACTCAAACAAAAGGAATAGAACAAATGGAGAAAATTTTAATGACAACAAAAGGATATATTAACCAAAGACAAGATGTTAGTTGTTATATGAATGAGTATTTAGAAATTACTAGAAATATGATTTTAAATATGAAAAATAGTTCTAGAAGTAATAATATTAATTTAAATTTCACAAGTGAAATGATACCACATCATGAAGGAGCAATTGAGATGTGTAATAATTTATTAAAATATCCGATTGATCCTAGACTAGTAAAAGTTGCAGAAAGTATTATAAAAGAGCAAACTGAAGGTGTTAGCAAATTAAAAGAAATAAGCAAAAGACTATGTAGATAAAAAAATAAATATGAGAAAATAAGTCAAAAATTTATTTTAATATAATAAATTCTGACTTATTTTTTTCTTATATAAATGATATAATTTCATTTAATAATAAATAATTAAATAAAAGGAGAAGAAATGAAAAAAAGACTAACTAGAAGATTTATCATAAATAATATAGAAAAATTAGAATTAAGTAATCCTCTTAGATATGAAAGATATTATATTAATGAGTCAATTAGAATTCAAAGAAAAAATGATATATATGAAAAAGAAACTTTGTCTAACAATATAGTTATAAAAAAAGAAAAAATAGATATAAATGAATTTAATAATTTAAAAAAGCAAGCCATATCTAAAATTATAAGAGATAGTTATTTATATTTAAAAGATGATAGAGTTTCAATAAAAAAATATTATGATATATATGAAGGATTAATTAGAGTAGAAGTTAAATTTAAAGATGAAATTGAAATGAATCAGTATAAGAAAGAAGAGTGGATGGGAGAGGAAATTACTGATTCATTATTAGCATTTGATAAAGACGTAAGTAAGTTAAATAAAGATGAGTTTTTAAAAGAAATTAATACATATACTAATAGAAAGCAAATATTAGATAATGTAGAAAAATTAATTAAAATGCATAAAAGCGGTAAACTAGGTGGAGAAGTTATGCCAGAAGATGCTAATCCGAAACTTAGAAAATCATCAATTGAAAATTATTTATATTTTACTTTGCCAATGGCATTAAATTATCAAAGAAACTCATATACTTTATGGAAAAGTGCATTAAATACATTTGAAGATATAGATACGAAATTTGTATTTAACCCAAAAGAATGTATAAAAAGGAGTTTTGAAGAAGTTCAAAGTGCTTTAGTTAAATATAAACTTGCTCTTCAAAAACAAAAACAGACAGAAATATGGATTAAGCTTTGTAAAACATTTATAGAATTATTTGATGGAGATATAAGAAAGTTATTTGAAATGTATGAAAATGATGTAGATAAGATTAGAGACTATATTCAAAAAGATAATAAAAAGAAGTTTCCATACTTATCTGGCAATAAAATATGTAATTATTGGTTATATGTAATATATGAGTATACAGATACAAATTATAAAAATATTGAAAAATTAACTGTAGCGCCAGATACACATGTATGTAAGGCTACATTTAAGCTTGGATTAATAAATGAAGAAGAATTTAATTCTAGTAATGTACAATTAATAGTTATTGATAGATGGCAAAAATTGTTTAATGATACAAGATATAAACCAATTGATATTCATACACCATTATGGCTTTGGAGTAGAAATGGATTTAAAGAAATTGAATAATAATTAAGAAGAAATAGAAAAAACTACTAATAATTGTTTTGAAAATTATAAATTTTGGCATAATAAAAGTATATTGTTTAAAATTATATTTAAATGAGAAATAAATAATTAGAAGGTGGTTTTAAATGAAAACTTTTTGGAATATGAATAAAACACAAAAATTTAATTCTTTAAAAAAAGATTTAGAAGCTGATGTATGTATTATAGGAGGAGGACTTACAGGAATATCTACAGGATACTATTTATCAAAAGAAGGAAAGAAAGTAGTAATTTTAGAAAAAGATAATATATGTTCATGCACAAGTGGTGGAAGTACAGGAAAAGTTACTAGCCAACATGGACTTATTTATAAATATTTGTATGATTCAAAAGGAGAAGAATTTGCAAGAAAATATTTTGAGGCTAATAATAAAGCTATAGAAAATATTGAAGACATAATAAATGAGGAAAAAATAGATTGTAATTTTGAAAAGAAAAGTGCATTTGTATTTGCAGAATCAGATAAAGATATTGAAAAAATAAAAGATGAAGTAGAGATAGTTAATAAGTTAGGAAAAAATGCAAAATTTGTTACAGATATAGATATTCCAATAGATATTGTAGGAGCAATAGAATTTAAAGAGCAAGCTCAATTTGATATTGTAAAATATACATGTGAACTTGCAAATAAAATAGTAGAAAATGGTGGAGAAATATTTGAAAATTCAAATGCTATTGATTTAGAAGAAAGAAATAAGAAATATACTATAAGCACAGATAAAGGAAGTATTACAGCAAAAGATGTGGTAATTGCTACAAGATATCCTATAATAACATTTCCAGGATATTATTTTTTAAAAATGTATCAATCAACATCATATGCGATAGCGTTTGATACAAAAACAGATTTTAATACAAATGGAATTTTTATTAATTCAGAAGTACCACAGATTTCAATCAGGAGTGTAAAACATAATGATGAAAATCTTTTATTAGTAGTAGGATATGATTATAAAACAGGAAGTGAGATACAAGGAAACCCATTTGATTATTTAGAGGCAAGAATAAAAAGAATGTATCCAAATGCAGAAAAAGTAATATCTTGGACAGCAGAAGATTGTATCAGTTTAGATAAGATACCATATATTGGAGAGTTTTCTAATATCATGAATAATATATATGTTGCAACGGGATTTAATAAATGGGGAATAACAAGTTCTAATGTAGCAGCTAATATTATTACTGATAAGATTATGGGAAGAAAAAATGAATATGAAGAAATTTTCAAAAGTTCTAGACTAGAGATGATAAAAAATAAAGACGAGATGATGAATATGATAAAAGAGGCAGGAGATAGTATTGTATTAAAAAGAATTAAAGATAAAGAAACGCCAACTTGTACACATTTAGGATGTAAATTATCTTGGAACCAAATAGAAAATACGTGGGACTGTCCATGTCATGGTTCTAGGTTTACAGAAGATGGCGAAGTATTAGAATCTCCAGCTTTGAAGAACTTAGATTAAGATGTTATTATTAAGATAAATTTAACATATATATCTATTGTTAAGAAATAAGATTGATGATAAAATATAATTAATATAGAATTTAATTTATATTGATATGGGAGTTATTATGAAGAAAAAATTAAGTATAGTTTTTATTACTCTGCTAATTATTATAACAGCAATAGGTATTTTATTTTATACTAAAAAAATAAATATTAATAATAAAGAAGAAATAGCTACTGCTGAAAATATAGTAGGAGAAAAAGAGAAGATAGAAATTCCTTTTGCAAATGAAGTAAAAGAAAATAAACATGATATTAGCGATTTAGAGAAAAAAGGTGTAAAAGTAGAAAAAGTATCTAGTTCTTCTAAAAAGAAAAAAGAATTATTTGAAAGTTATTATAAAAAAGCTGAAAAGCTAATGAAAAAAATGACTTTAGAAGAAAAAGTTAGTCAAATGTTTATGGCAAGAATTCCTCAAAAAGGAGTAACTACAGAAATAAAGAAATATAGACCAGGAGGATATGTATTATTTGCACAAGATTTTCAAAATGAGACTAAAAGTAGCATGAAAAAGAAAATATCCAGTTATCAAAAAGCTAGTAAAATTCCACTTGTACTAAGTGTTGATGAAGAAGGTGGAACAGTAGTAAGAGTTAGTAAATACAGAGCATTTAGAAAATCAAAATTTGAATCACCACAATATTTATATAAAAAAGGCGGAATGAATTTAATACTTAAAGATTCAACAGAAAAATCTAAATTACTAAAGAGTATAGGAATAAATATGAACTTAGCTCCAGTAGCTGATCTTCCAAGAAAGTCTACTTCTTTTATTTATAAAAGAGCACTTGGAAAGTCATCAAAGGTAACTGCATCATATATATCAAAACTTGTAAAAAATATGAATAAAGATGGAATGGTATCTAGCTTAAAACATTTCCCAGGATATGCAGATAATAAAGATACTCATACAGGAGTAGCAGTTGATAAAAGAAAAATGAGTACATTTAAAAAATATGATTTTCTAACATTTAAAACAGGAATACAAGCAGGAACACCAACAATACTAGTAAGCCATAATATTGTTAATTGTATGGATAAGAAAAAGCCAGCATCTTTATCAAAAAATGTACATAAGATATTAAGGGAAGACTTAAAGTTTTCTGGTATAATAATTACTGATGATTTAGCAATGAAAGCAGTAAAAAAATATGTAAGTAAAGGCGAAGCGGCAGTTCAAGCAGTACTTGCTGGAAATGATATGATAATATCTTCTGATTTCAAAAATCAAAGAAAAGAAGTAATAAATGCAGTGAAAAAAGGAAAAATAAGTAAGAAAACAATTGATATAGCAGTAAGAAGAATTCTTGCATGGAAATATGCATATAAAATAATAAAATAGTAATATTAAATAAAAGTGTACTACAAAAGTAATAAAAACTTTAGTAGTACACTTAAAATTATAAAAATAGTTGACTTTTATAATAATAATATTTATAATAAGTAATATTTTAAAGTAGAATATTGTCATCAGATGACATAGTATCGTTAAAGATGTCAAGTGAGCTCAGTTATTAAATAGGAATAATCAGAGCTATTTTTTTTGATTTTAAGAAAGGAAGGAGAAACATAAGTAATAAAAATTGCTTAAGAGGAAAGAAATGAAAATACAATTGTCAGAACATTTTACATACAAAAAATTAATACAATTTACAATCCCAACAATAATAATGATGATATTTACATCAATTTATGGAGTAGTAGATGGAATATTTGTATCAAATTGTGTAGGAGCAGAAGCTTTTGCAGGAGTTAATTTGATTATGCCTGCTATTATGATACTAGGATCAATAGGATTTATGTTTGGAACAGGGGGAAGTGCTTTAGTTTCAAAAACAATTGGTGAAGGCGATAATAAAAAAGCAAAAGAATATTTTTCAATGATTATCTATGTTATAATCATTATAGGCTTAATTCTATCTATTATTGGGTTTATAATAATGGATAAGATTGCGATATTATTAGGAGCAACAGGAGATTTAGTAAATGTCTGTGTAACATATGGTAGAGCTCTAATTATTTTTATAGTACCATTTTCTTTGCAAAACTGTTTTCAAAGTTTTCTAGTAGTGGCAGAAAAACCTAAAATGGGATTAGTAATTTCTATTATAGTAGGAATTACTAATATGATACTAGATTTTCTATTTATATATGTTTTAAAAATGGGAGTATTTGGAGCAGCTATTGCTACTGGAATTAGTCAAGTAGTTGGTAGTATTGTACCAATTATATTTTTTATAAATAAAAATAATACTAATTTAAGATTAGTAAAAACAAAATTTAAGCTAAAACCAATATTAAATACATGTTTAAATCGGTTCATCTGAAATGGTAACAAATATTTCAATATCTGCTGTAAATATGTTATATAATTTTCAATTAATGAAATATGCAGGATCAAATGGTGTTATTGCTTATGGAATTATTATGTATGTTGGATTTATATTTATTGGAACTTATCTAGGATATTCAGTAGGATCTGCACCAATTATAGGGTATCATTATGGAGCAGGAAATAAAGATGAACTTAAAAGTTTACTTAAAAAGAGTTTAAGATTAATAATAATAACATCAATAGTTATGACAGGAGTTGCAGAAATATTATCTAAATTATTAGCAAATGTATTTGTAAACTATGATGCAGAACTATTAGAAATGACTACAAGAGCAATCAGAATATATTCAATTTCTTATATAATAAGTGGAATTAATATTTTTGCCTCATCATTTTTTACAGCTTTAAATAATGGGCTTGTTTCAGCTACAATTTCATTTTTAAGAATGTTAGTTTTTCAAATAGCAATGATATTTATATTACCAATGATTTTAGGAATAAATGGTATATGGTTTGCAATAGTATTTGCAGAAATATTAGCATTAATTGTTAGTATTGTATTTCTAGTATTTAATAGAAAAAAATATGGATATGCTTAAAAACTTATAAAATAAAAATAAGGTGATTATATATATGAGAAAAGATAGAAAAAGAGTAAAAAAAGAAAAATCAAAAATAGTAGTAATAATTATTATCATTATATCATTTATATTAGGAGTTTTAGTTTCAAATTTTACATATAAATGTGAAGAAAAGAATATAGAACAAATGCAAGATATTGTAGAACCAAAAGATAATTTAGAAATAGAATATATAAATTTAAATAAAGCAATTGATGATGTAGTATATATAACTGATTGTGAAAAGATAGATAGTGATAAATATAGACTAAAAGGAATAAAATATGTTCCATATCAAATATCAGAGGAAGAATTTTTAAATATAGAAAAAACAAAAAAATACAATTTATATGGAACAGAATATGATTATATTACAAATGATGAGGAAAATATATTAAAAGATAGTAAAAATGGAAAAGAGTTTTATATAGAGCCATATAAGATAAAATCATATACATTATATTCAAAAAATGAATATAATCAGGTATTAAGAAAGACTTCTAAATATTTATATGTTGATGTTGATAAAAATATTGTTATTAAAGATTCAGAAGAAAATAATATAATGTCAGTTGAAAAATATTTTACAGAATATGAAGTTATAGAAATTGATGATAATAGTAATCCAGATAGTAAAAATACTTTTTATTTTGAATTTGATGATGAAACACAAGTATCTAATTGTACAGGAATAATAAAAGTAGAAACCATTTTAGACTGATGGAGGTAAAAATGAGTAAAGGTTATAAAATAATAGTAATAGTAGTATTAATAATTTTATCATTTATAAGTGGCTTTTTTATATCAAGATATGTATCTAATAGAAATTGTGATAAATGTACTCAAGATGCAATAAATGCTGCTAGAGGATATAATGGAAGATTGAAACTAGGAATTTATTCAATTTCAAAGATTACTAATTCTGATGTAGAAAAAGTAGGTGAAAGCTACTACAATAATATAGGATTTGAATTTAAACAAAACAATATAGTGTATGTAACAGATATAGAAGAGACATATATGATAGGAACATACAAATTAGAAGGGAACAATATAATTTGCAATATTAATGAATTATATATTTTAACTGATAATGAAGAGGGAGAGGAATATAAGAAAATAAATGATAATATTATATTTAAGCTAGAGATACAAAAAGATGATATATTAAAAGTAGTAGAAACAAAAGCAGATAATGAAGAATATACAAACTCACATATTGTAGGAAATGAATATAAGTATGATATTTTAGTAAATAATTAGAAAAAGGATAATAGCGATAAATTTTAGATGTTATCTTATTTGATTTTTATAAAATAAAGAAGAGAAGAGATGCTATTAACAAATCTTCTCTTTAAAAAATAAAATTATTTAGTTTTTTAGCTCCCCTAGTTAATAGTTATTTTCCTATTTATTTTTAAAATTTACACAACTAGCGGATAGGAATTGGGTTTGTTTATAATACATACAAAATCTATCTTTTAGTATATAATTTTTGCAGTTTACACACATATACTCATGATCTTGGTTATGAGTACTTTTGTCATCTTGGGAAGAAGAGTTTTTACTTAAATTCATATAAACACCTCCTGAGATACAAAGGGGAAGCTATAAATAAATGTAAAATGATTATAGCATATTATGGTAACTAAATCAATATAGAGAAATAAAAAAGTATTTACTAACAAAATATATAATAGTAAATACTTTTTTTAATTGTTTATTATTTCCATCTTGGACAATCATCCTTACCAGCTCTAATATCTTGTCTATAACGATCACAATATCCTGATCTACAGTTAGGATCATAGTCACTACATGAAGTTCCTTCACATCTTGTTGACATATTATACACCTCCATTTATTTAAGTATATTTAAATTATAGCATTTTATGACTATAAAAGTCAATCTAAAAATATTACATAGAATATGTAAAAAAATTATAAATTAACAAAAAAACTAATTTATAGACATTCTGCGAAAGTATTTAATTTAAAGGTATTTTTAAATTTTAATTACAAATGTAAGATAGATTAACTATCTTATTTTTTGTTGACTTTGCATAAGAATTTTTATATAATCTAACTAAGTTTTATAATATAAGGAGGAAATTATGTCCTTTATAGATATATTAAAAGAAAGAGCTAAAAAAGATATAAAGAAAATAGTATTACCAGAGGCAACTGATATAAGAGTATTAGAAGCTACAGATAAAATAGGAAAAGAAGGATTTGCAAAAATAGTATTAATAGGAAATGAAGAAGAAATATCAATAAAAGCTAGAGAAAATAATTTAGATGTTTCTAAAGCTGAAATAATAGATCCAAAAAAATCAGAAAAATATGAAAAATATGTAAATACATTTTATGAATTAAGAAAAGCAAAAGGAATGACACAAGAAGAAGCTAAAAAGAAAATATTAGACCCAGTATATTTTGGAATGATGATGGTTAAATGTGATGATGCACAAGGATTAGTATCAGGAGCTGCACATTCAACAGCAGATACATTAAGACCAGCACTTCAGATATTAAAAACAGCACCAGGAACAAAACTTGTGTCAGCATTCTTTTTAATGATTGTTCCTGATTGTAAATATGGTGAAAATGGAGTATTTGTATTTGCTGATAGTGGATTAAATGAAAATCCAGATAGTGATAAATTATCAGAGATAGCAATTTCTTCAGCTAAAAGTTTTGAACAACTAGTTGAAAAGGAAGCAAAGGTTGGAATGCTTTCATATTCTACATATGGTAGTGCAAAATCAGAATTAACAGAAAAGGTAATAGAAGCAACAAGATTATTAAAGGAAAAAGCACCAGAAATAAAAGCAGATGGAGAACTTCAATTAGATGCTGCTATAGTACCAGAGGTTGGAAATAGTAAAGCACCAGGAAGTAGTGTAGCTGGAAGTTGTAATACACTTGTATTTCCAAACTTAGATTCAGGAAATATTGGATATAAATTAGTTCAAAGATTAGGTAAAGCAGAGGCATATGGCCCACTATGTCAAGGAATCGCAAAACCAGTAAATGATTTGTCAAGAGGATGCAGTAGTGATGATATAGTTGGTGTTGTTGCTATAACTTCAGTTCAAGGTCAGAATTAGAAGGAGAGTTATATGGAAAATGGTGAGAAAAAAAATAGATATTTAAAAACAGGAATTATAATTATATTTTGTTTATTATTATTATTATTATTAATATTTAATTTTTTCATTTATCATTTAATTAATAATAAACCTAAAGAAGTCAGTGTAAACTTAGAAAATAAAGAAAAAATAACTACTGATATAGTGTTAAGTGGTGATAATATCACATACTTATATAGAAATCAGGAATATAAAGAACCAGGATTTTCAGCAATAAATTCAAAAAATCAAGATATTACATCTAATGTTAAAGTAGAAAGTAATATTGATATAAATACACCAGGAGAATATGAAGTAAAATATTCTGTTGGAGAGGAAAACAAAGTAAAAATAAGAAAAGTAATAGTAAGAAAATCAAAACTTTTAAAAAATGGAGAAAAATCTAATAATTCATTACCAGTTTTAATGTATCATTATTTTTATGATAGAAAAAAAGGAGAAATCGGAAAGAATGCTAATTGGATGGAAATTTCTAAATTTGAAGAACAATTAAAATATTTATTAGATAACGATTATTACTTTCCAAGTTGGAAAGAGGTAGAAGATTTTGTAGAACAAAAAATAGACTTACCTAAAAAAAGTGTAGTAATTACAATGGATGATGGAAATAAGAGCATATATAAATTAGCGATTCCACTTTTAGATAAGTACAAGGTACCAGCAACTGCATTTATAATTACAAAAAAATTTAATACTAAAAATTTAAGAAAATATAAAAATTCTACTATAAATTTTGAATCACATACAGACAATATGCATAGAGCAGGAGGAAATATAGGACATGGTGGAATATTTACAGCGTTATCAGTTAATGAAGGAACAAAAGATTTAAAAACTTCTATAGAAAAGTTGGGAGGAAATTCCAATGCACTAGCATATCCATATGGAGATGTTACAGACACTACAATAAAAGCAGCTAAAAATGCTGGTTTTAGAGTAGCTTTTACAACTGAAAATAGTAAAGTAAAACCAGGAATGAATAAATATAGATTACCCAGAGTAAGAATGTCTGTAGGAGTATCAATAAAAAGCTTTAAAAGATTTTTATAAATATAGTAAATAGGGAAGGAATAGAAAATATGAAAGTTTTGGTATTAAATAGTGGTAGCTCATCAGTAAAATATCAACTAATTGATATGAATACTGAAAATGTACTTGCAAAAGGATATTATGAAAAAATAGGAAGAAAAGATTCTTTCTTGACTCATAAGGTAAATGGAGATAAAATAAAAATCGAAAAATATGCAGAAAATCATACTGAAGCACTAAAGATTGCTATGAAACAATTAAAACATCCAGAATATGGAGTTATAAAGAGTTTAAACGAAATTGATGCTGTTGGACATAGAATTGTACATGGTGGAGAAAAGTTCAGTAAGGCGGTCTTTATTAATGATGAAGTTATTGAATCAATCAAAGAATGTATTCCACTAGCACCACTTCATAATCCAGCAGGTATATTAGGAATAGAAGCTTGCATGGAAGAAATGCCAAATACTCCAATGGTAGCAGTATTTGATACAGCATTTCATCAAACAATACCAGAAGATAGATATATTTATCCTATACCATACAGATATTATGAAAAATATAAAGTAAGAAAATATGGATTTCATGGAACATCTCATGAGTTTGTTGCAAATAGAGTTGCAGAAATGATGGGGAAGAGAGTAGAAGACTTAAAGATAATAAATTGCCACTTAGGTCAAGGAGCAAGTATTTGTGCCATTCAAAATGGAAAATCAGTTGAAACAAGTATGGGGCTTACACCTCTTGGAGGAATTCCTATGGGATCAAGATCAGGAGATTTAGATCCATCAGTTGTAACATTTATTATGGAAAAAGAAGGATTAACAACAGATCAGATGAATACAATTTTAAATAAAGAATCAGGTTTATATGGTGTTTCTAAAGTATCTCCAGATGCAAGAGATATAGAACCTCTAGCATGGAATGGAGATAAACAAGCAGGTTTATCTTTGGATGTGTACCACTATTTAGTTGCTTGTTATATAGCTAGATGTGTTGTTGCAATGAATGGTGTTGATGTGATAACATTTACTGCAGGAACTGGTGAAAGAGGAAATGAAACTAGAGAAATCTTATGTGATAAGTTAAAATTTTTAGGAATTGAAATTGATAAAGAGGCAAATAAAGTAAAAGCAGAAGAAAGAAAAATAAGTACAGACAATTCAAAAGTCCAAATATATGTTGTACCTACAAATGAAGAACTAATGATAGCAAGAGAAACAAAACAAATACTAAAAGATAGATAAAACTATAATTATACATAATAAAGGCGCAACTATAAAAAGCGTCTTTTATTAAGAGAAAGGGGATAAAATTATGAAAATATTAGTTTTAAACTGTGGAAGTTCGTCACTTAAATATCAATTAATTGATATGGAAAATGAGGATGTGCTAGCATCTGGGAAATATGAAAGAATAGGAGAAAAAGAAGCATTTATAACACAAAAAGTAAACGGAGAAAAAGTAAAAATAAATAATCCAGCTTATGATCATACTGAAGCTATAAAATTTACTTTGGAACAGTTAATAAATCCAAAATATAAAGTAATAGATAGTTTAGATGAAATTAGTGCAATTGGACATCGTTTAGTACATGGTGGTGAGAGAATATCTGAATCAGTCGTAATAGATGATAAAGTTATAGAAGTATTAAAGGAATATACAGATTTAGCGCCACTTCATAATCCTGCATGTGTTTTAGGAATAGAAGCATGTAGAAAAGTAATGCCAGGAAAGAAAATGGTAGGAGTATTTGATACAGCATTTCATCAAACAATACCAGAAAATAGATATATTTATCCTATACCATATGAATATTATGAAAAACATGGGGTAAGAAAATATGGATTTCATGGAACATCTTATATGTATGTATCACAAAGATTAGCAGAAATAGAAAACAAAAATATAAATGATATGAAAATAGTAGCATGTCATATAGGTCAAGGAGCAAGTGTTTGTGCAATAGACGGAGGAAAGTCAGTAGATACAAGTATGGGAATTACACCTCTTGGAGGAATACCAATGGTTACAAGAAGTGGAGATTTAGATCCATCAATTTTATTATATTTAATGAAAAAAGATAAATTATCAGTGGCAGAAGTAGAAAATATATTAAATAAAGATTCTGGAGTGGCTGGTATATCAGGTTTAGTTCCTGATTTTAGAGAAATAGAAAATGCCTCAAATGAAGGTAATCAAAGAGCTAAAATTGCTATAAACAATTTTGAATATCAAATTGCTGGATATATTTTAAAATATGCTGCTACCATGAATGGGGTGACAGATATAATATTTACAGGTGGTATTGGAGAAAATCAAGTAAATGTAAGAAAAGGAATATGTGAATATCTAAAATTCATAGGAGCTGAAATTGATGAAGAAGCAAATAAAATAAGAGGAGAAGAAATAAAAATTTCAAAATCTGCATCTAAATTAAATATATATGTTGTACCAACAAATGAAGAATTAATGATAGCAAGAGAAACAAAAAGATTGTTAAAATAAGTTTCTAAATAAATATAAAAATAATAAGTTAAAAAGTATTTTATAAAATAGATTTTCGACTTATTATTTTTTTATTTTAGTTATTCTTTATATATTTACAAGCTCTAGCTGTTCAAATACGAATTATTTTTTCTTCTTTTATAATTAGTTTATATATTATAAGTAAATAAATATATTTAACAAATAGTTTAATATATTGTTAATTTAGTAGATTTTTTTAAGGAATATGTTATAATAAATTTATAGATTTAAGTTAGGAGTAGTAAAAAAATATATGAATAAATTTTTTAAAAATGTAAATGGAGTTGCAGTAATATTAATGCCAATTATTATTCTTCCAATAATTTATTTTACATATTTAGGGGTACAATCAATAGAAGATACATATAATAATGGGGCAAATTCTATATCAATGGAATATGAAAATAAAACAGTAACACCTCCACAAGAAAAGAAAAATCCAGATGATGATATTCCAATAGTTAAGTATAAAGGATTTGATACATATGGTGAAATTAGAATTCCAAGTATTAATCTAGAACAAAGAGTAATTTCAAATGTAACAGCTAAAGCAATAGAAAATTCATGTGCATATCTTTATAGTACAAATGGATTTAATAGACCTGGAAACACAGTAATAATAGGACATAATTATAGAAATGGGAAGTTATTTTCTAATGTCACAAAACTTAAAGTAGGAGATAAAATATATTTAAAAACAAATGGACAAAATGAAATTGAATTTACAATATATAAGACATTTGAAACTACATCAGATGATGCAAGTTTTTATAATAGACAAACAAATGGAAAAAGAGAAATATCACTTTCAACATGTACTGATGATGCGGATACAACAGATAATAGATTAATTATTCTTGCAAAAGAAAATTAAAAAGTATACAATGATAATGATATTAGATAAAGATAAATTACTCTATTATAGAAATTTAAATAAATATCAACATGGTGAGAAAGGCTATTTAAGAGATACTTGTTTAAATTTACAAGACCAATACCAAAAGTTAATTGAGAATTTATTGGAGATTTTAAATAACAAAAGAATTATATAATAAATATAAATTAAACAAGAGGGAGTACTATCCCTCAAATAATAATTGCAAACAAGAATATCAATATCTTTTATAATATTATTGTTTTATAATTTATATAATTTACCATTCCAGGCTTTTGACCAGGAGCTTTTTTCACAAATTTTACATAAGTATAATCAACAGATACATTTTTATCTAAACTAGCTTTACTATTTTGTTTTGCAAGAAGAGCACATTTAAAAATAGTATCCTCATCAGGATTTCTGCCATTTGTTTTTAAGATTACATGAGTACCATGAAAAGTCTGGACATGAAACCATAAATCATTTTTACTAGCAAATTGAAGAGTAAGATAATCATTTTGTCTATTATTTTTTCCGGACATATACATCATATCCATTTATATTATATTTATTTAAATTAAACTTTTCATCATCTTTCTTTTGTTTATTAGTATTTAAATTTTTATAATTAACTTTTTTAACGTCGACATTTTCTAAAAATTCATTTTGTATCTCATTTAATTCTTCTATACTTTCAGCTAAATTAATAGAGAAAATAATACTTTCAATATATTTAAGTTCAAGTTCTGCTTCCTTTTTTTGATTAGTAACAACTACTAAAGTATTTTTTAGTTTATTATATTTTTTAAAGAATCTTTCTACATTTTTATTAACAGTTTTAGTAGTATCAAGTTTTATTTTTATTAAATTATTATTATCATAGTAATTTTGTAATTCAACTTCTTCTGGTGTCTCATAAAGATTTGTGTATTTATATAAATTTGCTGTTAATAATTCACCATATAATCGATATTTATCCATATTATCACATTCTGATAATTTTTTATTAATATTTTCTAACTTTTTAGAACACTTCTTTAAACTTCCAAGTATCATTTTTAAAAGGTTATTCTTTTGATTATTGAAATTATCAGAAATTTCTTTTTTGTGATAAAAATCATCAATTAAGTAATTTAAAGTTTCTGTAGATTCAATTTCAGAAAATTCAGTAGTAAAATCTTTTTTTGATAATTCTTTTAAAGTAATATTTTTTGTTCCTAAAAAATTAAAATAATTTGTTAAATAATCATATACTTCTTTTAAATCATTTATATCATTTGAAACAGAACTAATATCTAACAAAGATAGTATGTTATCTATAAATACATTACTTATACCAATAAAAGTATCTGATATCACTTTAGAAATATTATCAAAAGAATTTTGTTTTGATATCAATTCATAAAATTCGTCAAAAGAATTAAGATCTAAGAAAGAAGTTTTAAATAATGTTGGATATTCATAAGGTCTTGCAGGAAGTATTTCTCTTGTAGATGTAATAATATGCTTTAAAGAGTCAATAATAAATCCCTTGGAATTAATTAACACAATATTACTTCTTCTACCCATTAGTTCTATAACTAATGTATAAGAAGCTTTATCTCTTATTTCATTATTTCCTTCAAATTGAATTTTAATAATTCTTTCTAGATCATAACTTTTAATTGATGTTATTTTAAATCCAGTAAGATATTTACGAAGAAGCATACAATAATTCATTGCATTTATAGGATTTGGTTTACTATATTTAGAAAGGCATATTCTATAATTTTCAGCATGAATATTTAAATCTAATAAATAATTTTCTCCATTATTATAAAGTGAAATCATAATTTCACTCTTATTTGGCTCAAATATTTTATTTACTCGAGCTCCAACTAATATATTATTTAATTCTGAAACAACAGATTTAGTTATAATTCCATCAAAAGCCATAACATACTCCTTATATTATAAAAACTCTTCTATAATAGTATAATTCTTAGATTTTATTGTCAATAATTAATTTGAAAAAAGTATATGTAGATTAAGACAATATAAATATAGAAAATAATAAATAGTAAAAAATGTAAATATTATTTTATTTATGGAATTGGTCTAAAAAAATTATTTGTAATATTTAATAAATCTTGTTTTACAAAATTTCATGTGATATAATGTGAAAAAATCATGATAGATAAAGTGAAATTTTAGTTTAGAGAGGGGAACTTTAAATGCTAATTGAAAAACTAATTTTTAATATGCTAGCATTTTCTTTATTTATTATAATTTTTGCAAAGTTAATAAAAAGAAATGATACAACATATGTTATTATACTTGGTATAGAAGCTTTAGGAATTGCAGTTAACTTTATTGAAATAATTATAAGAAGTAATATACGGAATATTTTGTAAATTTATCATGTATTTATTCTCAATATTCTTACCTCTAGCACTAATAGTACTAGAAAATAAAGGACATCTTTTTGCAGAAATTGTTTATGTAATAGCAAGTAAGTATTTAATGATGATGAGTTATGATAAAAAGGCAAAGAAATTTATACTAAATTTAATAGATAAATATCCAGAAAGCTATAAAGGACATGAATTGCTTGCAAAGATATATGAAAGAGAAAACGAAATGGAAAAGGCAATAGATGAATATGTACTAGCAGTAGATAGAAACTCAAAAGATTATAAATCATATTATAAGATAGCAGAATTACTAAATAATCTTGGAAAAAAAGATGAAGCAATAGAAATGCTTAATCATCTATTAGATACTAAACCAGAAATCTATGAAGCTTCAATGTTACTTGGAAGCTTGCTTTGTGAACAAGAAAGATTTAAAGAAGCAGTATCAGTATATATGGATGCACTTAAATATACACCAGTAGATTATGATTTGTATTATGATTTAGGAATAGCATATACAAGACTTAATGATTTTTCAAGTGCTAAAGAATGTTATGAAAAAGCAGCAGAAATTAATCATAGAAATCATATTGCAAAATATAATCTAGGTCAAATAGCATTATTAGAAAAAGATTTAGATGAGGCAGAAAAATATTTTGAAGAATGTTTATTAGACGAAGAACTAGAAGCAAAAGCATATTATCAACTTGCAAAAATTGCTATGGTAAAAGGAGAGAAAGATAAAGCAATTGTATTTATGAATAAAGCTATAGAAATTGATAAAAGTTATATAGAAATTATATCTAATGAAGAAATTTTCAGTTCAATAAAACAGTATATAATAATCCCTAAGGTAATAAATAAAGAACAAGAAAGAAAAGAATTAGGAAAAAAAGAAAAAAACATTCAAGATTATTTAGAAGAAACATATATATTAATAAATGATATAAATGAAAATGAAGTAAAAAACAGAATTAATGAAAAAGTAGATAATATATTTAAAAATGAAGAACTAAAAAGAATTAAAAGAGAAGCAGAAAAGAATTTAGATTTTGAATCAATAGATTCATTTAATATACAAAAGGAAAAAGATTATTAATAAAATGATAATAAATGAAAGGAAGTAAAAAAGTGAATAAAGTAATATCAATAATTGGGGGAGACCTTAGAATAGTTAAACTTATTGAAATATTAATAAGGGATGACTTTAAAGTTTATTCTTATGGAAATGAAAATGCAGAGGAGCTAACTGAAAGCGAGAATTTTGTAAGATGTAAATCAATAAAGGAACTTGTTGATAGTGCAAGTATTATTATGGGACCAATGCCATTATCAATAGATAAAAAAAGTTTAAGTGCACCATTTAGTGAAGAAAAAATTGATATAGACGCACTTATAGAAGAAATGAAAAATAAGAATAAAACATTTATAGCAGGACAAATATTAGATGATGTTGCTGAAAAATTACAAAAAGGAAATATAAAATATATTGACTTATTAAAAAGAGAGGAACTTACTGTACTTAATACTATTTCAACTGCTGAGGGTACAATACAACTTGCAATGGAAGAAACACAAAGAACAATACATGGAAGTAAAATTTTAGTAATGGGATTTGGAAGAGTTGGAAAAGTACTTGCAAAGATGTTATATGGTATAGGTGCAGATGTATCATGTGAAGCGAGAAAAGATTCAGATATAGCATGGATTAAAGCTTATGGATATACACCAGTGCACTTAAGTGAACTTGAAAATAAACTTGGAGAATATGATATTATAATAAATACAATACCATTTTTAATATTAGATGAAAATAGATTAAACTATATAAAAAAAGATTGTACAATTATAGACTTGTCTTCTAATCCAGGTGGAGTAGATAGAAAAGCTGCAAGAGAAAAAAATCTTAAGGCAATATGGGCATTATCTCTTCCTGGTAAAGTAGCACCTCTTACATCAGCACAATTTATGCAAGAAACACTATATCATATATTAAAAGAAATGTAGAAAGGATTTTTATAAATTATGGAAATGTATCAAGCAATTATACTTGGAATAGTTCAAGGACTAACAGAATTATTACCTATATCTAGTTCAGGTCACTTATACCTAATATCAGACTTTTTCTTTAATTGGAATATACCAGATGCATTCGATATTGCACTTCATTTTGGAACTCTACTTGCAATAAGTATATTCTTCTTTAAGGATTGGTTAAATTTATTTAAAGGAGCATATGAAAAAGTAGTACATAAGAAAGAAAATACTGATGGAAAAATATTCTTCTACTTAGTAATAGGAACAATTCCAGCTGGAATTGTTGGACTTATATTTGACAAATGTTTAGAGGATAAATTAAGACATCCATTAATAGTAGGAGCAGCTCTAATTATAATGGGAATTTTATTGTATATAGTAGATAAGAAATCAAAATCAAATACAGACTATGAACACATGTCATTAAAACAATCATTCTTAATTGCTATGTCACAAGTTTTTGCTTTTGTGCCAGGAGTATCTAGGTCAGGAGCAACAATAACAGTAGGCAGAAGCTTAGGTGTAGATAGAGAAAGTGTTGCCAAATACACATTTTTATTATCAACTCCTATGATATTTGCAGCAGTTATATTAAAACTAGGAGTATTTGAGCTTACAAAAGAATTCTTTATAGGTGTGTTTGTAAGTTTTATAGTAGGAATAATTGTAATAAAATTCTTAATGGATTTCCTTAAAAAAGGAAGTTTTAAAATATTTGCTATATATAGAGTTATTATAGGAATTTTAGTATATGTAATGTACTTTGTAAGATAGAAAAATCGTTAAATATAAATTAATGATGATAGTAAAATAAGGAGAAATAAAATGTCAAATATATTAGATGGAAAAGAAGTATCAAAAAAGGTAAGATTAGAATTAAAAGAAGAAGTAGAAAGAATAAAAAAAGAAAAAAACATTACTCCCAAACTTGCTGTTATAATGGTAGGAAATAATCCTTCTTCACAAATATATATACGAAACAAAAGCAAGGCATGTGAAGAAATAGGAATTGAATTTGAAGAATATTTGTTAGATGAAACTACAACACAAGAAGAATTATTAAATTTAATTGATAGATTAAATCAAAATAAACAAATAAATGGTATATTACTTCAAAGTCCTATTCCAATGGGACTAGATATAAATGAAGCATTTAGAAGAATTTCTCCTGAGAAAGATGTAGATGGATTCAATCCAGAAAATGTAGGAAAACTAGTATTAGGACAAAATGGATTTATATCATGTACACCATTTGGTATAATAAGAATACTTCAAGACTATAATATTGAAATAGAAGGAAAAAATGCAGTAATTATAGGAAGAAGTAATATAGTTGGAAAACCTATGTCACAGTGCTTATTAAATAAAAATGCTACAGTAACAATATGCCATTCTAAAACTAAAGATTTAGAGGAAATTACTAAAAAAGCAGATATAGTAGTTGTAGCAATAGGAAAAAAGGAATTTTTAAAAGACAATATGGTAAAAGAAGGTGCAGTAGTAGTTGATGTAGGAATAAACAGAGACGATGATGGTACAATCAAAGGAGATGTAGACTTTGAAAATGTAAGTAAAAAGGCATCATATATAACACCAGTTCCTGGAGGAGTTGGTCCGATGACAATAGCTATGCTTATGACAAATGTTGTAAAAGCTACAAAAGAGCAAAATAAATAATAAAAAAATATGGGGGCTAGAACTTAGGAGGTTTTATTGAAAGATATAAAATACTGGATTTGGCTCTCTTTTTTAGGGTTAAAGCCAATAGAAAAAATAATGTTATTAAAAGGATTTAATAATAAACCAAAAGATATTTTTAATATTGATATGAAGGAAATATCATCAATTATAAATACAAAAAAAGAATTTAAAGAAATAAATGCAAAAAGAAAACAAAAAATAATACAAGAGATATTGCAAAATAGAGAAAAATATAAAGAAGAAGACTTAGAAGAGTATATAGAAAATATAAAAGAAAAAAATATATCTATAATAACATGTATAGATAAAAAATATCCAGTCAGACTACTAAATATATATGATTATCCAATTTTATTATATGTTAAAGGAAATACTGATATTTTAAATAATAAAGGATTTGCAATTGTTGGATGTAGACAGTGCACAGAATATGGAGCAAAAATTTCAAGAAAAATATCAAATATTTTGTCAAGAAATAATTTAATAGTAATTAGTGGAATGGCGAGAGGAATCGATTCATATGCACATCTAGGATGTTTAGATGATAAAAAAGAAACTATAGCTGTTTTAGGAAGTGGAGTAAATATTATATATCCAAAAGAAAATAAAAACATATATGAGGAAATAATAAAAAACAATGGGGCTGTAATATCTGAATATTATTTAGATATGGAACCAAAGAAAGAAAACTTTCCAATGAGAAATAGAATTGTAAGTGGTATGTCAGAAGGAGTAATTGTAATAGAAGCTAAAAAGAAAAGTGGAAGTCTTATTACAGCTAATTTAGCTTTAGAACAAGGAAAAGAAGTATATAGCATACCTCGGAAATATTACAAGCAAAAATTCAGAAGGAACAAATGAACTTATAAGAGATGGAGCTAAAATATTACTTAGTATGGAAGATATATTGGAAGATTGTTGATAAAAAATATAAATTATAGTATGATAATATCTGTAATACTATAAAAAGAGGTGTAGAGATATGAGAATTATAACAGTAGGTGATTTAGTCGGAAATGAGGGACTAAAGAAACTAGAAAAAGAACTACCATCATTAGTTGAAAGAGAAAATATAGATTTTATAATCGTTAATGGGGAAAATGTGGCAGATGGAATGGGAATAAATGAAAAAGCTTATAAAACTATATTAAGTCTTGGTACAGATGTAATTACACTAGGAAATCATACATGGGCTAAAAAAGAAGTTTTTAATTTTATAGATAAAGAAAAAATAATAAGACCAGCAAATTACAGTAAAAATAATCCAGGAAAAGGATATGGAATATTTAGGTGTAAGGATAAGAAAATAGCTGTTATAAATTTAATTGGAAGAGCAGAGATGAATGTACTTAGTGAAAATCCTTTTACAGTTGCAAAAGAATTAATAGAGAAAATAAAATCAGAAGTAGATTATATAATTGTTGATTTTCATGCAGAAGCAACTGCAGAGAAAATTGCTATGTCATATTATCTTGATGGAAAAGCAAATATTGTATTTGGAACTCATACACATGTCCAAACAGCAGATGAGACTATTTTAGAAGGTGGTACAGGATATATAACAGATATAGGAATGACAGGGCCTATAAAATCTGTTATAGGTATGGATGTTAAAGCTTCTATAAAAAGATTTGAAACTTCACTTCCAGAAAGATATAAAATTGCAGATGGGGCAGCGAAATTAAATGCATGTATTTTTGAAATAAATGACGAAACAAAGAGAGTTATTGATATAAAAAGAATAAATTTGCAGACAGAAGTCGAAAGTTGAAGAAAGTGGACGAACGATAAATCCATTTTTTGCCATAAAGTGCTAGACTTTAGAATATAAATGTTATATAAAAAGTTTGTAAGTAAAAAAAAATAAAAAATTAGGAGGCAAGAAATGGAAGTTTTAAAAATTTCATCAAAATCAAACCCAAATTCAGTAGCAGGAGCAATAGCTGGATTGGTAAAAGAAACTACAAAAGCAGAAATGCAAGCAATCGGTGCAGGAGCACTAAATCAAGCAATTAAAGCAGTGGCAATAGCAAGAGGATTCGTAGCTCCAGCAGGAGTTGATCTAATATGTATACCAGCATTCGCAGAAGTACAAGTAGAAGGAGAAGATAGAACAGGTATTAAATTGATAATAGAGTCAAGAAAATAATTAAATATATGTTAAGCGGGCTATAAAGATATGCTCGCTTTTATTTTTTGTAAAATATGATTATAAAGCTATTGCAAGAGAAGGAAAATTAATATATTATATAAGAAATTGGAAGGTGAGAAAGTTTTGAATAGAAGTAGAACAAATATAATAAAATATGTTTTTATTGTGTTCATTATAATCTTGGCAGTTATTACATATATAACCTACAAAAAGAATAATCCTATACAAAAAGAAGATACACAAGCTGTTATAGAAGAAAATGCAAATATAATAAAAGAAATGAAACTTGGAATTGCAGAGTTTGATACTATAAATCCAATATTAACAAAAAATAGAAATGTTCAATCAATTACAAAGTTAATATTTGATTCTTTAATAACATTTGATGAAAATTATAATTTTAACTATGGACTAGCTAAGGAAATTTCAAAGAAAAGTAATAGAGAATATGTAATTAAATTAAAAGAAAATATTTTGTGGCATTCAGGAGAAAAATTCACAGCTGATGATGTTAAATATACAGTAGATGTACTAAAAGCTTTAAAAACTTCTATTTATAAAAGTAATATAAAAATGATAGAATCTGTTAAAGTTATAGATGAACATACATTAAATATTATTTTGAAGAAAGATACACCATTTTTTGAATACAACTTAACATTTCCAATAATGTCAAAAAAATATTATGAGGGAGTTGCTTTTAATAGAAGAGATAAGAATTTGACACCTACTGGAACTGGAATGTATAGAATTGATAGCACTGCTAAAAATGTAATAAAACTTGTAAAAAATACAAATTATTGGAATATAGATAATAAAAATTGTATTATAGAAAAAATAAATATAAATTTATATTCAAATACAGGAGATGTATATACAGCATTTAAAAATGGAAATATTGATTTAGTAGATACATCTTTAACAAGTGTTAGAGATTATATAGGTACACTTGGGTATACTGCCACAACTTATAAAACAAAAGAATTTGATTATTTAGCATTTAATTGTAATACAGTATGTTTAAATGAACCAAAAGTTAGAAAAGCGATTAGCTATGCATTAGATACAGCATCCATAATTCAATCTTGTTATGATAGAAATTATTCACAAAGTACTTTTCCACTTGATTTTGGTAGTTGGGTATATAATAATATAGAAAAAATATATAGTACTTCAGAAGCTAAAAGGCTATTACAAGAAGCTGGTTGGAAATATTCGAATAGTTCATGGCGAAAAAATATAAATGGAAGAAATGTGACTATAAATTTTACTATAACAGTAAATACAAAAAATGGAACAGATATTAGAGTCGCAGAAAATATAAAAAAGCAATTAGGAAAAATAGGAATACATGTAATAGTAAAACAAGTATCAAAAGCTAATTATTATAATTGTATTAGTAGTAGAAGTGGGTATGAGGCAATTATAGTAAATATAAATACACCATATTCACCAAACCTAGATACATATCTAGGAAATGGAAATACATCTAATTATTCAAATAAAGAGGTAAGTGAATGGTTGGGACAAGCATATGCAACAGGAGATTCAAATACTATAAAGGAATTATATGTAAAGATTCTAGAAAAATATAAAGAAGATGTTCCTTTTGTAGGAATAGCAAGAAAAAATGGTGTGGTCGTATACAATACAAATATAGTAGGTACTACTAAACCAACAGAATATAATTTATTTAATAAATTTCAAAATTGGTATAGAAAAAATTATTAAAAAATGTTGACAAAAAAAATATTTAATATATAATAATTACAAACAAGTGTTTAGCACGAAAGTATTAGGAGGAAATATAATATGCAAGAAAATTCAGAAAAGAAAAAAGCATTAGATGTTGCAATGAGTCAAATTGAAAAGCAATTTGGAAAAGGTTCAGTAATGAAACTTGGAGAATATAAAACAATGGAAGTTGAGGCTATACCAACAGGTTCTTTAGCTTTAGATATTGCATTAGGAATTGGAGGAATACCAAAAGGAAGGATTTTAGAGATATTTGGTCCTGAATCTTCTGGAAAAACTACTGTTGCTCTTCATGCAATAGCAGAAGCTCAGAAGTTAGGTGGTGAGGCAGCATTTATAGATGCAGAGCATGCATTAGATCCAGTATATGCTAAAAAATTAGGAGTAGATATAGATAATTTACTTGTTTCTCAACCAGATACAGGAGAACAAGCTTTAGAAATAGTTGAAGCTTTAGTAAGAAGTGGAGCAATTGACATTATAGTAGTCGATTCTGTAGCAGCATTAGTTCCAAAAGCAGAAATCGATGGAGATATGGGAGATTCATATATTGGACTTCAAGCAAGATTAATGTCACAAGCTTTAAGAAAACTTGCAGGTGTTTTAAATAAATCAAAAACAGCTATAATATTTATAAATCAATTAAGAGAAAAAGTAGGAGTTATGTTTGGAAATCCAGAAACAACTCCAGGAGGTAGAGCTTTAAAATTTTACTCATCAGTCAGACTAGATATAAGAAGAACTGAAAGTATAAAACAAGATGGAGAAGTAATAGGAAATAGGACAAGAATAAAAGTTGTAAAAAATAAAGTTGCACCACCATTTAGAGAAGCTGAATTTGATATTATGTATGGAGAAGGTATATCAAAAGAAGGTGGATTAGTTGACATGGCTGTAAAACTTGATGTAATAAACAAAAGTGGTGCATGGTTTAGTTATAATAATGCAAAGATTGGACAAGGTAGAGAAAATGTTAAAAAGTATTTAAAGGAAAATCCAGAAATCGCAGAAGAAATTGAGAAAAAGGTTAGAGATAATTATAATAAAGCATTTGAGCAAGCATTAAATGAAGATATAGAAGAAGAAGCTGAGGAAGAAGAAGAGTAGAATTATGATAACAAAGTTTGCAGATGAAGGAAAACTTGAAAGATTAGAAAGGCTAGAAAAATTAAAAACTAAACTACTAAAATATATCATGTTTAAGAAAAGAACTGAAAAAGAAGTGTGGAAAAAATTTTCTGAAGAAGATAATGAGCTTTTAGAAGAAACTATAGAAATATTAAAAGAATTAGGATATATTGATGATAGAAAATATATAGAAAGATTTATATCAGAAGCTATTTCTTTAAAAAATTTATCTATGTATGAACTTAGGTATAAACTATATTCAAATGGTATAAATAAAGAATTATTAGAAGAATATTTTGAAGAAAATATTGATGCTTTATTAGAATATGAAAAAAAATCTGCTGATAATATAGTAATTAAAAAAAGCAAAAATATGGATATAGAAGATATAAAAGCATATTTAAGAAAAAAAGGATATAAAGAAGATACTATCTCTTGTCTAGAAAAACAATAAAATATATTAGAATAATAAGCCTACAGGGGCTTATTTTCTTTTTATCTATTGGTTATAATATATATATTATACATATTTATAATTATTGTATTTCTAAAAACACTAAGTAAATTGGAACCAAAATAAGGAAAAATATATCTAATAAGTGAAATAACAAATCTGGATGTTAAAAAATATATATATTTTAAAACAAATGGGAGGAATGAAAAATAAGATGGAGGAAATTGTAAAAAGAGCAAAAAATGGTGATATAAGAGCTATAGAAGAACTTATACATATGAACAAAGTGAAGTTATATAAAACAGCTAGAACTTTTTTATCTTGTGAAGATGATATAAATGAAGCTATTCAATCTACATTGATATTATTATATCAAAATATTAGTAAATTAAAAAATGACAATTATTTTGCAACTTGGTTGATAAGAATTCTAATAAATGAATGTAAGAAAATATACAATTATAGAACTAAGAACAACCAAAAGACAATTTCCATAGAAGAGTATCAGGATGTAGGCACAGAAGAAAAGGAAGATTATGATTTTGTAAATAAAGCATTAGATATGTTAGATGAAAAATTTAGAACTATAGCTGTGTTATATTATTATGATGAAATGTCTGTTAAAGATATAGCAAAAGTACTTGGAATGTCAACAGGAACTGTAAAGTCAAGATTATCTAGAGCTAGAGAAAAACTGAAGATCATATTAGAAAAGGAGGTAGTATAATATGAAAGATCAGATAGATGAAAAAATAAAAGAAAAGTTTATGAAAGATAATTATATTCCTGACAAGATAGATTTTGAAATAAATAAAATTATAGAACAAAACAGAACTATTAATTTTGATAAAAATGAGAATATACAAAATGATAAAATAAAAAATAGATTCTTTGTAAAAAAGTTATTAGGAAGTCTAACAATATTAATAGTAGCAATCTTTTTAGGAGTTAATATGTATGCATATGCAACAGGAAAAAATAATATATTTTCAATGGTTGCACAAAAATTAAATATTAATAATGAAGAGTATGAAGAACAAAAAATAATATTAAAAAAGGATAGTGATAAAAAGCTAGATTTATTAGAATATGCATATAATGATGAAATATTAATACTTAATTATATATATAATGTGAAAGAAGATATAAAAGATTATAAAGATATAACAACAGAAGAAGACTTTGAGAAATTTGGCGTATATGAAAAAAATGCTGAATATCCATCATTTGTAATAACAAATAGTGTACAAAAAATCAGTGAAGGTAAGTATGGTATTTTTAAAGTCTTAGATATGAATTATTTGAAAAAGGAAAATGGAAAAATAAATATATATGTAACAGGAGTAACCGGATCAAATTATGAAGATAAAGATAAAATTAAGCAAAAATTTGTATTAGATGTTTCAAATAAAAGTAAAAATCAAAAGCAATATAAATTAGATGATAAAATTTTAGAATTTAATATAGATCAATTGAAACAAAAGATAGATGTTGTAACAGCAGATGATTTAGATGAGCCTTCAATGAAATATTTTTCAGATGAAGCTGAAAAAGATAATAAGTTAAGAGATAAGATATATGAAGAATATTTTAAAGATAAAGTTAAGATGGTTATAACAGAAGGAATACAAGGAATAAAAATAGAAAAAATAATAAATACAAATTTCTGTTCATTAATATACCTAGATTCATATATATCATTACAAAAAATTGGTAGGGATGATGATAGATATTTAAATGAATATTGTCCAGGATATACATTTGAAATAACAAATAAAAATGGAGAAGTATTATGTACAAGAGATAGTGAAAATTTACAATTAGATCCTGAAAGTGGAGAAAGTAGCGGAATTTTGATGATAAACTCAATACCTGATAATGATAAAACTATTAATATAAAAGTATATGAAGAAATTACAGGAGGACTTATAGCTAAGAAGACTATAACTTTAAAATAAAGCTGTAATGAATAAGTTAAAGGTTATATAAAACTAAAAAATAGAAAATAACACATATATAAAGCCTAATATGAAGCTAGTATATGTGTTATTTTAATTATAAATGATAAAATAATAAAAAGGCTTGTACAATCTAAAAAATATATTATATAATTGCTTTGTAGAAAATGACAGAAATGTAAATATTCATAACAAAAATAGGAGATTAGAATTATAATGGGAATATTAACAAGAGAGACAAATAAATATTCATTGAAATTGGATAATTTCGAAGGTCCAATCGATCTATTATGTCATTTAATAGATAAAAATAAACTTGATATATATGATATAAAGATAACAGATATTGCAGACCAATACATAGATTATATAAACAATATGGAGATAATGAATTTAGATATTACAAGTGAATTTTTAGTTATGGCTAGTACTCTTGCGTATTTAAAGTCTAGACAATTGTTACCTAAAGAGGAAGATGATGAGGCAGAACTTACAGAAGAAGAGCTTATAAGACGAATACTAGAGTATAAAAAATATAAAGAAGTAACAAACAAATTTAAAGAAATGTATAAAGAAAATTCAAAAAGATTTTATAAAGTGCCAGATAAAATTGAACTTCCAAAACAGAAGATAGAAAAAGAATATTCTTCTACTATATTAAGTGATAAATATGAAAAATTAATATATTCAGTGCAAGAAAAAATTAATCAAAATGCAAAGAATTTAGAAAAAATTGCTGTTATAGAACAATTTACAGTAGCAAGTAAAGTTAAAGATATGCTTAAAGCATTAGTTAGAAATAGAAGTTTTGTTTTTAATAAGATGTTCTCTATAAAAGAGAAATCAAGACCAGAGGTAGTAACAGCTTTTTCAGGACTTTTAGAACTTTCTAGGAGAAGTAAAGTATTAACAGATCAAAGAGAGATATTTGGAGATATTGTTGTTAAGAAGAAAAAAAGAGAATAATATTTATAAAGAATATAAAAAAAGATTAGTATAAATATAAAAGATCTAAATAAAAAATATGATAAATTACAAAAGCAGTATGGAGCTAAAGAACTAGATTCAATCTACAATGGAGGACTAGAAAATAATCCAGATATTTGTTTTGTGTTTATGAATCCAACTAGCAGAAATATTGCATCACAGAAAGATTGGAAAGGAAGAAAATCTCCTTGGATAGGAACTAAAAACATATGGGATTTATTTTATAGTGTAGGTCTTCAAGATGAAAGAATATATAGAAAAATAAAATCAATTAAAGCAGAAGAATGGACTGAAGAATTTGCAGAAGAAGTATATAAAGATGTAGAAAAACATAAATATTTTATTACTAATCTTGGAAAATGCACACAAGTAGATGCAAGACCTATTAAAAATTATGTATATAAAAAATATTTACAATTACTTGAAGAAGAAATTGAAATAATAAATCCTAAAGTAATAATTCTTTTTGGGAATCAAGTAAGTTCTATTGTATTAAATGAAAATATATCTGTTTCTAAGTCAAGGAAAAAGCTATATAAAAAAGATATAAGAGGAAAACAGTATAATGCTTATAGTGTTTATTATCCTATAGGAAATGGAAGATTTAATATAGATAAATCAATAGAAGATATAAAATGGATAATAGATAATGATATAAATTATGAAAAATAAAATAAATATTTAAAAAGTTACTTATATATAGATAAAATCAGTAAATTATTGTATAATATAAAGAGAGGTTAGTTTGATGTTAAAATTATATTTAGATAATTGTTGTTATAGTAGAATATTTGATGATTTAACACAAGAAAAAGTAAATTTAGAAGCAAGTGCTATAGAAACTATATTAAGAAAACATATAAATAAAGAAGTAGTAATATATAAAAGTATGGCAATAGACTATGAAATATCTAAAATTAATTATGAAAATAAAAGAAGACAAGTAGAGGACTTATATGATGCAATGGAATTAATAGAAATTGTTTATTCACAAGAAATAAAGCAAAGAGCAGTTGAATTAAGAAAATGTAATATAAAAGATATGGATTCATTACATTTAGCTTTTGCAGAAAGTAAATATATAGATTATTTTATTACAACTGATAGATTATTAATAAATGCTTCAAAAAGAGCAAATTTAAAAATTAAAGTTATAAATCCAATAGAATTTATTATGGAGGTGATTTAGATGTCAGTAACAGTAAGAGAACTAGAGAAAATAAGGAGAGATGGTCTTAAGGCACTAAAAGAGAAATTAGGTGTTGAGGGGATGATAAAATTTATACAGATGTATAGTGATGGAAAAGGAGATTATACTGAAGAACGTGATGAAATTTTAAAAGATGTAACAATAGAAGATTTTGAAAGTTTTTTAACAGAGAACTAATCTAATTAAATATTATTAATAATCTTGTTTATGGAATATAAATATATTAAAACAGATTTATAAAAACTATTCTTGATGAAAAGAATAGTTTTTTGTATTAATGTTATATTGTATATCATATACTTGACTTTTTTGAATCTTATCAACTACAGATTGTGATTTAATCAATTTTAGAATAGTTGAAATTTTTTTAATAGATGATATACTATTTGAAATTAAAAACATTAAAAGTATAAAAAAAGTGGTGATTATATGAATAAAATCTTACTTGTAGAAGATAGTGATACTATAGTAGTTGGACTTAGATATCTTTTAGAAACAGAAGGATTTAATATTAAAATAGTAAAAAGTATAAAAGATACTTATGAGATTTTAAAAAATGAAAAATTTGATTTAATACTATTAGATATAAATCTACCAGATGGTAAAGGATTCTCTATATGTGAGGATTTAAAGAAAAATGATAATATTCCAATAATATTTTTAACTGCAAGAGATGAAGAAAAGGATATTGTAAAAGGATTAGATATGGGTGCAGATGATTATATAGTAAAGCCTTTTAGAAATAGAGAACTTATATCTAGAATAAATAATATTTTAAGAAGATATGAAAAAAATACTAAAAATGGAAACTCAAGAAGTGAAAATATTATAAGATTTAAAGATATAGAGATAAATTTAGATCAAGCTAAAGTAATTAAGAATAATAAAGAGATAGTATTTACAAGTTTAGAATATAAAATATTAGTAATGCTTTTTACTAACAAAAATATTTTAATCACAAGAGAAAAAATATTGGATAAAATATGGGATATTGCTGGAAATTTTGTAAATGATAATACACTTACTGTATATATAAAAAGAATAAGGGAAAAATTAGAAGATAAAGATGGAGAAATCATAAAGACAGTAAGAGGAAGAGGATATATAGTAGAAGGAGATTAAAAACAAATGAGAAATAGAAATGTATTTATTATAAGTACAATATCTTTTATTTTATTAATTACTACAAGTATTCTAGTGAATATGAATCAATATAATATTTATGAACAAAGGATAGATAATATATTTAAAAATATTGTTGGAGTGATAAAAGAAGAGTATCCAGAAGTAAAAGCAGAAGATATAATAAAATTGCTAGAAATTAATAATAATGAGAAAGTAAGCAAAAATGGTGAAGAATTATTAAAAAAATATGGAATAGATTATGAGGTAATTTATGGTTTAAAAGATATGGAGAAATCTATAGTTATACATAATTTCATAATAATTTTAATTTGTTTTATTATATATATGATAATTTTAATATCTAATATTATAAAAGACAAAAATGAAATAAAAAGGATTAATAAATATATATACCAAATTAGCAAAAAAGACTATGAACTTAAGATTGACGAAAATTCCGAATATGAATTAAGTAGATTAAAAAATGATTTGTATAAAATAACAGTTATGCTTAAAGAAGAAGCGGATAATTCTAAAAAGATGAAAAAAGATTATCAAATTTTTATGGATGATATATCACATCAATTAAAAACGCCACTTACTTCTATTTCAATTATGCTTGATAATATACTTGAGAATCCTGAAATGGATAAAGAAACAAGATATATGTTTTTAAATGAAATAAGTAGACAAATTAAAAATATTAATTGGCTTGTTATCTCTTTATTAAAATTTGCTAAAATAGATTCTAATACAATAGAATTTGAAAAAAAAGAAATATTTGTAAAAGATTTAATTGAAGCTGTAAGAAAAAATTTAGAGATACCATTAGAAATAAAAGAACAAAAGATAGAAGTAAAAGGAGATAAAGAATGTAAAATTATAGGAGACTATAATTGGCAAAAAGAAGCAATTACTAATATTGTAAAGAATTGTATAGAGCATACTGAAAGCTGTAAAAAAATATACATAAATTATGAGGAGAATAATTTTTATACTAAGATAAAAATAAGAGATGAAGGAAAAGGAATAAAAAAAGAAGAGATAAAACATATATTTGATAGATTTTTTAAAGGAAGTAATTCAAGTGATGATAGTATAGGAATAGGACTAGCACTTTCAAAATCAATTATAGAAAAAGGGAATGGATATATTATATGTACATCTGAAGTAAATAAAGGTACAATATTTGAAATTAAATATATGAAGAAATAAAAGTAAAAATAAGATTATGAAATAAGCATTTTAAAAGGAATGCTTATTTTTTATAAAAAATTTTTTTAGTCACTTAATAGTCACTTTGCATTGTTATAATGTGAAAATAGAAAGGGGAAAAGTTATGGAAATATTAAAAGTAGAGAATTTAAGAAAAACTTATGGTAAAGGAGAAAACATTGTAAATGCTGTAGATGATATATCTTTTTCAGTAGAAAAAGGAGAATTTATAGCAATAATAGGAGCAAGTGGTTCTCGGAAAATCAACACTTCTTCATTTAATAGGAGGAGTTGACAGACCAACAAGTGGAAAAGTTTATATAGATGGAAAAGACATTTATAAATTAAATGATGACAATTTAGCAATTTTTAGAAGAAGACAAATAGGACTTATATATCAATTCTATAATTTAATACCAATACTTAATGTAGAAGAAAATATCACACTACCATGTCAGCTAGATGGAAAAGTAATTGAAAAAGAAAGACTAGATGAAGTAATAGATACATTAAACTTAAGTAGAAGAAGAAAAAATCTACCAAATGAATTATCAGGAGGACAACAACAAAGAGTATCTATAGGAAGAGCTATTATAAATAATCCAGCAATAATGCTTGCAGACGAACCTACTGGAAACTTAGATAGTAAAGCATCTGAAGAAATAATTTCATTATTAAGACTTTCAAACAAAAAATACAACCAAACAGTAATTATAATTACACATGATGAAAAAATTGCACTTGAAGCAGATAGAGTAATTACTATTGATGATGGAAAAATTATAAAAGATGAAAGGAATTAAAATGAAAGTATTAAATAAATTAACTATAAATAATTTGAAATTAAATAAAAAGCGTACAGCAGTTACTATAATTGGAATTATTTTATCTACAGCACTTATATGTGCTGTTGCAGGTGTATTTTCAAGTTTTCAAGAAACATTAAAAAATGCAGTAATAGAAGATGTTGGAGATTTTCATGTACAATTTAATGATGTTCCAGAAAATAAGTTAAAATACATTATAAATAATAGAAAAGTAGGTACATTTTTTTATACACAAGGTGTTGGATATGCAAAATTAGAAAAAAGTGAAAATGAATATAAACCATATTTATACTTAATGGAATATGATGAATCTGCATTAAAAAATAGAGGAGTAAAGTTAAAAGAAGGAAGGTTACCAAAAAACTCAAATGAAGTTATAATTTCAGAACATATAGAATCAAATGGAAATGTTAAATATAATATAGGAGATAAGCTAAACTTAGATATTTGCAGAAGAATGTCTGATGGGCATATCTTAAATCAGTCAAATCCATATATTTATAATGAATATGATGAGAAAACAGGCAAAGCAATGCAAGAGGAAAATAATGAAACATTAGAGCATATAGAAAATAGAGAGCTTACTGTAGTAGGAATAATGAAAAGACCAGATTACAATATGGAAAATTATGAATCACCAGGATACACAATAATTACATTAATGGACAATATAAAAGAAAAAGTAAATGTTGCAGTAAAACTAAAAAATGTTAAAGATAGTTACGAATTTACAAAAGAAATTCAAGAAGTAAAAGACATAGACGATATAGATAGAGGAAAATATGACATAGAAATGAATACAGAACTTTTGATGTGGTCTGGAGTAGCAAGAAGCGATTCAACAACTACAGTATTATATGGACTAATGGCAGTTGTAATTGGGATAATAATTGTTGCAAGTGTATTTGTAATAAGAAATGGTTTTGCAATATCAGTATCAGAGAGAATGAAACAAATTGGTATGATTGCAAGTGTTGGAGCTACAAGAAAACAGATAAAAAAATCGGTATCATTTGAAGGAGTAATACTAGGATTAATAGGTATTCCACTAGGAATATTGTCAGGAATACTTGCAACATATATACTAGTAGTATTTTCTCAGTGGATGATAGGAGACATGTTAAATGGAGCAAGATTTTTATTTGAGGTTCCAATAGAAGCAATAATATTTAGTATAGTACTTGCAATAATTACAATATATCTATCTACAAGAGCAGCAGCAAGAAGGGCAAGCAAAATATCACCAATAGAAGCAATTAGAAGTAATAATGAAATAAAAATTAAAGCTAAAAAAATAAAATCTCCAAAAATTATTAAAAAAATATTTGGAATGGGTGGAGATATAGCATATAAAAACTTAAAAAGAAATAGAAGTAAATATAGAACAACATTAATTTCTTTAGTAGTAAGTATTACAATATTTATTTCTCTTTCAACATTTATGAACTATGCATTTGATCTTACAGGATTATATGTTACAGATGTCAACTATAGTGTAATGATGTATATGAATAGAGGAAAAGAAACAAATGAAGAATATCTTGATAAGATAAATGAAATTATAAAAACAGAAGGTGTAAAAGATTATTCTATAAAAAGAAGTTTATATATGACAGAAGATAAAAATATATCAAATTATATAACAGAAGAAGGAAAAAAATATTATGAAAAAATATATGGAGGAAATCCTGCAATTAGTTTAATTGCAATAGGAGAAAAACCATATAAACAGTTATTATCAAAACTAAATATTAATTATGAAGATGCCAAAGATAGAGCTGTATTTATAGAAATTGGAAAAAAGCCATATAATAAAAAGCAAATTGATCTTATGTCTATAAAGGAAAATGATTTAATAGAAGGAATGATTTCAGAAAATAGCAAAAATGTTAGTTTTGAAGTAATAAAAGTGACAAAAGAAAGACCAGTAGGAATAATGGAGACAGACTATCCTCAAATTATTGTAAGTGATGAATTTTTTGAAAAAATATCATCAAAAGAAAATATGGAGAATAGTTCAATATTTGTTAAGACAGAAGATGCTAATGAATTTGAAAAAAGTATAACACAAAATGAAAAATTAAAAGGGATAGAAGTAATGAATTATGAAGAAATGGCAAATCAACAAAAAAGAATAATGATATGGATATCTGTATTTTTGTATGGATTCATAATAGTAATTACACTAATTGGAGTAACAAATATATTCAATACCATAACAACAAACATGAATTTACGTAGTAAAGAATTTGCAATGCTAAAATCAATTGGAATGACAAAAAAAGAATTTAATAGAATGATAAATTTAGAAAGTATCTTCTATGGAACAAAATCTTTAATTATTGGAAATATATTAGGAATTGCACTTTCATATGCAATATATAAAATAACAACAAATAGTATGGATTTTGGATTTAAACTACCAATTCAGGCAATTATTATATCTATAATATTTGTAATGTGTATTGTAGGAATAATTATGAAATATTCTTTAAGTAAAATAAATAAGCAAAATATAATTGAAACAATAAGAAAAGATAATATTTAAACTATAAAATATACAAAAATAAGTTTATAAATTGAAAAAATAGGAAAAGCTAGTAATATAAAAGAGGTTTTTATATGTTACTAGTTTTTTTTTATAGTTTAATTTTAATAATTTTATTTACTATCTTAGGAATAATATTTTCAAAAATAGAAACAGATATAAATATTGTATTTGATAACATAAATGGAGTGAATGTAAAAAAATATGAAT
>CANOSM010000001.1 GCA_947569365.1 uncultured Clostridium sp. | reverse complement strand
TCAGCTGTTGCTATTTGTTTTTCTCCTTCTAAAATTTGTTGTTCACTTTCTTTTAACTGTTTTTCAGCAGTTAAAAGTTGTTGTTCTCCTTCTGTAAGTTGCTTTTCTGTTTCTACCAGTTGTGATTCAGCTGTTGCTATTTGTTTTTCTCCTTCTAAAATTTGTTGTTCACTTTCTTTTATTTGTTCTTCTGCATCTGCTAATTGTTTTGGAGCAGATGCAAGTTCTTTTTCACCATCTGCTAATTTCTTTTCATTTTTAGCAATTTCGCTTTCGCCATCACTAATTTCTTTTTCTGCATCTTTAATTTTAATTTTTCCATCTTCTAATTCTTTTCTTGCATCTTTAATTTGTACCTTTTGTTCTTCACTAATAACATCTGCATAAGCTGGATTAGACACTATATTTTCATCTAAAAATACAATTAAATCATACATTGTTATTTTTTCATAATCATTTCCATTATCTTTATCTTTATACATCTGATACATCATTTTCGCTTGTTCAATATCAATATCCATTTCGCTAGCAAGTTCCTTATAGCCATATTTCTTTCCTATTGTATTTGAAAAATCTTGAACATAATTAATTTTATCTTGTTCTTCAAGCCATTTGATTGTTGATTCAATATTACTAGCATTTTCATCATTTTTATATAATAAAGCAATTTGATTATCAATACCAAAAACTTTTTCTATATACTCTTGCTCACTATTATCAAATGTTTTTACAAACATAATCCCTAGTTCATCTTTCATAAAATAAGATGCCCCTACAACAATTAAAATCAATGGCAGAATAATAAAACGAGTTTTTTGAACGAACTTCATAATTGGATCTGTATTAAAATTCAATGATTTTTTATGTGTTTTTGTCATAATCTTGTCAAATTTTACAACTAATCCAGGTAAAACAGTGAAAATACAAATTAAACTGATAAATACACCTTTTGCTAATACTATTCCCATATCTTGCCCAATTTTAAAGCTCATAAATACTAATGCTAAAAGTCCTACAATTGTTGTAACAGAACTGCCAGAAATTGCACCAAATGAATTTGCTAGCGCCTCTTTCATTGCTTTACTTGGATCTGAATTTTTTTGTTTTTCTTGATTATAACGATTCATTAGCATAATTGAATAATCCATTGAAAGTCCCATTTGTAACAATGCTCCTATCGCAAATGTCATAAATGAAACAGATGGAAGTATTGCATTTGTTCCCATATTAATTAGTATTGCTATTCCTATACAACTCATATACAAAAATGGCTCAATCCATGTATCACACAGAATAAATAATATAATAAAAATAATAACAACTGCGATAACTGCAATAACAGGTATTTCTTCCATAAGTGTTGTAACCATCATATCATTATCTACTATTGCTCCACTTACATAAGCTGAATCCCCATATTTTTCTTTAATTTCATCTAAAACCTTTGATGCCTCTTTGGAATATGTATTAGCTGATACAGTAATTAAATATTTTGAATGATTATCTTTTTGATAAGTTTCATCATCTTGTAAATATGTTACACTTTTTACATTTTCAATTTGCTCTAATTCACTTTTTCTTGCAGTTTGTTGTTCTTCATTTAAGTCATCAAACATTACTACTATGCTTGACATATCTCCAAATTCTTCTGTCATTACCTCCATTCCTTTTTTTACTTCAGAGTCATCTGGTAAATATGAACTCATATCATAATTTACATTTACATGAAATATTCCATAAATACTTAAAATAAGTATTAACAAAGTAACTATAAAAATAAAATTTCTTTTTCCTACTATAAAATTTGCAATTTGCAATTTTCTTCAAATTATCTCCTCCTTCTTTACTTTTTGTTTGAAATCGCATATAATATATATTATATATACAGCTTGTTGTTTTTACAGCATCTAGTTTTATTAAAAATGATATAAAATCAACACTTTTATGTATAAATGTTGATATACAAACAATTTACTTTAAAATTGTTTGTATTTTTGAAGGAAGAATATATATATATGGATAATAAAGAGAATCAAAGAACAAAATTAACAAAAATACTTTTCAAAGATGCTATGATAAATCTTTTAGAAAAAAAGTCTTTATATGATATTACAGTAACTGAACTATGCAAAAAAGCTGAACTAAATCGTTCTACATTTTATAAATATTATGAAAATGTTTATGATGTTTTTTCATATATAGAACAAGAATTGATTTTAGTAAGTGAAGAATGTATGCAAAAAATTAATAAAGTTGAGATAAACAGTGTTACAAAACCACTATATCAACTATTATGTTATATAAAAGAAAATACAAAAGCATATGAATTGTTACTTAATAACCATATTTCAGAAGAATTTTCTCAAAACATAATGAAAACACCTACTGATTTTTTTAAAAATAAAATTAAAACCTTAAATATTGAACTTGGATCAGATACTGATTATATTTTTACTTATATTGTTTCTGGAAGTTTGGAAATAATAAAAAAATGGATTAATGGCAATATGAAAGAAACTCCTGAACATATTGCTAATTTAATATACAAATTAGCAGCTAACATATTAGGGTTTGAAAATGAATTATAAAAATATAGATTAGTTTAGTCTAATCTATATTTAAAAATTTATTTTTTTATTTCAACAATTTTTGGAGGAAGACTAATATTTAATTTTTCGTATTCATAATCTCTATTCCTTTCTTACTATATTAAATTTTCTTTAAAGAATTTCTCCATTTTATCAAATGGTATTACATTCATATTATCATATAAATCTGTATGAACGCTATTTGGAATTATCATTAATTCTTTGTTGTGTGTATATTTGCTATTTGTAGTCATATCTTTATAAGCATCTTTACTAAAATAGCAAGAGTGTGCTTTTTCTCCATGTATAACTAATACAGCTGAACGAATTTCATTACTATATTTCAAAATTGGTTGATTTATAAATGACATACAACCGATTTTGTTCCACCCACCATTTGAATTTAAACTTCTTGAATGATAACTTCTTCCTTTATAATATTCACTATAATCTTTAACATAAAATGGAGCATCTTCTGGTACTGGAAGTTCTAAACAACCTCCTCCTAATTCATAACTTCCATTTTTATAATCTGTAATTCTTTGTGCATTTAAAGCTACTTTATTGTTATATCTTGTTTCTTCATTATCTCCCTCATCAAAATATCCATTTGCATTTACCCTAGTCATATCATACATTGTAGAAGCTACTGTTGCTTTTATTCTTGTATCAAGAGCTGCTACATTTAAAGCCATTCCACCCCATCCACAAATTCCTATGATTCCTATTTTTTCACTATCAACATTTTCTCTAACTGATAAAAAATCTACTGCTGCTTGGAAATCTTCTGTGTTAATGTCAGGACTTGCCATATATCTAGGTGTCCCTGAACTTTCTCCTGTAAATGATGGATCAAAAGCTATTGTCAAAAATCCTCTTTCTGCCATTGTCTGTGCATATAATCCTGATGCTTGCTCTTTTACTGCCCCAAAAGGTCCACATACTGCTATAGCTGGTAGTTTTCCTTCTGAATTTTTTGGTACATACATATCTGCTACTAATGTCATTCCATATCTATTATGAAATGTTACTTTACTATGATTTACCTTTTCACTTTTTGCGAATGTTTTATCCCATTCTTGTATTAACACTAAAGTTTCACTCATTTTTATTACCCTCTTTCTTATAATTTTTGGGAATTTTATCAATTTCCAAAGTAGGAGCAATAGATGTAACATTTTCTACAACTTTTTCAGTTCCTGCCTCGATTGCTGTTTTATAGTACCATTCTTTATATTCAAATTCTTTTAAACAATTATTTAAGTCATTTATCTGTTTTTCAATGATATGCTTTTGCTTTAAAATCATTTTATATCTTTCTTGTAAAGTTGAATCTCCTTTTTGAGCTAATTCGAGATATTCTTTAATTTTCTTAATAGGCATATTAATATTTTTCATACAATTTAATACTCTAAGCCATTTGAAATCTTTATCTTCAAATACTCTTATACCATTTACTCTTTTTATGTCTGGAAGTAGCCCTTCACTATCCCAGTATCTTATTGTTGCTGTTGTTACTTTCATCATATCAGCAATTTCTTTAATAGAATATGACATACTATTTTCTCCTTTCGTTTTTCATTATACAAGTTAAAGTAAACTTTAAGTCAATACTTTTTTTTAATTTTATAATAATAATTTTTTAATTTATAAAAAGCAGATATTTATCTGCTCCACTTATTGACTATCTAATTTTTGTCAAGTGCTTTTTTATAAATTTATTATATTATTTTTTTGTATAGCAAACAAGCAAAAACAATATATTTTTCATCTAATAAGTCCTTTTGTATAGAACTATTTTGTGTTTTATCATATTATTATATATATATTATATTTGATTTTGATAAAAAGTAATATTAAATTATGAAACTAATAGCAAAAAATAGCAAATAGAAAATTTCTTTCTATTTGCTATTTTTGAAGTATACGAGACCTATATTTTTATCTCTTTTTTATTATAACATAACATTTAACTTTTGTGCAACTATTTTACAAATAATTTCCACTGTTTTTTCTATTTCTAATATTCCACTATTTATGCAAATATCATAATTCTCATAATTTCTCCATTCTTTTCCTGTATAATATTTATAATGATTTGCTCTTTGTTTATTTATATTTTTTATTTCTTTTTTTGCATTTTCTTTATCTAGACCATATATTTCCGTTGCTCTTTTCATTTTGCTTTCATCATCACTATATATAAATACTTTAATAACATTTTTGTTTTCTTTTAAAATAAAATCTGCACATCTTCCTACTATTACACAAGATTCTTTTTCTGCTATTTCTTTTATTAGCTTTGTTTCTTTTATAAATAATTCATCTTCATTTGATAAATTATTATATGTACCTTTTTCTAAATTTGATAATGCTTTCTTCTTTTGCTCATTTAATTCAATATATTCCTCTGAAAGACCTGTCTCTTTTGCAAGTTTAGTTATAAACTCTTTGTCATAAAATTTTATTCCTAATTTGTCAGCTAAAAGTCTTGCTACATATCTTCCTCCTGAACCATATTCTCTAGATACTGTTATAATTACTTGTTCTTTTAACTTATTATCTGTACTAGTGTCATCAATTAAAGCTTGACTATTTATTTCTTGATTTTTTCCAAGTTTTTTAATTTCAAGTATAATAAATGTTCCTGATATTAAAAATGCTATTCCATCAGCAAATGGTCCTGCATATAATACTCCCATAAGTCCTTTCATACTTCCAAATATTATCATTGCTGGTATTAAGAATACTATTTGTCTAGAAAGTGATAATATTGCACTTATAACACTTTTTCCAATTGCTTGAAAGAATATTCCAGATGGAATTTGAATTCCATAAGCTATACATAATAAAAGATATGTTCTAAATGCTATACATGCAAATTCCATATATTTCTCATCACCACTACCAAATATTGATATTAACTTATCAGGAATTGTTTGGAATAGTATAAATGCTACTGCACCTACTATAAGACTTACTCCAAGTACTATCTTTAATGTCTTTTTTACTCTATCAAATTTTCCTGCTCCATAATTATATCCAAGAATTGGTTGGCTTCCTGCTGCTATTCCTATTATGATGCTATTTAATATTTGACTAATTTTCATAACTATTCCAAGTACTGTAATTGGAATTTCAGAACCAAATCTTGATTCTGCTCCATATTTTACAAGTAAATTGTTTAAAACTGCAATTACAAATACTATGCTCATTTGAGTAATAAAACTACTTATCCCTAATGTACTTACTTTTTTTGCTATATCTAATTTAAATTTAATATTTTCTCTCGTTATTGTGATTGATTTAAATTTTTTTACATATATGATATTCATTATAAAAGTAATTATTTGACTTATTATTGTTGCTATGGCAGCACCTTCTACTCCCATTTTAAGTACAAATATAAATATAGGGTCTAATACTATATTACAAACTGCACCAACAACCATAGATATCATTGCATATTTAGGATCTCCATCTGCTCTTATTATTGAATTTAATGTATTCCCTATCATCATAAAAGGAATTCCTATTGATATGATATATCCGTAAGAAGTGGCATATTCTTTAAGTGCAGAAGTACAACCAAATAAGTCTAATAATTGTGGCATGAATACTAAGTAACTTACACATAAAATTATTGATACTAGTATAGATAAAGCAATTCCATTTACAACACCTTTTGTTGCTTCATCTTTTTTCTTTTCTCCTAATTTTAAACTTAAAAATGCTGATGCACCATCTCCAAACATAAAAGAAAATGCTAAGCATATAACTGTAAGTGGAAATACTACATTTGTTGCTCCATTTCCTAAATATCCTACACCCCATCCTATAAATATCTGGTCAACTATATTATATAAAGAGTTTACCACTAAAGATATTATACATGGAATTGAGAATTTGATCATTAACTTTCCTATTTTTTCTTTTCCGAGTATGTTTTCTTCTTTGTCCATTTTTTCCTCCAATCTTACATATACTTAATATATTAATTTTATAAAATATCTTAAAAGCACATAGTATTATATCAAATACCATATGCTTTGTCAAAAAGTTAATTTTAATTTTTTAATATTTCTGATTTTTGCCCTATATAAAAAATATCAAGTTTACTCATTGCTCTTGTAATTGCAACATATAATAATTTTATATCTAAAACATTATTTTGATATTTCTCATTATTAACATTAAAAAGTATTACACTATCAAATTCTAGTCCTTTAGCTAAATACGATGGAACAATTGAAATTCCTGCATTATACTCTGAGTCTTTACTTTGAATTAATTTTACATTTTTATTGATTTTCTGGATTTTCTTTTTAATGTTTTTACATTCATCTATGTCTTTTCCTATTATAGCAATAGACTTAAATCCTTCATCTAAATATTCATCAATTCTCTCTATGCACTTTCTTACTATTTCATCCTCTGATTCTAATTTTGTGATATGTATAGAATCTTTTCCTTCTATAACTGGTTTTCCTTTTATTATAAACTGTTTTTCAAAGTCTGGTAATTTATCTATTACTTCATTTGCTTTATTCATTATTTCTTTTGTAGTTCTATATGTTTTTTCAAGTGTTGTATATATTGCATTTCCTTCTGGAAATTCTACATCTATAAATTTTTTCCAATTTTCAATTCCCCTATATGAATGTACTCCTTGTGCTATATCTCCTAATATTGTCATTGAATTACTTTTTAAAATTGTTTTTAGTACACTAAATTGAAATTCTCCATAATCTTGTGCTTCATCTATAATAACATGTCTTAAATTCTTTTTTACTTTTGAACCATAAATTTTATAATGAATATAGATAATTGGAGCTAAATCTTCAAATGTAATCTCATTTTTGTTTAAATTTCTCATTGTATTTTTAACTAGATATTCAGCTAAAGTTTTATTTTCAATTTTATCAAAAATATAGTTTTGTATAAATTCTTTATAGTATTCTATACAATCTTTCTTTTTTATTTCATTAAAGTACATGTCTACTACTTTTATATCATCATTATCTATTTTTTTAAGTAATCCTTCTGTTTCTTCAAAAATCTCAATTCTTTTTATTCTTTTTTCTTCATCTGTTAAATTTTCATCTTTAAGAATTTTATTTATTTTAAAGCTTCTTCTAGCAGTAATTGAATCTAAAATTTTTTCTTTGTTATTTTTAATTCTTGAAAATGCATATTTTCTTACTTCTAAAATTCTTCTTTCAAAATCAAAATCTTTATAATCTCCGAGTAAATAATTTTTTTATATTTTCATATCTCATTATTCTAATATTTTCAATAATAAAATCTTTTCTAGGTAAATAATTATCTTCTATATCTTTTAAAAATTCATCTACAATATTTTTGAAATTAATTGATGATTTATATTTTGATTCATTAATAATCGTTTCTATATCTCCATTATTAATTTCGTCAAATTCTTTATTTACAATAGTTACTAGTTTTTCATTACTATCTGAAATTTTAAGTTTTTTTCCTATTATTTCATATGCTAAATCTTCAAATGTATATTGTTTTACATTTTCTACCCCTAAGTCTGGTAGTACATTTGAAATATAATTTAAAAAGAATTTTGTTGGTGCTATTATCATAAAGTTTTCTGGATCAAATTCTTTTTCATAATTATAAATTAAATATGCAATTCTATGCAGAGCAATAGTCGTTTTCCCACTTCCTGCAACACCTTGAACAATTAGTGCTTTATCTATGTCTGCTCTTATAATATTATTTTGCTCTCCTTGTATTGTTGCAACTATATTTTTTAATCTATCATCTGCTTTTTCTGCAAGTGCTACTTGTAATAGCTCATCATTAGTTTTTAAATCAATATCTGAATATTTTTCTAAGATTTGATTTTCAATAAAATATTGTCTTTTTAAAGAAATGTCTCCTTCTATTATGCCTTCTGGAGATTCATAGCTAGATTTACCAATTCTTCCATCATAATATAAATTTGATATTGGTGCTCTCCAGTCTATAATAATTGGCTTTCTTGTGTTACTATCTAGAATTGATAGTTTTCCAATATACAGTTCTTCTTTTTTCTCATCTTTTGGCATAAAATCAATTCTTGCAAAATATGGCTTATTTTTAATTTTCTTTAAGTCCGATAATTTTTTTTGATTCAAATAAGCTAAATGTGCCTTAACATATGATTCATCACTATAATTCTCATTTGATTTCCACATATGTTCTTCTAATTCTTGCTCCTCACTTGATAATTGTTTAACAACTTTTTTTAGTTTCTCTTTTTCTCTTAAAAATTCTTTTTCTTCCATTTTTACCTCCTTTAAATTTTTACAAAAATAGATTTCTAATTTTAAGACAATTAAATTCTTAAAATCAGAATTTTCAGTTAGAAAAATTATGTGCTTAAAACTCAAACGCATAAAAGACATCTATTTTTAAATCTAAAATAAAGATTTTTTATAGATGTCTTATTTCTTTTAAGCATAGATAATAGTATAACATATATTTTTTAATCTACAAGATTTTTTTATTTAAAAATTTCTATATTTAAGTATTTAATATTTTATTATTGTAAATATCTTTATAGATTAATAGTATTTGAAATTAATTTGTGCTATACTATTATTAGAAAATTTTTAGGAAAGGAGATTTAAACGTATGGCAGATGTAAAACAGCGAATGATTGATATTGTTAATTCAGTATCTGATGATTATTTTGATGGATTAAAACCAACAGAAATGGTTTTTAAACTTATGATGGAATATATTAAAAGGTATGGCAATGATGAAACAACTATTATTCCTGGTACTGATAAACATTTTAATTATAAAACATTAAAAGAAATGTTTGAAAATAAAAATTCAAATTAAAAGGAGGTTATTTCAATGAATTTTATGAAAAAAGCTTTAAGTCAAGTACATGTACAAAAAAATACTTTATATGATATTATTTATGATTTATTTTTCTTTGCTGAACTTCAAGAAAGTGAAGATGATATTAAAAATGGCAAAGTTTGTACATTAGAAGAATTAAAAGCTGAAATGGAGGCAAAATATGAAAGTTATCGTGACTCAAAGAGCTAAACATAATTTATTAGATATATTTGACTATAATGTAAATATATCACTAAATTATGCAATTAGAATTGATAAAAAGATTCGTTCATATATTGAAGATTTACATCATTCTCCATATATTGGCAGATATGTCTCCGAAATATCAGACAAACACTACAGAGAACAAATTTGTGAAAATTTTAGAATTATTTATTTTATTTCTGAAAAAGAAAATATTATTTTCATTAGATACATTTTTAGTTCAAGGCAAGATAAAGCAACATTTTTTGAAGTACATAAAAATGAAATTTTTAATTTTTTAAATCATTTTATTGATTAATTCTTTTAGATAGATTCAAAATTCATCCCCTATACTATTATCTTCTAATATTATTATTTAGCATAAAGTTAAATTTATTCTAATATATCGTTTTCATTATAATAATCATCTTTTAAAAAATTATTTTCTTGAAAATTAAACGCAAAAAAGACATCTATTTTTAAATCTAAAATAAGATTTTTTATAGACATCTGATTTATCCTTAATCATATATATTATGATATTCATTCCTATTTTACTTAAATATTTCTTCTACTACTCTTTTAGTTGCATCTCCATCATCTAAGTAATTATATTTTTCATTAAATTTTTTATATTTTTCATCATATTTAAACTCATTTGAAATTCTAAGTATTTCTTTTTCTAGCTCTTCATTAGTTTTTACTATTTTTCCTGGTAATTCTTTTTCTATATCAATATAAAATCCATTACCATCATCTCTATAATGTTCTAAGTCATACATAAAGAATATCATTGGTCTTTGTAAATTTGCATAATCAAATAATACAGATGAGTAATCTGTAACTAATATATCAGATATTACATATATTTCATTTATATCCATTATACTTGATACATCATATATAAATCCATCATATTTTTTAAAATCGAATTTACTAGCTATATTACTATGAACTCTAAATAATATTATATAATCTTCTCCTAAACTTTTTTGTAGCTTTTCTATATCTAGCATACATTCTTGAGTGTATCCAACTCCTCTTTCATATTGATCTGGTCTCCATGTTGGTGCATATAATATTATTTTTTTCTTTTTTATTTGTTTTTCATATTCTAAATAATAATATCCAAATATTTTTCTCTTCATCTTAGCAATATCGTCTTCTGTATAGTTAAATAAAAAGTCATTTCTTGGATATCCTTTTTCAAGTAATATATTCTCTTTATTTATAGCTTTTAAATTCCATGCTGATGAAAATCTTTCACTTGCATATTTTGAAGGAGAAATGAAATATGACATTTTCTCTGCTTCTATTCTATATTTCTTTTGTATTCCTTCAAGAGTATTTAAGGCATTATCGTATTTTTCTAAATCACATCCCATCTTTTTTAGTGGTGTTCCATGCCAGCATTGTATTAATATTTGATCTTTTGTTGGTTTTATATAATCTTCTATTTTAAAATTAAATACCCAATATTTTGCAGTATGTAGATATTTTCTGTATTTTTTACTTCTTTTTTCTATTACTTCTGTATTTCTATTTTCATTTAATTTTAAGTGATTTTTTTTGTTTTTAAATACCCATATAAATTTATAATTCTTATATTTATCATGTGATAATAAGTATTCATATATTTGTTTTGGACTATCATTATAATGTTCACCATTAAAACAAGAGAATATTATAGTATTTTTATTAATTTTTTTTCCAATACCTCCAATCTTGTATCCTGTGTTTCTTATTATTGGAAATTTTTTATATATTTTCTTTTGAATTCTTTTTATTCTCTTCTTTATTTTTTTTATTATTTTCATTTTTTTACCTCTTGCTATTTTATTATCTTGTCAATTACTCTTTTAGATACTTTTCCATCATCTAAATAATTAAACTTATCATTAAATGTTTTATATCTTTCATCATAGAATGTTTTTAAATTAATTGATTTTATATTGTTTATTAGTTCTTCTTCCCTTTGAACTATTTGTCCTGGAAGTTCTTCTAAGTCTATATAAAATCCTCTTATATCGTCTCTATATGCTTCTAAATCATACATATAAAATATTATTGGTCTTTTAAGAATAGCATAATCAAAAAATACACTTGAATAATCAGTAATAAGCATATCTGATACTACATATAAATCATTTATACTTTCATAATGAGATACATCAAATATGAATCCTTTATATTTTTCAAAATCAAATGAATTTGCAACAAAATAATGTGCTCTAAATAATATTATGTATTCATTTGAAAGTTCTTTTTGTAATAGATCAAAATCTACATCTGCTTTATATGTGTATCCAACTCCTGATGTATGTTGGTTATCTCTCCATGTTGGTGCATATAATATTATCTTTTTATTATTTATATTATCAATTCCAACTTCTTTTTTAATTCTTTTTATATCACTTTCTGTATAATTTGAAAGGAAATCATTTCTTGGGTATCCTTCTTCTATAATCTTACATTCTGGATTATTTTCTTTTAAGTTAAAACAACTTTTGAATTTTTCTGTACAAAATTTTGATGGTGATAACATATATTTATATCTTTCTGCATCATCTTTATATTTTTTTCTCATGTCTTTTAAACTATTTAATGCATTTCCACCTTCATTTTGAAGATCATATCCTAATCTCTTAAGTGGTGTTCCATGCCATGTTTGTATATATTCTTGTCCATCTCTTGGTTTTATCGCTTCAGGAATTCTTGAATTAGATATAAAATATTTAGCTTTGCTATATGCTTCAAAATATTCCTTACTATTATATTTTACAATTTTTGCCCTTTTTAATTCTTCAATATTTGTTTTTTCTTCTGGATGTTTAAAACACCATATAAATTTATAATCATCAAATTTTTTGTTATTTATCATTTCCTCATATAATGCTCTTGGATTATCTGAATATGACCTTCCCATGAATGATTCAAATATTATTGTTTTATCATCAACATTATTTTTTCTGCAATATTTTTTATATATTATACTTTTTTTTATATATACAAGCTGTCTTAATAATGAACGTAAGAATTGATTCTTTTTTAATATATTTATAATCATTTTTTTCATTTATATCTCTCCATTTATTATGTTATTTTTTTTAATATATATTAATATATAATATATATTTGCTATTTTCAACTTAATTTAAAAATAATTTTAATTAGTTTATTTAATGTAGTTGTAAAAAAATTCTAATTTTGCTAGACTTTTTAGTATATTTTATGTAATAATTATAGAAGGTTATTTACCATTTATATGGAGGTTATAAATATGTATAAGAAAAATTTATTAGAAATAACAGTTTTATCATTAATTATTTTATTTGCATTTACTTTGTTTACTAGTTGTTTTGCAACAGCAACATCTACTAATGATGTAAATCCAAATACAAATACAAGTACACCACCAGGAACTAATACAATGCCAAATAACAATGCAAGTCCTGATTTAAATAATACAAATACAGATAATAATTCTGCAAATGGAAATGATACTGCTCCAGCTCCTGATACTAATACTGATACTACTTCTACTACAACATCATCTGATAGTTCTTCTGTATCAACTTCATCTGACATTCCTGAATCTGATTTAAATGTTTCAATTATATTAAGTATTTTTTTAATCGTTATTGGAATACTAATTATATTACTTGGAGTAGCAATATTAATTAGATTAAAGAGTTAAATTATAATTTAAATAAAAAGCAATAGAGGACACAAATTACGTGTCCCCTTTTTTTGCAATTAAGTAAGTATCTCATTTTCTAATTACATAAAAATAACATTTCTTGTATAGCATCTATATCATTTTCAAAAATTAAATTTTGCCTAGAAAGTTTTTTGTTACCTTCAAAGCATATATGACTAATATAGTCCCATACCCTATTTACTAGGTTTCCACTCTCCCTTATAGATATAGTTTCCTTTTTGAAGTAATATGGTATTACAATTTCATTATTAGGATAAACTTTTTCCTCTTGAACTACTGCTATACCATATAGCTCTTTCATCTGGTTGACAAATGTAAATATATAATATTCATTTATCATTTTCATCTGTTCCTCTGTACAAGCATGTAAATTTAACGGTACATTATAAGGATTTATCTTTAATAATTGTTCCCGTAAATACTCTACCTGCTTCTTGTCTGCTCCAAGTTGAATTTCTGTAATCACTTAAATGATCCCTCCTTAATATTTTATAGTACTACTTAATTCTTATATTATATAATATTTTCCATTTAATGTCAATATAACTCAAATTTGCGATTATTTGCTTAAATTCGTAATTTTATTTTAAAATTATTATATGTATATTTTATCTTAATATACACATAATAAATTTAAGTTTTATTTAAAAACTTATTTTAGGAGGTATATAATATGAAGAATAAATTTTTAATTTCAATTAGCTTATTTTCAGTATTACTTCTTTTATTACTATCAACATCATGTTTTGCAGCCAAAGGAGCAAAAGACGAATTAAAAGACTCTGCAAAAGATACTGGTAATACAGTAAGAAATGCAGGAGATGTAATAAAGAATGCTACAATGGATGCAGCAAATACTGCTAAAGGAGCAATAGATGGAACAGGAAATGCAGTAGAAAATGGCATGAATGGTATGGGTGGTAATACTACAAGAAGAACAGGTAATTCAGTAAATAACATAACAACTGATGTTACAGGAACTTACAATACTACAAAAACATCTGCTGAATCTACTACTACTGGTACTGGTGCAACATCTAATTTCTGGCTTTGGATGGTTCTAGCAGCAATTGCAATTGTAATTATAGCTTTAGTATGGTATTACACAGCTCAGACAAATGATCAAAATAGAAGATAAAAGTTAAATCGTAATAGTGTTTTTCCCCTTTCTTAATTTCTTTTGTTTTTTCGAATGTGGATAAGCACTATTACTTGTTTTATTATATTTTTGGTGCTATAATGCAATTATTAATTTTAAAAAAAATAGAGGTTACATATGGAAACAAAATTAATATCAAAAAATTCAGTTGCTAAGCACAATTATGATATAAAAGATACTTTAGAAGCAGGAATAGTACTTACTGGAACTGAAATTAAATCTATTAGGCTTGGAAAAGTAAATTTAAAAGATAGCTATGTTAATATAAAAAATAATGAAGCTTATGTATATGGTATGCATATTAGTCCTTATGAATTCGGAAATATTTTCAATAAAGATCCATTAAGAAATAGAAAATTATTATTAAAAAAACGTGAAATTGAAAAATTATATAATCTTGTAAAACAACAAGGTATGTCACTTATACCTATCTCTCTATATTTTAGAGGAAGCTTTGTAAAATTAGAACTTGGTATTGGTAAAGGAAAAAAATTATATGATAAACGTGAAGATATTGCAAAAAGAGATGCTGAAATGAAAATAAAACGTGCTATGAAAGAAAAAAATATAAACTAAGAAATAACGAAAAAATAAAGGTAACTGATAAGCTTTATATCATTACCTTTATTTTTTAGCTCTTTTTCACTATGCTTTTCCACCTGAACAAAATACATTATTTATTTTATCATAAACCGTTTTCTTTATCTCATCTCTTGCAGCTCCTAAATATTTTCTTGGGTCAAATACTGAAGGATCTTCATTAAATACTCTTCTAATTTGAGCTGTCATGGCAAGTCTTAAATCTGTATCAACATTAATTTTAGATACTCCATTTTCTCCTGCTTGTTTTAACATATCATTTGGACATCCTTTAGCTCCAGGAATATTTCCTCCATTTGAATTACACATTTCAACAAGTTCAGGAATTACTGATGATGCTCCATGTAAAACAATTGGAGTATTTGGTAATTTTTCTTTTATTTTTGCTAATATATCAAATCTAAGTTTTGCTTCTCCTTTAAATTTATATGCCCCATGACTTGTTCCAATAGCAATGGCTAAAGAATCACATCCAGTTCTTTCTACAAACTCTTTTGCTTGATCAGGATCTGTATATCTTGCATCATCTTCTGCTACATTAACATCATCTTCTACTCCAGCAAGTTTTCCAAGTTCAGCTTCTACAACTACGCCTTTTGAGTGAGCATATTCTACTACTTTTTTTGTTATTGCTACATTTTCTTCAAAATCATATTTTGATCCATCTATCATTACAGATGTAAAACCTGCATCTATGCACATTTTACATGTTTCAAAATCTGGTCCATGATCTAAATGAAGAGCTATTGGAATATTAGTAGACTCTACAGCAGCCTCTACCATTTTTATCAAGTAATTAATATGTGCATACTTAATTGCACTAGATGACACTTGCAAAATAACTGGTGATTTTGATTCATCAGCAGCTTCTGTTATTGCTTGTATAAACTCCATATTGTTAATATTAAAAGCACCTATTGCATAATGTCCTTTCATTGATTTTTCAAACATTTCCTTTGTTGTTACTAATCCCATTTTTATCCTCCTTAAATCATTTATTTTTTATTATTTTATTTCTTATACACTGATATGTCAAGTTGCAAAGCAAAAAATATTATGATATACTTATTAAAATTATACAAATGAGAGGTGATAACTTTGGTAGTTATGGATAAAGATGGTAATCTTTTTGATGAAAGAAGAAAAAAAGATAGACGTAAAAGGAATTCAGATATTCGTGAAGATAGACGTTCTTCAGATAGAAGAATAGAAAATATCAATGAAGTTAAAAAAAGAAGAAAATAATATTAAGGACGATAAAAAATCGTCCTTTTATAATACTACATTATTTACAATTACATTTATAATTTCCACATAAAGTTTCATCTTTATTACCAGAATCACATTCTGGATATGGTTTTACAGTAATTTGATTTAAATCACATCTATTTTGATCTGCTTCATGATGTTCACAACTACATACTGTACAATTTATTTTTTGTTTCTTATCATCCATAATAAAATCCTCCTTTTGCTTTATATAATTATTATCTGCATAAAAAAGAAAAATAAACAGAAAAAAATTTCAAGAATATTATGTGTATTTTTCATTTTTTGGAAAATTTTATTATTTTAATTTATATTTTTAATTTTATATGGGTTTACATGTATCATACAATGTTTTACTTTTTTTATTTCTTTTTCAATATTATCATGTACATTTTGAGCTATTTTATGAGTTTCTTCTAATGTTTTGTTTCCATCTGCACCAATTTCTAAATCAATATATATTTTAGATGAAAATTGTCTTGTTTGTATTTTATCTATTCCAAGTACACCATTTTGTTTTTCTGCTATATTTTTTATTTTCTTAATTGTTTCTTCATCACAAGATTCATCAATTAATTTTCTTGAAGAATCCATTAATATATCATATCCTGCTTTTAATATGAACATGCAAATTATTATGCTTGTAATTGGATCTGTTATAGGAAATCCTAATCTTGCTCCAAGTATTCCAATAAAACTTCCTACTGAAGATAAAGCATCTGATCTATGATGCCATGCATCTGCCATTAATGATGGTGAATCAATTTTTTTGCCTACAATTTTTGTATACCAAAACATTATTTCTTTTGTAATTATTGAAATTACTGCAACTATTAATGCAAAAATTCCTGGAATTTCTATGTTAATACTGTTATTTGAAAAATTGATTACTTTTTTTATTCCATCTACTCCTACCTCAAGTCCAACAAATATTAATATCATCGATAGTATTAATGCTGCTATGCACTCTATTCTCTCATGTCCATATTGATGATTACTATCTGCTTCTTTGTTTGAAATTTTCATTCCAATTATTACTATAAAAGTACTTATTACATCTGATGCAGAATGTATAGCATCAGAAACCATAGCACTTGATGAACAAATAATTCCAGCAAAAAATTTTATAGTTGATAAAATTGTATTTAATATTATGCTAACAAAAGAAACTTTCATTGCTATTTTTTCATTTTCTTTATTAATTTTATTTATTTCTTTTTTATCCATTTTTATACCTCCTAAAAAAAATATTCTATGAAATTTTAATCCCATAGAATATTTCTACTGCATAATGCCCAGTTATATATCTTTTTTAATAACCTGATTAATAGTAATTTGTATATTATATTTTACTTATGTTATATTATTCCTTTTATTATAAAAATGTTCACAAATTTTTTAAGTACCATTTATACTATTATCAATCTTATTTATATCTTGAGTATTTAGTTCATTACTCTCCTCTGAATTTGTATTATTATTTTTATCAATAATTTTATTTTCTGTACTCTCATTATTTTCTGACTCTGTAGTTTTATTTTCTTCTTTATCTACTTCATTTTTAGGCTTATTATCTGTTTTCGGCTTACTTGTATTTCTTTTTGATGACTCACCATTTGAATTATTTTTTTGTTTTTTCTCAGTCTTCTTCCCTTTATTATTTGATGAATGAACATCACAATTTCCGTGGATCAGTTCCTTTTAAATAGTATTCAGTATATGTATTTATACAATAATTATTTGCTTTTTTTCCTGTCTTAGTACATATTGTACAACTTTCTATTCCATGTGGTTTTTCAAAAGTTTTATCTGGAAAATTTTTATGAATTTTTTTCATGACTGATGACCATAAAAGTCCTGCAGGGTTTCTATTATTAAATTCTATTGTTTCTCCTTTATCATAACCATACCATGTAGCTGCAGTATAATAAGGAGTAAATCCACAAAGCCATCTATCATAATTTTCATTAGTAGTACCAGTTTTTGCACATACTGACATTCCATCTATGCTACAATACGTAGCTGTTCCATTATTTCCTTTTACTGGCTCTGTAAGTAAACTTTTTACTATATATGAAGTTTGTTTTGATATTACTTTTCTCTTTTTTTGCTTTACCTTTAAAATTATCTTTCCATTTGTATTTTCTATTTTTGTGTAAAATACTGGCTTTATATATACTCCATCATTTGCAATAGTAGAATATGCAGCTGCTACTTCCAAAGGAGTCATTCCACTTGAAAGTCCTCCTAATGCTAAAGATAAATTTTCATCTTTATCTGTTAAAGTTGATATTCCCATTTTTTCCAAATATTTTATAGATGTTTTTGGTGTAAGCTTTTCCATCATTTTTACAAAAGGTATGTTTTGTGAACTTTCTATTGCTTGTCTAACTGTTATGTCTCCCATATAATCATCATAATTTTTAGGTCTATATCCTCCATCACTTCCATCATCAAATACTGTTTCTTTATCATTGAAAATAGTAGATGCAGTTATTATCTTTTTTTCTATTGCTGGAGCTAATATAGCAATTGGTTTTATAGCAGAGCCAGTCTGTCTTTTTGCTTGGGTTGCTCTATTAAATTCTCTAAATGATGTCTTCTTACCAAGTGCTCCAACACACCCAACTACTTGTCCTGTTTTATGGTCTATAATTACCATTGCTGCTTCTGATGTACTATCATTATTGTTTGATGATTTTAATATATATTTTTTCTTTTCGAATTCTTCTTCTAACACTTTTTGAACTTCAGAGTTTTGCGTACTATATACTTTTAGTCCTGACATATATAAATAATTGCTGGCAAATGTTTCTGTTATATGTTTTTTCTTAGAAATATCTTTTATTAATTCTTGGATTATGGCATCTGTATGATATGAATATACTTTTTTATTCTTTCTTATATCAATATCTCCTCTTTTAAATTTAAGTCCCTTTTCAACTGTATTTTTTGCATCTTCATATTCACTACTACTAATATATCCAAGTTCTTTCATTTTTGATAATACTATTTTTGTTCTTTTCTTTATACGTTCATCATTATTTTCATCTTCCCTAAAAGGATTATATGAATTTGGTGAATTATTAATTCCTGCTAAATATGCACATTCAACTAGTGAGAGTTTTTTAGCGGATTTACTAAAATAATATTCTGCACCACTTTCTACTCCATATATATTTGGTCCAACATATATAATATTTAAATATGCTTCTAGTATTTCTTCTTTTGACATAGTACATTCAAGTACTATTGCTCTTGTCCATTCGTCAAATTTTCTCGATATTTTTGCATTATTATTTCCTGTCATGTTTTTTACTAATTGCTGAGTTATTGTACTTCCTCCAAATGATGCCTTGCCAAATGAAGTTATATAATTGATAGTTGCAGCTCCTGTTCTTTTTACATCAACACCAAAATGTTTATAATATCTTTGGTCTTCTATAGATATGTAAGCATTTTTTAAATTATCAGGCATCTCATTTATAGAGATATTTTTTCTATTTCTTTCTATTCCTATCTCTGCAATTTTTGTGCCATTTGTATCAACAACTACAGATGATGTATTTCTTATCATTTCATGTGCCATTTTACTCCAAGAAACCATAGATATAAGAAATAAAATAAATAATATTATAATTAATACTAATAGTAGTTTAATTAATATGATTAATAATTTCTTTTTTATACCTTTCTTTTCTTTTTCGTCAATCATATCATATATCATTTCATTATTGTTTTCTATGTATCTTTTAAGTTTCTTTTTATCTTTTTTACTTGGGCTATCTGTTCCCTCTAATATTGTATCTATATCATCATCTAAATATTTCTTTTTTATTTTTTTTCTATTTCTAATCTTTTCTAGCATAACATCAATCCTTTGTAAAACTTTTTTTATATTCTATCATATTATTTCATATTTAGAAATAGTTATATTTTCCCAATCAAAATAAATATTTTTTAATATTTCCATATAAATTAAATATAGTATATTATTTTTAATTTGGTAAATTCTTATCTCTTTGTATACTTAATCATTAAATTCTTATATAATTCAATAAATATTTAATATTCTATTATAAGATATATAAAAAGCAAGTAATTATTTTATTAATCACTTGCTTAAAATTTTATATTTACTTTTAGTATATTTTAGTTAATTTTAACAAGATATTGTTAATATATTATCATTATTATCAAAAATAGCAAATTCATCTTTACCATAAAAAGTTTTGTGAATTTCTTTTGCAATTTTAACTTTGTTTTTTAATTCTTCATATAATAACCTAACATCACTAACTGTAATAAATAAAGTAAATGTTGGTATTATCTCATTTTTTTGCAAAGAAGAATACTCTTCTAGTAAGCTTTCTTGTTCTTGAAACATAATAGAAATCTTATCTTTACTAATAATAGCAAAATTTAATTTTTCTCCTTCTTCAGGAACACTTAAAACTTTTCTAAACCCTAAATTTTCTTCATAAAATTTTATTGTTTCTTTTACATTTTTAACCATTATATTGGCTGTTATTGTTTCATACATATCTTTATACCTCCAATATAATTATTATAATAAAAGTGTTTATTTTTGTATTGTAAAAAAGAGACATGTTATCTATAATTTTCAATTAGTTGTAAAGGTGAAATACCAGTATATCTTTTTATTTCTTTTATAAAATGTGATTGGTCATAAAATCCACATAAACTTGCAATATCAATTAAATCCATATCATTTTCTAGTATTAAGGTCAAGCATAAATGTAATCTTAATATATTTAATAAAACTTTAGTAGATACACCATAATTAGTTTTAAAAATTCTAAATAAATGTCTTCTATTATATCCAAAAGATTTGGCAATATTCATTACTGTCTGTTCTTTAGGACTTTCATATAACTTTTCTACTATATTTATAAAATCTCTATTAGGATTATCTTTAATTTTTTCTAGCAAATATTGTCTTAAAATATTTAATCTTTTATTTGTATCTTTTATAACAAATATCTCATCTATATTATTTGAATTATCTATTTTTGAAAACATAATTTTATTATCCATTATTTTATCAGCATCAGTTCTAAAAATTGTATAAAATGCACCTGGCTTTAGTCTAATACCCATATAATCTACTTTTTTATTTAGTTCAAAAGCAATTGTTTCTTTGCTAAATCCCGCAAAACAAATTGATTTATTAGTAAAATCAATTACAAGATCAATACAAGCATCTGGTAAAATATTATTATAAATAGTCTCATCTAATATTCTTTTTGATTTCATTTGCCAAATACACATACAATAATTTTCTAATTCTTTTATATTATATTCTTTATATTCAATATTTTCCTGAAATTTTTTATTTAATAAATATGGTATTTGTTTTGGATAATACATCTATTTATTTCCCTTCTTCTTTAAATCTACTCATATTTTTGTTACTATTTTTCTGGATATTCTTTATCTTTCCAAAGTACTACCACTTTAATATCTATTCTTTCCAAATAGTATGTTTTGCATAATATATATAGCCATTCTAAAAAGATATAATTGGCATTTATCTTCCTTAAAACCTTTTACTATACAATCTTTAAAATATGAATCTTCTGGATTTTTACCTTTTAAATCTTCAATACGTGTAATCCCAATATTCATTAGTGACTTTTTCGTCCTTTCTCCAATGTTTGTATTTCTATTAAATCTATTTTCACTTTATTACACCTTTTATTTTTTATATATTATTTATTAAATCTGTATAATATAAAACTTCTTTATTTAGCAATTTAGCATATTCTATTTCACTATTTGTACTATTTCCAATATATCCATTTACATTTACAACTAGTATAGCATCTGATAATTTTATTTTCTCTTTATGCATTTTATCTATCATTAAAGCCTCATCTTTTGTATAAGCATCTTTACCATGTCTTGTAAGTTCGTTAGGTGTTAACATGCAATTTCCCATTAGTGTCATTTTTTCTGTTATTTGAATCATCTCATCTTTAAATTTATAACTACCACATACAGTTATTATTTTCATTTTATAGCTCCTTTACTTTATATTCTATATTTTTTATTTTTTAAATCATTATAATATAAAAGCAAGTAATTATCAAACAACTACTCGCTTTCATAAGAAATACTTTTATTTTTTATATTAATGCATTTGTCCGTTCATCTTCTCCTGGAGCACTAGCACCTTCTATCATAGATAATTTTTCTTTTTCTAAAGTTTTTCGTAGTCCTATAACATCAACTTCTAACACTCCTGTTGCTTCAAAAATTTCTTTTGGTGTTTTTTCTCCCTCTTTTAATAACTTTAATGCTTTTTCTTTCTTCATAGCATAATCAATATTTCTTCTCCACTCTTTTAATTTAACCTTTTCTTCTGGTTTTATATCTTCATTATCAATATTTTCTGATATAAAATCTCTTGCCATTTTACTTTCATTGAATAATATACACATTCTAGAAAATAACTCTACTTCTTTGCAATTGCATTGAACAAATATCATACACTCCATTAAAAAATCTAGATCTTGTCTTAAAAACATTCCTTTTTCAAAACTTTTCCTACACTCTTCTATATATGCTCTTACATTTTTTATACTTTTATCCTTGTACTCATAGTCATCTACTGCTTTTCTTGCTCGTCTTTCTATTTCTGCTTTTTTTCTTTGCTTTCTATCTTCTGCTTTTGCTTGTTGTCTATCTGTTTCTGCTTTCTTTTCTTCCTCTTTTTGTTCCTTTTTACATATATAAAGCATTTCTTTTACATCTTCTTCTGAAATTTTAAGCTCTTCAACTATTTCTTCAGGCGTTTTACCCCTATTATTCATAAGTTTTACTTTTTCATATAAAGGATTATTTTCTTTTAATTCTTTATATTCAGTAAGGTTATTTATATTTCTTTTTAAAAATGTTACTGTAACTCCCATTTTAGTAGCTATTTCCTCACTAGATAACCCTTGTGCTAAATACTCCTTTAATATGTTTATTTCCTTTTCATTAAAGTCTGGTCTTAGACAAATAGTTGTTGTATTAGTTCTCTTATTTTTTAAACCATTTAAAGTAGTTACACTGATACCTAAGATTTCTTCTGCAAACATTATCATAGGCATTATACCACTATAATTATTGTATAATTCTCTTATTTCCTCAAGTGTAAGTTTGCTATTATTTTGTAAATTAGTATCTTTCATAATTCTTTGTTTTATCTTTTCTATCTCAGAATGTGGTATTACTAAATTAAATAATATCATACCTTTTCTATCTTTATTATTTTTCATTATAGAAAAAGTATTTTTATCTATCCCCAATACTTCAACTGCAAACATTTTTATTGGAAGTATTCCACCATATATACCATATAATCTTTCTACTTCTTTATAATCGACTTTATCATTTATATGCATATCATTTTCTAGTATTATTTTCTTTTGAAGTTTTTTAAGTTCTTTAGAACTAGGTAACTTTAAGCATATACGTGATCGTCCTCCATTATATTTCATTCCTTGTAAACTTGCATTTGTTATTCCTAGAACTTTCTCTGCAAATACAAATTCAGATACATTTGGAGCATATAGATTATGTATTTTTTTAAACTGCTCATATTTTATCATATCTCCATGATGAAGTCCTTCTAATTTTATTATCTTTTCACTAAGTGCACTAAAATCAGTTTTTTTTCTATTTGCTAAAATAGTCGTATTCTTAAGTACATCCCTTTCTATTGTACGTACATAGCTCTTAGATTCCATATCTAAAACTAATACAGCAAAGTTCTTTTTTGACAGTATTCCACCATATTTACTATAAATTTTCTCAAACTCTTCCTTTCCTAGTGATTGTCCTGCTTCCAATTTATTTAATATGGCAATTTTGTTAGCAAGCTCTTTTATGTATTTGGCTGGAATATCAACATCTTGAAACATAATTTCATTTGTTGTATTTTCTATTTTAGTTCGTTTGAAATGATTATATGAATTAATTCCAATACCTATTACTTTTTGAGCAAAGATTGCTTCTGGCATTTCTGGACAATATTTTTTATTTAATTCTTGTATCATTTTATATGATACATGGTCTCCTACATGTAAGTCCTCTTCTGAAAATAATTTATTTCTTAGTTTAAATATATAATCTGGATTTAATACCTTTATTGGTATTTTTGGTTTCTTTTTATTAAAATTATTATATTCCCCAGGTTTTATATCAAAATTAAATTTTCCGTTCTTAACATTAGCTTTTTTAAAATCTTTTATAAGTGTTCCTCTTATTCCTAATACATCTTCTAAAAATAGACTTATAGATAATCTTCCACCAAATTTATCATACATTTCTAATATTTCTTCGCAAGTCCTTTTTTCTCCATGTTTTATGTCATAATTTTTTATTACTTGATTTCTTATATTTTCAAACTCGTCATTTGAAACATATTCATAAGATAATACTGGTGTTTTTACACATCTTCCTTTTTCAATATTACTATATCTTAGTTCATCTATATCTAAAAAGGCCCATGCAAAATCTTTTTCATCAAATCCCTTACCATATTTATTATATAAATTTTTCACATCATCTTTAGATAATTCTTCTTGTATATGTAATTTTTCTTTTTCTATCATGTATTTTCTTTTTTCTAATATTTCTTCTGACATGAATTTGCTCTTTAGAGTTATTTCCATATTATCACCTCTTTTATTTCGTTTTATTACTCATTAAAACTCCCTATTATATTATACCATTTTCTTCATGTTTTTACAAATTATACATTTTTATTACATTTTTTATTTAAATTCAATTTTAAAATTTCTTCAAAATTTCTGAAATTTGCCTCATTCCTTTAAAAAAATATTCTAAAATATAACAATGCCTTATTATATATAACTATATATATACAAAGGCATTGTTTATTTTTTTATTAATATTTGTTATTTAGTTTTTTACTATTTAATTTAAATATATTTTTTAAATTTATATTAGTCTTCTTCTTCCATCATAGATGTAATTCTTTTATTTAATTCTTTTTGTAATTCTATAACATCAGATTCTATAACACCTGTCGACTTAGAAATTTCCTTAGTTGTTATAGTACCAATTCTTAACATTTCTAATACATTTTCTTTTTTAATAATATCACCAATATTTGTTCTCAAATTATTTAATTTAATCTTTTCTTCTGGTTTTATATCTTCATTATCAATATTCTCTGATATAAATTCTCTTGCCATTTCATTTTCATTAAAATATATACACATTTTTGAAAACAATTCTATTTCTTTAAAATTACATTGAACAAATATCATACATTCTTCTAAAAAATATAAATCTTTTTTTAAAAACTTTCCTTTTTCAAAATTTTTTCTACATTCTTCTATATATTTTCTTACATCTTCTATACTTTTTTCTTTGTATTCATAGTCATCTACTGCTTTTTTTGCTAGTGCTTCTATTTCTGATTTCTTTTGCTTTATATCTGTTTCCTCTTCTCGTTTATACATAAAGAACATTTCTCTTAAGTCTTCTTCCGAAATTCTAATTTCTTCTAATATTTCTTCTGGTGATTTACCTTTATTAATAAGTAACTTTACTTTTTTGTATAGAAAATTATTTTTTGTTACTTCTTTAATATCAAGGAACTTATTCTTATTCCTTCGCAAGAAAGTAACTGTTACCCCCATTTTTGTGGCTATTTTTGCATCAGATAATCCTTCTTCTAAATATTCTTTTAATATTTCCACCTCTCTATCATTAAAATCTGGTCTTACACAAGCTAATATTTTATCACATTTTTTATCTCTTAAATCATAAAAGCTTCTAGTACTAATACCTAACATATCCTTTATAAACATTATTGGTGACATCATACTACCATACATAGTATATAATTCCTGTATATCTTCCATTGAAACTTCTCTTGGGCTTTGTAAATTACCACCTAATATAACCATTCGTCTTATCTTCTCTATCTCTGAATTTGGAATTTCTAGATCAAATAATAAAAATGCTTCTTTATCTTCATATTTTTTTATTCTCAAAAAGCTTCTTTTATTTAGTCCTAATACTTTATTTACAAACATTTTTATTGGAAGAACTCCACCATATATTTTATATAATTTTTTCACTTCCTTATAATCTATTGTATCACTAACATGTATTCCTTCTACTGATATCACTTCCTTCTTAAACCAGTTAAATTCATGTTCAGTAGGCATTTTTAAATGTATACGTGAATGGCATCCATTATCTTTCATCTTTTGAAGGCTGTCACTTGTAATTCCAAAAACCTTTTCAGCAAATACAATTTCAGGCAAATTTATAGCATATAACTTATGTATTCTTTCAAATTTCGGATATTTTAACATATCACCATTATGCAATCTTTCTTCTTTTATTATTCTTTCACTAAGAGCATCAAAGTCTGTTTTCTCTTCAGAGTCTAGAATAGTAGCTCCTTTATATAACTTACCTTCCACTATTTCATTGTAGCTTTCATATGACATTTTTAAAACTAATAATGCAAAAAGCTTTTTTGATAATATTCCGCCATATTTGTCATAAAAAACTTCGAATTTTTCTCTTTGTAGAAATTGACCTGCTTTTAACTTATGTAATGTAATAATTTTATTATTAATCTCTTTTATATATTCATCTTGAATATTGACATCTTGAAACATAAATTCATTTATTAGATTTCTTAATTTACTTTTTTTTAAATAATTATATGAATTAGAATCAATGCCAATTACTTTTTGTGCAAAAGTTATCTCTGGCATCTCTGAAGAATATTTCTTATTTAATTCTTTTAGATTTATATATGAAATATTATCTCCCACATGTAAGTTTTCTCCTGAAGATATTTTTCTTCTTAGTTCATATATATAATCTGGATTTAATAAATACATTGGAATTGCTATTTTCTTTTTATAAAAAGTGTTATATTCACCAGGTGTTGAATCAAAATTAATTTTTACATTCTTAACATGTTCTTTAAAAAAATTTCCTCTTACTCCTAATATCTCTTCTAAAAATAATCTTATAGATAGTCTACCACCCAATTTATCATACATTTCTAATATTTCTTCAGAACTTTTTTTCTCATCATGTTTTAAATCATAAGTATTTATTACTTGTTTCCTTATATATTCAAATTCTTCATTTGAAATATATTCATAAGATAATATAATCGTCCTTATATTTTTCATTTTTTCAAGATTATAATAATTTGTTTCATCTATATCTAGAAAAGCCCATGCAAAATCTTTTTCACTAAATCCTAAACCGTATTTATTATATAGATTTTCAAATTTCTCTTTAAATAATCCCTCTTGTATGTGTAATTTCTCCTTTTTTATCATTTGTTTTCTCTTTTCTAATATTTCTTCTGATACAAACTTACTCTTGATGGTTGCTTCCATATTCCCACCTCTTTTACTTTATTTTCTATAATTAATTTTTTAATATTATAGCATTATTTCTATTTTTTTACAAATCATCCTTTTTGTAGTTATACTTAGTATTATGGATATTTTACTTCGTTTTATTGAATTTTTTTTATTTTTTAACAAAAAACAAGTAATTATTACTAATTACTTGCTCAAAAATTATATTTATCTTTATTTTTTTATATATTAGCATCTAATACCAATGCTTTTTTAGGACAAAAATTAGAACACTTACCACATCTTATACATTTATCATGATCTATTATTGGGGCCTCAAAGTCTTTTTGAGTCAGTGCTCCTACTGGACAAACCTTTACAGCAGGACATTTATGATTTTGTGGGCAATTTTCTATTATTATTTTTAATTTATTTTCCATATTCTTCTCTCCTTAATAAAATTATAATATCTTATAAATCTAATAATATTCATTATTAAAATATTTATTACTTTTACATGATTACTTTAAAATACTATATATAAATAAAATTTGCAAGTAGCCATTACTTAAAATAAAAATACATCTTACCTAAAAAGATGTATTTTTGTTTCTAGTCTTTTATATCCACTCACCATTATTTCTTCTCATATATATTTTTTTAGCAATCATAGCTACAATACAATATAATGCAGTTATACCAAATATCATTCCTATATATATAGAAGGTATTGCAACTAGTCCAACTGTTTTTCCTATAAAAGTTGATGGAATAATTAAGCCTAAAATTCCTAATAAGATTGATGAAAAATATACTACTTTATGAGCATTACTTTGAACAAATGGTATTTTAGAAGTTCTTATTACATGAAGTCCGACTAAATTTGATACTATACTATATGAAAACCATATTGTTTGGAAAAGTGCTGCTTCTGCTCCTCTTAGTCCAAATACAAACCATAATGTTGCAAATACTATTAAATCAAAACATGAACTGATTGGTCCCATAAAAAATGTAAACCTCTTTAAATCTTTAATATCCCATTTTCTAGGCTTTTTTAATAATTCTTTATCAACATTATCAAATGGAAGAGTCAGTTGTCCAAAATCATATAATAGACTCTCTACTAATAATTGAATTGGTGTTTCTGGTAAAAATGGTAATACTATACTTGCAATTATTACTGACACAACTTCACCAAAGTTAAAGCTTACTGCCATTTTTATATATTTCATTAGATTTATAAATGTTTTTCTACCTTCTGTAACTCCATCTAATAAAACATTTAAGTCTTTTTCAAGTAATATTATATCTGATGATTCTTTAGCAATGTCTGCTCCTGTATCTACTGATATTCCTACATCTGAATTCACAAGTGATGGACTATCATTTATTCCATCTCCCATATATCCTACAACATTTCCATCTTCTTTAAGTAGTCTTACAATTCTTGCTTTTTCTATTGGAGATAATTTAGCATATACATTTGTTTTTCTAAGTATTCTTTTTACTGCAATATCAGACATTCTCTCTAATTCGCTTCCTACTAAGATTTGGTCAGTATTTATTCCTACTTTTTTACAAATACAACTTGTTACTTCTACATTATCCCCTGTAAGTACAATTACCCTTATTCCAGCTTTATTCATTTTTAGTATTGCTTCTTTTGCAGATTCTTTTGGTGGGTCTAAAAATCCTATAAATCCTTTAAGAATCATATTCTTTTCATCTGAAACTTCAAAGTTTTCTATATTATCTATCTCTTTATCTTTTTTCTGGCATACAGCAATTACTCTTAAACCTTCTTTATTTAGGTTTTTAGAAATATTTCTTATATTTTCCTTTATTTCATTGGTAAGTGGCATTACTTCTCCATTATATTCTGCTCTTGTACAAATACTTAATATTTCTTCTACTGCTCCTTTTGTTATAAGTCTTTTTTCATGTTCATTTTTTACTATTACTGATAATCTTCTTCTTGTAAAATCAAAAGGTATTTCATCTATTTTTTTATATTCTTCTGTGAATTTTGCCATATCATTTTTTAATCCTCTATCTATTACAGCTTCATCTATATTTCCTTTAAGTCCTGTCTGAAAATATGCGTTTAAAAATGCACTCTTTAATACATCTAAATTTTCTACTCCTTTTATGTCTAAGTATTTTTCAAGTACAATTTTATCTTGTGTTAAAGTTCCTGTTTTATCAGTACATAGAATGTTCATAGCACCAAAGTTTTGAATTGAATCTAACCTTTTTACTATTGTCTTTTTCTTAGACATTCTAACAGCACCTTTTGAAAGTCCTGAGGATAATATTACAGGAAGAAGCAAAGGTGTTATACATATTGCAACAGCAACAGCAAATGTAAATGCTGTTACAATACTATGTTTTCCTACATTAAACATGAATACTATTGGAATTAATATAAGCATTAATTTTATAAGCATTTTACTTATGTTTTCTGTACCTTTTTGAAAATCTGTTTTTTCTTTTCCTCTTATAGTATGCGCTATTTTACCAAAGTAAGTATCATCAGATGTAAATACTACAACCCCTTTTGCACTTCCACTTACCACATTTGTTCCCATAAAACATATAGTATCTAAATCTACAATTGAAGTAATGTCTTTAGCTTCACTCTCTGTATCTTGATTTTTCTTTGTACTGTCTGATTCTCCTGTAAGAGAAGATTGTCCAACATATAAATCTTTAGATTCAATTAATCTTAAATCTGCTGGTATCATATCTCCTGCTGATAATTTTATTAAATCTCCTATAACAACCTCTTTTATAGGAATGCTAATCTCTTTTCCACTTCTTATTACTGTTGTTTTTGTCGCAACCATTTCTTTTAGTTTTTCAGCGGCCTTATTTGATCTATACTCTTCAAAAAAATCCAGGAATGTACTTACAAGTACAAGTACAAGTATCACCATAATATTAGCATAACTTGGAGAATCTGCTAAATATACATCTGTATAACAAAGTACTAATGCTATCCCTATTAAAATACTATTAAAAGCACTAAATAAACTTTCAAAAAAGTAATTATACCATCTCTTTGGCTTCGCCTTTTTTATCACATTAAGCCCATATTTATTTTTTCTTCTTTCAGCTTCTTCATTTGTTAATCCGCCATTATCGATTTTATATTTTTCTATAAACTCTTGCTTTTTCATTGTTGCAATATTTGCATACTGGCTATTTATGTTTTTCTCATCATCCTTATTATCTTTTGACACTATAACAACTCCTTTCTTTTGTACTTTTAATATTATATCACCAATGCTATATAATTATTTAAATACTATACAAAAATAAAAGTATATTTATAAAAATAATATACTTTTATTTCAAAAATTTAAATAAACATCTATGAATTTATTCTAATATTCCTTTATAATTATTTTTCAATTTGTTTAAACTTTATTATTTAGCAAATAACTTTTGTTCTACTTCCTTCTCCTTTACCATTTCACAAATAAAATCTGCTACTTTTTCTACTCCTAATAAATCACTATTGATACAAATATCATAGTTTGAGTAATCTTTCCATTCCCTCTCTGTATAATATTTATAATGGTTTGCTCGTGATTTATCAATTCTTTTTATTTCTTTTTCTGCCTTTTCTTTGTCAATGCCATAGAATTCTATGGCTCTTTTTATTTTATCTTTCATATCACTATAAACAAATACCTTTACAACATCTTTTCTATCTTTTAAAACAAAATCTGCACATCTTCCAATAATAACGCAAGATTCTTTATCTGCCAATTCTTCTATTTCCTGTGATTCATTAATAAATAATTCATCTTGATTACTTAATCCTGTGCTATTTAATGTTTCTAGTGCTTTTCTTGACTGTTCATTTTTTTCAATATATTCTTCTGTTAATCCTGTCTTTTCTGATATTTTAGTAATAAAATCTTTATCATAAAATTTAATTCCTAATTTGTCTGCAATTAATCTTCCTATATATCTACCACCAGAACCATATTCCCTAGATACTGTAATTATGATATGTTTGCTTAATTTATTATCTGTACTTGTATCATCAATTAAACTATTACTTTGATATTTTTCCTTACCAAGTTTCTTAAAATCAATTATAAGTAATGTTGCTGATAATAAGAATGCAATTCCATCTCCTACTGGTCCAGAATATAAAATTCCTTCTACTCCAAAAGTATTTCCTAATAAAAACATTGCTGGTATTAAAATAATAATTTGTCTTGACAAAGATATACAAGCACTTTTGATACTTTTTCCAATTGCTTGAAAAAATATTCCTGTTGCTATCTGAACTGTACTTAAAATATATAATAATAAGTAAACTCTAAATGCTAAACAAGCAAACTCTGTATATAATTCATCTCCTTTTCCAAATATAGCAATCAATTTATCTGGAATTGTTTGGAACAGTATAAATGCAATTATAGCAATAGTTATATTGATTTTTAAAACTAATTTTAATGTAGATTTTACTCTATCATATTTTTCAGCTCCATAATTATATCCAATTATTGGTTGAGCTCCTGATGCAACCCCTAATACAATACTATTTAATATTTGTGTAATTTTCATTACAATTCCTAACACTGTAATAGGAATTTCTGCACCAAATCTTGAATTTGCTCCATATTTTGCAAGTAAGTTATTTTGAATTGACATTACAATTACAGCACTTACTAATGAAATCAAACTACTAATTCCTAAAGTTGCAATTTTTCTTGTAACAGAAAAATTTAGTTTAAAGTCTTCTTTTTCTAATGTTATCGTTTTAAACTTTCTTATATAAGTTATATTTAAAATAAATGTTGCAAACTGACTAATTACTGTTGCCCAAGCTGCACCACTCATTCCCATTTTGAAAACAAATATAAAAATAGGATCTAAAATTATATTTAAAACAGCTCCTGTAACCATTGATATCATAGAATATTTTGGGTTTCCATCTGCTCTAATAATAGAACTCATTGCAGTAGCTATCATAACAAATGGAAAACCAATTGCTATAACATATCCATATTCAAGTGCATAATTCTTTAAAGCTTCTGTACATCCGAAAATATTTAATAATTGTGGCAAAAATATTAATGATATAATACATAAAATAATAGAAATTATTGTAGTCATACAAATAGCATTTCCTACACCTTTACTTGCCTCTTTCTCTTTCTTTTCTCCTAATTTTAAACTTAGATAACTAGATGCACCATCTCCGTAGCATACTACAAATAGCTGTACACACTATTGTTAATGGAAATACAATATTTGTTGCACCATTACCTAAATACCCAACACCTTGACCTATAAATATTTGATCAACAATATTATAAAATGAATTTACTAATAATGATATAATACAAGGTATTGAAAATTTTCTGATTAATTTTCCTATTCTTTCATAACCTAAAATATTTTCTTCTTGTTCCACTTTTTACCTCCTTTTTTATTGACAAATATTAAAATAATAACTATATTATTATAAAGTATCCTATTATAGGAGAGTCAAGAGGTAAGTATATGATTTATAAAAAAAATTTATTATCAATTGGTGATTTTTCAAAACAAACTGGTGTTAGTATTAAGTCACTACGTTATTATGATGAAATTGGCATTTTACCACCTACTTATGTAGATTCAGAAACTAATTATCGTTATTATTCATTTGAGCAAATTGCTATTGTAAATGTTATTAAATTATGTATAAATTTAGGAATTCCTTTAAGAAAAATTAAAAATTTTGCTATTAAGAAAGATAATAAAATAAATTATGAACATCTTATTCAGTATGGAAAAGAATTAACTCAAAATTCAATATTTGAAATGCAACGAAAGATACATTTTTTAGAAGCCATAGAAAAAGATTTATATCGTATTAACAGCTATTCTTTTAATGAAACTAAAATATTTGAAATGCCAGAAAAATATTGTTATGTTATTCCTTATCAAGGAAACATAACTACTAAAGATTATAAAATTACACTTAAAAATATCTTTTCAAAGCTTACAGAACAAGGTTATAAAGTTGGTTATGAATCTGGTATTCTTTTTCGATATAATAAAGATTCTAAAGAACAATTTATTTTTCTTGATATTGATAACTATATGGATTACAAACCTTCAGAATATGTACTTCATATTCCATCTAGTAAATATATCTGCAAAAAAAATAAACATAGTTGTATTAATAATGCACCTACTATTTTTAAAGAACAGTTTATAGAAAGTTATACAAAAGTTGTTATTGAAACTTGGAAATACAATGGTGAATTTAATACTTCTGATACTTTTTTAGAGATAAGGTGTTCATTACCTTAAAACAATAAAAAGACAATAATTAAGAACTAATTATCGTCTTTTTATTTCTCATTACTATTTTATTATCTTACTTTTTCTCAATTTTATTCTATTTTAAAAATCCATTTATAATTTGCTCTTCTGCTTCTTCTTCTGTTAATCCAAGTGTCATTAATTTTAATAATTGTTCTCCTGCAATCTTTCCAATTGCTGCTTCATGTATTAGATTAGCATTTACATCATTTGCTGTTATTTCTGGAATAGATGTAACTTTTGCGTTATCTTTTATTATTGCATCACATTCTACATGTGAAAAACAACTTGAATTACCATATATCTTAGACTCAAATACTTGAGTAGAATTTTCTGTTGCAACTGACCTAGATGTAACATTTGCACTTGATCCTTCTCCATCCAAGTTTACATTAAATAATGTCTTAGCAGTTTGATTTCCATCTGTCATTATTTTTTCTGTAATTACTAATGTTGCATTATCTTCTAAAATACCATTTGTAGTTCTTACAGTAGAGTCAACTCCTTTTATTTGAGCTGTTTCCATCTCTAAAGTCGCACCTGATTTTAAATGAACTTCTGTTACTGGATTTAATATTCTCTTTCCTGTACCATTTCCTTCTCCATAATGCTTTTCTATATATCTTACTCTTGCTCCTTCTTCTAGGAAAAATCTATGGATTCCATTATGACTTGATTCTTTATGATGGTCATTATGAATTCCGCATCCAGCAATAATTATAACATTTGCATTTTTTCCAATATAAAAATCATTATATACTAAGTCTGTAAGTCCACTTTCTGTAATAATTACTGGTATATGAAGTATCTCATGTTTAGAGTTTTCTTTTACATATATATTTATTCCTGAAACGTCTTCTTTTGGTACAATATTTATATTTTCAGTTACTTTTCGCTCTATTCCTTTTCCATTTTTTCTAATATTATATGCGCCTTCAAAATTTGACTTGCCATCTGATACCTTTTCAATCAGTTTTTTGTCAATATTTTCCATCTAATTTTTACCTCCTTGTAGTTTATAACAAGAAGAATGTTTTGTTACTTTGTCAAATAGTTCTTCTTTATTTCCATGTTCTTCAATTCTGCCTGATTTTAATAATATTATTTCATCTGATATATTTAATATTTTTTCTTGGTGAGAAATTATTAAGATTGTCCCATTTAATTTTTCTCTCATTTTCTCAAATACATTTATAAGACTATTAAAGCTCCATAAGTCTATTCCTGCTTCTGGCTCATCAAATATTGTAAACTCAGATTCTTTTGAAACAACAGAAGCAATTTCTATTCTTTTAAGCTCTCCTCCAGATAAAGAACTATTTACTTCTCTGTCTACATATTCTCTAGCACAAAGTCCAACACTTGATAAAATTTCACATGCCTCATGTTTTGACATCTCTTTTTTTGCAGATAATTTTATCATATCAAACACTGTTATTCCTTTAAATCTTACTGGTGTTTGAAACGCATATCCAAGTCCTAAATTTGCTCTTTCTGATATACTCATATTTGTTATATCTTTTCCATTAAATATTATTTCTCCAGAGTCTGGCTTTTCAATTCCCATTATTATTTTTGCAAGTGTTGATTTTCCTGAACCATTTGGTCCTGTAATTGAAATAAATTTATTATTTTCTAATGTTAGATTTATATTATCTAATATTTTTTTATTCTCTCTACTAAAACATATATTTTTTAGTTCTAACATTATTACCTCCTTATTTCTCCATTTATTCTTTATATATATTTTTACAAAAAATACTTTTTATATTACTTTTTTTCTGCTATATAAGAATATCATCATTTCTCTTTTATATCAAGGTTAAAAAAAGAAAAAACATATTATAAAGCATAATTTAATATTCATCATAATATGTTCTCATTTTCTATTTTGTATATTCATCTAAACATTCATCTATTGTTTTCGTAATTTCTTTTTTATCCATATTTTTTCCTATGAATACTAATTTTATCATTCTGTCTCCTACTTTATAATCCCATTCTTTTTCTATATCTGGATTTAATTTTAATATTTCTTCTTTTTCATTTTTTGGTAACGTGTCAACCCAAGCTCCACCTTCATAGGCTTGTACTTGTTTTCCTGCTTGTTCAAAAATATATGACATATCATTTTCATCTGAAAACCATATAATTCCTTTTGCTCTTATTATACTTTTAGGCATATTACAAGCAAATTTATCAAACTTTTCTTTATTTAGTGGTTTTCTTGCTACATATACAAATGAACCTATACCATATTCTTCTGTTTCAGAATCATGATGATGGTGATGGTGGTGATGATGATGTTCTTCTTCATCATGCTCATGTTCATGTTCGTGTTCATGTTCATGGTCATCATTATCTTCTTCATCTTCTAAATCTGCATTTATTTCTTCAAGCCATCCTGCTGTTTCGCAAGCTTTCTCAAAATCAAATCTATTTGTATTTAAAAGTTCTGATACTTCTACTTTTCCATAGTTTGTCTCTATTAATTTTGCTTTAGGCTGTAGTTTTTTTACTATTGCTCTTACTTCATTTAATTCCTCTTTAGAAACTTCATCTACTTTATTTAATATTATTGTAGTACAGAATTCAATTTGCTGAATAAGTAAGTTTGCTATATCTTCTTCATCTAAATTATCTTTTTCTAGTTCTTTTCCACATCCAAATTCTGATGCAAGTCTTAGAGCATCTACTACAGAAACTACATTATCTAAATTACAAAGTTTTGGTAGTCCATATTCTACTGTTGATTCAGAAAGTGCTGTAATTGTTTGTGCTATTGGAATAGGCTCACAAATTCCACTGGCTTCAATTAATATATAATCAAAATTTCTTGTTTTTATTAAATCAACTATTTGTTGCATTAAATCAACCTTTAATGTACAACAAATACATCCATTTTGAAGTGGAACTAAGCTTTCATCTTTTTCTTTTACTATTCCACCTTTTCCTATAAGTTCTGCATCAATATTAACTTCTCCTATATCATTTACTATAACAGCAACTTTATATCCTTCTTGATTATTTAATATATGATTTATTAATGTTGTTTTTCCAGATCCTAAATACCCTGTAAGAAGAGTAATTGGAACTGTTTTTATATCTTTACTATTCATTTATTCTTTACCTCCTAATTTTTAACTTTTTATATTATATATCCCTTTTTTATTTTTAGCAATATTTTATGTAATTTCAATAAAAATCTTTAATTATTTTTTATTGCAAATATACAAAAGATTAGAAGATTTCTATTTTTATTTATCTTCTAATCTTTTAAATTGTTTATTTTACTTTAGCATATTTTACACTACTATAAGAGCTATAAATTTTCTTACCATTTACAGTTTTATATGTTCTAATTTTAAAGTAATATTTTTTACCTTTTTTTAATTTAGTTTTTGTATATTTTATTGTCTTTCCATTTGTTATAGTTTTAATTCTTGAATAATTCTTACTTTTATTTGTTGACATATATATTTCATATCCTGTTGCTCCTGTTACTTTACTCCATTTTACTGTTGCTTTTTTCTTTCCTGCTGTTACTTTTGATATTTTTGGCGTAGTTGTTTTTGTCGTTAATTTCACAACTGATGAATATGAGCTATAATAATTTTTTCCACTAACTGTTTTATATGCTCTTACTTTAAATTGATATGTTGTACCAGTTTTTAAGTTTGTTACTTTATATTGATTACTTGATGTTGTTTTTACCTTAATATATTTCTTTTTAGAAGTATCATATTTATATATTTCATACCATGTTGCTCCAGTAGTTTTATTCCATTTTACTGTTATTGATTTTGTATCCTGTGTTTTATTTGTTACTCCTGTTACTTTTTGTGGAACTATACCAAAATATTTTGTTACCTTTCCTGTGTAATTTCCTATACCTGTTATTGTAACAGTTGCTGTTCCTATATTTTTATTGTTTGAATATGAAACTGTATAGTCTCTTCCATTTACTAGACTTGTATTTCCATTTTGTATTTTAATTATTGGATATATTGATTTTCCTGTATATGTTTGGTTTGCTATATTATTTATTGTCGTTTTTGATATATCTAATAAAATCTTTTTTTCAACTATATTAAAATATTTTGTTACTTTCCCTGTATAATCTCCAATGCCTGTTATTGTAACTGTCGCTTTTCCTATATTTGTATTATTTGAGTATGAAACAGTATAATCTTCTCCATTTACTAAACTTGTATTTCCATTTTGTATTCTAATTGTTGGACATATTTCTTTTCCTGTATATGTTTGGTTTGCTATATTATTTATTGTCATTTTTGATATCTCTAATTTTGGAGCATCTGTAAGTTTAAAATTAATCCCTTTTTCCTTAGCATATTTTATTGCATATGAATCACTTGCTGCATGAATAGTTGCTCTTACAACATGCTGTTCAGAACCTACCCAATATGATCCTGTCCATAAAAAGTCTTCACCAATACTTGTTACACTAGATGGTATTGTGATCTTAGATAATGAATCACAACTATAAAAAGCTTCCCTACCAATATTTTTTACTCCATCTTCTATTTCTACTTCTGTAAGATTACCAAAATAATTAAATGAATTATCTGCTATACTAGTAATTCCTCTTCCAATTACAATCTTTTTTACTTTTTCTCTTATTGTTTTCCATGCATTATCACTAGAAGAATAACTATGTGAGCGAGCAGTTGATGAAACAGGTAATCTGCGTTTTGCTTCTGTATCAACAGTTATACTTCCTGTTCCAGATAATGTAAGCAAACCATTATCTAATTCCCATGTTACATTTTCTCCAGCTACACGATTTATTTTTTTGCTAAAATTTCCATTATTTGCATCTATTATATAAAAATTCACCATATTTTCATTTGAGGCATAAAAGACTATTTTTGAATTTTTAACAATAGGATGGCAATCAGATATAGGTGCAGCTACTGTAAATTCTTCGCTTATTTTATTACCACTACCATCTACAAACACATAATGAAGAATACTTTCTGATAAAGTATCATCTGTATTTGCTGTTTGACTTATATTATATTCTTCCCAAGAAATCATAAAACGATTATCATTAACTTTAGTGATTTTTGTTCCTAAAAAACATTTTCCATCGCCTTCATAATTAGTTAACCATTTTACTTGTGTAGCTTCTTTTGAAAAATTGTTTGTTGGTGTTATTGTAAGATAAATATTATGTGCCATATCTTGAGAAACACTATCATATTTTGTTTGGTCAATTGATGTTCCAAGACAAAGAACATTGTTTGAAGATAATTCCATATCATCTACACTTGCATAGCATGCAAGTGCCCATGCTGATGTACGAGAACCACCATATTCAAGTACAGGTATAGATTCTCCCTTTAGATTTTCTTCACTATATTTTGATAGCTTTGTATACCTAGACCCTTCACTTTGCTCTAATACATATAAATATGATTCTTTACATTTTATATATTGGGCAAAAGAATGCCATAAATCACTTTTTACTATTTCTCCTTTCATAGTTGATTCATTTACAGAAATCATTAAAAATCCTTGGTGTCCTTGACCCACTGAATCGTCAACATATCCTTCATGTCCTGTAACAATATAAAGAGTTCCATTATTTTCGCACATTTCTACACAACCGTAATCAAATGGATAACGAACTTCTCCACCAAAAAGTGATGGATTGCTTGTTATTTTTGCAGTTCCTAACTTATTCCAATTAGTATCATATTTAATTACACGTATTACTTCTGCAGTATTATTTTCATCTGTATTGTTTTGTCCTTCAACTACATAATACGCATTTTCCCCTGCAAAAAATCCTCCCCATATTTCTAATTCCATTTCAATTGATTTTTTACTTTTTATATTAAAATTGTCATCATAATATTCTATACATATCTTCTTTCCATCATAGAATACTCTCATATATCCAGAATTTATTGCTACTAGTTTTGATTTACTTCTTAAGCTAACATTTAAATTATTATAAGCTGTTGGCAATATCTCTTCTGATGCTCTAACTAATTTAGCAGGTATTATTCCTATTCCTAATATTATTAATGATAATAGAAATATTTTTATTAATATTTTTTTCATAATATCATCCTTTTATATCTTTGTTTTTTAATTTATATTTATTATAAAATAAACTCTAAGTCCATTTTATTTTGAATAAGTATATCCATGCTGTTGGTCTGAAAACATGTTATTATAACTTACTTCAAAACAGAATTTTTCACCTGCATTAGGTGTGAAATATATTCCTGGAAAATACATTCCAGAATTTTCAACTTTTCCTACTTTATATGTTCCATCACAATTTATTGATTTATTTCCACTATAATAATCCTTTATACCATCACAATTTGAAGAAATATGAAATCTTCCATTTTGATAAATTGTTATTGTTCCATATAATATATCATTTATCTTATCCATTTTATATGTTCCATAAGTTATTAAATTTTTCCCTACTTTTAATGCTTTTTCTTTTGTACTAACAAGAATTTTACACTTATATGTATTTTTTTTATCTTTTGCTGTAATTGTTACTGTTCCAGATTTTAATGCTGTTACTTTTCCTGTTTTATCTACCTTTGCTACTTTTGTATTAGAACTATACCACTTAACTGTACCAATAGCTCCATTTACCTTTAATTTATAACTTTCTTTTTCATATAATCCTATAGAATACTCACTAATATAAGGTAACTTTACAAAAACTTTACATGTGTATTTTTTACTTCCATTTTTAGCTGTTATTGTTGTGTATCCAACTGATTTTCCTGGAGTAACTACTCCTTTTGAATTTACTGTAGCAACTCTAGTATTTGAACTTGACCATTTTATTTTTCCAGAAACTCCATATAGTTTTAATTTATATGTATGACCTCTATATAATGTAAGATTTGTTCTATTAAGTCCAGGATTTTTTACTGTTATTTTACATTTATACTTTTTACTGCCTATTTTTGCTGTTATTGTTGCTGTTCCTTTCTTTTTCGCTGTTACTTTTCCTTTGCTTGATACTGTTGCTACTTTCTTATTTGAACTTGACCATTTTGCTTTCTTTTTTGTTCCTACTACTTTTAATGTATATGTCTTTTTTACATATAATGTTTTTTTAGTAGTATTCATCTTTACGCTTGCTGCTTCTACTGATATAGTATTATTTAGTACTGGTACTATGTTTGGTACTATAATACCTGCAAACAATACTATTATAAATGCAACTAGCAATTTTTTTGTACTCTTCATAATTCATTATCCCCCTTTTTTTACATTATGAGTTTATAATTATTTATAATAATAATTTATTAATATCCAAATCTTTTCATTCTTTCTAATTCTCTATTAGATAATTCTTTAAACCAATTGGCTAAATTTGTAGTATTACTATTACTTAAATATTCAAAGTATTTTACTCTATCTTCTTTTTCTATTATAGCAGGTGGCAGATTATTTTTTAGCAGTTCATGTGTTATAAGTAATCTTCCTGTCCTACCATTTCCATCTTCAAAAGGATGTATTTTTTCAAATTCAATATGGTATCTTGCAATTTTTGTAAAAATGTCTTCCTCACTATGATTATAATTATATACATAATAATTCATTAAATTTGGTATTTTTTCAGGTTCTGGTGGAATATGTTCACTTCCTCTTATAAATACTTGAACTGTTCTATATCCTTCTATATCTTTAATATCTCTATTAATTATTTCATTTATTTTTTTTATAAATTTATCATCAAACCATTTTTCATTTTGTAAGTTATCAAATACTAATTCTAAAGCTTTTTTGTGATTAATAGCTTCATATATTTCTCTAGGTTCTTTTCCTTTAATTTTAAAACTATTATCATTATAAAGAATCGCATATGTTTCAGCATATGTAAGAGTACTTCCTTCTATTGCATTTGAATGATAAGTACTTCTTGTTATTAAATCTTGCAAATAATCTTTATTTGTTAAAATAAATTCTAAAACATTCATATTTTTCCTCAATTTGTTTTTTCTTAACTAACATTTATTTCTCTAATAATAACATAATATAATATTATTATCAATAACTTTACTTTTTTAAATTATAGTATAAATAACAAATTTAAAATTACTGTTTATACTATTTTTCTTCACAAAAAATATTTGATATTAAAGTAAATATTATAAATAATATAACATTTACAATTACAATCATTGCACCTGCACTTATATTATATATATATGAAAAATATATTCCAAAAATAAATGATATGATACTTACTACTACTGAACTTATTACAACTTTTTTAAATGACTTAAATATTCTCATAGATGTAAGTCCTGGGAATATTATAATACTACTTATTAGCATTGTACCCATAAGTCTCATTCCAACTACTATAAGTACAGCTGTTAATATTGCTATTAAATTTGTATAAATAGAAACATTTAGCCCATTTGCTTTAGCAAATGATTCATCAAATGTTATTGAAAATATTTTTCTATAGAATATTATATATAAAAATATTACTATAATGCTTACAATTATACTTAAAATAACATCATTTTCTGTCATAGCTAAAATGCTTCCAAACATATAATTATATACATCTGTATTCATTCCAGTAGATGCTGATGTTACTGCAACACCTACAGCTAAACTAGCACTTGCAATCATTGCTATAGCACTATCTGTATTTATTTTTTTATTATTTCCTATCCTAAGTAATATAATTGCTGTAAGTATTGTTACTGGTATAGAAACTATCATAGGAGCCCATCCCATTACAACTGATATAGTAAGTATTCCAAATCCTACGTGTGATAGTCCATCTCCTATCATACTATATCTTTTTAGTATTAAGCTTACTCCTAGTATAGCAGCACACATACTAACTAAAATTCCAACTATCATTGCTCTTACTATAAATCCATATTCCATCATTTGAATTATTGCATTAATCATTTTTTGTGTCTCCTTCCAAATTATATTTAGAAGTAATATCGTCATATACTTTCTCACCATTTTTTATCTTAACTACTCTTTTGGCATAATTCATTGCCCTATCTATATCGTGTGATACCATAACTATCGTCATATTTCTTTTTTCATTCAAATCTTTTAAGATTTCATATATTTGTTTAGCAATTACTGGGTCTAAACCATTTGTTGGCTCATCTAATATTAGTAATTCTTCAGTTGCACACATTGCTCTTGATATTAAAACTCTTTGTTGTTGACCTCCTGATAAATCTCTAAAACATTTTTTTCTTATATCATATATGTTAAGTTCCCTCATTATATTTTCTGCATTTTTTCTATCTTCTTTTGTATACCATATTTTACTTAAATTATCTGTAGTAGTTCCACTTAGTACAATTTCTTCAATAGATGCTGGAAAATTTCTTTGTATCTCTGTTTTTTGTGGTAAGTATCCTATTCTAGTATTTTTTATTATGGTACCTTTTGGCACTTTATTTAATCCTACAATACATTTTACTAATGTACTTTTACCGAGAACCGTTTTCTCCTATTATACAAAGGAAGTCTCCTTTTTCTATTTTTAAATTTATATTTTTTAATGCTTTATCTTCTTTTGAATATTCAAAAGATAAATCATTTATTTCAATAAGACTCATTTTTATATCCTTCCTTTTTAATTTAGTGCTTCTTTTAGTACTTTTATATTTCTCTTCATAAGACTTGTATACGTTTCTCCATTTTCAAAATCTTCTTTTGAAATATTATGAAGTGTTTGTATCTGCATTGTTTTTGTTCCCGTTTCTTTTGCTAATGTTTTAGCTACTCTTCCTTCACTTAATTCTATATATAATATTACTGGTATTTTTTCATTCTTAATTAAATCTACTAAATATGCAATTGTTTTACTAGTTGGAACTGTTTCTTCTGCACAACCATTAAAAGCAGCTACTACATCAAGATTAAATTCTTGCATAAAATATTGCATTGGCATTTTATCTCCAAATACAAGTTTCTTTCTTTTAGCTGTGTTTACAATTTCTTGTATTTCTTGTTTTACATTATTTATCTCTTTAATATATTTTTTAGAATTTTCTTTATATTGTTTTGAATTATTACTGTCCAAATTAGATAAACTTGTTTCTATATATTTGATCATCTCTACTGCATTTTCTGTAGATGTCCATATATGCTCATCATATTCTCTTTCATTTATTTCCTCATCTTCATGACTATGTCTTTCTTGATATTGTGTTCCATCTATTTTTATTTCTTCTTTTAAGTCTATGCTATCTATGAGTCTTAACGTTTTTACACTTTCTGGTAAATCAGAAATTATTTTTTTACTCCATGGTTCTAAGGTTCCTCCTACATATATAAATACATCTGCATTTTGTACTTTTACAATATCAGTAGCACTTGGCTCGTATCCATGTGAATCTACTCCGAGGTCCTAATAAAAATGTCAAATTTATATTTTCTCCTGCTATATGTTTTGTAAAATCATAAGCTGAAAATGTGGTAACTACTATATCTAATCTGTCCTTTTCATTATATACAGTAACTTCTTTAGTCATTAGTGTAAAATATAAACATCCTGAAATAATAATTATTAATAATATAGCAGATACTATCTTTTTTAAATTCATATCTTTCCCCTTTTATTTAATTTTTTAAAGTATTATTACATTTTTCACATATTCCATATAATATTGTTTTAACCTTATCTATTTTAAAGTTATATGACTTTCCTATACTGTTTTCAAAAGCTGAAAGTATGTCTTGTTCTATATGAAATATTTCCCCACATTTTTCGCATTTTAAATGATAATGGTTTCTGCAGGATTTTTCTATATATTGATAACATGAAGCTGAAAGTTTCTCTGAATAACTCTTTTTTAGTTTTCCTTCTTTTACTAAACCATCTAAGCATCTATATATAGTAGTTTGACTTACCTTTTTTTCACTATTTAAATTAAAATAAATTAATATATTATTTACTGTAATTTGTTTATCTTTATTTGCTTCTATGTATTCAATTATCGCACTTCTTTGCTTTGTTTTGTATTTATTCTCTTTTACCATATTTCCTCCACATAATATGAAAATGAAAATCATTTTCATATTATATATCTTTTTTGTTAAATAGTCAATATAATACTAAATTTTAACAGGATAAAGACACGAAATGAAATTTTGAAATCGTATAACAGGCTTGTATTAAAACTTTTAATGATTTTTTGAAACAAAATTTCAGTAAAATAGAAACTTAAGATTTTTAGAAAGTTAAAATACGAAAATCCGCTATTAGCAAGTATCCAATTTTTTAAAAAAATAGTTATTTTTTAAAAATGCTTATTTTTCAATGCTTACAGCGTAATTTTAGCATTAAAAATCTTTACAACCTTTGGTAATTCTTTGATACAAGTCATAAAAAATTTTTTTCATGTCTTTATCCTGAAATTTTAAAAGTAAATTAATTTTTGCATATTTATTTATAATAATAAACTTCTATATTAAAAAAATAATATTCTAGTCAAAAAAATACCCATACTAAGTATGAGTATTTTTTTTGGGGAAGAAAAAATTTACTAGACTAATATTATTAGCCTTAACTATGTTAATATAATATAACATAAACATTAAAATAAACTTAAATATTTTAATTTTCTATATATTTTTTTGCTTTTAAAAGTCCTATTATTGAATGTGAATCTTTTATTACGCCATTATCAAGCATTTCATATACTTTATCTTTTGGTAATTTATATGATTCTAAAAATTCATCTTCATCTAATTTTAATTCTTGAACCTTTTCTACATCTAAAGCAAGCATTAGATGTGTTTTATTTGTTCCAGAGCCAACATCTCCATAAAAGAATCCTAAATCAATTAATTTGTTTGAAATGCAACCTGTTTCTTCTAAAAGTTCTCTTTTAGTAGTTTCTTCTATAGTCTCACCTTCTTCTATAAGTCCTGCTGGTATTTCAATTGATTCTTCTTCATTTATTGCAACACGTGGCTGTTTTGTTAGATATATTTCATTATTCTTTGTTACTGCTACAATAGCAACTCCATCTTTTTTTATTATTACATCTCTTTCAATAGTATTTCCATTTTCAAATTTAACTTTTAATACATCAAATTTTAGAAACCCTGAATATACATTTTTTCTACTTATAATCTCCATGCTATCTCTCCCACTATAATATATTTTATATATTATACATATAATACTTTTTAAAAGCAAGAAAATAGAGCTAGTGCTAGCTCTATTTATTTTTTAGTATATACTTGATACTCCACCACTTATTATCTTTCCTTTATATACATAGAATGTCATTGTATCTGTACTTTCATTTTCATCATCATCATCTTTATATTTGACTTCTACTTTAGCTTTTACTTTATATAAACCTTTGTCTTCTTTTTTAACTTCTTTTATTTGTTTTAATTTTATTGAATATTTGTCATAATCTTTTAAACTATCACACATTTTTTCACAAGTACTTTCTAATGTCTCTTTATATTCATCTACTTCATCATCTTCAATATCATTATATTCATCTAAGAATTTACTTGCTTTTCCACCACATTTTGACCAAGCTACTACACCTTTTACATCCATAGTTTTTAATATTTTCTTGTCATTAGCTTTATTCATTGCAGAAATATAAGATTTAACTGCTCTTTTTGGTCCTCCTGCTACAAAGTTTAGTGCTAAAATAGCTACTAATATAGCTACTACAATTATTACTACTAATTTTACATGAGCTTTGACCCATGCTAAAGCTGTCCCTAATACACTTTTTACTTTTTCCATTTTTATTTCCTCCCAAAAATTTATATTGCTATTATATAAAATAATTTATACAAGTACAATATAAATTATAAATATTTACTACATTTATATTCTTCAATTTACTATTTATTCTAATTACATAAATTATTTTTTATTTTTTTTATTATCATTATCTTTTTTATTATTATCTTTGTCTTTTTCTGTATCTACTTGGTTATTATTATCTTTTTTAGTATCATCTTCAGTATTATCTTCTTTTCCAACTTCTTCCATTGATACTATTTTTCCATTATATATATAGAAATAAACTTGTTGTTCTGATGCTTGTTCTTGACCATCATAAGAATAAGATTCTTTTATTGTAGCTGTTGATTTAACTAGTCCATCAACACCATCAATATCTTTAGTATCTTTTATTTCTCCAAGTTCCATTTTATGATAATCTAAATAAGTATCATAAAATGTTTTTAACATTTCTACTTTACTAACAATATTATTATTTTCATAAGATTTTTTATCTTCATCTGTTACTTTATCATATTGTTCTTTGAATTTAGTTGTATCAGCTTCACAATTAGCCCATGCACATGCTGCTTTTGAATCTATTGCTGCTAGCATCTTATCTTTATCTAATTCATTATAAGCTACTACATAATCACTAATAGCATTTTTTATTGATTCATTCTTTTCTTCTTCTTTCTTTTTCTCACTATTTTTTTGTACAAGTACTACTGCAACTGCTACAATTGCTATTAATAATACAATACTAATTATTGTTACAGCAATTTTGTTGTTCTTAAAAAATTCTTTACCCTTTTCCATTTTATCCTCCTACAATATGTTTTTTATAATTATATGTTATAGAAAAATTTATTACAAGTCTTTTATTTTATTATTTTTATGTTTTTTGTTTAAATTATTCTATTTATTATAAAATTCTTCTCCTATAAAATTATATTCAATATCTGTTAAGTTATATAGATAATCATTTATAGGTAATTCTTCGCTCTTTTTTTCAATAATATTATATATATTTGTATATCCACCTGAATATACTTTTCCAGACATATCCATTAGACTATAATTTATATTAGTTGGCATACCATTTTTATTAAATGTTATACTTTTAGGTAGATTAGCACATATTAAGAAACCATAATCAATGAATTTAGGATTTATATAATCAAATTCTTTATTTATTATTTGTTTAAATTTTTTATTTATTAATGTATATTTCCCATTAGTTTTCTTTACAATGTATCCATTATCATATACATATATATCTAAATATTTATCAGATACTCTATTTCCAGATTGATTCATAAAATATATTGTATTTTCATTATAATCTTTTACTAACATATTTATATCATAAAAATCTAGTATCTGCATATTTCCTGGTACTTCTACTCTTTTCATATCTAAGGTATAGTATCCTTGCATTTTTTCAGACGTTTTATAGAAAGGCAAATAACCATTATTATATACATATAGATATTTAGAATCAAAAGCTAGATTATCACAGTCAATACTAATTTTAACATTTCTATTTCCAGATTTTTTTACAATTTCATATCTATTTGTTCCACCGCATTTGTGATGATACTTTTATGTATATGTCGTATTCATCATTATATGGATATGTATAACCGTCTTCTTTATATGCAGCAATTTTATGTTTTCTATCCTTTACATTTGAAATTATATTTTCGTCAAAGTCTTTTTCTTGTTCTAGTACATTCATATATACATCTCTTAATTTGTCATATTGTGCCTCATAGTCTTCTACATCAATATTATTTTTATATGAATAAACTATTCTTTCATTTTTAAGTATTATTTCTCCTGTGTCTTCTATACATACCAAAGCCACATCAAATTTTTTATTGTTTTTTTCTATTTCTATAAATGGTGATGCATAATCGTATTTGAAGTCAATTACTTTTTCACCTTTTTGATTTATATATCCCCACTTTCCGTCTTTTTCTACATTTATATATATATCATTTATTTTTAGTTCAGATATGTTTTTAAAATAATCTTCATCATATTTAACTTGTCCTATATTTTCTTTTTTATCTAGTTCTACAACTGAATCCTTATATGTAAGTGAATAAAGTCCAAGTAATAATATCGCTGCTATAATTATTCCAAGAATTATCATAAATATATTGTTTGTTTTTTCTATGATGTTTTCTCTAAGTACTTGTATACATATAATAAATGCTCCTAATAAATAAAGTATTGCTATAATATCAAAATCAAATATATAGAAAGCTGATGCTAAAATTGAAATAACATATGCAAATAGAAATATACTATTATGTCTGTTATTAATAAGTAATATGAAATCTGCAATAGTTACACATATAAGCACTAAAAGTATAAATAAATGTATCTGATTCATTACAACAATTTCATTTGCTGTTGCTCTAGCTTCATTTGGTGCTATGAAACTATATGTTAAAATAATTACACCAAATAAGAAGTTCATTAATGCTGCTACAGCATTTAAAAATTTACTTTTCATTTGTTACCCCTCTTTTGTAATAGTTTCCTCTGTTCTTTCAATACTTAAATCTTCTCTTTTCTTATTTGTATAATTTTCAAGTCTTGTTATTAAATAAATAACAATTGCTGCTATAGTACCCATAATGGTTCCAATTATTGCTTGTGATGTACTTGAAAAAGTAGGAATAAACATTACAAGTGATGTTAGTGAAAATCCTATAATTGCATAATATGTCATTCCATAGAACTTATTAAATAAATATGTTATCATTCCTGCTGTAGTTAAAGCTAATATTATATATCCAATTCCAAATGGGATTATTATACCAAGATTAAAATTAAATAATCCATTCATAATTGTGGATAGTACTCCCATATATTCTAGTATATGTATAGTTGTCATTCCTGGCATTACTGCTCCAAAAGCATATATTGCTCCATAAATAATAAGTTCAATTATAGTGATATATTCTACTGTTTTTCCTGCTTTTATTGTATTTGCAAATTTAGTAAGTACTATTGTAAATATAAGTGCTGCTATCATACTTATTATGTATTTTTTCTTAAATCCTTTCTTATTTGCAACTTTAAATAATGTTGGAATTCCTCCTATTATTATTCCAAGTAGAACACATCTAAAATAAGCTTCATAATTTGATAACCAATATAATACAAGTTTTCCAAAAATTAGTACACTTATTCCTATTCCAATTACAATTGGAAGAATATATTTAAAGTTTGATTTAAAATTTTTAAATGGATTTGCAATTATTTCCATACATCTATCATATATTCCTAAAATTATAGCAAATGTTCCAGCTCCAGCAGTCATTGCTGAAATTCCAATAATCATTCCTTTTATAATCTTTACAAAAAATTCAACCATATAATTTTCTCTTTCTAGTTATTATCTAATATATAACTTATTTTCTAAAATATATTTTTCTACATCATTATCTATTATATTTTCTAAAGAATATTTGTTTTTTATTCTTTCTCTTATTAAAGTAGAACTTATTTCTTTAGTATTTTCACATCTTATTACATATATATTAAAATTTTGTTTTTCTTTTTTTAAGTTTTCTTTATTTTTAGTATTATCATATCTTTCAAATATAATATATTTATAGTTTTTAAGTTCATTATAATTTTTCCATGTACTAAGTTTTAAATAGTTGTCTTCTCCCATTAAAAAGAATATATCATCATTAGAATATTTATTTTTAATTATTCTAAATATATCACATGCATATATTTTTTCTTTAAAATATTTTTCTAAGTCTGATACTTCAATATTTGTATCATTTTTAGTTGCTATTTTTAACATATCTATTCTATTATCTATTTTTACTAATTCCTTTTTATTATAAAAATCTCCAATAGGAATAAATATTACTTTATCTAAGTTACATTCTGTTATTGCTTTTCTAGCAAGCTTTAAATGTGCTATACTTGGAGGATTAAAAGAGCCTCCAAAAAAGCCTATTTTCATACTATTCACCTAATTCTTTTAATACATTTTCTATTATTTCATTACTTATGCTTTCTATTGTTCTTATTTTATCATTTTCTACGCATTTTATTTCTGTCCAACCATATTTATCTACTAGACTACAAGCAGCATTATAACTATCTATAATATGATTTTCGTCTCTTTCATGAATATCTTTTTGTGTATCATGTGTAAATTTATTTTCTCTATTTTTTATAAGTTCTAAAGAATTTTTAGGTGGCATGTTTAAAAAGAATACTAAATTAGGCTTTGGTATACCATATATCTCAAATTCAAGATTAAATAGCCATTCTATAAATTTTTCTCTTTCTTTATCATCATTAATTTTTCCTGCTTGATGTACCATATTTGCTGTAGTATATCTATCGGCAAGTATTATTCCTCCATTTTTATAAAATTCCTCAAAATCTTTTTTATATGTCGCATATCTATCTGCTGCATAAAAGGTAGATGCTATATATGGACTTATAGATTTTGGATCTGTTCCAAATTCTCCTGATAAGTACATTTTTACAAGTGATGATGATGGACTGTCATAGTTTGGGAAAGAAACTGTTCTATACTTAATCCCTTTTTTATCTAGATTTTCTTTTAGTTTTTCAAATTGTGTTTGTTTACCACTTCCATCTGTTCCATCAATTACAAATAATTTTCCCATATATTTTACTACCTCTTCTTTCTTATATTAAAAAATAAATTTTAGCTATATATAATTAAATTATAATTTTTCTATTTCTCTTCTAATTTCAATCTTTCAAATAGTGGCTGTATATCTGAAAGTATTATTTCTTTTTCAATATATATTGGTTTCCACTCTGCTTTTTCTATCTCTAAATATTTTCTTATTTTTTTTGTAGCTTCTGGCATTATTGGATCAAATAAATTTGATAAGTTAGCTATAATGTTGCTACACGTAAATATTGTTTCATTAAATCCTTTTATATCTTCTTTTCTTTGTTTCCAAGGTTCTCTTTCATCATAATACTTGTTAGCAGCTTCTACTAAATTCATTATTCTTTCTGTGGCTTCTCTGAATTCTAGTTTTTCAAATAAATCTCCTACCTCATCATATATGTTTTCTATTTTTAATTTCATTTGCTCATCTATTTTAGAAACTTCTATTTTATCTAAATTTTTAAATCTTAATGTTCTATTTACTAGATTTCCAAATTTATTTAATATTTCACCATTATGTGTATTTATAAAGTCTTCTGGTGAAAAGTTTGTGTCTTTTTTCTCTGGTCCATTACTTACTAAATGATATCTAAGTGAGTCAGATGGGTATAGATCTAATGCTTCTAGTCCTGTAATTCCAATTCCTTTACTTTTTGAAAATTTTTGATTGTTATAGTTTAAGTATTCGGCAGATACTATTACATCTACTAGATGATAATTGTCTTCTTGTCCTAGTAATAATGCATTTAATATTATGCTATGAAACATTATATTATCTTTTCCATGGCACATATAAATTTTATTGTTATGTCCCTCTTTCCAGAAGTCTTCCCAATTCATTCCTTTTTCTTCACAAATTTTCATTGTATTTGTTAGATATCCAAGTACTGCATCTATCCATACATATAATCTTTTATCTTCATATCCTTCGACTGGAACTTCAACACCCCAATCTAAATCTCTTGTTATTGCTCTGTCAACTAGTCCTTGTTTTAGATATTTTTCTGTCTCGTTTCTAGCATTTATTCTCCACATGTTTTTGCATTCTTCAGTTCTTTTTTCTATTTGTTTTTGGAATTTTGATAAAGCTAGATATAAAATTTTGTTATCTCTTTTTACTGTTTTATTACCACATTCTATACATGCACCTTTTAAAAGTTCTTCTGTTGTTGGAACATGAAGACAATTATCACATTGGTCTCCTTTTGTTTCTTCACCACATTCTGGGCATGTTAATATTATTTCTCTATCAGATAAAAATCTTTGACAATGCTCGCAATAAGTTTGTGGTTCTATTTTTTCATATATATATCCATTATCATATAATCTTCTAACTAATTGTTTTACTTTTTCTTTATGATACTCAGTATCTGTCTTAGAAAATAAGTCATAAGAAAAATTGAATCTATCAAATAGCTCATTAAATTCTCTATTATAATATTCAGCTATTTCTCTTGGATTTTTTTTCTCTTTTCTTGCTCTTTCTGTTATTGGTGTTCCATGACAATCAGAGCCTGATGTATAAATTACATTATCTCCTCTTAATCTAAAGTATCTAGCTAAAATATCTCCTGATATGAGTCCTGCAACATGTCCTAAATGGAGCGAGCTATTAGCATATGGCCATGCTCCTCCTATTACTATATTTCTCTTTTCTTTTTCCATAAGTCACCTTTCCTTTTTATTAATGATTACTATAAATTGTCTTTTCATCTTCTGCCTCTTTCATTTTTTCAGCTTCCTTTTTTGCATATTCTAAATCGCTTTCTGAATATCCAAGTTCTTGAAGAATTTCTCCTCTTCTTGAAACTGCTTCATCAATTTGTACTTGTCTACTTTCTTCTGAATATTCTAATCCTTCTCTAACTCCTTCTCCACCAATTACTTTTCCTGCTATTATAGTTACATCGGGTAAAACATCATTTTCTAATTCATATATTTTTTCATCTATTTCCATTAATTCTTCTAGTAATGCAATTCTTTTTTCTATATCTTGATAAAAAGTTACAGAATTATTAGGTTCTTCTTTTTCTACTGAACGTTCTTTTTGGGCTGTTTCTTTATCATGTATTTTATATTCTTTTGAACCAATTACAACATCTCCATCTGGATACATTTTCTCAACACCATTTCTATCAAAGTCATATCCATCACCATGATTCGTAACTGCATCTACTGTTACTTTACCACATGTAGTTATTCTTATTAATGTGTCTCTATTATCGTTTGGATTTGATCCTGCAATATTAATTTGTACTACATCATATTTATTACTATTTTCGTTTGTTTTTCCAGCTTGTGCTTCCCATGCATATACATCTGTAATTAGTCCTGAACCAGATTTATCCTTCATTGCAGGAGCAATTTGATTCATTACTGGTGTAACACTATAATCTGATACTTCTTTATAAGTCTTTTTACCTTCTTCTGTCTTTACTGATTTTCTTCCTCTAGATTTTTTCTCTTCTTCCATATAACATTTAAAATTACCGTTTTTAAATCTTATAGCAACATATGTATTAGTTTTATTTGTATCCATATTCATTATTTGTCCAAAGGATTCAGGGGATTTAAATCTTATTATTGATATAATTTCAGATGGATCTACTCCTATTGAGTCAGCAATTTCTTGTTTTTCTTTATCGACTTCTTTATTTTTTTCTTTTCTTTGTTGTTTTGTTATTGCTTTTAATACTATCTTATCTTTTTCATCTTCTTGCATAACAAGCTCTGTTCCTGAAATTCTTTTATCTAATTTTTCTCTTAATTGTTTTTCAAGCAGAGATAAATCCATCCCTATTCTTTTATACTTTGCAATTTCATTTTCTAATTCTTTTTCTAGCATTTCAATATATTTCTCATCAAATTTTCCACCTTTAGAAGTTATTGTCATCCTATCTTCAAGAGTTGATACTTGAAGGTCTCCATTTTCATCTTCTATAACAACATATCCTGTTTGTTCTGAAATTTTTCTTAGCATTTGCTTTTCTGTTAATGGTGTATTTTTTGAAAATGCTTTTTCATCACCTTCTAATAACATCGCTTTTATTCCAGGTAGTATAAATCCATCTTTTTTCTCATCTTCTTGTTTTTTATCTGTTTCTTTAGAAGAAACTTTCATAAGATTTGATGTAAGTTCTGCATCTTGAGTTAATTCTATTTGAAAATCATCATCTTCTAATGGTGTCAATTTTCCATTTTCTATAGCTGATATTATTATTTCTTCTTTAAGCATATCTGGATCTACTGGAATTGAATTTCTTTGCACTTGTCTTTTAAGTCTTTCTATGTCTTCAATCGAAAGTCCTCTTGCAAGTAATTCTTTTATTTGTTTTTTTTCAAGTCCATTTATAAAACTTATTTCATCATCCTTTATAACCTTTGTATCAACTTCCAAAAGTTTTGTTATATCTTTATCTATTGTATCTACATTTCCTAAATCCAAAAGCATTGCGTCTTGTATTTTACTATCGTCTGCAAGCAAAATATCTGTAGTTTCTTGTACTCTTTTTATTTCTGCATTTTCTGATAGTTTATTTTTTGTATAATTTCTTAGTAAAATTAATTTTCTTAATTTATCTTGGAAAATAGCTTTTTCTTTAGGTGTCATAGCTTTTTTTATTTTTCGTTCTTTATTTGGCATTTTTCCTCCTTTTAGATTTTGAAATTAATTTATCAAAATTTATTTTATATTATATAATTGAGATACTAATTTTTCAATAATTTTAATAAATTTATATAAGAAAAAAGAGGAATAACATATATTTTAAAATATTATTTCCCCTTTTATTTTTATTTTTGATATTATTATTCTTCTAGATTTTTATTTTCAATCATTTTTTCACTTTTAACATTAAATATAACAAGTTCGGCAAATCCTATTACTGTTAATCCTGTAATTATTATGTTATTTAATGGTAATCTTACTATTGCAATTACAGCTACTAAAAATGCTTCTGTTATTACTAATTTTAGAAGTAATTTTATTAGTAATAGTTTATCATATTTCATACCTCTTAATGAAATATAAATAATGATTATTGCTACCGCTGTTATTACTGGAATCATAAATTTATTTATAGTATCCATTATATCTATTCCAACTATGTTTGTTATATCTGCTTTTATTTTTGATGTATCTGATAATTCTTCTTTTGTAAAATCTAGATTATATTTTTCTTTTATTTGTTTTATTTTTTCATTTATTTCTTTATCTTCCATATTTGCTATATCAGAAAGTTCATATTCTTCTATAATCTTAGATAATTGTAATGTCTTCATACTGTAATCTGTTCCATATTTTTCATTTATTTTGTTAAATAGGGAATTTATCTCTTCATCTGAAAAATCTTTTGCATCTATTGCAACTGTTGTTCCAAATAAAGAAGAAGTTCTTACTATATGATTATCTTTTATAACTGATTTTACAATGTCTTTCATCTCTTTTTCATCATAAGGAGATTCTAGAATTATTTCAAATCTTTTATGATTAGAATTTTCTAGGCTATAGCGAAATCCTTTCATTCCTACAACTATTGATCCTGCTATAATAGCAATTATCATTATGATATATATAAAATTATTTTTAAAAAAGTTAGTTTCTTTCACTATTTTTACCTCCAATCTTCTCAAGATGTTTTTTTATACTAAGTAAATTTTCAGTAAATATTAGATTATATGGTATTAATATTAATAATCCCCAGAATAGCACTGCACCAACAGATTTTAGTTCTATACTAGATGCAAACACAAATACTATTGCAACTATTATCACTGGAATTAATTTTAGTGCTAAATCTATTGATTTTTTAACAAAACTATTCTTCTTATCATAGATTAATTTTGCTATAAACATAAAGTTTATTAATGTAAGTGCTGCGAGTGAAATCATACCAAATATAGTAAGTGTTTCTTTTGTAATTCTTATTAATATTAGGTATGTTGCAATATATCCAATTTGTGATATAAATCCTAATAAACCTTTTCCTTTATATTTTGTTATTAAAATAATTCCTATAATTAAAGTTATAATAGCAAATACTATAATTCCTATAAATATTATTGTTTTATTAAAATCATTATCTAAAAATGTTGTTTCATTTGCAGTATATACTATAGGTAATAATCCTGAACTTATATTTGTTTCATATACTTCTATATTTTCTCTATATGCATCATATTGCTGATCTGTAACACCTGAGAAAATAGGAATATTCAATTCAGTATATGCTCCATCTGGATCAAAATATGTTGTATATACTGTCTCATCATCTATTTTAAGTGCAACAGTTTTAGGATCTGATTCTCCTTTATCATTTAATACATCTATATATGTTTTTGTTACTTCAGAAAGTTTATTTATACCTTCATTTGTAAAACTAATTGTTAGACCAAAATCATATTTAGTTTCATTAGATTTATTTTCTGTAGTAGATGTATCTTCTTCATCTTGTGAACTTAAAGTTGAATATTTAGAAACAGATTTAATCATGCTTTGTGGAATAAGTACCTCATTTGTCTTTGAATCTACTATTTCTATTTTACCTTGTCCTGTTACATAATTTGCTACTCTATTTGCTGTATCATTAAATGGAACATATATATTTATATCTCCACTTTCTTTGTTAACAACAACTTCACTATCTGTAATCTCTGCTTTTGCTAATCTTTTTTCAATTATGTCTTTTGCTTTTTCGTAGTTTTCTTTTGTTAGATTTTCTTTAGGGTTTACAGGTTCTTCTTTCTTTTCTTCTGATTTTTCTGAGTCCTTTTTATCATCATCATTTTTTTCTTTATCTTTTGATGTATCTTTTTTGTCATCATTTGAAACTGTTTTATCTACATCTGTAGAAGTTTCATCAGTATTTTCTGTATCTTCTATTTCTTTTGTAGAAGTATCTACTGAAAATGTCAATACTCTCATTTTACTTAATTCTTTTCCTAGTTCATAATCTGGTATTTTATTATACCATGAATTTAAATTTTTACGTAGGATTCCAAAAAATGAAATTGTTATTATTAATACAATAATAAGTATTAATAAAATCATTTCTAAAATTTTTGTTGTTTTCTCTTGTTTCAATGTATTTACCTCCTATAACAAATTAGTATCATTAATATTGAGTTCAAACCATAGTCCTAAGTATTGAGCAGCATTTTTACTCATCATTGTTCTGTCCATAAATATTTCAAAGTATTTTAAAACAGGACATACTTTTGTATCTATTTTTAATTTAAGAGTTACTTTCCTTGATTCTTTATTTAATATAAGTTCTGAATCTGTTACTGCATAGTTTACTTTATCATGTTTATTAAATAAAGATATATTTGTCTTAGAAACTCTAGTTTTATGAACATCAGACTTGTCCGCAAGTATTAATGCTGCTGATATATCACTTACTACATTTCCTGTTGCTTCATCATGGTTTCCTATAGCCATCATAATTTCAATTCTATCTTCAGTAGGAATATCAAATTTTTTTAATATTTCATAAGATAATATTGCTCCAGAATGTGCATGATCTACTCTATTTACAGCATTTCCTATATCGTGCAGGTATCCTGCTATTTTAGCAAGTTCTACAGAATGTTCATCATGTCCAAGTGTTCTAAGTATGGTAGCAGCTCTTTTAGATACTAAGTTTAAATGTCTATGAGAATGTTCTGTATATCCTAGTGCATCTAACTGTCTTTGTGCATTTTTGATGAAACATTCTACTTCCTCATCTTTTTTTAATTCTTCTAATGTTACCAACTTGTCCTCCTTAGTCTTTTCATTTGTAAATTTTATATTAAAAAAATAAAAATATCAACCTTTTTAACAACTATTTTTAAAATAAACAGTTGTATATAATAGTTTTTAATAGAGATTTATATAAAATTATTAGAATTTTAGGAAAATATAAATTAACAAATACATTTAAGAAATGAGAAAAATGCTCTAAATAAATCTATTTTAAAGCATTTTCTTATTTCTATTCTATATTTATTTCTAAATAAAATAATTTTATTCTTTATTTTTCATATACAATAACTCCTGTTTTTTTATTTCACTATCTATTTTTGAATTCTCAATAATTTCTGCTTTTTCAAAAGCATCTACTTCTTTATTAAACGCTTCTTCTATTTTTGTAATTAAACTAAATAATTTGAATCCTTTTAGTTTTTCCTTTGTATCTATTATAAAATCTAAATCACTATTGTATAAATCTTTTCACTCATTATTATTGCTCCTTATTTTTACTTTAAGTATACTACTTTTTTTAATCCTTTAATATATTTTTATTTTAAATTAACACCTATTACTCCACCTATCATTCCAGTTATACATGATGCTATTATCATTACTATAGAATATGTATTTAATCCGAAATTATTATTTAACATACTTGATATTACATATAAAATTCCTATATATATAATTCCTATTATGCCTCCTGTAATTAATCCATTTTTCTCTAGCTTTATACAAGAAACAGATGCACCTATTAAAATACTTATACCAGTTATAACAATTATTACTGGATTAATAGTATCTTCTGAAATAGAAGTATATGATAAAACTATTCCAAATATTAAAAATAATATCATTGTAATTCCAAATGAAAATAAAATACCACTTAATATATTTACTAACCTATTTGTACTATATTTTTCAACTTTCTCCATAATAAAAGCCTCCTTAAATAATGTATATTAAAGAGACTTTATTTTATTCTATTTTACTTTAATTTTTAGAATGAATTAATTACATCTTTTAAGTATCTTGCTTGTTCTCCTGTCCTTTGTGCAAAATATTCTGTTTTATTATCTCTAGTTATAGAATATATTGAGTCATATATAGCTGTTATTTTCATTGTTCCATTAGTTGAGATAACTCCATATTTTCCTTCTCCACTTGCTCTTTTTATAACAATTCCTTCAAACCCTAAGCCTGCTGATTCAGGAATTATTAGAACATTTCCAGCATATGATAATACTGTTTCAGCATTACTACATCCATATCCTGCAAGATTGTCTATCAGTCTATCTCCTTCTAAACTGTATAAAGAGTAAATTCCATTTATTTGTACTGGTATACATTTATCAAATAATAAATAAGGATTTGTTATTCCTTGCTTAGCATATGGTTCTACTTCTCCAATTCCTATTGATGAAAATTCTGTTGGTACAATTTTCTTTCCTTCATTATTAATTACACCATATAGATTTACTTCTTTTATTATAAATAAACCCTTTTCTGCATCTAACAAAGAAATATTATCATACTTTACTTCAATTACTTCTTTTGCAACTTTCTTACCATTTTCTTCTTTTATTTCTATTATTCCACATTTTCCATTTGATGAAACTACAAATTTATCTATATTTTGTAAGTATTGTATTGAATCATATCTTGTATCTGTAACATTATTTCCTGTTGCAGTTTCACAAATTCCATATAATGCACCATTTGAATTGTTTGCACCATTTTTTGATACAATTGCAATTTCATTTATCATTGCTCTTTCATTTCTAAATATTGTATTTAATGAATATCCTGCATCTGAAATAATAGGCTCATATGCACTTTTTAAGTATTTTAAAGAATACATTTCAATCTTTTTTCCTGCAACATTTATTGGTGAATTAAATCCTTTAGATATAGTTTCTGCAGTTGCATATAATTCTCCATTTATTAATTTTACTTTATCTTTTAATTTATAATTCTCATGTTCTTCCATCACAATTTCTGATTGATTATCTGTATTATTTCCTTCTGGCTTAAATACATATTTATATATCTCATTTGATTCTGAAATGAAACTAACATCTTCTCCACTACAAGTAACATGACATCTATCCGTAGATGTAGTAAATTCGTCTTTTTCTCCAAGTGTATATGTATAGCCCTGTATTTCAGCAATTGTTTTTATTGAAAAGTATAATACCTCATCTTTATTTATAGCAATTATATTTTTATCAATACTTTCATTTTTATCATTTAATATAGTTATTTTTCCAACTCTATAATTTTCTCCATTTACATCTTTATACTCATTTTCTTTTTCATCTTGTGTATTTTCAGTAATTTTATATGTTATTCCATCTATTGAAATTCTTATAAGTAATGAATCTTGATACATAAAATAAAATAGAAATATTATAACTATTACAGTAATAATAGCACATGCTATTATTGATATTTTTAATATATTTTGTACTTTAGATGTATTTTCTTTTTTATCATTTGTCTCCATAAAAACCTCCAATTATTTTTCATAACCATATTTATGATAAAACTCTTCTCTAAAATTACCTAAATTATCATTTTCTATCTCTATTCTAACCTTTTCCATTAGATCCGTCAAGAATTTTATATTATGGATAGACAAAAGTCTAATTCCTAAAATTTCATTAGTTTTTACTAAATGTCTTATATATGCCCTAGTATAATTTCTGCAGGTATAACAATCACATTCATCATCAAGTGGTGAAAAATCTCTTTCATAACTTGCATTTCTTACAACAAGTTTTCCTTTAGAAGTAAATGCTGTTCCATGTCTTGCAAGTCTTGTTGGAATAACACAATCACACATGTCTATTCCAGCAACCGCTGCTTCTATTAAGTAATCTGGCGTTCCTACTCCCATTAAGTATCTTGGCTTATTTTCTGGCATAAGTGGAGTTGTGTATTTTAGAATATCTAAAAATTCTTCTTTAGGCTCTCCAACACTAATTCCACCTATAGCATATCCAGGAAAGTCTAACTTTATTAATTCTTCTGCACTTTGTTTTCTTAAATCTTTATAAAATCCTCCTTGAATAATTCCAAATAATCCTTGCTTATCTTCTCCCATATGAGCATCTTTGCATCTTTTTGCCCATCTAGTTGTCCTTTCCATAGAGTTTTTTGTATATTCATATGTAGAAGGGTATTTGCAACATTCATCAAAAGCCATCATTATATCTGAACCTAAAGCATTTTCTATCTCCATAACTTTTTCTGGAGATAGGAATTTCTTGCTTCCATCTAAATGTGATGTAAATTCAACTCCTTCTTCTGTTATAGTTCTAATTGCTCCTAGACTAAATACTTGAAATCCTCCACTATCTGTAAGTATTGGTCTATCCCAGTTCATAAATTTATGAAGCCCTCCTGCTTCTTTGATAAGGTCATGTCCTGGTCTTAAGAATAAATGATATGTATTTGCAAGTATAATTTGTGCATTTACTTCTTTTAATTCTTCTGGTGTCATTGATTTTACAGTAGCTTGTGTTCCTACTGGCATAAATATTGGTGTTTGTATGTCTCCATGTGGTGTATGTATTATTCCTCTTCTTGCTCCTGTTTGTTTACATGTATGTAATAATTCATATGTTATTGCTGGTTTCATTTTATAATCTCTCTCCTTTATAAAATTATCATTGCATCTCCAAAACTAAAAAATCTATATTCTTCTTGTACTGCTTGTCTATATGCTTTCATAACAAAGTCTTTTCCAGCTAATGTAGAAACAAGCATTATAAGTGTGGATTCTGGAAGATGAAAATTAGTAATTAGATTATCTATACATTTGAATTTATATCCTGGATAGATAAATATATTAGTATCTCCTTCTGCCATCTTTACAAATCCGTTTTCATCTGCTACTGATTCTAATACTCTACAAGATGTTGTTCCAACACTTATTATTCTTTTTCCATTTTTTTTGGCATTATTTATTTTATCTGCATCTTCTTTTTTTATATAATAATGTTCTGAATGCATATCATGATCTTCAACATTTTCTACTTTTACAGGTCTAAATGTTCCTATCCCAACATGTAGAGTAACTTTTGCAATTTCTACTCCTTTTTGTTTTATTTTTTCTAATAATTCAGGAGTAAAATGTAATCCTGCTGTTGGTGCTGCAGCTGAACCTTCATGTTTTGCATATACAGTTTGATATCTGTTCTTTTCTTTAAGCTTTTCTTTTATATATGGTGGAAGTGGCATCATTCCAATTTTATCTAATATTTCATTGAATATTCCTTCATATTTGAATGTCACTTCTCTATTTCCATTTTCTAATACTTTATCAATTGTTGCTTCAAGTATTCCATCTCCAAAAATAACTTTAGTTCCAGCTAATAATTTTCTCCCTGGTCTTACAATGACCTCCCAAGTATCATTTTCTATTCTTTTTAGTAACAAAAATTCTACATTTGCTCCTGTTTCTTTTTTTCCATATATTCTTGCTGGAATCACTTTTGTATTATTTATCACTAAACAGTCTCCTGGATTTAAATAGTCTATTATATCTTTAAATACTTTATTTTCTATTGTATGATTTTTTCTATTTAAAACCATCAGTCTTGATTCGTCTCTTTTTTCTATTGGATGTTGTGCTATTAGCTTTTCTGGTAGATCATAATTAAAATCTGAAACTTTCACTTTATTTTTTCTCCTTTTATTCTGTTATTTCAACTTGTACATTTTTATCTGATATTCCTACATCATCAGTTTTGTTGTTAAATAATGATACTATAATTTTATATATTCCTACAATGAAGTTTGGTGGCTGAGTATCAAATTCAACATTTGTAGCACTTTGAAAATCACTTAAATGTAATGGTTTAGTTAAATAAACCTCATCAGAAAGTCCAACATATGTATCCTTTGCTTTTACTACACCTCTTAAATAATCTCTATACCATTTTTTTAACCCATCTGTACCTTGCTCTGTATACCCATAGTCTGCATAATCATGAAGAGCTGGAAATGTATATCCATAATCTCCTAAGTTTCTCTCTAGTGTATGTAGAAATTCATGTACAAATACTTCTTCTGGAAATGTATCTGACATTAAATCATATTTATACATAGTTGTATTTTGCATGTTATTAGGTAATCTTATATTTGAAAATCCAATATCTTTATATCTCATTCCTCCAAGTCCTATCCATGAGTTTACTGGAATCTCTACTCCTTTTGTTACATCTCCAAATCTTACTCCGCATGAATATATGGTCATATTCATTTGTATTTAAATAATCTTTAATTAAGCTATATGCATCTTTAGGTTCTATATAATATCCATTCTCTTTACTGTAAGATAAGCTTGTAAGTGGCTCTTGTATTTCTATACATTTAGTATTTATTTTCATTTTATTACCTGAAAAGGATTCCATTGAACGAGCAAATCTTTCCAAGTTTTCTCTAATTATTCTTTGGTCTTCTGTAGTCATTGATACTTTATATTTTTTTCCATTTAATGTTACATCTATATTATTTATATTAAAGCATACCACATTCCATGTTTTATATTCAATAGTACTTTTTTCTACTTTTATATCTGAAAACCATGCCTTTCCTTTAGACTCTCCATTATATCCTCCAAGTCTAAATCCCAAGTTTACATATTCTCTATTTCTTGAATTAAACATAAATTCTATTTCTTCCCAATTAGAGTTTCCAGATACAATATTACTTTGTTCAGTTGTATCTAAAATTCCTATACAGGCTCCTACTCCATATTTTATTGCACCTTCATTATCTAGTTGTTCATCCTGATATTTTGAACTTACATTTTCTGTTTTTATTTTACATGTTACTCTATATGCTGTATTTTTCTCTACTTCAAACTCTTTATAAAATACTGCATCATTATAATCTTTATTTTCTATACAATAACTTGCTTTTTTATCTATCTTTTTTGTTGCATCTTTGTGAAAATCACTAATTCCTGATTTAACTTGTGCTTTTATGTAATCATTAAAATAGTATTTGTTATAAAAAAAATATGTAACTCCTATAATTCCAACAAGTAGTACTATAAATACTATCTTTCCTAGTATATTTAAAAATCTTTCCATATTTCCTCCGATATTTCCTTAAACGATATTTCTAGTTTTTCAACATCCTTATCATTATAAATTACATAGTCTGCATTTTTTATATAAAATTCATTTTTATTTTGAATTTTTAGTCTTTTTATTGCAAATTCTTTGTCTATCATATCCCTTTTACAAATTCTATCTAATTTTTCATCATCACTTGCTACTACTGCAATTACTTTATCACATATTTTTTCTAATCCTGCTTCATAAAGAAGTGGTGCATCGATTATTATAATATCAGTATTTTTTATATTACTATTATTTAATTCTTTTATTCTTCTTATATCTTTTTTTATTTCTTTTACTACATAATTAAATGTAAGCTTGTTTAAATTTTCTCTTTTATCATTATCTGAATATATTATAGTAGCTACTCTTCTTCTATCAAGTTTTCCGTCTTTTTGTAATGATTCTATTCCAAATAATTTAACCATTTCTTTAAAATATTGGGATGTTGTATCATTTGAAAGTAATTTAGCAATTTTATCTGCATCAATAATTTTTGAACTATATTTTTTTTCTGCTATTTCACAAAGAGTAGTTTTCCCAGCACCGCTTGGTCCTGTTATACCAATTATTTTCATCTTAATGTTTTCCCCTATTAATATAATTTTAAGCTATAATGAATCTATAGCATTTCTTGCAAGCTCATCACATCTATTGTTATATTCATTATCACTATGTCCTTTTACTTTTATAAACTCAATTTCATGTTTTTTCGTAAATTCATATAGTTCTATCCAAAGTTCTTTATTTTTTACTGGTTCTTTATTTGCTGTTTTCCATCCATTTTTCATCCAATTATATATCCACCCATTTTTAAATGCATTAACAACATATGCACTATCACTATATATTTGTACTTTACATTCAAATTTGAGTAATCTTAGAGCCTGAAGTACAGCTGTTATTTCCATTATATTATTTGTTGTATTTTTATCTCCTCCAGATATTTCTTTTTTATTCTCTTTGTACATTAAAATAGCTCCCCATCCACCAGGACCAGGATTACCACTACATGCACCATCTGTATATATAACTACGTTTTCCATTTCTCTCTCCTTGCAAAAATAGCTCAATTTATGGTATTATATCAGTAATTTTATAATTATACAATAATTACATTGTTATTAATTTAAATTTTAAGGAGTAAAAATTGAAAGAAAATAAAATAGAATCTGTTTTAGGAATAGTTGCTGAGTATAATCCTTTTCATAATGGACATTTATATCATTTAAAAGAATCGAAAAGAATAACTAATTCAAAATATGTAGTTGCTATAATAGGAAATAATTTTACTCAGCGTGGTGATTGTTCAATATTTGATAAATGGACTAAGGCAAAATTTGCAATAGAAAATGGAATAGATTTAGTAATTGAACTTCCTACAATATATTCTTCTTCATCTGCCCAGAATTTTGCATATGGTGCAGTATCTATATTAAATTCTTTAGGTATTGTTGATTATTTATCATTTGGTTCTGAAAATGGTGATATTGATTCTTTTGTAGAAGTTTCTAATTATATATATAATAATGATGATTTTTCTCGTATTTTAAGACAAGAATTAAAAAATGGTAACTCTTACCCAAAGGCTATGAGTCTGGCTCTTGATAAGGTATCTGATAATAGATACTTAAGATTTTTAACTCCAAATAATATTTTGGGATTAGAATATATTTCAGCATTAAAAATTTTAAATAGTAAAATAGTTCCTATAACAATAAAAAGGAATAATGATTTTAGTAGCAATAATATAAATGAATCTTCTGATATTTCTAGTGCTACTTCAATTAGGAAATTTCTTCTTTCTTCTGAAAATGATTTTTCTGAAATAGCTAGATTTGTTCCTGAAAATGTATTTTATTTTCTTCAAAGTATTTATAAAGATAGATCTTGCTTTATTCCTACATTAAATTCTTTTGAAAAAGAAATTTTATATATATTAAGAAGAATGTCTTTAGAGGAAATAAGAAATCTTCCTGATATATCTGAAGGCTTGGAATATAAAATAAAAGAAGCTACATATAAGTCTTCAAATTTGGAAAGTTTGATAACTAGTATTAAAAGTAAAAGATATACTTTAGCTAGAATTCAAAGAATACTTGTATATGCTCTTTTAGGAATTACTAAGAATGATTTAGAAGTTTCTAAAAGTATTATTCCTTATGCTAGAGTTCTTGGATTTTCAAGTAATGGAAAAGAATTATTATCTTATATAAAAAGGAAAAATAATGATATTAATCTTATTACTTCTTTAAAAAAGTTTGAAGATTCCTGCAAAGATGATAATTTAAAGAGATTACTTAAAACTGATATACTTTCAACTCAAGTGTATAATTCTGCACTTTCACAAAATAGATTTTTAAATGATTATACAGAGAAAATTTTAGAAATTAAAAATAATAAGTAAATAATTAGATGGAGAAATTAAAGATTTATGAGAAAAATTATTGTAGATTCTAAAAATAATAATAAATTATTATCATCTTTTTTATTAAATTCTTTTGATGGTTTATCTTCTAGCATATTTTATAAGACTTTAAGGAAAAAGGATATTAAAGTAAATGGTAAACGTGTTACACAAAATATTAATGTCTTTAAAGGTGATGAGATTTTAATATATTTAACAGATGAGTATTTATTTAATAATACTACTACATCTTATCTATCTTTAGATATAGTTTATGAAGATGATAATATATTAGTCATAAATAAGCCTCAAGGTCTTGCTGTTACAGAAAATAGGCTTAATGAGAATACTTTAGATAAAATAGTGCAAATTACATATCCAAATTGCATGCCTTGTCATAGATTGGATAGAAATACTTCTGGATTAGTAGTCTTTGCCAAAAATAATGATGCTCTTACTATTTTAGTAGAAAAGTTTAAAAATAAAGAAATTAACAAAAAATATAGATGTGATGTTTATGGAATATTAGATAAAAAGTCAGATACTTTAAAATCATATCTTTTTAAGGATAATAAAAAGTCTAGAGTTTATATATCAGATGAAAAAAAGAAAAATTATTTAGAAATTATCACTAAATATAATGTAATTTATGAAAATAAAAAAGAAAATTATTCTACCTTAGAAGTAGAACTTATAACTGGAAGAACTCATCAAATAAGAGCTCATCTATCGCATATTGGTCATCCAATTATTGGTGATGGTAAATATGGAAAAAATGATATAAATAAGAAGTTTAATGAGAAATATCAACGTTTATGTAGTACAGAGATTACATTTGGTTTTACTACTTCTTCTGGAATTTTAGACTACTTAAATAATAAGACTATAAAAATAAAAGAAAAAATAACAAGAATTAAATAACTAAAGTGTTATAAAATTCTTGTTATTTTTAGATTTATTTTAAAGACCAGAATAAAAACCAGAATTGTGAAAATTTATCAACTTTCCAATTTTCTCCTTCTTTTTTGATTACAAATTCAGACTTTTTAGTAGTATAACTTACTTTTTTCTTTTCTAAGCTTTGTCTTATATTATGATTTTCATAATCTTTTTGAGAAACAACATTACTTTTTTCAGAATAGTATGCTATTACATTAAATACTACTGTATCTTCTGTCATCTTTTTGATATATAATTCATCACCACAAAAGTCTTCTCTTCCACCAACAGCAGGATAAACTAAATATTTATTACCATTTATTTCTTCAATATGATATGTATAACCTTTTTTATACCAATCATTTTTTATACAATTTTCAGTATATTTTGTTTTAAAATCATCTTCATAGTTTAATATTTTACTATAGCAATAATTTTTATTCATCCCTTTTATATAATTAGATTTCTTAACCTCTTCTAATTTAATTTTTGTTTTATTATTTCCTATTCCTTCTGTATAGTCTAATAATCCTAATCCTATTTTAGTAGCTTCTTTATTTTCTACATATCCGTTTACATTAACTTCACATGTATATTTTTCCCTTCCATATGTTGCTGTTATTTTTGCTGTTCCTTTTTTTAATGCTGTTACACGTCCACTATTTGTTACTGTTGCAACTGCTTTATTACTTGATGTCCATTTAGTACTTTTTTTCCATTTAGAACTTGTTCTTCCATAAACACACAATGAATATTGTTCATATGGATAGAAAGTTAATTTTGTTTTCTTAATATATGGGCTTTTTACTGTTACTTTACATGTATATTTTTTATTTCCCATTTTTGCTGTTATTTTTGCTGTTCCTTTTTTCTTTGCTGTTACTTGTCCTTTGCTTGATACTGTTGCAACTGATTTGTTTGAACTGTACCATTTTACACTTTTAGTTGCTCCTAATACTTTTAATGTATATGAGTTTTTTCTATATAATGTTATTGCATTTTTATTAATCTCAGCTGATTTTACTGTTATTTTACATGTGTATTTTTTACTTCCAACTTTTGCTGTTATTGTTACTGTTCCTTTCTTTTTTGCTGTTACTTTTCCTTTGCTTGATACTATTGCAACTTTCTTGTTTGAGCTTGACCATTTTGCTTTCTTTTTTGTTCCTACTACTTTTAATGTATATGTTTTATTTATATATAATGTTTTTTTTGTAGTATTCATTTTTATGCTTGCTGCTTCTACTGATATAGTACTATTTAATACTGGTACTATGTTTGGCACTACTACTCCTGCAAGTAATACTATTACAAGAGCAATTAATAATTTCTTTGTATGTTTCACCTTTTGTTTCCTCCCTCTGAATTATAAATTTTATATAAATTAACTTTACAAATTTAATTTTATCAATTTATAATTATTTACTTTTTCTTCACTTTGTACATTAAAATCCCATATTGTAATCTTAATTGCTTAAATATTTTTATAATTTATTATTCTAGCTTTAAATTTATTTTTATATTAAACTTTTTATTTTTTATAACATTCAGAATAAAATATACAATCTTTTCATCATGTATACTAATTTATATATATTACAATTTATTTTTTATATTTTTGATAATTATCATTATGCAGTTTTAATATGCACTATCTAGATTTTACTATAATCATACACCTTCTTACGAATTATATTTTTTATTCTGTATATATTATTTATAGCATAACTATTTTCTATTGTCAAGCAACGCTTTATATATTAAAGTATTATTTTCTTCTTTTAAATTTTTGTTGCTGATAAAATGGCGAAAAGGGGTGTTCCTATGAATAAAGTTACAAAGCCAAGTGCTCTTCAAGTACTTGGAAAAAATATAAAAAATATTAGATTATTACGTGGTTTTAGCCAAGAAAGTTTAGCATGTGAATTACAAAAGTCAGTTAATTTTGTTAGTTTAATAGAAAGAGGCGAATCTGGCCTTAGTATTAATAGTATTGTAGATATCTGTAAAGTACTTGAAGTTGATGCAAATACTATTTTTGATGGAATTATACCAAAAGTAGAACTAGAAACTGATGACTTTATTAATCAGTCCTTAAGTATGTTTAATAATAATGATAAAGCTATGATATTAGAACTCATTAACTACATTATCAATTCAAAAAAATAATATTAATGTTTCTATCTAATGGTTTGTAGTTTATTTACTGTTGTTTTATTTATATACTATCAATCTACTTTCTTATATATTCCTATATTACTTTAATCTTATTATAATTTAATAATAGAAAATAGTAAGAACTAAATAACAAGAAATTAGAAAATTCTTACTATTTTTAATCTATTTCTTAAAATATAAATTTAGAACCAAACAGTTGGAAATTTATCAACTTTCCAAGTTCCCTCATCTTTTTTAATTACAAATTCTCCTATTTTAGTTCTATATGGTGAGTTCTTTGTAAAATGTGATACTGCATTAAATACTATTGTATTATCTGTAGCCTTTTTAATGTATAAATCTGTACTAATATATGATTCATCTCCACAGCCAGCATATGCAGCTAAATACTTTTCACCATTTATTTCTTCAATATGAAACATATAATTTCTGTTTTTCCAACTATTGTTTAGACAATTTTTGGTATACTTTGCTTCAAAATTATCTTTATAGTTTAATATTTTGCGATAGTAATAATCTTTTGACATTCCTTTTATCTTATCTTTATCACTAATATCTTTTAAGTTAGCATTTGAAAGTATATCTATAGTATAATTTAACAATTCTTTTCCTGTCTTAGTAGTTTCTTTATTTTCTATATATGCATTTACATTAACTGAACATGTATATTTTTCCCTTCCATACGTTGCTGTTATTTTTGCTGTTCCTTTCTTTACTGCTTTTACACGTCCTGCACTTGTTACTGTTGCAACTGCTTTATTGCTTGATGTCCATTTTACACCTTTTTTCCATTTAGAACTTGTTCTTCCATAAACAGATAATGAGTATTGTTCATATGGATATAAATTTATTTTTGTTTTATTAATATATGGGCTTTTTACTGTTACTTTACATGTGTATTTCTTTTTTCCTACTTTTGCTGTTATTATTGCTGTTCCCTTTTTCTTTGCTGTTACTTGTCCTTTACTATTTACTGTTGCAACTGATTTATTTGAAGTTGTCCATTTTGCACTTCTAGTTGCACCTAGTACTTTTAATTTATATGCGTTTTTTCTATATAATGTTATTGCATTTTTATTAATCTCAGCTGATTTTACTGTTATTTTACATGTGTATTTTTTACTTCCAACTTTTGCTGTTATTGTTACTGTTCCTTTCTTTTTTGCTGTTACTTTTCCTTTGCTTGATACTATTGCAACTTTCTTGTTTGAGCTTGACCATTTTGCTTTCTTTTTTGTTCCTACTACTTTTAATGTATATGTTTTATTTATATATAATGTTTTTTTTGTAGTATTCATTTTTATGCTTGCTGCTTCTACTGATATAGTACTATTTAATACTGGTACTATGTTTGGCACTACTACTCCTGCAAGTAACACTATTACAAGAGCAATTAATAATTTCTTTGTAGTTTTCATTCTGCATTTTCCTCCTTTTAAATTATAAATTTTTATATATAAATTAACTTTATAGACTTTTTTCATTATATTTTTTCACATTCTTTTTTCAATTTAAATTGTCTAATAATATTAGATTTTATTCTCTCACTTATTAGATACTTTAATTTGCATTTTGGTTCCATTTTTTTTAAATCTTTTTTGATTTTATAAATTTCATATATAAATTTAGCAGAAAAACAATAACTAAAAAATTATAAAATTTCTGCCATTTTAAAATTTATTCTATTATATTTTCATTCAAAATAAAAATTGTTTTTTTATTTTATAAATTTACCATCTTTTTCTATATCACATTAATTTTAAATTAACTATTAGTTCTATTTATATATTTATTTAATATATATCTTTGGTATTCATGATAAAGTTTATCTTTATAATCTTTAGCATTTACCCATAAAACTTTATGGTCTTTTTCTATGGGATCTGCTATTTTCTCATCAAATTCTGCTGTATAAAATGTTGCTGTCACATCTAGTGGGCCTCTTTTTCCCCCATCTGCCCATGCCATAACTTTATCAAAATATTTAATATTTTTTATACTATATCCAGCTTCTTCTATTAATTCTCTTTTTAATGCTTCAATTTCTGTTTCATTTCCTTCAATTCCTCCACCTAGAAAGAAAAACTCTCCATCTGTAGCTATTGCTATTTTATTATCTTCTTTTCTTTCTATTATTGAATATGCTGCATATCTTTTAGTATATTTTTCTCCTTCTATTTTATTTCCTATCCTTATCATTTTTATTTCTCCATTTCTTTTTAATATTGTTTTAGTTCGTATCTTAATAATTTCTCCCCATCATATTCAAATTTAACAGTAAAGAAACTATCATCATTTTGTAGTTTCCTGACAAATATTTTGTCTCCTTCCCATGTATTTAGTTCTATAACTTTATTTTTATCAACCCATTTTAGATCTCCTTCGTTGCATTCTATTATATCTCCTGAAAAGTCATTTGAAGTAAATACATACATATATTCTGTTTCCCATGTTGTTGATACATATGTTACAAAACATCTTAATTTATATGATTTTAATTGTAGTCCTGTTTCTTCTTTAACTTCTCTTATTATACATTCTTCTGGACTTTCTCCTTCTTCAAACTTACCTCCTATTCCAAGCCATTTGTCTTTATTTATGTCTTTTTTCTTTTTTGTTCTATGTATCATTAAGTATCTATTATCTTTTTCTATATAACATAATGTTGAAAATATCATTTATATTATTCCTCCTGTTTTATTTTTTCTTAGATTATCATAAATTTACTATATTCTCAATTAAATATTAAAAATATTATACTATATATTTTTTAATTTCAAAAAAATAAAGTACCCTTATCTATTCTTAGTACTTTATTTTTAAATCCTCTTTTATTTAAAAGATTATTAATCTCTTACATATTCATTAAGTGGTTTTACTTTAAAGCATAGTTCACCTATTTGTTCTGTTGGTACATATCCTGGTTTTGCATTTACTACATCTGGAAGTCTATTTACTATAGATGCACATGTTAGTTCAACAGTTGCTGGTCTTTCAACTACTATTGTTGTATCTGGTTCACCACAAACAGTCCAAATGTTTTTATCATATTCATCAGGCGAATAAACTTTTCCTATACATTCTGTTTCGATTGTTATACCTTCCTTAGTTTCTGTTGTTACAACAGCACTCATTCCTGTTGCATCTCCTGCTTTTACTGTCATATCTAGTGTTGAGGAAAAGATATCTTCTTTATAAGTTTGTGGAACACATTTTTGAGTTTGTGATGTTACTGTTAGTCCTAGTTTCTCAGCAAGCCATCCATTTACATTCCACATATATGATGGCATATATTCTCCCTTATTTATTATTTCTTTTCTTTCTTCTTCACTTATTCTATCTGCTGAAGCTATTTCTTTATCAAAATCTTCTAATTTTAATCCTGCTCCATGTGCTTTAGCAAGAGCTATACCATAATCTTCTACATTATAGCTTGAACTGCCTTTTATTTTAGTTATTTTTTGTGTTGAACCTGCAATTGATGTTACAAGTTGTCCCCAATATATGTCTTGGTATCCACTTCCTGTAATTGTACAATTATTTTTCTTTGCTAGTTCATCAATCTTTCTAGTCAAATTTGGATTAGAGTTCATTGGATAAAATGCTTCTTCACATGTAGTAATTGCATTTATACCAAGTTCTGCACAAAGAGTTAAAGCTTCATCTACATCAGATATTAAGCTCATAGTAGTAACTATAACTATATCTGGTTTTGTTTCTTCTAATACCTTTCTTGCATCTGATACATTACTTACTATAACACCTTTATTTTCTGTTCCTATTATCTCACCTATATCTTTTCCTATAATAGCTGGATTAACATCTACTGCACCAACTATTTCTGCACCTTTTTCATATACATATCTCATTGTATATACAGACATTTTTCCTGAACCATATTGGAACACTCTTAATTTTCTTTCCATAAAAACCTCCTTATTTTGAATAATATATAATCATTTTACTTTGTATAAATATTGTAAACTTTTATTATTGTTCTTTAAGTATTTTATCTCTTAAGGAGATAATTATTCTATTTAAATTTTAACATATAGCTTGCATTTGCAAATTCCATCATTTACAAATTCATCACATGGGCATCTTGTACTATCATCTCTTGTTACTTTACATGGACAATGTCCTTCTTTTCTATAAATTCCCTCTATTATTTTAGAAACATATTCTTTATCTGGATTTAATCTATAACCTTTCATATATATACCTCTTAATAATTTATAAATATTTTTCTATTTCTTCAATAAGTTCACTTGCTGTATAATATCCTTCTAATCTTCCTACTACTTCTTCTCCTTTAAATAGAAGCATCGTTGGAACTACTTCAACTCTATATTCATATCCTAAATTAGGACAATGATCAATATCTACTTTATATATAGCAATATCAGATCTTTCCTGTGAAATTTCTTCTAATACTGGTGCAAGCATTTGACATGGTCCACACCAAGTAGCAAAAAAGTCTACAAGTATAGTTTTATTTTCACTTTTTAATATTTCTTTTAATTCACTTTCTTCTAAATGTTTTATCATATCTTTATCTCCTCGTATAAAAAATTTTATTTATTTTAGTTTATCCATTTTTTATAATTAATATCATTTTTAAAAGAAAAAATCAATTCAAAGAACAAAGAATTCAGAATAAAATCATCAAATTACTTATTGAAATTGTATAAATATACTTGTATTAAGAATTACATATATTTTTTAAAACAAAGTTTCAGTAAAATATCAACTGGAAATTTTTAAAAACTTAAATCTCTGAAACTTGCTATTATCAAGTAATCATTTTTTTTAATAGTCATTTTTCAGAAATACTAATTTTTCGATACTTACAGCGGATTTTTACTATTTAAAAGCCATGTAACCATTGAAATTGCTAAAATACACAAGACAAAAAATTTTTTTTCATGATTTTATCCTACAAAGAATTTATAAATATTAGTAAAAGACAAATCATTAATGGAGTCTTTATATAAGAATTATTTTAAATATATATTACTAGGATAAATAGTATAATTTTTAAAAAATATATAATAATTAACATATTAATTAAAGGGAATATATATAAAAAGAACTTAAATAAATTTTGATTTAAAAATTATAATGGTTTTTGAAATAATTATGTAATTTTAAGAATGTATTAAAATTTTGTCTACAATTGATGATATTAGTTATATAGATTGTATTACTAATTTCTGATAGATAATAAATAATTCTGTATCCAGATTGTTTAGTCTTTCGAAAAATAATTTGTCTAAAATTTTTATCCCATATTTCTGGAATATATTTTCCTATAAATGGATATTTTTCTAAATCATAGATACAATCATAAATTCTCTCAATAGTTTCTATTGCGTTTTTTATTGAAAAATTAGATAGATACTCAAATATGCTATCAATAGAATTATGAGCTGTATTTTGTACTATATTATCATCCTCTCTTTGGATTCCTCTAGAGTCATACCTCTATCCTTTTTTATATCATCTATTCCTTTAGCCATCCCAATAAATAAGTATAAATCATATAATGCACTATAAAAAGTCCCATCATCTGTTTGAGCTTTCTTTAAAAGTTCAGTAATTTTTTCCATAGATAAATTTTCTTGATTATTATTCATATTAATCACTTTCCTTTCTCAATTTAAATTTTATTTCCAATTAAAGACCTTATACAATCTTTGTCATTTTCAGATAAGTCATAAACACCATAAGTATCAACATACTTTTGAGTTATTTCTTGTAAAATTTCTTTTGTATCTCTTTTTAAAATTTCTTCATTTATATCATAAGATAAAGACTCAATAATCTTAACAAACTTTTTTCTTACAGGTGACATATATTCCTCCTTTTAAAACTTTATATAGTAGTATAATTAGTTTATCATAAATTATCCTAATTTACTATGATTTCTGCAAGTTAAAGTAACTATTTACCAATAACTTTTATTTTTGAATTTATAAAGTTTCATTTTTATACCATTTAACAAATTCATCCATAGCTGATATAGAATATTTTTTAAGTTCTTCATTATTTTCTTTTTCTATATTTCTTAATTCTCTTTCTTCATCTGTCATCTGTGCAAGTGTTTTTTTGTATCCTTTAGGAATAAATATGTACCATAAGTCAGACCATCTTTTCTCAGTATCTATACCAATTATTTCTTTTGAGAGAGTTCCTTCATGTTTTCCCATAAATTGATGTAATTCTTTTCCATCAAAATATGATAAACATTCTGTAAATCTACAATCTCTATTTTCTTTACCTTCCATTAATTTAAGTATTCCTTTAATTCCTATTGTTTCTAATGCAAAGTTAACAAATGCTTTTGGAAATCCTTGTAATTCATCTATCCAAAATCCACAATCTAATGAAATGCAAGGTTTCTTTACAAGTTTATAAGCTTCCATAACCTTAGCTTTAGATATATATTCTATATCATCACTTCTAGGCTCGTCTAGTTCATATTCAAATATACTAAAATTTATATCTTTCAAGTTTCTCTTTGCTGATGCAATTTTTCCTTTATTATGTGTTACAAATACTATTTCTTTCATATTATTTCCTCCATTTGCTCTAAATAAATTATTTATCTTTAATCATTTTCAATATAATTATAATAACTTTTTCTATCTATTATTTCGAATCCTTTTACTTCTTTCTCTTTTAGCTGGTTATTTATTTCTACATACAATTCTCTTGGAACATTATACATTTTACTAGTATTATTATCATTTATAAATATGAATTCTAAAGTTTTATTTTCTACATTTATACCATTGAATATTATTTGGTTTGGTATACTTTTTTGTTCTGTTTGAAGTTTTGATACTATAAAATCTTTTATGCTTTCGATTATTAAATCATCCATTTTATTTTCAAATACATTTAATTTATCTAAAAAACTATATTGTCCTATGGCGATTCTTAGTGTTCCTTTATATGTTCTCATGTCTACTTTTTTTATATTGTCTATTTCAGTTTTAGTAGCATTATCAGGAAGATACCATATCATGAAATTATTGTTTATATCATTATATAAACATGGATATTCTACATAAAACTTACTATTACATTTGCTACAAGTATATAAAAATAATGAATGATCTATTATTTTATTTTTAAATTCTTTATTTATACTCATTTCATCATTTATGTTTATAGAATCATATACTTTGTATTCTCCTATATAGTTACAATTTGGGCATGTAACTTTTTCTATATGTATTTTGCTCATAAGTAATCTCCAATATAATTTTAAATTTTTACATATATATATCATAAATTTATATTTTTTTACAGTACTTTCATCATATTTTTTAACTTGCACTAGAAAAAGAATAGGTTGTTCCTATTCTTAAATTAAATCTATTTATTTACATTAATTTCTTACTATCACTGAATGCTTGATTCATTTATTACTTTTATAATAAAAACTATTTTATGAGTATGTATCCAAATATTCCTAGAAATAAAACAATCTTTTTTACCTAATATAATTCATTTGCTTCTTTCTTACTTATTACATTATTTTCTATAAAAAAATCTATTTGTTTTTTTCTTTCTTCATCATTTTCAATATTTTTTAAAGTATTTATTAACTCAGCATGACCATCATGTATTGTTCCATCTTCATTAAATAAGTGTGATTCATACACTCCATGTACTCCATATGCTATTGCACATATAATTATAATAAGTATTGATATTATTAATTTTTTTCTATTTTTCATATTTATTATCCCTTTCTAATTTTATTTAATGTTTTATTTAATATTTTGACTGAAAATGTATCATAAGTACGAATTGATATTAATATCACAAAATATATTACTGTATATATATATATATTATTTGTAAAGCTATTTATATAACTATTAATGAAATTAACATGCATTCCTAAATTATTTACTATTATTACTTCTGTTATTGAGTAAATAGTATTAAATATGATATTACCCAAAACAAAGTATATGCATAATTTAAAAAAGAATAGTAATTTTTTCATTTTTAGATACTCCTTTCATTTAGATAATTTTTAACATCTCTTAATTTTCTTCTTGAAACTATTTCTTCTGTATTATCATCTAGTCTAACTATTATTTTTCCAGTTTCACCTACATAAAAATTTTCTACATGATTAACATTTACTATACAACTTTTAGATATTCTAATTAAATTAATATTCATCTTCTCAATTTCATATAATTTACTTTTAATTTTATATTCTCCATTTTTTGTTCTGCAATAGTTATTTTTTTTATCACTATAAAACAATATAATATCCTCAAATTTTATTTCTAGTAACTCATAATCTTTGCTTACTATTATTTTTTTGTTAGAATTTATTTCATAATCGTTTATATACTTAATAAATTCTTTTATTTCATTATTTTGGTTAGAAAACTCTATAGTTACATTTATTTCATCATTGTTAATCATTTTACTTATTTTTGAAGATAAATTAATTTTCATTTATTTCCTCCTACATATATAATTATATAATTTTTCTATAAATATTTCTATGTTTTTAATTAAGTGGTCTTTTTTTGTGATAAATGCTATATTTACTGATTGTAAATATTTTAAAACTTTACACTAAATCATATATAAAAAATGAAACCTAGAAAATCTAAGTTCCATTTTTTTTAATTATAGTTTATTTTATTTACATTTTTCTAAGTATTATTATAATAAATTTATAATTTATTAATGTTATTTTACTTTTTTATGTACATATTTATTTTAACATTTATCACTATATTCATGAGTTAAGAAATCTAATAAACATTCATCACATTTCTTTATTGATTCTATACTTACACATTCTTTTGGTGTATGTGCATTTAATATTTTAGGCGATATTATAATAACATCTAAATTGTTTATTTTATCTTTAAAAAATCCTGCCTCTACTGTAATATGAATTGATTTTATTTTAATTTTTTCTTTTTTATTTATATTTTCATAAGACTGTTTTATTTTTTTTACTAATTCTGAATCTTCATCTGTTTCAAACCCTGGCTGTGAGCCTAATATAGTAAATAAATACTTATTGCTGTTTGAATATTCTTTTATATATTTCAAACACTCTTTTTCCTCTTCTTTTTTTGAACTTCTCATTCCAATTTTTATTATTTGACTTTTTATATCCACACTTCCTAAATTAATAGATGTTGTTACTTCATTTTTATTATTTTTGGCAAATACTCCATGTCTAAATTCTAAAATACTTTTGATAAATTTAAAACTATTTTCATTATTTAAGACTTGTATACTTCTATAATTTGATTCTATTTTTTTAATTAATATCTCCAAATTATTATATTTTTTCTTTTTATTACTTATAAAATTACTTAGTATATCATTTATTGTTTTTTCATCTTTCTTGGATATAAATACACATTCAGCTGTAGAAGGTATTACATTAAATTTATTTCCTCCAATAAAACTTACTAGACTAATATCTTCTATTTCTTGTAAAATTTCTGCTAAAATTATACTTGAATTTCCTCTATCTTTATTTATATCAAATCCAGAATGCCCACCCAATAAACCATTTAAACTTATTTTATATAAGTTTCCATCATTTATATTATCAAAATCATAGTTTAGTTTTAATATAATATCATAAAAGCTTGCACTTCCAATAACTATTGTATTATCTTCAAATCCATCTAAATTTATCATCCTGTTAGCTTTTATTTTTGATAAATCGATTCTTTCCGCTCCTATCATTGTTGTTTCTTCTGACACAGTAAAAATTGCTTCTATATTACACTTAATATCACTATCTAAAATATTCAAAATTTGGGCAATTCCAACTCCATTGTCTGCACCAAGTGTTGTTCCTTTTGCCTTTAAATATCCATTCTCTTCGATTACTTCAATAGAATCTCTTTTAAAATCAAATTCTATATTATTTTCTTTTTCACATACCATATCCATATGTGCTTGCAAAATAATGGGAGAACTATTTGATGTTTTCTTTTTTATAATGACATTATTATATTTATCTTTTTCAAAATATAAGTTTCTATTTTTAGCAAACTCACATAAATAGTTTGATATATTTTCTTCATTTCCAGATTCTCTTGGAATCTTTGATATTTGATAAAAAAATTCTATTGTTTTATTCATATTTAATTTCTCCTTTATCTTTCTACATCTACTGATATAGGAGGCATTGGTCCTATAAATTCATACATTGCTTTATCATCTCTTATTGTTCTATCATTACCTTTTTCTGTACCATTTGGCTCTATCTGTATACTTTGTATTTTGCATTTTTCCTTTTCCTGCAAAAAGTAAAAGTATACTATTCCACAATCTGTATCTTCTTCTATAACTGGTTTATTTATTCCATATGTCCCTAATTGTTCTTTTAACTTATCAATTAAATTTTGAAATAATTCTTCACTACTATTTCCATTATTATCATATTTTAAAATATTATTTCTATCTATTTCTTGAATATTTTTTTCTTTCAATTCTACTTCAACTACTAGTGTTGGTGCTTCTAATATTTTGTTTTCTTCTTTATCTCTTAATTCATAATATCCTAATATATGTACTGGTAATTCTTTATTCTCTCCAACATACTCGTTTTGTCTTATATTATCTACAGCACTTGCCAGTGCTCTTAAGCTTTGTTTGTTTCTGCAGTCAATTACGCACATCATTTTAGTTCCTGGATATTGCTTTTCATAATTATGTGCTCCTCTTAGAGCAATTTCATATATTTTCTTACCAATTCCTCTATATGGATTATTTCTTTTAGTTAATATTCCAGTAACAGAAAAATATTTTGCATTTTCTTCTGGAAAATATGGATCAATATTATTTTCATCATTTTCGTCATATTTTATGGTTGAAATTCCAAGTAGTTCATCAGTTTCTTTTTCCTTCGCAATTATGATAGGATAATTCTTGCAGTTTTTGAGTGTTTGATTAAAGTCTGGTATATGCATAAAATCTATATTTCCTAACCAATTATAATTATAGAATTCTGTTATATTATATACACTATCCCATTTTCTAGCTAGATCAGAAAATTGTAATACTTCATATACTACTTTACTATTTTCACTTTCTTTATTTACTTCTTCACATATTCCATTTAAACTTTTTAAAATAGTTATAAATTTTTCTCTTTCCATATAAAATCCCCCTATTTAACCCATTTTTTGTTTTGATGAAAAAATTTTTTTCTATCAAACAAAAAAATGGTCAAGACGTAAACGTGCAAAACCATTTATTATAAACATCATTTAATTTAATTTTATAATATTGATAGCACTCCACAAGTTATTCTTGTGACAGTCTAATACATATTTTGCATTAGCCCAACTTAAAAAGATTTGGATTATCTTTTTAAATTTCGGCAATTTTTCCTTTCGTAAATTAGCAATAATCCATTCTCTAATTTATTACTCTTAAAAATTGCTCCTCTTTCAACTTATAATATTATAGCATTTTACCCTTAAATTGTCAATTGTTTAATGCTATATTATGTTTACTATAATTCCTATAACTCTATTTTATAAATTTCTACTCTTCCCAATTAACTTTTATAACATATCCATCTTTTATTATCAATTAAATGTTTATCAAAGCTACTTAGTTTCATTACTTTTAAATTTTATTGCAATTAGGTATGATATAATAATACTTTCTATGTATGGTAGAATTAGCAATAACCACTCATTAAACTTAACATATACTAATATATGTACTATTATGCAAATTGAAAATATAATAAGTACATATTTTAACTTAATTTTTAAAAATACCTTTTTAAACTTTCCTAAAATTGAAATAATAATTGGAATAAATATCATCGGTAAAATCCCACACATACTTAAAATACCAAAAGCAAAGATAGATTGTTTAAAATATACATTAATAGCTTCTTTTCCATAAACTATATCATTAGTTCCAAATATACTACCTCCAAAAAGCCAAGTTTTCTCTACCCCACTATTATAACTACTAAATATACCTATTACAAATGATAAAATATATACCATTACTAATATTATGCTAATACTTAACAATATCTTTGCTAATCCATTTATTATTTTTTGTTTCACTCTCTATTTATTCTCTCGCTAATTACTACTAAATTATTTTTTAAATATTAATCTAAGCTACTTTTTATTCCTGTATTTATTACTTCCTGTACAAAAGGTAGATTTATACTATAATCAATATTTGTTTGTATAAATTATAGTTCATATATTATTTTCCTAACTTCTCATATTCTTCATCATTTACTGAATCACACCATTCATTATTTGTATTTTCTCCTGGTACTTCTACAGCTATATGACTAAACCATGAATCTTTTTTTGCTCCATGCCAATGTTTTACATTCGCAGGTATAACAACTACATCTCCTATTTTTAGGCTTTGTGCTTTTTTACCTTCTTCTTGATACCATCCTTCTCCATCAATGCAAATTAAAATTTGACCTCCACCTTTTGTAGAATGATGAATATGCCAGTTGTTTCTGCATCCTGGTTCAAATGTTACATTAGCTAAAAATACTGATGATTCTCCAGGTTTTGTTAATGGATTCAAATATGAGTTTCCTTTAAAATATTTAGCAAATGCTGTATTTGGTTCTCCCATTCCAAAAGCTCCACCATGCTTTTCCTTTATAGTTTCGTCTTCATAAACTTCACTAATTAATGCAAATGCACTCCATGCTTTTGGCCAACCACTATAAAATGCTAATTGAGTAACAATCTCTACTGCCTCTTCTTTTGTTATTCCATGTTCTTTTCCTAAAATAAAATGTGATTTTAATTGTGGAAATAGTCCCTGAGCCATTAAGGCTGAAATTGTTATCATAGATCTATCTCTTAGAGATAACTTATCCTCTCTATTCCATATCTCTCCAAATAATATATCATCATTAAGCTCTGCAAATTTTGTAGCTAACTTTCCTAAATTATCTCTACCAGCTGTTTGTTTTTTCATTTAAAAATCCCCCTTATATTTATTATTTCTAATATATATTTATATAACATAAAAATACCTAAGTAACTGTCACTTACTCATTTATATTCTACTATACTTATATAACTATGCAATTTTAGATAATAATACATATAAATTTTTCTTCTTTATAATCTACTATATTTATATAACTACGTAGACCAGAACGTAGTAGATGTCATAAATTTATTCTTTACATTCTACTATATTTATATAACTACTTTGATGTTTTAATAAGTATTCCAAGTTTAATGTACTTTACATTCTAATATATTTATATAACTACACATGAGTCTCTTTTAATTCTCTTAGTAATTCTTCCTTTACATTCTACTATATTTATATAACTACCATTTTAAATGTCATAATAAAGTACATCATAGATTCTTTACATTCTACTATATTTATATAACTACTTGTTCGTCGTATTTTATAGCTTCCTAATTTTAAAACCTTTACATTCTACTATATTTATATAACTACTCTTACATACTCATCAGTTTGCTCTTTGACTTGTTTCTTTACATTCTACTATATTTATATAACTACAAAGAGAAAAAGAAAAAACTACTTTATATACAAGCTTTACATTCTACTATATTTATATAACTACGTAGATGTGTCTACTTGATAAATCAGACTAGTAACCCACTTTACATTCTACTATATTTATATAACTACGTTTATCCAAAATATCTTGCAACTAGATTTACAATCTTTACATTCTACTATATTTATATAACTACAATAAACACCATAGAGCTACAACAATACCTGCTACCTTTACATTCTACTATATTTATATAACTACTTCTTAACTTGTTCTATAATTTTATGTATATCTTTTACTTTACATTCTACTATATTTATATAACTACTTAAAAAATTTCCTAACAGTATGATCCTTAATATGACTTTACATTCTACTATATTTATATAACTACATTAAGACTAATTAAATTTTCAGACTCATATTTGCACTTTACATTCTACTATATTTATATAACTACCGTAATATGATAATATAACGTCAACCGATAATAGAACTTTACATTCTACTATATTTATATAACTACAACTAATGACTTTTTGAAGTCTGATGATATGTCCCCTTTACATTCTACTATATTTATATAACTACTCTCCTTTTCGTTCTAATTCTACAAAAGATGACTATCTTTACATTCTACTATATTTATATAACTACCGTAGCGAATTTTATTACTTGACATAGTAACAATTTCTTTACATTCTACTATATTTATATAACTACCTTCGATTGCATTTACTAAAATTAGCGCTAATACGCTTTACATTCTACTATATTTATATAACTACACAATATAACCTGTGTCCATATCATCGTCATCTGACTTTACATTCTACTATATTTATATAACTACTTCAGCATCAGAAGCAGCAGATGCATTTAACTATACTTTACATTCTACTATATTTATATAACTACAGGTTAGCAAAAATGTATTAATATATTGCATGTTTCATAATAACAATCTGTCGATCTATATTATTTTAACATAAAAATATACTCTATAAAATACTTATTTTTAAAAAAAGCTTATATATCAATAAAAATTCCATCTGTCGTACCCCCTATAAATTTGCCCTAATTGGCATCGACAGAAATACTTACTATAATATTTTTACTTATTATTATGTATAACATTATCATTTATATTTTTTATTATATTGGGCTCTACTTTATAATTTCTACTTTCATCCATTAATCCATTTATTTCTTGTTGTACATCTGTTAATTGTGTGTAACAATATCCTGAAACATATGGTATATTAGAAATTGCCTCAGTAAGCTCTTTAAATCTTTCTATTAATTCTTTTTCATTTTTTACTTGTTTACCATATCCCCATCCATCTTCTTTTTGAATTGCTGTGCCACCATATTCACTTATTATAACTGGTTGTCCTTTATATTTATATCCATTTACTAATAATCTATGTTTCCCATTATATTCTTTTTGATTATTTAATACCTGCATATTTTTATCAGTATATTCTTTATAAAGTAGCTCTTCATCTTGTTTATAGTCATGTATTGTTATAATATCTGATATTGTATGTTCCCAACCATCATTTGAAATTACTGGTCTAGTATTATCAATTGATTTTGTTAAATAATATAAACTATTTACAAAATTTTGCTCATTTTCTATCGTACTAATATCTGGAACTCCCCATGATTCGTTGATAGGAACCCATGTTATTATAGAAGGATGATTATAATTTTGTTTTATAACTTTTATCCATTCATTTGTAAAGCTTTGCAGTGATATATCATTAAATCTATAACAATTAGCCATTTCACTCCAAACTAATACACCCTTTACATCACACCAATACAAAAATCGTTCATCTTCTATTTTTTGATGCTTTCTAATTCCATTATATCCAAAAGCTAAAACACTTTCTATATCATTAATTATACTTTGTTCATTTGGTGGTGTTAGATGTGATTCTTTAAAATACCCTTGGTCTAATATCATTTTTAAATATAATGGTTTATTATTTAAATATATTGTATCTCCTTTAATCGATATCTCTCTTATTCCAAAGTACGAGTATACATTATCTATCATTTTTTCTTCACAGTACAATTTATAATTAATATCATATAAATTAGGATTACTCATATCCCATTTTTGTATGATATGTTGAACTTTATCATCTTGCAGTATATTCATCTCTATTTCTTGATAATTATTATCTAAAAGTTGTTTAGTTCTATTTAATATTTTATTATCAAATGATATCTCTGTTTCTATATAATAATTTTGTCTTTCAAAATCTATTTCTGATAAATTACTTTCTATTTCTAACTTTACCTTATCATTTTTAGGTGTAATTTTTACACCTTTTAAATATTTTTTAGATACCCATTCTAACCATATAGTCTTCCATATTCCTGTCGTTTGTACATACCAACATTTAAAACTTTCCTTTTTATATCTTTGTTTCCCTCTAGGTTGGTCTTTTGATAAAGAATCCTCGACTCTTATTGTAATATCATTTTCTCCTTGCAATAAATATTTTTCTATATCAAAAGAAAATCTTGAATATGCGCCTACATTTTCACCTATAAAATTTCCATTAATCCATACCTTTGTCTTATAATCACTTCCTTCAAAATTTAATATTATCTTTTTCTCTTCCAATTGCTCTTTATTTATATTTACTTTTCTGTTATACCATACTATGTAATGTACACTTTCATCTTCTATTTTACTTAGCTTAGTTTCATATGTAAAAGGAACATTAATTTTTAGATTAATTGGAAAATTATTAAAATATTCTTTTTCCTCTCCTTCATCATTATCATCAAATGCAAAATTCCATTCTCCATTTAAATTCTCCCACTCTTTTCTTACAAACTGTGGTCTTGGATAATCTTTTATATAAAATTTCATTTTCTCTTTTCTCCTAAAACTTTTTAATCTTTTATATTTGTTTTCATCATTGTATATCCTGTTTCTTTAAATCCATTCTTTTCATAAAATTTCATAGCACCTTCATTTCCTACTGAAACGTGTACTTCCATTGTATCTGCTCCATTTTCTTGTAACCATTGTAGTAATTTTTTAAATAGCTTCGTTCCTATTGATTTACCCCTATAATCTTCTACTATAAATAAATCTTCAATAAATCCTTCATTATGATTGTTTATATAAGCAGATGTAAATCCTATAATTTTCCCTTGCTTTATTGCTACATATGTAATAGATTTTTTCTTTTTTCTCATAAATTCTTCAAAATTTTTTTCATTTATTCTTAAAAACCTTTCTTTATATGGTCCATTTAAATTATAATGATATAATTGTTGCTTACTTAAAATATCTTTAAGCTTTTTATAATCTCCTATTCTAATTTCTTCAATACTTATATTACTATCTATCATTTTAATCTCCTTTTATATTATGTTTATCACTAGTTCGTCATTAATTTTACATATATTTTTTTACTTATATTCTTCTTTTAAATTAAATTTATTAATCATTTCTTTAGTTGCAAATCCATTATGTTCTTTAACTTTTTCTAGAAATACAATCCCATTTAGATGGTCACATTCATGCTGTATATCTCTTGCTGTAAATCCTTTTACTTGTTTTATGATTTTTTCTCCTTTTTCATCATAATATGTTACTTCTATGTTTGTATATCTTTCTACTTTTCCTCTTATAGACGGTACACTTAAACATCCTTCATATTCAATTTCTGTTTCATCTGATAATTTCCTCCAACTTGGATTTATCATCACAGTTGTATTTATATCTTCACAATCTTTGTATGTACATTTTTCCTTATCCACCTCAATAATAACAATCCTTCTATTTATTCCTGCTTGTGGTGCTGCAATTCCAAATCCTTCTGAAAAATGCAATGTCTCTTTTAAATCTTCTATTTCTTCTAATATTTCACTATCAATATTCTTTATATCAACTTCTTTACATATAGTTTGCAAAATTGGATCTCCAACTTCTCTTATTCTTAACACTTTAGGCATATTCTCATTTTCCTTTCTTCTATACATTATCTATATTAATTATTTTTTCACAATATATCAGAAAAACTAAAAAAAGAAAGTACTTATATAAACACTTATAATTAGTATTTTATATAACAAAAAATAAACCTAAATAATATATATTTTTATATATCATTTAAGTCTATTTATTATAATATAACTATCTTTTTAATACTACTATATTGTCTTTTCCATACTGCTTTTCATATAGTTTTTCTATTTTGTTATCAATTGTTTTTAATGTTTTTGCAAATTTAATAAACTCTTTTGAACACTCATCTGAATATTTAGTTTGTGACTTATATTTCATTTTATGTTCTAAAGTAGCCCAAAAATCCATTGCCATTGTTCTAATTTGTATTTCTACTTTTATATATACAATTTTTCCTTCATACTCTATTGGAACTTCTATTATTAAATGATAACTCATATATCCACTCTTCTTTTGATTAGTTATATAATCTTTATCTTCTATTACTTTTATGTCTTCGATATTATAAATAATATCTCTTATTTTATAAATGTCACTTTTTAGTGCACATATAACTCTTACTCCAGCAATATCATGTACATTTTCTATAAGTTCCTTATAATTTAAGTCATAACCTTTCTTTTTCATTTTAGATATAATACTCTCTGGTGATTTTATTCTATATGTAATATGATCAATCATGTCATAATTATAGAATTTCTTTACATCTGTTTTTATACCATTTAAATATGAAATTACTTTTTCCATAGCTTTATTGTATATATCCATTAATTCTTGAAATTTATTTTCTTTTATATTTATTATGCTTTTTTCTTCTATCATAAAATCCTCTTTTTTTATAACTATTCCTGGTCTTTTAATCACCCCCTCATTTAATTTATTATATTTTATATATATAACCTTAAGATTACATTAAAATAAATATTTTAATTCTGAGTATTTTCTATCCTATTCTCAACTGCTTCTGGCACCATATTTGTATCATTTATTATTACATTATTATTTATTACATTTTCTACAGTATTTGTGTTTACTTCATTATTATTTATTGTATTTTCTTCTTTTATCGTATTATTTGAATTATTCTCTGTACTTTCATTATTTGAACTATCCTCTTCATCTGAGTCTGATATCTCTTCTGATATTACTTTTAATGTTTTTGCATTATATTTTCTATCTATATATACATACTTATGTTTAACCTTTTTCTTATATTTGTTTTCATCATAATTAATATAAACTCCTGGACCTTCTACTGGATTTGATTGGCATGAGTCTCTTATAATATTAAAAAATTTCTTTTTATAAAAGTCTTTTTCTACAAAATATAGATCATAATATTCTATAACATTAATTGTATCATTTTCTCCACTTGTTACTTGGACATTTGCTATTGTAGCTATTGCCTTACTTTTTTTATTTACTTTCTTTTCATAATTATTAATAGTATTCTTTGATTTCTCTTTATACTCTTCTATTAATTTATCTGCCCCTGCTTTATTTACATCACCATCTTCAAAATAAGAATTAATTCCTAGTCTTAGAAAATAATCTTCTTCATTTGCTGTCTCTAAATACTTACAATATATATCATTATACTCAAATATAAATAAATTCTTTGCTGCTACATATTTTCCATCATAAATATCTGTTTTATCTGAGTATGCATTATATATTGCTATATAATCAACAAATTTTTTCATATCTATATCTAAATATATTTGGGCATCTTTCTCTGAGTAGAAATCAACACAATATATATCTTTACTTGTTATATAATATTTTAATTTATTATTCTTTACCTTATCTTTAAATTCTTTAACATATAAAAATACTTTATCTTCAATTGAACTATAATCAATTTTTCTCATATCAGATCCTAGTTCTGAGTCTTGATATGTCCATGCTAAATTTTCATAGATTGATTGTTCAGCTATACTTACCATATTAGCATCACTTGTAAATATATCACTAAATTTAATATCATCACCTGTTACAAGTGAAATATTAAAAGTATATTCATTGTTCATTAAATAACTTCCATCTTCTTTATTAATATTTATGTTTATATTTCCTGATAATATATTTGCACCATTAAAAGCAGTATATACTGAACCATCAATATTCATTTTTTTAAATTTATCTTCTTTATATTTCTTTTTTCCCTTTTCTACAATATTGTTATAACCATCTACAACTATATTATAAATTTTTTCATTTATAGATTTTTCTATATTTTTATCTTTTAAACCATCAATTTCAATATAGTGCATTTCATCACTAATATTTCCTCTTTGAATTATATAATCTTTCTCACTTATTTTAATTGGGTTTACATTATATGTATCTGTTATTTTAGCTCTTTTTATGTTTTTCTCTTTTTTATCATCTGCATTTTCTTGATTAATACTATTATCTAAATTTTGACTTACTTCACTATTATCTTTACTTTTTTTTGAATTAACTATAAATCCAATTGTAATTCCAATCATTATAATAATAGTTATAATAACAAATATAATTAGTTTTATCTCAAATGATATTTTTTTCTTTTTTTCATTATTATTCTCTTGAGACATCTCTTCTTTCTAGCCTCCATATTTAAAATATTATTATTTCACAGGAACATATCCAGCTTCTTTTGCAACTGCTTGTCCTCTCTCTGATAACATTGCTTCTGCAAGTTTTCTAGCATTACTTCCCTCTGGTTCATCTTTTCTCATTACAATATAATATGCTGTTTTTAATGGATATTCTTCTTTCCCTATTGTATCATCATTTGGCTCTACTCCATTTATTTTTAATAATTTTATTCCTTCTGCAACACTTTTGTCTATATCTTCATACATCGTTGTTGCATAATAATAATATGAATATCCTATTGATGCTTTTCCATTATCATAGTTTGAAACTAAGTTAACTATCTCTGACATTGTTTCTATTAAATCTTCTGTTTTTGGTTTCATTAACTTTAATCCCTTCATAACTAATGATAACATTCCTGTTTGACTTCCTGAATTCTCTGGTCTTTGAAAAGCTACTATCTTTTCATCATTTCCACCTACTTCTGACCAATTTGTAATTTCTCCTGTATATATTTTTTGTATTTGTTCTATACTTAAACTATCTACTGGGTTATTTGAATTAACATAAAATACAAATCCTTCTTTTACAACTGGAATAACTTCTAATTCGACACCTTTTTTCTTAGCAAGTGCTAATTCTTCTGATGATGGCTCTGTTACTACTATTAAATCGTTTTTACCATTTATTAAATTAACATATCCTGGGTGAGTATTTGTGTATTCTATTTTTGAAGTATCTACATCTTCTCCTACAAAGTTTTTAATAAATGCATTTGTTAATGGCTGAGTTGCAAGTGACGCATCAACTTTAGGATATGTATCTTTTGTAAATATAGGTGTTTTATCTATTTCTATTTTTGAAGTTTCTGTTTTTTCTTTATTTAAATCAACTTCCTCTTTATTTGTAAAATGTTTATATGCAAAAATACATCCTGCTAAAACTGCTAAAATAATAATGATTGATAAAATAACTAATAATACTTTCTTCTTCATTTTTCATCTCCTTTTTATTCAAATATTTCTTTTGAATTTTTTATAATAATCATATTTTCTATAAAGTCTATAATAGCATATCCTATTATGAAAATAGCTGCTGTATTTATTAATATTCCTTTATTAAATAATACTGCTATTCCAAATATTCCTACTACGATTGCCATTATAGCCATAAAAATCCATGTTTTGATATTAAGTGTTTTAAATTTTATTGCCATTACAAAATCTTCTATTGCTCCATATATTATATAAAGAGCAATTCCTAAATTAAACATCCAATATATCATACCTTTTGCAAAAAAGATTATGATTCCAATTAATATAGAAATTATACCAAATACTAAATCTTCTTTATAAAATTCACTAACCCCTTTTGCCATAATATATCTACAAATTTCAATAACTCCTTTTAATATAAAAAATGCTGAAATTGAAATTGATAAGATATTTAAAAATAAGTACTTCATATTAATGATAAGTATTCCAAAAATAATTATTAATATGTCTTGAACAATAGATGTGTATCTAATATTTTTTAATATATTTTTCATTTCTTCCCCCTTATATTTATTTCTTTATTTTTCATCTTCAATTTCTTTAATTGTTTTTTCTATCTCAGCTATTTTCTTTATTTTTGCAGTAGTTGTCTTTATCATTGGTTCATCTGTTATAATCATTTTCTTTATATATTTATAAGTTGATAAATTAGAGTTTATCTTTTTTATATCTTTCCAAATCATGTCATGTAGTTCTTCTTTTGTGATATCTTTATACATTTCTTTAATATAATCTTTGTTATAAACTATCTTAGCTGTAACTAGTAAATCATCATCTTTTGGTAATCCGAAAACTATATTTTCAGAAACATATGGTAATTTATCAATAAGTTTTTCTAATTCTTCTGGATATATGTTTTTTCCGTTTTTAAGTACTATTACATATTTCTTTCTACCAGTAATAAATAAATATCCATCATCATCAATATATCCTAAATCTCCTGTATAGAACCATCCATCCTTTTTTAGTACTTCTTTTGTTTCATCTTCCATATCATAGTATCCAAGCATTACATGTGGACCTCTAGTTTTTATCTCTCCAATTCCTTTTTCATCTGGATTTTCGATTTCTACTTCTACACCTAATAATGGGTATCCTGAAGAACCATATCTAATATTTTTATCGTTCTCTACAGTTATTACTGGAGATGTCTCAGTTAATCCATATCCTTGAACTGTTTCTATTCCCATTTCATTTAGCCCTCGTGATACTTCTTTATCAAGTGCTGCTGCTCCACATACTATTATTCTAAGTCCACCAAGTTTATCTATAACTTCTTTAAATAGTTTTCTTCTAATATCTATACCAAATTTTAATAAGAAACTTCCTAGTTTTCTAGCAAACATAACTTTTTTTAGTTTTCCTTGCTTTTCAATTTGTTTCATGACTTTTTTATAAATGTTTTCAATTAATAATGGTACTGCTATAAATATACTTGCTTTATATTCTGTCATATTCTCTTGTATATGTCTTAATCCTTCACAAAATGCTGTCTCCCCTCCTGTAGCATATATAAATATCATTACAATAGTCCCAAGTGTATGATGTAATGGTAAGAATTCTAAATATCTGTCTTTTCCTTCATATAATTTTAATACTGATTCTAGTCCATACAATTCTGAAACTATATTTTCATGACATAACATTACTGCTTTAGACATTGATGTTGTTCCAGAAGTATAAAGTAAAATGCTCATTTCTTTAGGATTAATTTCATAATTTAAATATTCTTTATAATATTCATCATTTTGCTTTACTCTTTCTTTTCCTTTTTCAATAAGTTTATTATATGAAATAAAATTATTATCTTCTTCTATATCCATGCTGATATAATATTTTACTTTATTTTCTTTATCATTTTTTTGGATATTTTCCATTACTTCTGTATATTTTTTATCAAATATTACTGCATCTGCTTCTGATCTTCTAAGTAAGCTTACGATTTCATCTGGTGGAAGTGATCTATCTAATGGAACTACTACACCAACACCATTTAATATACATAAATAAGATTCCATCCATTCATATCTATTTTGTGATAATATTGCTATTCTTTTATTTTTTAGACCTAAGGCAATTAAAGACGCACCTAGTGCATCCATTTCGTCTTTAAATTCTCTATAACTAATATTTCTGTATGTAGCTTCTTTTCCAGTCAATTTCTTTTTTTCTATAAATACTGTTAAATCACTATATTTATCTGTTACTTTATTTACCATATCTCTTAAATCTTTATATTTCTCTGCTTTATAAAAACAATTTTTATTATTCATGAAAAACTCCTTTTAACAATAATTATATATTTTTTCATAGTGATTATATCACCTAAGAAAAAATAATAAAAGTACTATTTATATATAAATTTTATTTTGATCTACTAAAAAATAAAAAGATGACTATAAGTTTCATAGTCATCTATTTGGTGATTATATATGTTCCCACTTTAACCCATGGGAAAAAATCATAGTAATTCTCCTCTATTATCGTAGTCTTCTGTGTACGCCATTTTTCTGTCCATACACTTTTATCACGCCTGGTAAAATGATAATCAAAAATCTTATTATCTCTATATGATTTTACATATAAACTTATAAGATATTGATTTTCCAAAAGTATCTCTCCTCTATACTCTTCTATTCCAAGATTTAGTACTTTAAAATCTTCATGTAGAAGAAGTATAAGTTCTTTTATCGAAGTATATTCATCTCTTAAGTCCTTCTTTCCACAGATAGCTCCTACCCGATAAATATACTCTAATATCAATGTAGATCCTATGGCATGTGAATAGCAGTTACATATATTTCGACATAGAGTCGAATCATAATCAGATAAATTAAGTTCTGAATGAGCAGCTATCCTTATCCGACTAACCTTTTCTTCAAATGTCAATTCCATATTAGTTACCTCCTAAAAAAACTGTAAAAATATTATAACACATTTTTACAACTTTTTCAATTTATGTAAACAGTATGGATTAATAATTTCTAATTATAATTTAAACTCTTTTAAAATCGATTCCTGATAATTTAGCTTGTTTACACAAATCCTTTACTTGCAATGTATATTCTTTTCCGTCTTTAATAAAATGTGTACCACATTGTCTAAATTCAAAATTAACATTCTTTCTAATACATTGTTCTCTTATGTCAAGTACCCACTCATAATTTAATGGTCTAGCATTTATATCTGATTCACCACCTACAACAACTAATTCTATATTATCAAGATATTTCTCTATATCTATTCTTTCTAATAATGTCTGAGCAGTTATACATTTATGCTTAATTGGTAAGTTTTTGAATATATTTAATTTGTAATCCACATTTTTTTGATTCTCAATAGTAGCACATACTACTACATTATCATACCCATCATTCCAATCTTCTGGAATGCATTTCATAAATCTATCAATTCTTTTTGTTAAAAATAAAAATGTACAATCCTGTCTCTGTCTTATCATTTTCCAACATTCTTTTCTCCAAATATCTGCATCTTCTATTAAAAAGTCTGTTTGAAAACATAAATATACAATACCAGATTTCATCTTATAATTACCATTTTTTAATTTCTCTATAGGTTTATTAAAATCTTTTGTCATAACAATTTCATTTGTATCAACTTTTCTTTTTAGATCTCCTTTATGAATATAACAATATTTACAACCATCACTGCATTTTTTGCAACCTCTCCAAGGATTCCACATTGACATATCATATTTCTCCAAAATTTAAATTTTTATAATAAAATACTAAATCTTATTTTTATAATCTCTTTCTAATATTTTTATTGATTTTCGTGTTGGCTCTAATCTATATTCATAACTGTCTTTAAATATTCGTGGTAATTTTTTTAATCTAAAATTTAAATCATCTAAATCGCAATTATCTAAATCAAGCTCATCTTTTCCCAACCAATTAGAATATCTCTCATAATCTTCTCCACTTTTACTTTTATAAGCATTTTTTATATCTTCTAGTCCCATTACTCCACCACAATTTTCAATTATTCCAAAACCTTCTCCAGCTATTACTTTTGGTAATTCTTTTCCTTGTATACTTTCATCTTCAAATATTTTTTCTACTACAACACTAATTCTCCAATTATCTCCAAAGTCGTATTGGAACTCTATTTTTTCATTTTCATTTTCTAATATATGTTTCATTTTAACATCTTTTGCATCTACTAGTTGTCTATATTTTTCATTTAATTCATGTATAATATCTTCTTCATCAAATATGCATCCATATCTTCCAATTTTAAATAAGTCATCATTTTTAAAATATTCTAAGTGTGTATTATAATATTCTGAATTATTTATTATAAAATTGTTTAACTCATCTTCTTCAAATAAATATAAATGACCGCCTTGCATCTCAAATAAAGTCATTAATATATAAGCTAATTTTGCGAGTGTTATATCATTCATAACTTGAAATCTTCTCCATATCTTTGGTTCATAATCTTGTAACTCTGCATATATTTGGTATATTGGTTTACCTGCCATAATAATCTCTCCTTAAATTTCTATATTTTTTCATTTACTACTTCCATATGTCTCCATTAATGTATTTTGTTAGTGCCATAATAAAAGCCATTTTAGTTAAATCTATTCTTGATATTTTATCATGTGTTAATAATTGTATTCCTCCACCTTTATTGTGTCTTTCATTATCCTTTGGTAGTACTTTATTCATTGCTTGAGTTAAATCAGTATCTATAACATCTTTTACTAATTTATCTGGGACTGGAAATGATGGGCTTGTCCCATAACTTTCAAAATTATCATTGTCTTCAATTACTGCAATATTAGTAATCATCCATCTTCCTAAAGCATTATTAATTCCACTTTCTACACTAAAAAATAAATCTGCTTCTATATTATTTTCTCTTGCGTACTTTTTTAAGTTTTTTACTCTATTTTTTGCACCTTTATAAATGTCATCATTTACAGGTTGATCACTTACATCTGATGAAGTTCCAATTCCTTCTATCTCAACATTTTCAAAGTATTCCTCTAGTGCTCTTTTAGCTCCTTCTATTTTTCCTGGATTTTTTGTTGCAATTAAGACTTTCATTTTCTTACTCCTTTCTTTAATAATATTATATTTTTTTATAATAAAATTTTAAATTTATTTCTTTTGCTCCATATCCTTTTAATATTTTTTGCATTCTTTTATTTTCATCTCCAGTAGCACAAGATATGATTTTTATATCTTTATTCTTTTGTTTCAAAGCATTAATTAGTGAAAAAAATATTCCTTTATTTCTATACTCTTCTTCAACAAACATCTGTGATATCCATAAAACTTCTCCATCATTTGCCCAATAGAAATATGAATATAAAATCATTCCTACAGGCTTTTTTTCATATTCTGCTATTAAGCAATGAAATTTTTTTGTACTTTCAAATAAATCTTTATCAATATTTTTTTCTAATTCATTTGTTTGTTTTGTATCATTAACATTGTTTATAATATTATTTGCATGGATTATAAAATCTTTATGCTTTTTCTCTGCATTCAACACTTCTATTTTCATATTTTCTCCATATATAAATATTTACTTTTTAAATTGTATTTATCTCATTCTTTAATATTGTTTCTAAATCATCTTTTAATTTAACAATATTTTCTCTTACAATATCCCAAATATTGTTTAAAACTACAGTTTTTTGTATATTTTAAAGCTTTATCAATATATTCTATCATCTTCTTTATTGATATATACTATTTATTTTTCATATACAATCACTCCTGTCTTCTTTATTTCTTTATCTATTGCAGAATCAGTTATTATTTCATATTTCTCAAATCCATCTACTTTTTTTTGAAGCTTTTCTTGTATTTTACATATCAATTTTAGTAATGAAAATCCTTTTAATTTAGATTTTGTATCTATTATAAAATCTATATCGCTTTGATTGGTTGCTTCTTTTTTTGCATATGAACCGAATAATATAACTTGATGTACTGGCTGATCTCTTAATATCTCATCTAATATAGCTTTTATTTCATCTATAGTATAAATCTTTTCACTCATAATTCTTTCACTTCTCATTCATTATATAAAATTATATCTATCAACAATTAATCTTCTATATTATATACTAATTAGCAATTATTTTATCAAAAATTGATAAGCTTTACAATAAATAGTAAATATTTTTGTAGGTAAATTAAAAAAGTAGTATACTTGTTCGATATTAAACAAAAGAGATAAAACAAGTTTTTATATATTAATTACTGCAAAATAACAATTTATAGGCAGTATATAAATTGTTAGTGACATTAATTTAAAGGAATACATTTTCTAATATCTTATATTTTTATTTCTTATAATATTTTTCTATAACTTTTAAAATCTCATCATGAACTTTTCCATTACTAATTACAGCTCCATTTATTGGTCTATCATATCTTTCCTCTTCTCCAAAAAAGTTAGTTACCTTTCCACCTGCTTCTTCAACTATTAACTTTACAGCAGCCATATCACAATTTTTTCTTCCTGTCCCTGGGAAAATACTACAAGTAAAATCTCCAGTACTTACGCACATACATCCCCTAATAATACTACCTATATTTACAAAATAAGATTTATTAAATTCTTTAATTATGTTATATACATTATACTCCGCTGTAGGCCACATCTCATAATTTGATACACTTTTCATATCATTTAATTCATAATCATTTACATTTATTTTTTCATTATTTTTATATGCACCTTCTCCTTTAACAGCACTATATAAGCTATCTGTGAAAGCATCATATATAGCAGCAATCTTTGTTTGTCCATCTACCACAAGTGCAAGAGAAAATACAGCTACTGGGATATGTCTTGCATACATTGCTGTTCCATCTACTGGATCACATACCCATATATGATTACTCTCTCCAAAGGATTCTTCTTCTCCATCTACAGCATGGTTCGGATATTTTTCTTTTACTCTTTTTATTAAATACGAATTTATTTCTTTATCTGCAAGTGTTACAATTGTTTTATCACCTTTATAAGTAGAGCCATTTTCCATATTAAAATATTTTTTAATTATTTCTCCTGCTTTAAATGCAATCTCTTTTGCAAATTTTAAATATTCTTCTTCCATATTTTATTTATCTCCTTTACTCATATATAAATTATAATAATATCCATGTTTTTTTATAAGTTCCTCATGCGTGCCTATTTCTACAATTTTTTTATCTTGTAAAAACATAATTAAATCTGAATTTTTTATTGTGTTTAATCTATGTGCTATTACAAATGAAATTTTATTTTTTAGCATTTCTTTTGTTGCTTTCATAATCTGCTTTTCAAATTCTAAATCTAAATTTGATGTTACTTCATCTAGTATTATTAAACTTGCATTTTTTAGTATTGCCCTTGCAAAACTAAGTAATTGCTTTTCTCCATATGATAATAAATCCGTTTCAGTATTTATCATAGTATCATATCCATCAGGCAATTTTCTTATTTTATCATCTAGTCCTATCTTTTTACATACTTCTTCAATTTGCTCTTTAGTTATACTTTCTTTGTTTCCAAATTTAATATTATCTATTATTGTTTTTTCAAATATTACTGGTTCTTGAAATACATATGAAATGTTTTCTCTTAAACTATTTAATTTATATTCTCTATAATCTATACCATTTATTAAAATACTACCATTACATATGTCATAAAATCTAGGTAACAAATTTACAAGTGATGTTTTCCCTGCACCACTTCTTCCTACTATAGCAATTTGCATATGCTTATTTATCTTAAAATTAATTTTATCTAATATCATATTTTTTGAGTCATAGCTTAGACTTACATCTTTAAACTCTAATGTATCTATATTATCTAATTTCTTTGTTCCTTCATCTTTTTCTTTTTGAAGCTTAGATATTTTAATAACATTTACAAAAGAGTTATATCTACTATTTAAATTATGTACATGTTCAAGTAAAGATTTCATATGTTTATTTATGTCATCTACATAGTCTATCATAAGCATAATTGTAGAAGCCATACCTATTCCTAAAGAAAGTTCATTTCCTCCAATTACTAGAATTACAATAACTGCTGTAAATGTTAGTAATGAAAATAATCCATTATGCATAGATATTATTTTGCTGGATTTAATCATTTCTTTTTTACATTTATCTAGCATAAAATTTATGTGACATAAATTAGTTTCTTCTAATTTTAATGTTTTAGTTGTATCATAACTTTCTATATATTCGTTTATATTTCCCTGTAATTCTATTATTATTTTCTGTAAGTTTTTATATATTTTCATAGTATTAAAATATAGTGGAGTAAGTATCATATATGAAACTATAAATATAGTAAGTACTATTAATCCTAATTTAAAATTTAATATTAATAATATTATAGATATCATTATAGTCAAAAATAATCTTACACTAATAATACCATTAAAATTCCATACAAATAAATGTGCAGCTTCCATTGCTTGATGTCCTACAATTTCAAATAAATTACCTGATTGTATTTTATCTAGATTACTTACATCCGCTTCTTGTATACTTTTAAATATTTTATTTTTTATTTCTGCATTATTATCATAGCAACAATTTTTTCTTCTTATTTCTGATAATCTAGTTAAAATACATCTAATTATTACTAGTATTATCAGTACAATAGATAAAAAAATTACTAATTTTATATTTTCCTCTGGTATAGCTTTATCTACTACCAATTGCATAATAAATGGATATGAAAGTGAATACATTACAAGCTGACTCATTAACATTATTCCTATTATAATTGTTTCTTTTTTATTTTTAGTAAAATTAAACATTTCTTTTAAAGTTTCTTTGTTCATATATATTCTTCCTCTAATTTATCTTGATTTAGCTCATATACTTTTTTATAACTTTCATTTAACTCCAGTAATTCGTCATGCTTTCCGCACTACAACACTTTTATTATTAATAAAAATAACCTTATCAAACTTTTGTACTAATCCTATATCATGTGTGATTATTATTTTTGTAAATTCATCTTTTATACTCATTAAATTATTTAATATTTTCTTTTTATTAATTCTATCTATTGCACTAAAAGAATCATCAAATATCATAACTTTTTTTGGCTTTGTAAATGCTCTTACAAGCACAAGTCTTTGTCTTTGCCCTTTAGATAAAGCTATTCCCTTTTTTCCTATTTTACTATCATATCCATCTTTTAATTTTTGTACATCATTATCAAGCAAGAAGAATTTAGAAATACTAACCATTTCTTCATATGGCATATATGGTACTAATATTTTTATATTTTCTGCTATTGTTCTTGAAAATAAATATGAATCTTGTAGTAATAAACATATATTTTCTCTTATATCCTTTCTATTTAAATTTCTTATTTCTATATCTCCAATTTTTATACTTCCAGTATATTCATAAAATCCTATTAGAGTTTTTAACATTATTGATTTTCCGCTTCCAGTACTTCCTACTACAATTACTTCCTCATTTGAATTAATCTCAAAATTTAAATTTTCTAATATAACACTTCCATTTACTATAATATTTGCATTTTTAAAAACTATTTTTGTATCTTTGATTTCTGTATCATCTTTATCATTTTCTTCAATCATAAGTTCTAAAAGATTATTTAATCTTACATAGGATTGTCTAAATAAGTTTAATGATTCTATTATTTCAGATATATCTGTAAATGATTTTGTTATTTTATTAGAATAACTTAGTGTAATATATATTGATCCTATTGTTATAGTTCCTAGACTATATAATATTGAACTTAAAATAAATATAAATGGTGGTCCAAGTTTTACTATATGTTCTACTCCTATCTTATAATTAGTATCAATTCCAATTTTTTCTTTTAGAACTTTATAATTTTCTTCTACAATCTTTTCAAATTCTTTCTCTTCCTTTTGTTGTAAATTGTTTAATTTTATAAATTTTAAATTATTAAAATTATCATTCATTTTTGAAAATATTTTTCTTTGTGTTTCAATTCTTTTTTGTATTACATCTTTTGACTTTTTATAATATATAACAGATGCTAAAATAATAAAAAATGATAAAAATATCATTATACTTGATAATCTGAAATCTATATTTACTAATTGTACAATTGCAAATATTATTACAAGTACTATATCTAAAATATATGTAAGCCAATTCTCTATAAATTTAACAATGTTATTTACATCATCACTAGAATTTTGAACTAAATCTGCTAATGAATTATTATAGAAATCTTGATATGTTAAATTTTGTATATGTTTAAATAATTTGATTTTCATCTCATTTTGAAACTCTTGTATTATTTTTGTTTTTATTACATCTCTAAAATATGTAAAAATTATAATTGTTATCTGAAAAATTAATAATGTTATACATATTAATGTTATAAATCCTACATTTTTTCCATATAATTCAACTAATTTATCTAATATAATATTTTTAACATCTATATGTAATATAATATCTATAAAATATTGTATTATAACTGGTATATATGTAACTAAATAATTAAGTATCATACTTAATACTAGAAATATTAATATTAATAATTTAGTATGTTTTAAACTTGATATTATTGTCTTTAAAAACTTCATTTTATCCCCTATTTTTTTCTCATATTTTTAATATCTTAAAAATATTTTAACATAGAAAGTATATTAAAAGGAAGTACACTTTAAAATAGTACTTCCCTCTCTTATTTTTATCTTCTAACACTATAATAATTTCTTATTATAACTCATATACACTCTGAGCTTTTACATCCAATGTTATACCTCATATAAATAATATATTATAAATTAAATGTATTCTAATTTTTTATTTTAACTGTTTCTTCTACCTCGTCATCACTTGTCTGTAATAGACGAACTCCTACATCTTTTCCTTTTACCATATATTTAATTGATAAATATACTACATAAAATGGTACTATTGCTTGCCCTACAATCATTGCTACTGGAAAGGCATTTCCAAATATATTATATATTATTTCTACTGGAGTATTTGGATAATTTTTTGACACAAACATTAAGTTACTATCAAAAATTAAATTAAAAATATAAGCTATAATTCCCATAATCATAATGAATATAGAATAATATATAATATCTCTTTTTTGTACTTTTACATAGTTTGTAATATTAACTAATATTCCAAGATATATCATTGATCCATGAAATATAAAACTTTGTATACTTATATAATGAAATGCTGGATATATTGTAAGTGATGTATTAGGACAAAGTGAAAAACATATACCTCCGATAATCGCTCCAGTTGCAATAAATATATCTCCTGTTCGTTTTAATACCCCATTTCCAAATGAACTAAATAAACCAGCATATAATATAAGACTGCAATAATATAATGGAATATAATTATTAGGACTTTTTACTTTTCCAACTGCAAAATTAAATAAAATCTTAATAATTTCTAAAATCCATAAAAGTATTGTAACTTTTTTTATAATACTTTTTACTTCTTTGTTTGTTTTATTTTTTGTATTATATACAGCTACACTTATACAAGCTATCATTACTCCTAAAAGTAACATATGTCCTGAGCTTAAAAGTCCACAATTTTCGTATACTCCTGGCTTTGCAAAAAACATTATTTCATCACTTCCTACATTTACTACTATATTATTATATTCAGTCATTAATAAATAATTTATAACATTACTATATATTTAACAACTTTTTTCTTAATTTGTCCATAGAAATTACATTTTATTCATATATTTTTTACCTTTTTATATTATACTTAATATGTACTGCATATATATTGGATATATTCTACAATTATGTTACATAAAAAAGCTCAATTACAATTTGATATTATATTTACATTTACTATTTACTTTTTAGCAGAATATTTATATTATTAATAAAATTTATTATAAGGATTTTAAGGTTTATGAAAATAAAAAAAATTGAAACTGATTTTAATAAAAATTTAATTTTAAAAGAAACTGATAAAATTAAATATAAAAAGTATTCTTCTCATGTAGAAATGGATGTTATTAATATTTATACTGATACTTCTTATCAAGCATTTATAGGATTTGGCGGTGCATTTACAGATGCTTCTGGATATGCTCTAAGTCTTCTTCCTTCTCATAAACAAGATGCATTAATGGATGAATATTTTTCAGATAATAATTTGAATTATACACTATGTCGTCTTCCTATTGGAAGCTCAGACTTTTCAAGGAACTCTTATTGTTATAGTAATAAAAAAGATTTATCTGATTTTTCAATCGATAAAGACAAAGAATATATTATTCCTATGGTAAAAAAAGCTCAAAAAATTAATAATAATATATTATTTTTATCCTCTCCTTGGAGTCCACCAGGATTTATGAAAAATACTAAAATTAGAATTTTAGGTGGAAAATTATTAGATAAATATAAAAATACTTATGCTGAGTATTTATTAAAATATATAAATAGTTATAAAAATGAAGGAATAGATATCAATTTTATGACTATTCAAAATGAACCAAATGCACTGCAAATTTGGGAATCTTGTTTGTATTCACCACAAGAAGAAATAGAATTTGCAACAAAATATTTATATCCAAAGTTGAAAGAATATAATATTTCTACTAGACTATTAATATGGGATCATAATAAAGAAAAATTATATTCTAGAAGTAAGCAAGAATTATCAAATAATGATGTTCTAGATGCTATCTCTGGAATTGCTTTCCATCTATATTCAGGTGGTCACTTTGAAAATATAGAATTAACACATCAAAAGTTTCCTGATAAATTATTAATACATACAGAAGGTTGTACAGGTTATTCTCATTTTAATAAAAATGATGAAATACATAATGGTGAGATCTATGGTCATGATATTATAGGAGATTTAAATGCTGGCGTAAATGGTTATATTGATTGGAATTTAATTCTTGACTATACTGGTGGCCCAAATCATAAAAAGAATTTCTGTAATAGCCCTATTATGATTAATGAATCACATACAGATTATATAAAGAACTTAACATTTTACTATATTGCTCATTTTAGCAAATATATAAAATCTGGTGCTAAAAGAATTGCTTTTAGTAGATATTCTACAGATATAGAAATAACTTGCTTTAAAAATCCAGATGATAGTGTTATTATAGTACTTATGAATAAATTTGGATTTGATAAAAAATACTCTATATGTTTAAATAATGATATTGTATTTAGTGATAATCTTTCTGCACATTCAATTGTTACTTATATTATCAATGATTAATCTAGAAAAATATTACAAAAATGACATAAATTTTTATTTATTTTTGTAATATTTATATTTAATATTTATTTTTTTTATTGTATAATTATATTGTATAATGTAAAGAGATTTAAAAGGTGGTACTCAAAAATGTTGATTTTAAATAATAATGATTATAGCAAATTAAACGAAATAGTATGTATTGAGCTTTCAAACATAGAAAAGATTAATAAATTATTTTCTAATCAGAAAAATATTTTAATTAAGTATTTTAATATTGTTCTTACTTCTATGTCTGGTGATTCCAGTATTCTAATAGAATTAAATAAAATTTTAGAAGGTTTTAATACTATTTTTGATAAAATTAATCTTTCATTATCAGATACAAATAGTTTAATAAACAAATTAAAAGATATACAAGAGTGTTTTTCTGATAATAACTATGATTATAATATAATAGAAAATTTATGTAGTTCCTACAATGATTTATATATAGAAAAATACATAACATTACTTGATAATATTGATTTTATTACAACATTTATTGAAGATGTTTTTGTTGCACCAATATATGAAAAAAGTATGGAAAACACAAGAAATATATTTACTGCTCAATTGTCTTCTTTAGAAGAAGATTTAAAAAATGAAGAAAAAAGGCAGAAAGAACTAGAAAAAAATATAAAAAAACAAAATGATTTATCACGAGAGCAAATATTAGATAGATTTACAAATAATACTGTTCAAGAAGTAGAAGAAAAATTACCTGAAACTGATAATAATATTGAAAATGAAAATATAATAAATACAAATATAACTGAAAATGAAAGTATAATCCACTCTACTCCATCATCTAAATCAGAAATAACAAATAATAATGATATAGAAAATGCTAAGACTTATGAAAATGAGAATGAACAGGAAATAAATGATAAAACAGCTGAAAAAATATTAAAAGATTTAGAAAAAATAACTGAAAATGCCAATATTGAAACAGACTTATCTCAATTTTCAAATACTATCCCTCAACTTTCTAATGATACAATGAATTTAGAAAACGAAAATATATCAGAAGATACTACTTCAAGTAAAATTACTAAACTTCCTCTTCAAGATAATGATACTTTAATTATTTCTGAAAAAGATGGTCTTGTATATTTACCTTTTAAAGTAGAAGACTTAAAACATGAATATCTTGAGAAATCTAGAAAATATTCTGGATTAATAGATCTTATAAATCATGAGTATATAGTGCCAATTAACAAATACAGAAATACTGTTACATCTAGATTTAAAGAAGCATATTTTTTAATGACTTATAAAGAGAAAAATTCTACACTTGCTGGACTCGAACTTGGTCTTGAACTTGCTTTTAATTATTCACTTCATCCATCAATTATATCTGCTTGTAAATCATTAGAAGAATTAGATTCTTATCTATATGCACTAGAAAGTAAAGATCTATCAAAATTTAATAGCTTCAAAATAAATTTTGAACTTATTCCTAAAACTCAAAATATATAAAAAATATAACCATCCCTTTAAAATCTTTTAAGGAATGGTTTATTTTTTGTTATGTATTTATTTTAATTTTATACTAATTCAAAATAAATTGTATTCATAAAATAAATAACATATATTGCAAAAAATGCTTTACCATTTGTTCTTGTCATATGATCTTTTTCTCCTGTAAAAGGAAAAAGTGCAAATAATACTGTTCCCATTAGAAGTAACAATAGATCATTATTATAATTTGTTGCATATTTTATTGGACTTAATATTGAAGAAAAACCTATTATAAGTAATATATTTAATATTCCTGATCCGATTATATTTCCAATAGCCATATCAACATCATTTTTCTTTGTTGCAGTTATTGAAGTTACAAGCTCTGGAAGGCTAGTTCCTATTGCAATTATAGTAAGACTAATTAACTTCTCTGTTATTCCAACTGTTTTTGCTATTTTAACAGCACTATTTACAACAAAGTCTCCTCCAAATTTTAATGCAACACAGCCAATTATAATTAAGAAAAGAGACTTTGGTACTGATATATCTTCATTTTTTTCCGCTCTTACTTCATCTGGAACTCCATCAAACTTTTCACCAACTTTAGCCATTATAATATTATATATAATAAATAATATACAAAATCCTGTAAGAATAAATCCTTCATTTCTTGTTATGATGTTATTTCCACCATTATTTGCAAAAAGTAATAATAATACTGTACAAAATATTGCTATACCACTTTCAATAAATTTAGTTTGATTTTTATATGGAAGATTTTTCATCATTGCGCAAACTCCAAGTATTAGAAATAGATTTGCCATGTTACTTCCAATTACATTACCTACAGATATATCTGAAAATCCATTTAATGCAGAGTCTACACTTACCATTAGCTCTGGCATTGATGTTCCAATTGAAACTATTGTCATTCCTATTACGATTTCTGGGATATGGAATTTTTTAGCTATATTACTTCCACCATCAACAAGAAAGTCTGCACCTTTTACTAATAAGACAAGTCCTATTAGTATCCCTAATATTGATAATATCAATTTTTTTGTCTCCTTTCATTTTATAAAACTAATTATTTAGCTAAGTTCTTTATTGTAGTATTTATTTCTACAATATTTTTTTGCAAGACCACCTTCACTTGTTTCTCTGTAATGACTATGTAAATCTTTTCCTGTTTCATACATAGTATCTACTACAATGTCTAATGAAATACTTTTATTTTTTCTCATAAGCATTGAAAGTTTTGCTGAATCTACTGCTCTTATTGCAGCTACAGCATTTCTTTCTATACATGGTATTTGAACATATCCATATATAGGATCACAAGTAAGTCCTAAATGATGCTCCATTGCAACTTCTGCTGAGTTTTCTATTCTGTCTATGTCAAGCCCCATTATGTATGAACTAGCTGCTGCTGACATTGAGCATGCCGTTCCAATCTCTGCTTGACATCCGCACTCAGCACCACTTATTGATGCATTAGTCTTTACAATATTTCCTATTAGACCAGCTACAGCTAGTGCTTCAATAATAGTATATTCAGGAATATTCTTATCATGATTATAATAATACAAAACTGCTGGCAAGACTCCTGAAGCACCACATGTTGGAGCTGTTACAATTCTTCCTCCAGAAGCATTTTCTTCACTAACAGCTATTGCATAACTACTAAGTAATCTAGTTTGCTTTAATGAATCATCTTCATTTTCTACAATTGTATTATAAACATCTGATGCGCTTCTAGATAAACGCAGTCTACCTGGAATTATTTTGCCTTTAGCATTTAATCCTCTTTCAACTGCATCTTTCATTGCATTCCATACTTCCTTTAGATATTCTATTATATTATGTCCTTCAATATTATATACATATTCATGTAATTTTAAATTATTTTTTTTGCAATATAATTTTATATCTTCAAATTTGTTTAATGGATATATATCAGGTATATCATTTGTTTTCTCTCCATCTATTTCTATTGTTCCACCACCTACTGAATATACAGTCCATATATCAATTACTTTTTCCTTTTTATCATATCCTATTATCTCCATTGTATTTGGATGTACATTACATTCTTTTTCTAAATCAAATACTATTTCTGTTTTAATATCTCCTGCTGTTTCTTTTATTATATAATCTGTTAAATGCCCCTTTCCTGTAAGGGCAAGTGAACCATATAATATAACTTTTAAACTTTCTATATTTGAATATGTTTTTATGAATTTCTGAACAGCTCGTTTTGGTCCCATTGTATGTGAACTAGAAGGTCCATTTCCAATTTTATAAAGTTCATACAAAGATTGCATTTATATCACTACCTTTTTTATTTATTTTCTTAGATACTCATTATCACATATATTTTTCTAGTTGTCTATGTTATAATTTTATTTTAAATTTATTTATTATATAAAACATTATTTACTAAAAAAAGAACTCTAAACATTTTTAGAGTTCTAAAATATTTATTTATTAATCTTTAGACTTTCCGAAAATTGCTAATATCCTTAAAAAGATATTAATAAAGTCTAGATATAATTCCATTGCTCCATATATAGCAACTTTATCTTCATCATATTCATCTGATGATAATATCATTTTTATTTTATTCATATCATATACTGTAAATCCTAAGAATATTGCAAGTATTCCCCAGTTTAGCGCTATTTCAAGCATTGTATTTCCCATGAAAATATTAATAATACTTAATACAAGTCCTATAATTAGACCTATCATTAATATATTTCCTATTGAAGATATATCTTTATCTGTTTTATATCCTGCATATGCTAATACTCCAAAAATTCCAGCAGAACCAAATAAGGCTATAACTATTGAAGAAACATCATATATATAAAATATTGTAGATAATGTTACTCCTGAAATCATTGCATATCCAAAAAATAATATTGTTACTGCTGTTGGAGATAATTTTCTAAATAATAGTGAAAATATTAAAACTACAGCAAGTTCTGCTATACATATTAATCCATAAGTTCCATTAAAAACAAAAGATTCTGCAAGTCCTGTTGTATAAGTAAATACTGATACTATTGCTGTTCCTAATACTCCTAAAAACATCCATAAAAATGTTTTAGCAAGTACGTTTTTTATGTCGGAACCAGACTTAACTTCATTATATTCATCAAATTCTTGCATATTATTACACTCCTTTTCTGTATTATAATATAATATTATAATATAGATTTAACTTTAATACAATATAAAATAATAAAATTATAATAGATTAGACACCTTAAAAATAAGATGCCTAATTTATCTATTTATTATTATATTACAATATGTCCACCAAAAACTTTACTTGCTGGATAATTAGGTAATACTTTACTTCCTCCAGCTAAGATTACTGAATCTCCTTTTTCTAAGTTTCCTAATTCTTTATGTTTTTCTATTCCTTTTTCTATTATTGTATCTATATTAGTTTCACCTTTTACAAGTACTGGGAATACATTCCATACAATTGATAATTGGTTATATGTTTTTTCATTATCTGTAACTACTAATATTGGACAAGCTGGTCCTATTGAAGATAAAAGAGTAGCTGTTCTTCCTGTATTTGTATAAGCAACTATTGCATCAGCCATCATATTTCTAGCTGTTTCTCCTGCAGTATATGCTACATTAAATTCTAAGTCATTTTTATCTAATTCTAATACTTTATTATTGTCAAATCTCTTCCAGTATTTAATATCCTTTTCAATATGTTTTGAAATTGTTGACATTGTTTCAACACATTTTACTGGATATTCACCTTGTGCACATTCTCCTGAAAGCATTATACAACCGCTTCTATCATATACAGCATTTGCAACATCACTAACTTCTGCTCTTGTTGGTCTTGGGCTATGTGTCATTGATTCAAGCATTTGAGTAGCTGTTATAGCTATCTTTCCAGCATCATTACATAATCTAATAATTCTCTTTTGAACTACTGGTACTTCTTCCATTGGTATTTCAACACCCATGTCTCCACGACCTATCATAATACCATCAGAATTTGCTATTATATCTTCTATATTATCAATTCCCTCTTGATTTTCAATCTTACAAATTATCTTAATGTCATTTCCACCATTATCATCTAATATTTTTCTTATTGCTAGTACATCATCAACATTTCTTATAAATGATCCTGCAACATAATCAAATCCTACTTTTGCACCATCTACTAAATCTTGTATATCTTTTTTGCTAAGTCCTGGTAATTTTAAATGTGCTCCTGGTACATTAACACCTTTTCTGTTTCCTAATTTTCCTCCATTTACAACAGTACAATATATATCTTTATCTTTTATTTCATCTACTGTTAATTTAATAAGTCCATCATCTATTAATATTGTTGTTCCTACTTCAACATCTTTATATAATTCTTTATAAGAAATTGAAGTTTTTGTATTATCACCAATAATATCTTCATTTACTAATACAAATTTATCTCCATCTTTTAAAACTTCTGGATTTGTTTCTAATTTACCAGTTCTAATTTCTGGTCCTTGCATATCTAATAATAGACCCACTGGCAAGCCTAATCTTTCTCTTATTGCTAAAAAGTTGTCTATTTTTTCTTTTTGCTCTGGATAACTTCCATGTGAAAAGTTAATTCTAGCCATATTCATACCAGCTAACATTAATTCTTCCATTTTGTCTTCACTAGCTGGTCCTATTGTACATACAATGTTTGTTTTTCTTAAATCAGATTTCATTTTTACATTCCTCTTTCTATATTAAAATTTATTATAATCTATTATTTATAATTTTATGCATTGATTATTATAACAAAAAATAAATAATTAAACAATACCTTTATTAATTTTTTTATTTAGGTTTAATCCTAGTATTATTGTTTTATTTTCATATGATATTTATAATACATCTTTTATTGCTTCACCTATAATCTTATTTATATCTGCTATCATTACATTGAATCTTACTTCTATATCAAAATAATTTTTAACATCAGGATTTTTTACTAATATAGAATATAATTCTTGAAGCTTTTTCATTTTTTCTTCTGATTGTTTTTCTCCTTGAATTGCTAAGACTTGTTCTTCATATCTTATTTTCTCAAATTCATCTATTTTCTTTTTTGTTTCTTGATCTTTCATAATTTTTTGTTTAATTTCTTTATACTCAATATATTCTTTGCTTTTCTTTATTGCATTTGCTAAATCATTCACACTATCATACACATTTGTATTTTCCATTTATATTTCCTCCTATCAATCATATTATTTATCATAATATTACTCTTTTTTCAATATTTTATATCATTTTATTATACTAAACTAAGAAAAATGAATTAGTAGCAATTCTAATCCATTTTTTCTATTTTGTAATATCTTCTTATATTTTCATATAGAATTTCATATCTAGATTATTTTTCTAAAACTTTATTTAATCTCATAAATATCATTTTAAGCAAGAGCTTGTCTCTTTCTGAATCCAAGTAAACTTGTAATTTCACCTTTTGCTCTTTTGGTTTTCTTTGCCTCCTCTTGTGCAATTTGATTTGCTTGTTTCTCTGCCATTGTTTGGCATATTGCTTTTTGATATGTAAAATGTGTATCTTGTGCAATCTTTTGCCAATTATATACTTCTTTTACTTTTTGTTTTGCATTTTTAATTATATTATTACATAGTTGTTCGTTAAATAATAAACTTAATATTGAATCTGCAAGAGAATTTGCATTTCCTGTATAACTTTTCATTCCATTTACACCATGTTCTACTATTTCATTTAATCCCCCTATATCAGAAACAACAACTGGAATTTCTGCTGACATTGCTTCTATTGCTACTACTCCAAAAGGTTCATATGTGCTTGGAAATACTGCTACATCTGCACATTTATACATCTTGCAAAGATCTTTTCTATTTAATTGTCCTGTAAAATATACTTTATTTTCTATCCTTAAAAATTTTACTTGTTCTTTTAGCTCATTTATCATGCCACCTTTACCACAAATTACTAGTTTAGAATCATGATATCCACTTAATATTTTTGGCATTGCAGCAATTAAATTTTGAATTCCTTTTTCATATACTAATCTTCCTGCAAAAAGAATAATTTTTTCATTATCACTTGCAAATTTCCTTCTGAAATCATAGTCTTTTACAACATTATCATATATTGTTTGAGATATTCCATTTGGAATAACATCTATTTTTTCGAAAGGTAGTCCAAATAATCTTTGAAGTTCACATTTCATGAAATTACTATTTACTATTACTTCTGTTGCTTCATATGTAAGCATCCATTCTGTATCATTTATATATCTTTGAATTTCGTCATGTATTCCACTATTTCTTCCCGCTTCAGTAGCATGAATTGTTGCTATCATAGGTATATCAAAAGACTGTTTTAGGCTTTTAGCAGAATATGCTACAAGCCAATCATGTGCATGAATTACATCAAATTTTCCCTTTTTATTTATTATTTCTGTAACTTTTGTAATCATGTTAAAGTTAAGTTGCATAATCCAGTCAATAAAATTATTTGGTCTTATTATATAATTATCTACTCTATATACTTCAACTCCATTATCATTCTCATAATATGGTACATCTCCGTCTCTATATGTAACAACTGTTACTTCGTGTCCATCTTTTATTAATCTTTTTGACAAATCATGTACTACTGTTGATATTCCTCCAACTATTCTTGGTGGATATTCCCATGAAAGCATTAATATTTTCATTTATTTAGCTCCTTTCGACTTCCTTGTCTTTTGTTTTCACAAACCATAATTTCTTTTATTTTTATATTTTATATATAAATTTTTCAAAAGTAAACTATTTTTCGTGATTTTTTTCTTTTTTTCGATATATTTTTAAGTAATTAAATTTTTATATAGAAATTTTGGAAAAATAATGAATTTAATGAATTTAAGTTGTCTTTTTTGTTGAAAAAATATTTTTTATGATATATTATAGAAAGAAATAATTGTTATATTTACTAAGGAGGAAAATATGTCTGAAAAAAATACTAAGGATTTGCAAAAAGGAGAAAAAGATATTGTTAAAAAAACAAATACTAAATCTACTAAAAGAAAGACTTCTGCAGAAAAAACTAAACGAGAAACTACTAAAAAATTAAAAGGTACTGATGAAATAGTTAATGTTTCTACTACACTATCTGAAAAAAAAGATATTAAAGAGGAATCTAAAGGAAAAACTAAAAAAGCTATACCTACATCTAATGAAAAAAAAGAAAACAAAACAAAAACTTCTAAAACTAAAGCAAAAAAAGTGGCAAAATCAAGCACTTCTCTTGATACAAAAAAAACTACTACTAAAAAGGCTCCATTAAAAAAAGCAGTATCTAAAACTTCAAAATCTAATAAAAAGACTAATAAAAAAATAATAAAATCTGCAAAAACAATTTCTTTAGTAAATAAGTTACTAAGAACAAATGTAGAAATATTACAATATTTTGAACTTCCTTATAGATATAATGAAACTACTGTAAAAATATTAGCTCAAACACCAAAAACACTATTTGTTTATTGGGATATAGCTGATCATGATATTGATCAATATAGATTAAATTATGGAGAGAACTTTTTTAACGAAACATATCCTGTTTTATTAGTAAAAAATGAAACATATGGATATGTAGAAGAAATTACAATTAATGATTTTGCAAATAGTTGGTATCTTCAAATTAAAGATCCTAATAGCAAATACTCTATTGAACTTGGAAGAAAATATAAAAATAAATCTAAGTTTGAATCTCCTTACATTTATGTAAAGAATTCAAATGAAATAATAGTTCCTAACAATAAAGTTCTATTTGATACATTAAAGCCTTCTATTAAATATAAAAATGTAAAAACAAATGAAGTAACATATAAAAATATAAATAATATTATTAAAGATGGACAAATTCTTGATTTATATAACCTATATAAATTTATTTATAATACAGAAAATATAACTGAATCTTTTGACTTTTTAAGTAATCCATCATCTGGAAATCCTACTTCATCATTTAAATAAACTTAAATTTCCAAAAATAAGTTATTTTAGCTTTGGATATAAAAAATAAAGGAGATTATAATGAATAAAAATACTGGATATGTTAGTTTTATACTTCATGCACACCTGCCATTTATTCATCACCCAGAAAGTGAAGATTATTTAGAAGAACAATGGTTATTTGAAGCAATATCAGAAACATATATACCATTATTGTTGAATTTTCAAAAATTAGAAGAGGAAAATGTAAAATTTAGACTTACACTTACAATGACCCCTCCTCTTTTATACATGCTTGATAATAAATTATTGCAAAAAAGATATATAAAATATTTAAAAAAACATATTGAACTTTGCAGAAAAGAAGTTCAAAGAACTTCATATGATGCAAGATTAAATGAACTTTCAAAATATTATTTAGATAGATATTCAAATGATTTACATGTATTTAAAGACATTTATAATTGTAATTTAATTACTGGCTTCAAACATTTTCAAGATGCTGGGTTTCTAGAAATTATAACTTGTGGAGCAACTCATGGCTATTTTCCTATTCTCTATGTAAATCCTAATACTATAAGAGCACAAATAGGTGTTGGTGTTCAAACTTATAGAAAGTTTTTTGGAAGAAATCCTCGTGGTATTTGGCTTCCTGAATGTGGATATGTTCCAGAAGCTGATAAATATTTAAAAGAGTTCGGAATTGAATATGTAATTACTGAATCTCATGGTATTTTATATGCAAATCCTGCTCCTGTATATGGAACTTTTGCTCCTATTATCTCCCCTACTGGTATATGTGCTTTTGGTAGAGATATAGAATCTTCTAAACAAGTGTGGAGTTCTATTATAGGATATCCTGGTGATTATAATTATCGTGAATATTATAGGGATATTGGATATGATGTAGATTATGATTATATAAAACCTTATATTGCTTCAAATGGTGTACGTGTTCATACAGGAATTAAATATTATAGGATAACTTCAAAATATGGAGAAAAGGATTATTATAATATTCAGTGGGCTAAAGATACTGCTGAAAGACAAGCTGGTCATTTTATGGATTGTAGAACTGAACAAATTGATAACCTTTCAAAAGTTATGGATATTCCTCCTATAGTTGTTTGTCCATATGATGCAGAACTTTATGGGCATTGGTGGTATGAAGGTCCTTATTGGTTATATATTTTATTTAAAAAGATTTATTATGATGATTGCAACTTTTCTCTAATTACTCCTGGTGATTATATTGATAGACATTCTATGATACAAGAAGCTACTCCATGTAGATCTAGTTGGGGTGCAAATGGTTATAGCGAAGTATGGCTTAATACTTCAAATGATTATGCACATCGTCATCTTCATAAAGCTGGTTATAGAATGGTTGAACTTGCAAATATGTTCCCTAATGAATCTGATGGTATAAAAAAAGATGCACTAAATCAATGTGCAAGAGAATTACTTTTAGCACAAAGTAGTGATTGGTTATTTATAATTACTAATGGTACTATGGTAGAATATGCTCATAAAAGGATAAAAGAACATATTGGTAGATTTACAAAATTGTATGAACAAATAAAAAAAGATGATATAGATGAGAAATTCTTGAAAGCTATTTATTCTCAAGACTTAATATTTGATGATATTGATTATAATATTTATAGATAAAAATTAAATAATTTTTTAATAAAGCAATTTTTTATTGCTTTATTTTTGTGCTTTTTATTTTTTATATTAATGTATCAGAACAATCTGTATATGAATAAAATATATAATCATAGTAAATAATATTTATATTATGATTTGGAGGAAAATATGTCTACTTTTTGTATAAAAACAAATGATTCTTTATTTATAAATCATTTCTCAAACAATATAGATATTCTTAAAAAAAATATGAATGTTAATGACATATTAATTAGAAAAAAACAATTTAGTATATATACTAATCTTATTATTCATTATAAAGGAAATGATATTAATACATTTTATGAAGAGCTTTCTAAATATATTACTGATTGTATAATTACAGTTTACGAAAATACAATTACCAAAAAAATAATAAATATGAATTATTTTTATTTTTTAGATGATGAACAATTAGAAGTGTTTAGACTTACAAAAGAACTCATAAATTCAGATGAAAAAAATCGAAGACATGAACTAGTTTATATTTCGACTTTTGATTATATCTCAAATAATAAATCAATGATTTTAGATGGTTTCATTACATTTAGATTAAAAGATTATATGGAGATTATAGATTATATAATAGATTTAGCTGTAAATAATTTCCTTGTAAAAAGAGAATATTTTGAATTTGTAGATTTATTAAAACAATATATATCTACAAAGAATTCAGCTTGTGAATCTGTTCATTTAATATATCTTAATAATGAAAGTATTTTACTTGATTCTAAATATAATATAATAAATACTTCTCAGGATTTTTCAGATATAAATGACTTATTATTAGATATAGAGTTTTCATCAAATGATTATTCATTAAATGCTTTGCTTAATTTACTTCCTAAAAAGATATATATACATCTTTTAAGTAATGAAGATGAATTTATTAATACATTAAAACTTATATTTGAAAATAGAATCTGTTTTTGCCAAAACCCTAGTAAATGTGAGATTTGTAATTTTTATAAAAAAAGTAATATAAAAATTTAAGTTTTGTAAAATTTTATATTGTGTTTTATTTTTGCTTATTGATATAATATTTATGTACAAAGAAAGGAATAAATATTATGTCAGTATTCGTTTTAAAAATCATAGCATGTATATCTATGTTTATAGACCATACAAGATTTATTATTGGAAAAGAAACTCTTATAAATGGTTATATTGGGAGGCTTGCTTTTCCATTATATGCTTTTCTAATTGCTGAAGGATATACACATACTAAAAATTTTTCATTATATCTTGGTAGAATGTTTCTTTTTGCTGCAATATCTCAATTACCAGCATATTTACTATTTAAACCATTTTTACATGGAGAATTTTATTTAAATATATTCTTCACTCTATTATTAGGATTAATAGCTATAAGATTTTATGATAGAGCAAAAGTTAAAACTTTTAGTATTATAGGAGTGCTTTTAATAGCAGTAATAGCGGATTTAATTCATGCAGATTATGGAATGCTTGGTGTTTTATTAATTGCTTCATTTTATATATTAAAAAATAATAAAAGAACTATGATTATAGTAACTTCTTTGATTTTATTATTAAATAATTTAATAAATGTAACTTCATTTACAGCAAATAATTTTGTTCAAATAAAACATTATTTGGCTCTTGCTGCATGTGCTATACTATCACTAGTTCCAATATCTTTTTATAATGGTAAACTCGGAAAATCTAATAAATATATTAAATTTGCTTTTTACTTATTTTATCCAATACATTTATTTGCATTTTGGATTATAAGAATTGCATTTGTTTCTTAAAAAATAAAAATGAACTAAATTTTTAGTGTAATCTAAATATTTTAGTTCATTTTTGATATATATCTATCTTATTTGAAAAAAACTTTGTATTATTCACTCTGTAAATCTTTTTCCATCAATTTATTTTGCTCTAATATATAAATTAAATTCTCTACTAGTTTTTCTCTTGGCTAATCGCTCTATATTAGCACCTATTTCCCATATTTTCATACTATATTAATTTATTTTTTTATCTGAAAAATTTATAATATTAATATAGAATTGTTTTTATAGTCTCCCGTTGCATATGATACATATAAAAAATTATTTTATTAACTACCATATTAACCATAACTCTCTTATCATAATGTAATATGTTTTAAATATTTTCTCTTTTTGGGTAACTTTTTTATTGACTTTTATAAATCAAAAAAGTAACCAATTTTGGCATTTTTATTTTCCTCATTTTGGTTACTTTTATTTTACAATTTATATGTGCTTTTTTATTTCAACTTTTTGTGGTAAATTATTTCAATATTTTGTGCTATAATATTTATTAGATTGTACTATTTCAAAAAAGTATTAAAATCATTATTCACTAAAAGATACTTGTACTGAAAGATTTTCATTTTTTCCAAAAATCTTTCAGTTTGTTTTTATATAAATATTATAATTATATCAAAACTACAAAAAAAGAAAAGACTAACTTTATTTAAAATTAGTCTTATATAATAATATTCTATATTATATTTTTAATAATCTTTTATTAGTTTATAGCAAAATTTATTCCCCTTGCAATTACATTTTTCATATTCTCAACTAACTCATCTATTTCTTTTGGAGTGACTATCATATTGTATTCTCCCACATTTAAAGACTCTTTTACTTCCTCATATTTATCTTCTTCTTGTAATTTATTTAAATATTGATTTGATTCTGCTTTTTCTTGGAGTCTATCTATAAATATGTCTATGCCTTCTGATACTAATGTTGCAAGTTCTACAACTGTTGGTATTCCTATTGCTATTACTGGAATTCCAAGTGTTTTTTCTGATAATTCTTTTCTTGCATTTCCGAACTCCTCCTCCTGGTATTATTCCAGTATCTGAAAGTTGAACTGTACTGCTTATTCTATCAATGCTTTTTGATGCTAAACTATCTATTACTATCAGTAATTTTGGTTTAACTTTTTCTACTATTCCTTGTAATATTTCTTGTGTTTCAATACCAGTAGTTCCAAGTACTCCTGGTGCTAAAGCAGATACTTCTCTATCATCTTCACCAACAAATTCGGGCAAATATTTAAAAATGTGTCTAGTTACATCTATTTCTTGCATTACTTTTGGTCCTAAAGAATCTGGTGTAGAATATAAATTTCCAAGTCCTACTATTAGTATTTCTTCTTTTCTATCTATATGTTTACTTATTAATTCTTTAAGTTCAGAAGATATTGTGTCTGATATTTTTTGTATTTCTTCTTCTGATATATTTCTCATTTTTTTTACATCTATTGTAATATAGTCTCCTATTGGCTTTTGAAGTGCTTTTGCACCCTCTTCACTTGTAATCTTTACTTTCTCTACTTTTATACTGTCTGAAACTTCTTTAACAGAACTCTCTATTCCTGGAACATCTCCATCTATATTATTTGTTTTTTTAAATATATCTCTTCTCTCTAACGCTAAATCTGTTCTAAAATTATACATAATAAAATCAACTCCTTCTTTACTTTTTATTATGAACTTTTTGCCAGTTTTTATACGATGTCTATTATAAAAAATCCTAAAGTTTTCATATTTAGCATAATTGATTTATAGAAATTTTATTCTTTTGCTATTGTTATCTTATTTTGTACATATTGTTACTATATAATAACTACTATATTAAATTCTACTCTTCTTTACTCAATCTTGTGGCTATATATTTTATTAATACATAATATAAAATCTCTTTGTTCTGTATCATATAATACTGTAATATTTTTTATAATAATATCAATAAATATTGTAAAAAATAGTATAATAATATCGACAGTAGTAATACAACGTAGTACAATAATTATAAGAAAGGAGTTGATATTAATGACTATTTCAGTAAGATTAAGTGATAAAGATACAGAACTAATAAAAGCTTATGCAGATATGAATAATATTTCTCTATCTGACTTAATAAGAAATGCAGTAATGGAAAAAATAGAAAATGAATACGATTTAGAATGTTACAGAAAAGCAATCGAAGAATATAAAGAAAACCCTAAAACATATACAATGGAAGAAATAAAAAAGGAGTTGGGGTTATAATGAAATATAAAATTGTATTTACAGATAGAGCTAAAAAACAACTAAAAAAACTAGATAAACATACATCATCATTAATAATAGGTTGGCTTGAAAAGAATATTGAAGGTTGTGAAAATCCTAGAATACATGGAAAAGCACTTATAGAAAATAAATCTGGGCAATGGAAATATCGAATAGGAAATTATAGAATAATATGTGAAATACAAGATAAGGAAATTATAGTATTAGTATTAGAGATAGGACATAGAAGAGAAATATTTTATTCCAAAAAAGAGAATTCATCTATTACTAAATGAACTCTCTTTTTTTTGTGTTTATCATATACATAAATAAGCTATCTTATAATGTTTCTTTTACTGCTATTGCACCATAAGACATCAAATAAAATAAATTCATATCTTTAATTGACCTTTTTAGTGATAACACTACATTTGAATTTTCATATGTATCTGGTATTACCAATTTAATATTTTCATTTGTACGATTAGTAGCTATTATAATTTTTTCCTGTTTATTATATCTTTCAAATAACATGTATCTCTCATTTATATCTATGATTTCCATCTCTGCAGTCTCTAGAAAACTATGATTTCTTCTTACTTTTCCTATTTCTCTAAAGAATTTGAGTAGCTTTTTGTCTCTTTTTCCCCATGGATACTGTCTTCTATTTGCTAAGTTTCCTATACCTTGAACTCCAACTTCATCACCATAGAAAATAGATAATGTTCCTGGCATAAAAGCTAGTACAAAAACATATAACTCAAATACATCTCTCCCATGTTTATATTGATTACTTGTAAGTTTAAAATTTCTGCACCAATTTAAATCACTGTTTGTAAGATTCCATGCCCATTCACCATATCTTTGGAAATAATCATCAATTGCAAATATATCTATTGCTCTTGATATATCATGTGTTGATGTAAAGTTCATGAGTGAATATATTGTATCTTCTGGATATTCTGTTTTAATTTCTTTAATTGTATTTATAAGAATGTCTTTATCTGCATATTTAATATATCTGATTAAAGCATTTGCTAATGGATAATTCATAACAGAATGCATACCTTTTCCAGAACTAATATATCCTCTATTCATCCTCATTGGATTTTTCCATACTTCCCCTATAATAAATCCATCTTCTTTGTTTCTTTTTACAGCTATTCTAACCTTTTCAATAAATTCATCAGAAAGCTCATCTGCTACATCTAATCTTAGTCCATCTATACCAAGTGAAAACCATTTATCAATAATCCCTTCTTCTCCACAAATATAATCTTGCCATTCTTTTGAATAACAATCACATTCTGGAAGGTTAAGCATTCCCCACCAATATGAAAACTTATAAACCCCATTTTCATAATATGTGCGATAAAACTTATAATATGGTGAGCTTTCACTCTGATAAGCACCAATAGTATTATATGTTCCATATTCATTAAAATATATACTATCATTTCCAGTATGATTAAATACAGCATCAAGTATTATCTTAATTCCTTTTCTATGAGCAGCATTACATAAACTTATAAGGTCTTCATTACTTCCAGCATACATGTCTACTATAGTATAATCTGCGCAATCATATCTATGATTTGATTGACTCATACATATTGGACTTAGATAAATAATTGAAACAGATAAACTTTTTAGATATTTAAGGGATTTTTCAATTCCTTTTAAATCACCACAAAAAAAATCTATATTCCAATTTCCATCTTTATCTGGTCCTACTATCATCTCATCGTTCCAATTAGAATATATCTTTCTCTTTGGCATTATAGATGGTACTTTATCACCTCTCCGACAATACCTATCTACAAAAATATGATACATTATTTTCCCTTTAGCCCATTGTGCCACTTCAAAATTAACACTCATTTTCCAGCATTCCTCAGAAATTACAGTATTTTTCCCAGTTATATTTACTTTCTTATAGCACATGAAAACACCATTTGCTTCAAATGAAAAATAATAATGGTAAATAGCTTGTGTTTTTAGTTTGACAGTTGTCTCAAAAAAAGCTAAGCCATTTTCATTTTTCTTATGTTCCATTTGATATTCTCCATTATTTAAAACAGAAAATTTAACTCTTTCCATCCAACCAAAATTCATTGGTATTTGGATAATAACACTAAAGATTTCTCCTTCTTCAAATACTTCAATTGGAGTAATTTGAAATAAAATTCCTTTTAAATTATCATGCATCATTTTATTCTCCTTTCTGTAAATATTTAATATACGTAACAATGATTGCTAAAAAGAATTTTACTAGCATATAGCTTAAGTCTCGTAACTAAAAAACTAAAGTTACTTATAAATATAAAAATTCTTTCTTAATAATATATATATATTATTATTACTAGTAAAAATTAATTATTGTACAAATTATTTATATAAATAAAATACTATTTATTACATATATCTTTTATATATTTATTTTTATTTATATATATTACAAGTATTTACAAAATTTTACAAAGTGATATAATCTTTATATATTATAAGAGGTACAAAATTATGTTTGAATTTATAAACTTAAAAACTGGTGAAGTTAAAAGTGCTTTTTCATACAGAGAACAAAATGAACTAATATATATAAAATTTACTGAAAATGGGAAGGAATATAGTTATTCAAAAAAATTCACTAAAATTTTAGATAACAATAATGAATTACCTTTTACAATATATTCTTTTCAAAGAGAATGTTATAAATGCAAACTAAAGAACGTTTATTAAAGAATCAAGATATATTTGCACATCTTTAGGATCCTAGCATAGAATATTATGATTTAAATGTTATTGGAGATAATGAAAATTATGACAAATTACTTATTATAAATATCCAGATAAAATAAAACTTGAATATAGTAAAACACAAAATAGCAAATATCCTATGAATGTATGTAATAATTGTGGTGCAAAACAAGGATGGTATTTTGTCTATAGAAAAGTTAATGAATTAATTACAGATATGAAAGAAATTGAAATATTAAAATAAAAGTATGGATATTATTTATATCCATACTTTTACAATAATACTTTATTTATATTAATTTCTGTATACTCTTTCATCAGACTCTTTAGCTATAATTACACATGAATGAATAATTATAGTAATAAATGACCCAATAACTAGTCCTATCAATAATCCTCCTATAAACATAATACTCACCCTCTCTAGATTCATATTAATAAATATCTCTTAGATATATTATATACAACTTGTCTTTTATTTATGTATCACATTTATTATTTATATAGGAGATTACATTAAATTATAATTACTTACATTTTTCTAATTTATAATTGTTTATGCTATTTAACTATATATTTTAGTAAAACAATGTCATTTACTTTGATTTTTCAAAGTTAATTACTTCTTTCCATCTAATATAAAATGATTTTTTACGTATTCTATACTGTTTCTTAATTCCTTCGTTTTAAATAGACAAATAAAATTTATTAAGCTAGAACATAAACAAACAGCTACTCCTTTTAATATCAATTCTAGAATTCCACCAAAAGTTATAAATGAGCAAACTCTTAAAGTTATATAAGCATTTACTATAAAGATTAAGAAATAAAATATTAGCTTTTTATAAAACATAAAAACATTTTTATTAAATTCATACTTATAAATCAAATATGGGTCTATCCAGCAATATGATACAATTTGTGCAATACTTGTGGCAAAGAAAATACCAGCTACTCCCATTTGTTTACCTAATATTATGGATAAAAGTATATTTACAATTGCACCGATATATGGTGTTAATTTTCCTTTGTTAAAAAGTCCTAGAGTAGTTCTATATGTATATGATGTAGTTCTTATTCCCTCAACAAAAAAACTCAGTGATAATGAAAATGGAATTAAACTGGCTAAAACATATTCATCACCTAACCAAAAAGTTATAAATGGATTTAAAAGAACTACAAAAGCTATACCACAAAAAGAAAAACACAAATAATATACAAAATTCAATAAATAGAATATTTCTTCCTTTTTATGTTTATCACCTGTTGCATTTAAATTCCCAATACTTGCTGTAATACCATTTAGTGCATTAGATAAAATAGATTTTATAGCATTTATAATCATTATATAATTAGAACATAATCCAACAGTACTGACATTTATTAAATAAGATATTAAAATATTGTCAGTTCCATTCATAATTACTCCACCAAATTTATAGATAACTAATGATTTAACATTTGAAAAAATTTTATTTTTTTCTTTCTTTGATAGGTCACCAGTTTCTTCATTTAATAAATATGGATACAGCTTATCTGCTTTTTTAGAAATACATATATTTTCAGTAAAAGTAGCTATAATATCTATTACAATATAAACTATAAAATTTCTAAAAACAATTAAAGCTACAACTTCTACTATACTTTTTACTATATAAAATATACTATCAAATAAATCAATTATATTTTGTTTTTGATGTGCAATTATAATAGATTTTTTATATGAAAAGAAATATGATGATGCAGAATTAGTTAAAAACAATATATAAATTATAACTAGACTTTCTTTAACATAATGAACAGGTCCAACGATTTTATTTAAAAATGGTAATACAAATAATCCAAGAACAAATATTGTTACTCCAATACAGGTATAAAACTTTTTATATAACTTCATTAATCCGTTAATTTTTTTTATATCCTTTTCAGCAATAGGCTTATACATACTATATACAATTGCTGTTCCCACTCCTAATTCAGCAAAAGATAAAATAGTAAGTATATTAGTAAATAATCCATTTATTCCTAAATATTCACTATTTAACATTTTTATAAAAACAGTTCTCACAACAAACTGCATAATTTTATTAACAATTTGGACTAATGCCCCAGACTTAACATTTTTTATTGAATTCTCAATTCTACTTGTCATTTTTAACTTTAATCCCTCTTTTTAAATTAGATATTTTATATAACGCTTTTATTCCTAATAATTTACTTGAAATTCTAATTGCCTTTTTCTTAATGTTAGTTTTCTTCTTTTTATTTAAAGGCTCATTAAATTTTTGAGCATCTTTTAAATCTTCTTCAAAAATTATAATTGAATCAGAAATAGATTTTAATAATTCTTCTCCTTTATCAGAATTTACTAATACCATAGATACTCCTTTATTTTGTATATTCTTATCAATTCTTGTATCTTTTAAATGCCAAAAGTCTCCAAGAGAAATATCTGAAATTCTTTCTATATTTGAAAATCTACATTCATCACAACTTTGTCTTAATAAATATGACTTAAGAAAGAAATTAAGGAAAATAGAATTATCTAAAGATATTTCTTTTTCTTCTCCATTTTTATCTTTAAAGTTTATACAATAATCAAGTCCTTTTCTAAATTTAATTTCTTCTATATCTTGATTTTTAATGTCTTCATTTAATATCTTTTTTGATGAAACACCATGACATATTAAATCTATTGTATATAAATTATCATAATCTTTAAAATTTAAAAAGTGCTTTAGCCCAGATATTTGACAAGGCGTACCTATAAATAATACTTTCCTTCCAGAATTAAGATCTTGTTTTGCCATAGCATAATTATTTTTTATATTACTTTGTATATATTTTGATCCTCTTAATTTTTTTATAAGTTCTTCATTATCACATCTTAAATGTTCTACATTTTGTATAGCTCTATTAAAAAAAGCACCATACACTACTCCATTATTATTTATAAAGTACTTTGATAATATATATGCAATTCCTCCTGATGTACTTTTTTCTTGTATATCAGTATGTTTAGCATAAGCAGAATAACATTTTTTTATTTTCCTGAAATTATCTTTTTCATCATTAATACCTGGACAAACTTTTTCACATAATTTACAGTTAATACATTTTTCTTTATTTATTCTTGGATAAATATATCCTTCACTATTCTCAATCATCTCAATTGCATTTTTAGGACAAATATTATAACAAGCAAAACATCCTGTACACTTATTTTTTTCACATATCATATACTTAAATTACTCCCTATTTATTCAAAAATTTTATATAAATATTCCATAGAGCTTTTTCTTAGTAATTCAATTTTCTCATCAACTTCTATCCATTTTTCTCTTGATATTTTAGTTTCATTAACCTGCTCATCACAGCTTCTCCATCTATCCATTAATCCTACTGTATCTAATAGTTCTAAAATTCTATTATTTTGTTCTTTATGATTTTTATCTTTTTCAAATACACAAAAGTCTTTATGCAATAATATAGAAACAACAACTGAATGGAATGAATCAGTAATAACAAATTTAGAATTCTTTATATAATTTACAAACTTTTTAGGGTCTGTTTCCCAATCTGCATATTCAACTATTTTCTTATCATACATTAAATTTTCTTTTGAAACACCAACAACAGATATAGGTTTTAAATTTTTTTGTTTGCAATATTGTAAGAACTTATTTCTAAGTTTTATACTTGGTCCTAGAATATAGGCAAAGCAATAATCATTTATATTCTCAAAATTATCACCTGCAAAATCTAATAACTTGTCCCTTCCCCATAAAATAACTGGGTCAGCAACTGTTTCTATTTTTCTTCCTGTAATCTCTTCTAACTGACTTTTGCATTTTTTATCCCTTATTGAAATATGTTTAAATCTGTTTAAGTATTTATTATACATTTCATAATAATACTCAGGAACTGGAGTAGAACTCAAACTTGAACCATAGGAAGCCTTTATCTTACTATCAGAAACCCACCCTAGTAAATAATTATAATCTAAAGATTTTGGATTCCAAATTTGGTCGCTACCACAAAGATAAATGTCATAATCATTATTTATTTTTATTAAATCATTTTCTGATTTCATAACATTTTCTGGAGAAATTAATAAATTTTCATTAATATATTTTTTGAAAGTACTATTTTGCAATTCTATTTGATTATCATATTTCTTTGCATAGAATTTAGAATATATTTGTATAGTTTTTAAGTAATATTTTTTTGGATTAAAATAATACTTTATACTTTTCTTTGCTTTTTTAGGAGATGGAATATAATTTAAAATGTTACATTCATATCCTTCTTCATCTGTTCCCATACTTTTTAATATATTCTGCATTGCTGTTGCTTGTAATAATGTTCCAAAATTATTATTATTAAACCAAGTCATTAATAGTATTTTTTTCATTTTTATTTAATTCCTCCATATTATCTTTATTTCTATTTTCCAGATCATACTTTATACATAATAAGAATATTGGAAATGATAAAGTTGCACAAAAATATGTATAGAACATATTAAAAAATGCATTAAATATCCACATTAGTACTAATATTAGTGTAATCATTTTTAATCTTTTATTATCACCTACCATACATTTTATCAGATATTTAAACATATAGAAATATATAATTAATCCAAATATTCCATAATCACTCAATATTTGAATAAAATCATTATGAGCCCATAATGCATTATTAAATCTAATTTTATTCAAATAAAATAAATAATTTACACCATTTCCAAAAGAAATCTCTAGAATATTATTTGAAAAAATATGTTTTAAGTCATATTCCCAAAAAACAGATCTACCACTTGTAAAAGCTTCTAGCGGATCCATATCTAACTCTTCTGTACGGCTAGATGTATCTAAGAACTTATTTTTTATTGGCGATACCATAACAATAGCTATAAATATAATGCTCCCCACAATTATGGCAGGTAAAAATTTCTTTTTATTATTTATTGAAACATATATTGTAATCATCCATGCACAGATTAAAACAACTAAATATGTTCTTGTTGTACCAAGTAATATACATAAACTTGGTATTATCATAGCTAAAAGATAAATTTTATTTCTATAAATACAAAATTGAAAAATTAGAAATGCACAAACTAGTATAGCTATCGAACTAAGTAAAAATGTTGTTCCTGCAAAAGATACAAATCCTAATGTTTCTCCTTCATATATATAACAACTTGGTATAAAAAATGATACTAAAACAATAACATTCCATAAAACTAATACAAAATCTATGTATGATTTATGTTCTTTAAAAAACTGTAATATAGTAGAACTATTTCTAGTAAAAAAACAAAAATATAAAATTAGAAATGGTAAATAAAATAACATATTGTTTTCATAATAGTGGAATCCCCATATAATAATATTCTGTACAAATGTAAGTGCTATATAACATAATAATATTAACTCTTTCTTTCTTATATTATATTTAAAATAAAATGCAATAAATAAAAGAAAACATAAACCTGTTAATACTACATTTAGTGGACCTATATAAACTTTAAGCATTGAAGATAAAGGATATTGTATTAATATATACAATAATACTGACATTATAAGATTTTTATTATTTTTTTTATTACTTTCTACAAACATTATTTCTCCTTTGTTTTATAATATCTTCTTAATTTTAGCTATATTATAATTACTTTTATATGTTAATTTATGAAAATTAGTTTTATTAACTATATCATTATAAATATTATCATTTTCTTCATCATTTTCTAGATAATTACTTAATAAATGATTGTCCATCTGACTAATATATGGTATTTTTTTCCAATCGCTTTCATATTTATCTGTAACCATTTTAAAAAACATGTGTAATAAGAAATAATTCATCATATAATTTTTATTTTTCCAATATATATATATAAGTTGCAATGTCTCATCTAATATTTTGTTATTAGATTTTGAATACATAAGCCAACTTCCCATATTTATATTTTCCATATCCATCCAACCATTTCTGTATACAAATAAATCTGTATCTTCCCAATTTTTAATTTCATTATTTCCTGTGCAATATACAGTAGCATCTAACCATAATCCACCATATTTAACAAGAAGTGCAAGTCTTAAAATATCTGAAAAATGCGTTGGAGTTATAATTCCCTTTTTATATTTTTCTATAATATATTCTGGAATTTCAATAAATTTATTATAATTCTCATCTGTAATTACTATAATATCTTTTTCTTTACCAAATTGTTTTTTTACACTTTCATAGCATTTTTTTACTATATCTGGTGCATTTTCTATTCCTTGAAACCAACATATCCATATATATTTGGATTTACTAGGCTTTAAATCATTTACTTTTATTTTGTCTAAATATTTTTTATATTTTTTTTCTAATTTGTAATAAATTCTATCCATCCCCATTACACCCGCTGTATATTTGCTTATTATTTTCATTTTATACATAAGAAAAAAAATAGTATCTTGTATTATTGATTTTGATTTAGAACTCTTTTTTAATAATTTATTTATATTATTTGGCATTAGTATCTCCTTTATTTTTTAATACTTGATTTGGATATAATACAAAATTTAAGATATTACTTTTACTGCAAATTTTAGCGACTATCATTGGAAATATTATACTACTAATTAATCCTAAAAATATATGAATAGAAACATAATTTATATTTATTTTGATTAATACTATTCTAACACATGATGCAAATATTGTGTGCATTAAAAATATTGGCATTGTATATTTGCACATAACTTGTTCAATTTTACTTTCTCTATACTTAGATAATGCAATAATAATTCCAATTATTGAAATACAAAACATCATTCCTATAATAAATTCTAATAATTCTTCACAAATATTAAATTTATACATTAATACTGAAAAATAAACTGAGGCTATAAATAATATTAAAAAGTATTTAAACTTTTTTTCTGCTCCTAATTTTAATTCTTCATTACTAAATTTTATACTAATATACATTCCAAAAACAAACCATATCCCACTATTTATAATTCCTCTTATAAAATAAGGTATATATGAATATACTGAATATCTTGATAATAAACATTGAATTAATTTTAAAATAACACTAAATCCTAGATAAAATTTTGCATTTCTTTTATTTTCAATTGTTTTTGTTGTACAAAATATAAAAAATAATACATATAGATACCAATATGGGGCAATAGGATTAAATAATATTGTGTTTAAAAAACCTGGTGCTTCATTATTAACATCACTAGAAAAAATTATCTTCATTAATAATGTTACTGATGAAAAAAATATATATGGCACACCAAGTGAAATAGCTTTTTTCTTTACATTACTTTTCCATTCTTTAAAATTTGTTACTTTACTTCTATTTTGGTATAAATACCCACTACATATAAAGAAAAGTGGTACATGAAAATAATATATTGTTTTGCCAAACCATTGTAAAAAATATGTATCTTCTAGTATTCCTGATAATATTAATCCTGATAAATAATGTCCCAGTACTACTAATATACAAGCTAGTAATTTTACTCTATTTATCCATACATAACGATTACTCATTCTTTTATTCCTTTTCACTATATTTCATTAGTTCAATAACTGGAGTATCTCCATTTACATTACATCCTTCATATTTTTTCATTCTCTCTATTGATTTTTTCTTTACATCTACATAAGTTCCAATTTTTTTTGCAGGCACACCTGCCCAAACTTCACCATCAGGAACATCTTTTGTAACTATCGCTCCTGCAGCAATTATACAATTCTTTCCTATTGTTACTCCATAATTGATTATAACATCTGCACCTATATATACATTATCATTAATTACTATTTTTCCATAAGGACATATATGTTTTTTGTTTTTATCTTCTCCATTAAAAACACAATGAACTGCTGAATGAGTTATTAATCTAACACCTGCACTTACAACAATATTATTATGCAATTCTACTAAAAATGGTTCTGCTGGTAATATGTTTGGTGTATAATAACAATTTTCTCCTATCATACTAAATATTTTATGTTTTTTTAACCATTTAGCTTTTTTCCATCCATCTCTTATTGTTATCATTTTTATTTGCCTATAATATCTTCTTAGTTTATCATACAATATGTTCATTTTATTTTTTTCTCTCCATTGAATATTTTATTTTTCCTTTTATATTAAATATAATTCTTTTTAAAGTTAATTTCTTTCTATTAAACCATATACTTTTTACATAATACATAAATGCACTTCTTCTACTTTTTTTCTTTATATACTTAGCTGTAATATCTTCTTTTAATTCTTCAACAACATCTGCATATATAACATAAGTTTTACTAGAATCATATTTTTGTGGTTTATATGTCATTGGTCTACACCAAAAGTGTATATACATATATTTTTCAGTATAAATTTCATCTTTAACTAAATAATATCTTATAATTTCTCCATTTTTTAAAAGGAAAATCTGGTTTTCATTTTTATAGTCAAATTCTTTAGGCATTAATTCTAAAAAGAAACCATAATCATATTTTTTTAGATTAGCATAATTGGTTTTATCATAACATTCTATATTTAATTCTTTATAAATATTATCCATACCAACTTCATCAAGTGCATAAGATTTATCTGACTTATAAGCATCTATATAATTAATTTCATTCTTAGATATATGTTTATATCTAGCATTAACTTCTTTAGTATTTTTAAATATAGTTGAATGTCCTTGTATTCCTATTCTTTCATATTTCTCTAAAATCTCATCTGTTATAAATTCTCTTATATTTCCCCATGCTAAATCTAAATCACACATTCCCCAATAATCATAGCCTTTTAATTCCTTATGAAATATTTCTCCATAGGCAGGTTTATAATCACAAAATTTGTATGGTCTATCTAATACTATATCAAATTCAAAATTTGCTTGAACTTTCTTTTTTATTTCTTCAAAAGTATAATAATAAACTTTAACATTTGAAGGATATTCATAGTTTGTATGGTCATCTGTAAATATTAACCAGTCTATTGTTGGATTATTTTTGCAACTCATCAAAAATAAATCAAACCCTTTAGGAAATTTTCCAAAATATGAAATTATATAAGCTATTGATTTCATTTTATAAACTCCTTCTTCCATTTTAAATATATGATCCATGAAACTGGATATAATATTAAAAATTCAAATTTCCTATTACATTTTTTTAATAATTCTTTAAAAGATTTATCAGAAAATTTCCCATATATTATATATTGCATAATATTCTTCATTAAATATTTAAAATTTATTTTTCTCTCTTTAGAAATATCTATAACTAACATAGATTTGTAATAGCATCCATTTGGTGATTTTATATTATTCTTTCTTCTATTTTTAGTTAGTCCATTTTCTAAATATTCAGATATATATATAGGTTTATTTAAAAATACCATTTTATATTTTAATGCTAAAGGCATCCAAACTATATCTTCGCCTAAAAACTTTTCCCCTTTAAATTCAGGAAATGGGTACTCTTTTAGACATTTAGTTTTCCAAACTTCTGCTTTATCAGAATTCATGTCATTCCCATTTATTCTAGTAGATATATAGTCACTAACCAATTCTTTTTCATCTGAACTCTCTCCATTAATCTTTCCATTAGAAAACATTCTTAAAAAACTATACCCACATATATCTTCTTTATCTTTATACTTAGAATGAATACTTAAAATTTCATCTATGGCATTATCTTTTAACCAATCATCACTATCTACTATAAAAGTTAAATCTGTATCGATTTTTGATATTCCAAAATTTAAAGCTGTGTGTTTACCACCATTTTCTTTCATGTAATATATAATTTTTATTTTATTTTCTTTTATAAATTCTTTTACTTTCATTTCTGTACCATCTGTACTTCCATCGTCAACAATAACCCATTCAAAATTATTATTTTTTTGCTCAAGTAAAGAATTATATAATTTTATTAGATTATCTTTTCTATTAAATGTTGGAGTTAATATCGTAACTTTCATTTTATTTCCCCATTTGCTTTTTTATATCATCACTAACAATTTTTTCTCCAGATTTATCCTTTAATTGTCTCATTGATTCTTCTGATAAACCATTATTTATCTTAGCATTCATATCACAAGTTGAACACTTATCTAAATCTTCTTTAGTTACTTTACCATCTCTTAAATCTCTAACAATTTTATTTTCAAACATAGAATATTTTTGCTTTTTAAAGAATCTTAAGAATTTATGTTTAATAACCCAAAATGCTGGTTTCCAAATATATTTATGCATTGCAGGAGATACTGACCCTATCATCCAACAATTTCTATCACAATTTCTTACTTTTGTTCTTACCTTTTCTGCATTTTCTGAATTCCATAATTCGTCCCATGTTTGATTATTTAAGTTTCCCATTACTTCTTTGTCTTTAGTTCCATTACATGGCATTACATCTCCATAAGGGTCTATAAAAAATGTATCAAAACTCATATCACATCTAAGAAGTCTTTTTTGACCAAATATATAATTAATTAATCCATGATTAAAATATGCCCTAAACCATTTCTTTGGAGAATTTGATTCCAATAATTTATTTACTAATTTCTCAAATTCTTTAGCTACCATCATTCTATCTTTAATTATGTTCTTTGCTTCAACAAAATAGAAACTATTATGTAATGAAGCTGTTGCAAATTCCATTCCAAGCTCATTTGATTTTTCATATAATGCAACTAAATCTTTTGCATTAGCATCTTGTACAGTCATACCGAATCCTACATCAGGATGTTTCATTTCAACTAATTTTTTAAGTGTTGAATATCCTTTATTATATCCATCATCTAATCCTCTAATCTTATTATTTGTCTCTTCTAATCCTTCTATTGATATTCTTATTCCCACATTTGGAAATTCCTCACAAAGTTTTATTATTCTATCTGTAAAAAATCCATTTGTTGAAATTACTATTCTATCAGATTTTTTGTAAAGTTCTCTTACTATATCTGGTAAGTCCTCTCTTATAAAAGGTTCTCCACCAGTAATATTAGTAAAATACATTTTTGGTAATTTTTTTATTGTATCTATACTTATTTCCTCATCTGGTTTAGATGGAGCTTTATATCTATTACACATTGTGCATCTTGCATTACATCTATATGTTACTATTACAGTTCCATTAAGTTTTTTCTCTGCCATTTCTATCTATCTCCTTTTAAGTATAATATTATATTATTAAAGTTTTTCTTAATTATATTTAATATTTCTATTCCTATCAAGTATATAATTAAATTTAATATAGTTGAAACAATTAAAAATAATATTTCATACATATTAATGATTTTTATTATCTATATCTATTTTCTCATCTTTATTATTTTGGCTGGAACTCCACCAACAATCGCATAATCAGGTACATCTTTATTAACAACTGCTCCTGCTGCAACTATTACATGATTACCAATATTTACACCATCTAAGATAACCACTTTTGAACCTATCCAACAATCTTCTCCAATAGTTACTCCTTTTCTAGTAGCACCTTGTAATCTTATTTCTTTATTCAAGTCACCAAAATTATGATTTTCTGTATGAATACTTACTCCTGGTCCAAATATTGTATTACTTCCAATTTTAAGTTTTCCTCTAACTGCAATAAACGCATTAGCTGCAATACCAACATTATCACCAATTTCTAATGATTCTCCTAATTCTCTAAGTACTCCTGTACATTCAATTATAGAATTTCTTCCTATCGAGAAATTATTTCCTACTATAATTCCACCTTTAGAAAGTGCATCTATTTTTGTGTAGTCTTCTATTGTAGCACTTCCTAAGAAATTAATTTTTCTTTTACACCTTATATCACATTTCTTTCCTATAAATAATGTTCCTTTTGATTTTCCTAAGAAAGGTTTTGTTAGCATTCCTCTAATAAGCATAATTACTTTTTTCATAACTAAACCAAATACTACTGAAAATGTAATGTTTTCATCTACTTTATAATCTTCTTTTTTTATTTTACTAATAATCTTACTTAAAAATTTGTTAAACACTTTTTCTCCTTTATTAATTCAGAATATAAAGTTAATAATTTATCATAATATATATCTGAATTATAATTTTTCTCAAATAGTTTTTTAGATTCTTCTGAAAAATCTTTTACTTTCTTTTGTTCATTAAATAATATTTGTAATTTTTCAGTCAGCATATCTATATCATCATATTTATATAAATATCCATTTTTTCCATCTTCAATTAATTCTGGAATACCACCTATGTTGGCTCCAATTATTGGTTTACCAATTTCCATTGTTTCTAAAATAGAATATGGACAATTTTCATACCATACACTAGGAAGTACAACAAATCTACTATTTTTAATGTATTCTCTTATTTCTTCTTGCCTTAAATAACCAAGCAATTTTATTTTGTTTTCTAAATTATTTTCACTAATAAATTTTTCTATATTTTCCTTTTCTGGTCCATTACCAGCTATATACAAAAGTGAATTTTCTATATTTGATATTGCTTTTACTAAATTCATTATTCCTTTTTCAATAGATAATCTTCCAAAATAAAAAGCATAATCTCCTATTTTAGTATCATTTGTATCCGTAGTATTAACAAAATTATGAATAACCTCTATTTTACTATAATTTAGTTTTCCTTTATTCAGTTGTCTTTTTATAAAGTTACTTGGAGCAATAATACAATCTATTTTTTTATATATATTTTTTCTGTCATAGTATTTTTTTTCTAAAATACCTAATACACTTTTTAGTTTAGAATCTTTTATACAGCTTTTCTTTACGCAAGACATATATCCCTTTTCAATACATTCTTCACATATTTTTCCTTCATATAACATTGCACTTGCAGGACATATAGCATTCATATCATGTGCTGTAAATACTACCTGTATATTCTTTTCTTTTATAGCATCAATTATTGATGCAGATAATTGTCTTTGAAAATTATTTAGATGTACTATATCTGGTTTAAAATCTTCTAAAGCTTCTTTCATTTTCTTTTTATTTTCTTTTGAATATATAACATCTAAAGCTTTTAGCTTACTACCATTATTTAAGTCTAATTCTTCTACAAAATATTCTTTGTCCCCAGTATTTATATTTTTCTCATTTTTCATTGAAAAATATGCAACTTCATGTCCATGCTTTTTTAATAGCTGACCTAATTCAAAATAATATTTTTCACTTCCACCTTTTAAATAATGAAATTTATTAACTAGTAATACTCTCAAAATATTCTAACCTTTCCTATACAATATTTCTGTTTTATCTACTATATCATCCCAATTATATTTATTTAAAATATAATTTTTTATTTCTTGTGCATCTTTTAAGTTGTTTCCATTTATTATTTCTTCCAATTTTTCTTTTAGATCATTAATATTTGATTTCTCAAATGAAATTGCTTTATCTTTTGCAACATCTATATTTTCTTGTATATTACTTACTAAACAATTTCTTCCATAACTCATTGCTTCTAAAAGTGATATTGGCATCCCCTCTATATCGCTTGGAAGGACATATAAATAACAATTACTATAAAGTTCTTCTAATTCCTGTCCTGAAACAAATCCTGTCATTATAATTCTATTATCATCTTTAATTTTTTCTTGTATAGATTTATAATAGTCATTTGTATGACTAGCACCACCTGCAATAACTAATTTCATATTTGTATTTATTTTTTTATATGCATCTATTAAATAATCTAATCCCTTCTCTGGAACTATTCTTGCTAGAAATAAAATATAATTTTCTTTATCTAATCCATATTTTTCTTTTATAATTTTAGGATCTCTATTTTCTACTTTATTTATTCCATTAGGTATAAACCTTGTGTCTCTATTATAAGTATCTTTAAAATATTTCTGTACTCCTTCTGATAATACTATTATTTCATCTGCAAATTTTGCAGCCATCTTTTCTCCAAATTTAATATATTTAGAAGCAAATCCTCCCCATTTAGAACGTTGCCAATCTAGTCCATGAATTGTAACTACTACTCTTTTCCTAAATAACTTTGGTATCCATATCATTGCACAACTTCCGTTCTGCATGATAATGTATACAATCATATTTTCCCAAAGCTGTTTTTATACTTGCAAAAAAAGAATATATTAATGCATCTATTCCTTTTTTATTTATTGTAAAAGTTGTCTTTATATTAACACCTTTATATTGTTTTATTTTTTCTGTTTTTATACTATTATCTGCTACATTATTTCCTCTTCGATTATATACATATACTTCATGTCCTTTTTTTACTAGCCTAGTTGATAATTCTTCAACTACAATTTCTACTCCACCTTCTCTTGATGGAATTCTTTTATGTCCTAAGATTGCTACTTTCATATAACTCACCTATGCCTTATCTTTCACAAAATAAAGCATTGTACAATACATCTTAAATATCTGATTTGTACAATGCTTTTTAGTATTGTTATAATTTATAGTATATTTTATCTTTTGATTATGCTGCTCCCTCTCTACTAAATACAGCTTTAAATGTTTTAGTAAATATTTTCATATCAAATATCAAACATTTATGTTTACTATAAAAACTATCTAGTCTACATCTATTTGCAAAATTTATATTACTTCTTCCATTTACTTGCCATAATCCTGTTATTCCTGGAGTACAAGTAATTATATCTCTATAATATCTATTCATATCATCTTTTTCTCTTGGAAGATATGGTCTAGGACCTACTATTGTCATTTCACCTTTAAGCACATTTATAAATTGACCAAACTCATCAAGACTAGTTTTTCTGATAAATCTTCCAACTCTTGTAATACGAGGATCATTTTCTATTTTCTTTTTTGTTAAGTACTCTTCTTTAATCTCTGGATCTTTTTCCATTAATTCTTCTAGAACTTGCTCTGCATTATGTACCATTGATCTTATTTTATATATGTAAATCTTTTCTCCATTTTTTCCTATACGTTCTTGTTTAAATAGTACTGGTGCTGTATCTTTATGTCTTAAATAAGCAAGTTTTACAAAAAAAATTATTGGTATTAAACATATACAACCTACTAATGCACATATAATGTCAAATGTTCTTTTTAATGTTCCATAGAAGATTTCCCAAGCCTTTTTTTTAAGCTTAGTTATAAATTGTTTTAATTTTGGTAATTTAACAATTTCTTCATTGGTATGTAATGAATTAATATCTGTGTAATTTTTTAATTCAATTTCACCTATTTTCATTATTTTTTACATCCCCCTATATATTTTATATATGTTTGTTTTATAATTTACTTTTTGACTTAGTATTACTCACTATATAATAGTATACTATAAAGAACTGTTTTTGGCAATATTTTTTGACAATCTTCTTTATTTTTTTTGTTTTTCTAAAAAAGCACACATCCTTGTTGAAGTGCACTTTTTAATCATTATTTAATTTTATCTTTTAGAAATTTATTTAACTATATTTTCCAAATATATTCTTGGTTATAGGTAATATTTCAGGAACTTTTATTATTTCATTTTTTAAAACTTTCTCTGCATTTATATTGGAAATACATTTAAAATATTCTTCTCCAGCAATTTTAATGAACTTTTCTTTAGCCTTATTAATATAAGGATATGTTATCTCTGGTCTATGTGCATCTGTTCCTAAAAAATGTATAAGATTATGTTTTAACAAAAGTTCTACTGTTTTCTGTGCTTCTTTTCCATATCTTCCAATAATACTTGCATAATTACACTGTATTAAAATTCCTCTTTCAATCCAATCTTCCACTATTGTTGGAGTTTCTTTTACTACTTTATACCTCTCTGGATGTGCAATTATTGGAATATAATTATTTCTTTTAAAATCATCTATTACATGATTAAAATACATTGTATTATTTAAAAATGGGATTTCAAATAATACATATTTTGTATTATTTATACTAGATGCTTTCTTATATTTTAATAAGTCGATTATATTTTCAGTTATATAAATTTCATTTCCTAGTATTATTTCCACATTATTAAATCTATGTTGTAGTTCTTCGATTATTCTCTTTCTTTTTTCTTCATTGGCTTCAAAGTTTCCTACTTGATAATGTGAAGTTGCTATTATTTTAGTAAATCCCACTTTTTCAGCTTCTTCTAATAGTTTTATACTATCTTGTATTTCAAATGCTCCATCATCTATACCATATAATATATGTGAATGAAAGTCTATCATAATTTATCTCCTAACTTATTTTCTCATTATATTTATAAACATTTTCATTCTATCTAATGATATAAAAATTTTAATTCTCTTTATATACACTTTCCAATAAAAAGTTCACTATAAGTTTTTATGTATTTATATTTTTTTCTTTTTGTTTTTTCTTTTTTTAGCACTGGAAACTAGAGTTTTAGCTCTTGCTTTATTTCTATTTTCAACATCTTCATAGTAATCTTGTCCATAACCATAACCATATCCATATCCATAACCATAACCATAATAACCTTCTTTGGCAGGTATTTTATTTAATACTACACCAGCTACTTTTCCACCTACATTTGCTATAGCTTCTTTTACTTGCTTTAAGTCACTTTTCTTTGTTCTATTATATTCAGCAACTATAATTGTTGAATTTACAAGCCTTGATAATATTATTGAATCTGTAACTAATAGTGATGGTGTACCATCAAATATTACCACATCTGCAAAATCTTTAAGATCATAAAATAAATTATTCATTTGTTCTGAAAGAATTAATTCAGATGGATTTGGTGGTATATCCCCAAGTGTAATTGCATATAAGTTTTCTATTTCTGTTTTTTGGATTATTGAACCTATTTCTAGATGATCTGTAAAAGGTGATTGTATTGATGATAAATTTACACCAGATAAATAATTTGAAAAACCAGGTGTAAGTGGTAAATCAAATATTTTGTTTAATACACCTTTTCTCATATCAGCATCTATAATTATAGTTCTTTTTCCTGTTTGCGCAAATGCTACTGCTAAATTTGATGAAACCCAACTTTTTCCTTCTGAAGCAAGCGTACTCGTAACTAATATTGTTTGCATTCCCTTACTTGGATTCATGAATTGCAAATTTGTTCTTAATGTTCTTATTGACTCTGCTAAAGGAGACTTTGAGTCTGAATCTATCATTATATTATTCATTTTCTTTTACCTCCACTTCTCTTTGTTTCATCATATTTATATAATCCTACAAGCACAGGCACGTCAAGCATTCTTTCTATTTCTTCTTTATTCTTTACAGTAGTATCAAATATATTAAGTATAACTATATATCCACAAGAAATAACTATTCCTATTAAAGCAAATATTGCTATATATTTAGGATGATTTATATTATATGGTCCATCTGGCGGTATTGCTGAATCCAAAGTATAAACATTGTTCATATTATACATTTCAATTACTTTTTCAGCAAATACTTTTGCTATTTCATTTGCTATTTCAGCTGCATCTCTTGGATTCTCATCTATCATACTAATTTTAATTACTTCTGTGTCTTCTACAGATGATACCTCAATATTACTTCTTAATTTTCCTTTACTTAAGTTTAAATGACTCAGATTATTTATTACTTGTTCTAATATTGTACTACTTTTTACTATCTCACTATATGTAGAAACTAAACTTTGATTTATTAGTATATCTCTTTCTGTTATAGAGGCTTCTTCTGAGTCCTTCATTTTAGTAGTCGTTGTATCTGTCTTTGTTAAAACTATTGTTGTTGAAGCTTTATATTTTGGTTCCATCATAAAATATGAATATAGTCCTCCAATTATCATACACAAAAGTGTTATAATTATTATTAAGAATTTTTTATCATAAAATATTTTTAGTATTTCTTTTAAATCTAGTTCTTCCATTTTTCCTCCTATCTTTTGTATCCATTTTTTATAATAAATATTGAATTGTTAATCGTTATTAATAATATACTAGTTACTATAAATACTATTCCTATTGTTAATATATCATTTAAAACCGTAAGTGCTATATCTCTTATAACAATGCTAAATGCAGTATTTAAGAAAGTTATTGCCTCTATATTTATTTTCATTGTTATATATTTTGAAATTACCATTAATATTGTACCACAAGCTAAAATAAATGTCATTATTTCAGGAATAACTTTTTCGACTTTTTTCGTGTTTAATAATAAAATTAAAATTATAGGAAGTATAATTCCTATTAAACATACTTTTTTAGCAGTTTTAAACAGTCTTGCTATTTTATTAATATTAACATTTTGTATATATTTTGTATATGTATTATAGCTTACTTCTGTTTTATATACATCTATTATTTGCTTTTTAAATTCATCTAATGAAGTTCTATCTTCTATCTTCAAATTTTCTTTTTTTAAATACTTATTTATATTCTTCTCTAATTTCTCATCTATAATTTTAGTATCAATATCAGCGTCTTTACTTTCATATATGTTGCTTACTACTATATTTACATCATTTTCTATCTTTTCTCTTGTTATTATATCATCAAATATACTTTCATCTAATCCAGAAGGTCCAATATATCCTTCCATCTCATTTATAATATTTGAATATAAATTATTATAATAATTATTCTCTTCAAATTTTTCTAATATATATTTTTTACTTAATATTGTTGTAGAAAATTCATAGATAAACACTTCACCAAGTAGAGCTCCAAGAAGAATAATTCCAAGAATTGCTATTACAATAATTTTTATAATTGACTTTACATATTCCATTTTTTTCTATTCCTTTCTACTTTTCAAGTTCTGCATATACTACATATCTTTTAGTTGTATATCCTATATTCTTAAATGGATAACATGTATATACCATTAATATTTCTTTATCTTTTTGTATTGGCAACTCATCAAAATCTGTTTCGCTTATGACTTTCATATCATATATTTTATATGTAAATTTTCCATATGAAGTATCAATTTTTATTTTATCTCCTATTTTTAATTTTGAGAAATTTCTAAAAACATTTTTAGAGTTATGTCCCATATATACTATAGATCCACCTTCTCCTGGAAAATAACTACCACTTGAATGACCTACACCTTTTTTTAACACCTCCATTGTATCTCCATAATACACTGGTAGTTTAATATTTATTTTTTCAATTTCTATATTTGCATATTTAGATTCATATTCAGGATATTTTACAAGTCCAACATCAGGATCAAAAGTAATTTCTTGATTTTTATCTTTATTATTTTTTTCTATTGTTATATAACCTGCAAGAGTTATTACTTCTTCTATTTGTTGCCCAAAGAATATTTTAACTCCTAAGAAAAATATCACTACTAATAAAAAAGCCACTATAACGCTTAGTATAGTGGTCTTTAATATTCTTGTTAATTTATTTAGCATTTACAAATTTCTTTCTTACTATAAAAGCTACTGAAGCAACGGCAACTATTGCTATTCCAGATATTACTATAACATTTGTTGAACTTCCTGTATATGTTAATATTCTATTGTCTCCACTTAAATAGAAAGATTGTATCTTTACTCCATCTTTGTAAACATCAACACGTGCATTAGATTTAAAAACTAAATTTACATCAATTATTCTTGCAGCTTCATTTGCTACATCTTTTAATTGTTGCTTTTCAGCAGCAGTAAAACTTCTTACTCTACTTGATGAACCATTGTCGATTATTTTTTTTACTTCTCTGATTTTAGATTTAAGTTGTTCACCCTCTTCATCTGATATAGGATATTGTTTAAAATAATCTCTTACTATCTTCATATCAGCATCTGTTACATATTCTCCGCATTCGCTTTCTAGATAATCTATTACTTCATTACTTGATGCAGCTTTTGTTATTGTTGTCATACTAATTAATACTATTAAACTAATAAGTATAATTTTTATTGACTTCTTCATATTTTATTTTCCCCTTTCAATATATCTCACTCTGTAATAATATTATTTTATCATCTTTTTTTATTATAATCAAGTCTTTCTGAATATTTTATTTAAAATAGTTATATTTAATATTACTCCCATAATCGATCCACATGTATCAATTACAACATCTGTGATTCTTGCACCTCTTCCTTCTACAAAATATTGGTGTAGTTCATCACTGCATGCATATAATATTATAAAAATAAATGAATATACTAATTTTCTTTTTGTACTAATATCAAATGTATTAAAAAATTTATATACTATAATTCCACCTATCAAATATATAATAAAATGTGCTGATTTTCTAACTAAATTTCCTATATTATCTCTTCCAAATTTTTGGGCTAAAAAATCATTAACAAATATATTACTTAGATTCCCAGAATCTTTTATATTTTGATTTGAAAATATAAATACAATTATTAACCAAATTGCTACTAATATTAATAAAATTTTCCTATTCATAAATTATCTTTCCTATTTATTATTTTTCATAAAATTCCATGAATCTCGACACATATCTTCAATATTTCTTTTTACTTCCCAGTCAAGCTCCTTTTTTGCTTTAGTAGGATCTGCAAAAAATATAGCTAAATCTCCATCTCTTCTTGGTGCAATTTCATAATTTATCTTTATATTATTTACTCTCTCAAAAGTATTTATTATTTCAAGTACTGATACTCCTTTTCCTGCACCTAAATTGTATACATATAGCCCTTTTTTTTCTTTATCTAACTTTTCTAATGCCTTAATATGTCCTTCAGCTAAATCTACAACATGTATATAATCTCTTACACCTGTGCCATCTTCTGTTGGGTAATCATTTCCATATACCTTTAATACTTCAAGTTCTCCTGCTGCAACTTTCATAATATAAGGCATTAAATTATTTGGTATACCATTTGGATTTTCGCCAATTAATCCACTTTCATGAGCACCTATTGGATTAAAATATCTAAGCATACTTATTTTCCATGTATTATCAGATGCATATAAATCTTCTAATATTTGTTCTATCATTGATTTAGTATTACCATATGGGTTTGATGTTTTTCCCCTTCCCATTTCTTCAACATATTTTGGTGTTCCAGTATCTCCATATATAGTAGCTGATGAAGAAAAAACAATTTTCTTTACATTATTTTCTTTCATTACTTCTAGCAAATTTATTGTAGAGATCAAATTATTACTATAATATTTCATTGGTTTTTTAACAGATTCTCCTACAGCTTTATATCCTGCAAAATGTATTACTGCATAAATATCATTTTCTTTGAATATACTTTCAAGCTTTGATCTATCTTTTAAATCATATTTATAAAATTTTGGTCTTACATTTGTTATTTTTTCTAATTTATCTAGTACATCTTCCCTGCTATTTGATAAATCGTCTACAATAATTACTTCATATCCTGACTTAATAAGTTCGACACAAGTATGTGAACCTATATATCCCATTCCTCCTGTAACTAATATTTTCTTCATCATTTTATATTATTCCTCCCAATTATGATATACACTTGCTACATCATCTAAATCATCTAATTTTTCCAAGAAGTTTTCCATTCTTTCAGAATCTTTTTCATCAAGTTTTACATATGTATTTGGTACCATTTGTACTTCTGCTTCAACAAATGTTAAATTATTTTTTTCTAATTCTTCTCTAACATTTGAAAAGTTTTCTGGAGATGTTGTTATTTCGTAATATTCTTCTGATGTTGAAAAATCTTCTGCTCCAGCTTCTATAGCTAGCATCATTATATCATCTTCTGATAAACTTGTACTTTCTTTTTCTATTACTATAATACCTTTTTTTTCAAACATATATGATACACATCCAGTTGTTCCTAAATTTCCTCCTGATTTATCAAATACATGCCTTATATCTGCTGCAGTTCTATTTCTATTATCTGTTGATGCATTTACTATTACTGCAACACCATTTACTCCATATCCTTCATATGTAATCTCTTCATAATTTGCTGTTTCGCCAGATCCTGATGCCTTCTTTATAGCATTATTTATTGTATCATTTGGCATATTAGCTGCTTTACACTTTGCTATAACATCTTTTAATTTTGAATTACCTGCAGGATCAGGTCCCCCCTGTTTTACTGCTATTAATAATTCTCTTCCTAATTTTGTAAATACTTTTCCTCTTGCGGCATCTGCTTTTCCTTTCTTTGCTGCAATATTATGCCATTTAGAATGTCCTGACATGGCGAATCTCCTCCTTTAATTTTTAAATTTACTTAATATATAATATCACATTTTTTTTCTTTTGTGTAGTATTTTTTATAAGGATTCTTACTAATTATATATTTCGAATCTATATTTTTGTCCATTTGAATTTACTTCATCAAAAAAATCTTTTGTATTTCTAAACCAAATTTGTCCCTTTGGATATCCTTGTGATTCTTCTAGTTCTTCTATTGCAATCATTTCTTCCTTTGTATCTGAATTTAGACCTATACAAATTACTTTTATTAATTTTCCTTTGTAATGTTTATAAATTTTTCCTACCTCAATATTCATTATTATTTATCCTCCTTAATAAATTACTATCATATAATTATACTTTTATACTTTCTTTTATTATTTTTATAAATATTCCTTCATTTAATTTTATTTTACAATTTATGTCTCATTATTAGTTACTTTTATTTTATAATTTATATAAATACATAAAAGTCAAATAATTTGTAGGTACATTATCTGGCTTTATCTTATCTTTATTCTTTCACAATTTCAAGTCCACAATTTTTGCTTGTATCTGAGAATATAACTTTCTCTTCTTTTTTTAATATTACTGTAATAGAAGAAGAAATACTTTCTAAAATGTCTTTTTCCATTTTTCCTTTCACTGGAGCAACAAGTTTAAATCCTATATCATAAGTTAATTTTATATTTAAATTATATATTCCTTTTTTTAATGTTATATTTATTAATTTATCTATTACCTCATATTCTATTATTTTTGTACAATTATATGTGGTAAATCTGAATTCTTTATTATCTATTATTAAAACACAAATGAGTCCTCTAAATTCAAATAATCCAAAAGGAATATTAGCTATCGAGATCATAAAGCTTGCATTTTCGTTTTGAAACTCATTCCCTTGTGCCCATATATATGTTTTTGGAAAGGAAGTTCCCCAATCTTTTTCAATATAAGCATCTCCATTATCAAAATTCATCTTTTCTTGCTTTATTGTAATAGAACCTTTTGTCAAACTTTTCATACTAAGAATCGCATGATTACATTCCATAAATGGAATATATGAAAAAGGTCCCATAATATTAGGATTCAAAAGATTTTTCTTGATCTCCTTTTTCTTTGAATAAGAAATGTCTCCATAAATATTTGGACTTTGATTACTCTGTTTTATATCAATGTGAATTCCATCTTTTGAAAAAATATTCTCTCCTATTTGAATATAAAATGGATCTACATTAAATTTAAAGTACTTAATATCATAATCAATATAATAAGAAGTTTTATTAGTAATTACTTGTATAAAAGCCTTTTTTTCTTCATCTATATTAATTCCTGGGATAAAAGAAATACTATTTTTATTTTTTGTATTTTTAAAATACCAACCTTCAAAATATTGGTTATTCTTATTTAAATACTTTTCTCCTTGGAAAATTTCAGGATTTTTCTTAAAAAATAATTTATTCATATATACATTATTTTCAAAATATATAATAATATTCGAATTTCTTTCTATTTACATTACTTTCTTAACTCTCTTTCATACTCATAAATTATAATCTAACTAATTTCTTTTTTTGTGATTTAATCAGTCAATTCATAACTTAAATCAATTAATTGTTTTACTTTTTCACTTTCTATATTTTTATCTAAAATAATTGTAATCCAATGTTCTTTATTCATATGATATGCTGGTAAAAAACCATTACTTAATCTTAAATTCCCAATCATTTCAGGTGGACATTTTACATTTAGTATGTCTATGTTTTCTTTTCCATTTAATCCTAGTCTCTCCTTAGATACATTCATAATAACTCCATACCATTTATTATTAGTAGTGTGTTTGAAAACTGCATCTAATGGGCTTTTTTCCCATAAATATTGTGGAATTGTACTATATTCTTCTTTTATGTATTCAATTACTTCTTTTCTATACATATTATAATCTCCATTAAAACTATAACTTTTATAATAATAGTAATATTGTATATAAAACAAAAATTATTTATCTATAAACTTCATATTCTTAAATTAATTTCTCTCAATAATAATGTCTGATACATTTAAACTATTGTAGTTAATTGCATTATCTAAAATTACCCTTGCCACATCTTTTGGATTCATAAATAAATTTGATTTTTCTTCTGGAATATAATCTCTATTCTCTCTCTCCAAAATTCTGTATTCATTCCTCCTGGATACACTCCTATGATTTTAACACTCGTACCTTTATATGTTGCCTTTAAGCTTTCTGTATAGCCACGTTCTCCCCATTTTGTAGCACAATATAAAGCCTCCTGTTTATTTCCTTTCAATTAAACCTCTATCAATACATTGCAAAACTAGCTCTCGTCCTAAACCACTAGTTCCACCAGTTATAATTACTATATCTTTTTTCATACTATTCTCCTTTATTTAAATCTCAATTGTTACAATTTCTAGATTCTCTATTATTTTTACCTTTAATCCTAATATTCTATAAATTGCATATATAACTCCACCATGTGTAACAACTAAAATCTTTTTATTTTCATAATTATTTTTTAACATTTTTAAAAATTCTAAGATTCGACTATCAAAATCTTCAAATGTTTCACCATTAGGTGGAACTATTTTATTATGCATTAAAAATTGCTTTTCATCAGTATTAGGAGTATTTTCCCAATCGCCAAGTCCTCTTTCTATTATTCTGGTATCATAAATTTTATTTAAATGAGGAACTAGAATTTCAGCAGTTTGCTTTGTTCTTTTAAGTGGAGAACAAAAACAAATATCAAAATTTGATGGAAAATCTTTAGCCTTTTCTTTAGTATCTTTTAATCCTCTACTACTTAAATCACAATCAATTTGTCCTTGAAGTAATCTTTTTTCATTATAAGTACTTTCTGCATGCCTAATAAAAGTTACCTTCATATATATACTTCTCCTTAATATAGATTTTATATATTATTACATTATTCAAATTTCTCATTTTTTTCTTTTTACTACTGCACCAAAACATGAACCAATTGAAACACCAAATAAAAGTCCTATAGCTAGATTATCAAATATAATTCCATATAAAAGTCCTAATGAAATACACATTGAAAAAGTTGGAAAAGAAAAAGTATTCATATTATTTGGCTCTATCTCTATATCATTCCATATAACTTTTGAGCATTCTCCCCAATTTACTAGTTCTTTTAGTTCTTCTATAATTATCTTTTCAAATTCATTCATTTTATCTTTAGCATCTTCTACATATAAAAGTTTATTAAATACTACAACTTTCTTCTTATTATCTCTTATATTATCAAATATATATACTGCTTTTAGTGAATTCATTTTCTCTAATCCATAAATATATCCTTTATTTTCTAGTACATTAATAATTTCTTCTTTAACATTATTATCTATTTTCTGTAAATCATTTATATAATTCTCTTTTTCTATATTCTTCTTAGTTATAGTACAAATTTTGTGTCCTTTTATATTACTTGATATCATTTTATTTCTTCTTTCTATTCTACTTTATATTGCATTATATCAATTTATATTTAATTTGTATAGAAAAAAACCAATTTTTACATTGATCTTTTTTCTATATATACATTATTTCTTAAAAAAATCTTTTAATATTAATTCCATACATATATTATATATTTTATCAGCTTCCTTTTCGGTTATTTTTAACTCATTCATAAATTCTGTTTTTAGTAAATTTTTATTTTTTCTGACTATAATTTTATGTTTTCCTAATATATCCAATATAATATCACATTCTTCATTACTTTTTCTTGTTTTTTCCAATAATTCTTTTATTATCTTATCTTTATTCATTTCCATACATTCTCCCATTTGAATCTAATTGTATTTCATATCCATATTCAAATATATAAGCAATACTAAATATAATCAAACTAATTATTAATTTACTAACTTCTTCAAATTCTATTCCCATATCAACTTTCATAAGCATTTCAAATAACATTCCTGTTAAATTTGGTAATAATACAGATATAACTAATAATAAAGCAATTTTCTTAATATATTTTACATTTTCTAATGTAAAAGGTGTATTCTCATTATAAATATTTATAAATAATCTTTCTAAATATTTAAACATCATATAATTAATTATTAAAGTAGCAATCATACAAATTATTATAAATTCTATTGAAAATATATGATAAATTTTAGAATGACTAGTTATATATTTTTCTATATCTGTTACTGTTTCAGTTTCTATTTTATTACCACCTAAGATTATTACATTATTATTAATTTCATAATTATAATTTTTTCCAAATAATTCTATTGTTTCATCTGATAATTTAATATTATTTGAGATAATTGGTATAAAAATCATTGCAAATAATAATAATGTTATTCCAAGTATGACAATAATTTCCCATATCCTAGCTATAAAATAAATAATTCTACTTATTAATTTTACTTTTCTTTGTTTTTCCTCTTTAAACTTAACTACATTCATCTTTATTTCTTCATCTAATGAATCTATATCTGCCAAACTATTATGCACTAAATCATTAATGTTACAATGAAATATATTACATAAAATCATAATATTATTCATTGTAGGATAACTTTCACCTCTCTCCCATTTTGATATGCTCTGTCTTGATACATCAACTTTTTCTGCTAGCTCTTCTTGTGACATTTTCTTTTGTTTTCTTAAATTTTGCAAATTATCTCCAAATTTCATTAGATTACTCCCTCCTTTGTAGCTAATTTTAGAATTTTATACATCTGTTTTCTAGCAACTTTTAGTTGCAAATATATATTTTTAACTTAAATATATAAAAACTAACTACTTTTAATTGTTATTTTCAAATTTAGTAGTTAGTTTACAATAATTTATAATATTTTAAATATGTATAACAATGTTTTAATACTTATCTATTTTTCACTCCCAATATTATATTCATTCTTATATACTATATCTTTTTACTTTAATTTTATATATATATATATGTGTTTAGTATTAATTTTGTAATTATAAATCTACTTTATTAATATAAGCATTATATTACTCTTTATTTAATATAGTAGAAACTATGCCACACATCATACCACCTATTGGAAAAACAATCCAATTTATTTCCCACATATAATATACAAATCCAGATATAAAAAATAAAATAGTTGCGATTATCATGATAACTGAGCATACTTTTCCTACTAGATTATTTTTTTCTTTATATTCTTTAGAATTTTCTTTATTATATTTTTCAATATCATATTTATCCTTTTGTATTCCAAAATAAATCATAATAGGAACTGAAACAGTTACAAATCCCATTAAAACGACTACTGGTATTGTACTTTCATCATCTATTAATCCTATACCATATAAAGAAATCAAAAATATAACTCCTATTAATATTAAACTAATACTTAATGCTATTGCTTTAGGATATTTTAAATTAAACTTTGCTATTTCATCTTCATTATAGAAATTAGGTATTTTAGGATTTTCCTTTATAAAATTTTCTCTTTGCATACCCAATACTATAAAAATTGGCATTATTAATACTACACATAACAGTAGTATAACAACTCCAATCATTGAATTTCTATCTTGAACTGATTCTGGTCCTGGTATTCCTGAAAAGTATAATAATATCGTTACTCCTAATAATATTACTCCTACTGCTATAGCAATTCCCTTGCTATATTGATTCATTAAAGTTTCATATTTTGTTTTTTCTTTATCTGTATCTTCTGAAATTTTTCCCTTAATGATCTCATCCATACTACAATTAAATATCTCGCATATAGAAATTAATTTGTCTGTTTCTGGATAACCATTTCCACTTTCCCATTTTGATACTGCTTGTCTTGATATATCAAGCCTTTCTGCTAATTGTTCTTGTGACATATTTTTCATTTTTCTTAAAATTTGTAGATTTTCACTAAATCCCATATCTTTGCACCTCCTAAATTTTATTTTAAGGTTACATAGACATTTTTTCTACCAACTACATTTTGCAACTTATAATTTCTTTGCTACTCTGAGTTGCAGGCTTGATATTTCTATGCTTTTGGCAATATCAAAAATTAAATTATTATCTTATCTAACCATGTATTATTTTATTTCTACCTATTTATTTTTTTCTAAAATACCATATACCATTGCAATATTTGTTGGAACAATATATTTTGCTCCTATATCTTCTGCAACAACAAGAGCAAAAGCACACATTGCTCTTGTAGCATACCACCAATTTGGATCATTCACTCTACTTTTTATTTCATCTAAAGATATCTCTTTATAATATCTTTTAGTTTCTTCTATTCTTGTTTTTATATCCATCATAATAGGAGATGTTTTATCTTCATATAATGTATTTTCTTCATATTTTATTCCTGAATTTCTTGCAAAATATTCATGTCCTCCACCAGCAAGTATTAATACATCTGCTTTTTCTTTTGGTAAATTTAATTTTTCTTTTATAAACTTCTTTACGTCTTCTATATCTGTTGTAGCAAGATCTTCAGATAAATCTTTAAATTCTTGCATTACATCCATAGCGCCTATTTTTGAATTAACAATTTCTTTAATTCCATTATTATATATTGCAATCTCAGTAGATCCTCCACCACCAATAAATACACATACTTTTTGATTTACAAATCTAGTAGCACCATAAACTGTTAATTCATTTTCTTCTGTTTGAGAGATAATATCAAAATCATACCCTGTTTCATTTTTAAATTTATTTAAAAAATTTAGTTTTTCTGACTCTTTTAAATTTCTAAAAATACTTGTTCCACAAACATATATATCTTCTGAGATTTCTTTTAGATTATTTATAATATCTATTAATTCTTGTACATCACTTTCTCTTAAACTTCCATCTTCATTATAATGTTTTTTAAATAGAATTGTTTTTCCCTCTAGACTTTCTATATTTTTTCCATCAAATCTGTCAATCTTTGTAGCTGTAGAACCAACTTCAACAATTATTTTATTCATTTTTATTACCTCTTATATAAAATATTACTTTTTTTAACTTATTTAATTTTCTAATATTTTATAAATTTTTTCAAGTATTTTTATGAATTAATAATGATATTTTCTAATTATCCACTTTTATATCTCCACAATTATTTTCTATGGATAAAACTATTTCAGAATTTCTATTATTATTATTTACTTTGCAATCACCTAAGCTCACTTTTGTATCAATACAAATATCATTTGTTGTTCCTATCTTTATATTTCCTAAATCAGATTTTATTGATGAATTTTCAAGTAATTGTATCTTATCTACTTCTACATCTCCACAATTAGATCTAATATTTAATTTGTTTAATACACTATTCACTTCAATATTACCATAAGAGCTTTTTACTTTTAAATCCTTAACTTTTCCTATAGTAATGTCTCCACAATCATTATTTATATCCATTGTTGTATTTTCAAAATCATCTATTTCTATATTACCATATTTCACATCAATACTTATATTTCTATCATATGTACTTGGAACATATACTACTGTATAACTTATACAACTATTAATACCAAAAAATGATAATCTTCTTTTTTCTGAATAGTCTATTTTTAGCTCTTTTTCATTATATAAATTTACTTTCAAGCTATCTTTGTTTTCTCCATATACTACTACTTTGATATTTTCATCTGAAGTTTCTTGTATCTTTACATCTCCACAGTTTGATGATATTTCTATATCACTAATTTCTTTTATCTCATAAGTTTCATCATAAATCTTTGTTTTACTTCTATTAGATATATTAAAAAAATTAAATTTATTATTTATGCAATAGAATAAAACAAATATTAGTCCTATAACAACAATACTTAAAATTATAATATTCACTATTATTAACTCCTTATTTTTCATACTATTTCTCCTCCTTCTCGTTTAACATAAAAAGAAGTTTTATTATTCTACATATTAAACCATCTATTATAAATATAACCCATGTTATATACCATGCCATTGTAGTCAAACTTACTATAAAATAAATTACTGTACATATTGCTCCTACAATTCCATTAATTTGTTTTAATATGTTTTCTTCTTTTTTCTCTTTTCCAGTCTTTTCTAACTTAGGCATAGACATATAATTTTTTATTATTCTTGCTGTTGACCAAGCTATTGCACATAAAAATAATGCTGTTACAACAACTGGATCTAGATTTAATACCGCTACGCCAACCATTAAAAACGCAATTGATGCTATATAAATAAATACCGATGTGCTAACTACTTCAGCTGATTTTCTTTTAGCTTCTTTATGGATATTTTCAGATTCTTGTATCTTTTCATCAGCTACTTCTTCTGTTTTATTCTCTTCCTTGCTCCCTCTTAATAATTCATCTGTACTTATCTTAAAAAGTTCACATATTGGTATTATTTTATCAAAATCTGGTGTACTTTGATTTGTCTCCCATTTTGATACTGTTTGTCTTGTTACATTTAGTTTATCTGCGACTTCTTCTTGAGATAAATTCTTTGCTTTTCTTAGTTCAAATAGTTTTTCTCCTATGTTCAATTAAAACACCTTACCTTTCTTTAGCTATTATACTTTAGATTTTTAGTTGCATTCCACCAATTATAGTTTGAAATTTGTCAACTATAACTAACATTAGTTATTTTTGTCTAGTACTTTTTTGACAATTATATATTTATTATTGTTGTTATATCTATAATAGAGCTTTTATTTTCTATTTTTTCACTAATTATAAAATAATTAATTTTTAATAAATTATTTTATATATACTAATCTATTTTAAATACATAGTCAATTAAAATAGAAAAAAATGAAGAATAGATTTTTTCTATTCTTCATTACACATATATATAATATTATTCTTTAGTCATCCATTTTACTAAATTTGCATTTGCTGAATCTATTAACATTTCATGTTTTGGCATTACTCTAAATGTATAACCAAAGTTTCCTCCTGTTGTTAATTTAATGCTTGTCTCGTATTTTAAAGCTCCATCTGCTTCTTTACTATCTGCTAGTTTCATTTCAGTAACACTAATATTATTTACTGTTCCATTTTCTAATATTTGTCCATAATAAACTTGAACTGATATATTTTCTGGATCAAAATTAGGAAGTTTTACAAAACAAGAAACATTTATTATATCTCCAGCATTTAATTTTACATTATCTATATTATCTCTTTGACTTATTTCTATCTCATTCCATCTTTCTTTTGCAGATTTTTTCCACTTATAATAACTCATAACTTTATCTAAATCTGTAAAATTTTTATTATATGTATCACATAAAGGAAGATATAATTTTTCTGTATAGTCTACAAGCATTCTAGATGTACTGTAATTACCTCCTGTTGTCATTATTGAATTTTTCATATATTTCATCCATTCTGATGAAATATCATTTTCTCCTTTATTATAATAAGCTGGCATAATTTTATTTTCTAATATATTATAAATACTATTACTGTCTGCTGTATCTTGGATTTCATAAGAATCATAGCTTGCATTTGTTCCTATTGCCCATCCATTAGTTCCTGTATATCCTTCTGCCCACCAACCATCTAGTATACTAAAGTTTACAACTCCATTTACTGATGCTTTTTCTCCACTTGTTCCAGATGCTTCCATTGGTCTTCTTGGATTGTTAAGCCATACATCAACACCACTAATTAAATATCTAGCAAGGCCCATATTATAGTTTTCAAGTACAAATATTTTTCCTTTAAATTGTGGCATCATTGATATTTCATGTATTTGTTTTATTAAGTCCTGCCCTTCTGTATCTGCTGGATGTGCTTTTCCTGCAAAGATTAATTGTATTGGTCTATTTTCATCATTCATTATCTGAGTTAATCTCTCAATATCTCTAAATATTAGAGTTGCTCTTTTATATGTTGCAAATCTTCTTGAAAATCCGATTGTTAAGGCTTTTGGATTTAATTTAGATGTAATCTCAGATATCTGTTCATATCCATATCCACTTTTTCTAAATCTTGATGTTATATTATCTTTTATAACTGACATTAATTTTTCTTTTCTTTTTAAATGTTCTTCCCATAATCTTTCATCTGGTATATTTAAAATATTTTTCCATATATCATTATCATGAATATTTTCTTGCCAATATGGAGTTAAGTATTCATTATATAAATTCTTTATATTTGGAGCAAGCCATGTACAAGTATGTATACCATTTGTAACATAAGTTATTGGAGACTCATTTGGTGCTATTTCTGGCCATACATCAGCAAATAGTTCTCTAGATACTGCTCCATGAAGTTTACTTACACCATTTTTCTTTCCAGAAATTCTAAGAGCTAGCATTCCCATATTAAATCCTGATTCTAATTCTTCTGTTTCCCTCATACCAAGTCTTAAAAATTCTTCTCTTGTTATTCCATACTCATCCCAGATTCCATTAAAATATTTATCCATTAATCCTATATCAAAAATATCATTTCCTGCTGGTACTGGTGTATGAGTTGTAAATACAGTTCTTGATGTTACTATCTCTTTTGCTAAATTAAATGAAACTTTCTTTTCAAACATTACATCTTTAATTAATTGAAGGGTTAAAAATGATGAATGTCCCTCATTCATATGATATACAGTAGGATTATATCCTAAAGTTTTTAATAATATAACACCTGCCATTCCTAAAACAATCTCTTGTCTTATTCTCATTTCTTTATCTCCACCATAAAGTCTAAGTGTTATATTTCTGTTTTCTTCTAAATTTTGTTCTATATCAGAGTCCATTAAATAAAGATTTACTCTTCCAACTTTAATTTCCCATACTTTTAAATAAAGATTATCTCCAAGTAATGGTATAGATATTACTAAATCATCACCTACACCATCTTTTACAGGATTTATTGGTATATTATATAAATCTATATTGTTATATTCAGATTCTTGATGTCCATAAGCATTTATTCTTTGACTAAAATATCCATTTTTATATAAAAGACCTACTGCAACTAGAGGTATTCCTAAATCACTAGATGCTTTTAAATGGTCTCCTGATAATATTCCAAGTCCTCCTGAATATATTGGTAATATTTCATCTAAACCATATTCAGCTGAAAAATATGCTATACTATCTTTTTTATTGTTTGGATGATTTCTTGTAAACCAAGTGTCTTTACTAAATATATAACTATCGTAGTTACATACTACTTTGTCATAAGCATTTAAAAACTCTGTATTTGTTACTATCTTTTCAATTTTTTCTTGACTTACTAATTTTAGAAATTTAGTTGGGTTTTTATCTATTCTCTCCCATAAATCTAAATCAATCATTTTAAAAAGTTTTAAAAACTCTGTGTTCCATGACCACCAAAGATTATTTGCAATTTCAGCCAACTTTTCAATTCTCTTTGGTAATTGTGGTACTACTGTAATCCTATTGAAAATATACATAATTTTTCCTCCGTATTTTTATAAATTTTCTTTTGTATTCTCTTAAACATATAAAATATTATCTATTATAAAATCTCATTTGTCAATTTTTTTGACATTTTTTTCGAATATTTCTTTTTATTTACATTTTTGTAACACTTTTCTTTTTTTTATTTTTGTGGTATAATTATATTATGGTAAAATGTATACGAGGTTTATTAAAAAAGGAGGTAGACTTATGAGAAAAAAATTTAGCAACTTTTTAAAAGAAAACCGGAGGGATCTTATAAAGCTCCTTCTGTTCATTGGTACTATGGTATCAATGATATGGGTGACTATTAGCATTTGTAGCTCATCATTGTTTATCCTCAATACTCAGTATAGATTATGTACTATTTATACTGATATTAAGGATTTAGAAAATAGCAGAAAATATAACCATGATATGGCTATTATGAGTACAGGTGAAACAAGAAGAAGTTTTCAGAAAAAAGCAGATGAAGCAGATTCACGGATACCAACTTTATATGAGAAGAGAAAAAAAATAATAGAAAGTAATAACTTTTATGTTGCATTAGCTGCTAAAAATGGCATATCCATTCCAATGATTTTTATTGGGTTCCTACCAATAATATCAATTCTTATGATATGGATACTGCTCATTTATAATTATAACTATATAAAGGTTATAAAATTTGAATATCTAATCTGTAAATCTGTTACACGAGCAATATTACTGGTATTATTATTACCAATTATTATTTTATTTTTAGAATATTAATATTAATTTTTTTGTTATTCTAATAAGGGGTTAGCTGTTATGTGCAGTTAGCCCCACACCCATTTTTATAGTAATTACTATTTATCTAAAAAATATATATTTATCTACTTATCCTCTTTTTTTTAGATGTAATATCTAATATAGTTCAATTTTTCTAAATCCTTTTTATTAACTTTTATAAACATATTCGAAATATTCTTTTTTCTTTACATTTATGTAACATTCCCTATTTTCTTTTTTTATGGTATAATTATAGTATGATATTTTTATTACTATAATTTTTTTAAGGAGGTATTACTATGAAAGTAGACAACAAAAAAGGACGGAAGAAAAATATTGTAGTCAAAATTTTCTTTCTAATCAGTACCATGGCACTGATGGTATGGGGGTCAATCAATGTGTGTTATATAGGGTATGTAATAGTTGATACTCAATTGAACCTTTTTGATATCCAAAAGGATATCAAAACATGGACTAAGGTGATAAACACATTACAGGATGAAGTGAAAGTAAAAGAAACTGATAGGCCAAAGGTAGCGAAGCTAGATAAGAAACTAATAAAAGATACAGAAAAAAAGATTGAGGAAAAACAAAATGAAAAAAAAGAAATAATAAACAGTACAGATGATATTATTTCTTTTGCATCAAAGAATGAAGCATCAATATTGATGCTTATATTTGGAGTTACAATTCTTGCACTAGTAATTATAATATGGTTTATATTTTTTTATCACTTTCACTTTAAACTTATAGTGAAAGCAGAAATGTTTATATTTAGATACATCTTTATAATTACAGCTAATCTTTTTTTATATCTTAATATGTTCTTTTGTTTTCTTTATAAGAAACTTCAGTATTAATTTTGCTTCAGGGGGTCGGCTAGTGCGCAGAGCCACCCCCACCCATATTTATAATTTTATTTATTATTATATAAAATATGTTTTTATTATCCCTTTTCCATTTTGTGATGTAATATCTAGTATTGCACCATTTACTATATTTATTTGTGGTGCTAAGTGTCCTATATCAGCATCATATATTACCTTTATATTTAGATCTCCTATTGCACTTTTTACAGTCTCTTTAAAATCCATATCGTAATCTACTTTAAGCATTAGACTTCTTCCAAATATTATTCCATTACAATTTTCAAAATATCCTGCATTTTTCATTTGTAATAATTTTAAATATAAACGTGGTGTAGTCATATCAAATATTTCTAAAAACCATATAATACCATCGTTTTTATATTTGTTTATATATTGTTTAACATTATCATATTTTGTTCCTATAAAGTTTTCTATTACATCAAAACAGCCGCCTATACTTCTCCCTTTTATATTAATTTGTTTTTCATTATTTAAGTTCTTCCATTCTACTGTATTTACTAATTCATATTCTTTATATGGGTCTTCTTCTATATCTTTAGAAATTTCATTAATTTCCTCTTTTTCTTTTTGTATAATTTCTTCAAGCCAATTTTTTTCGTATTTTTCAAAACTTTCTTGAATTATTTCTTGTTTATTCATTAATTTTAATGAATCTATAAAATTTCTATATAAATTTCTCATTCCATATCCTTTTATATTAGGACCATATACTGTTGCAATATCACAAATTGTTGTAAGTAAAAAGCTAAGTGTTGTAATATCAGAATATCCTTGAAACCATTTAGGAGGCATTTTCTTTAGCTCTTCAAAATCAAGATATTCTAGCATTTCTATTAAAAAGTCTCCTCCATCTGCAGCAATTATAGCCTTTACATCTTTATCTTTCCATAATTCCATAAACTGATCTGCTCTTTCTATTGCACTTGAACTTCTTCCCTTATAATCTGTTCTTACATTTTTTGTTTCTTTATATTTGTAACCTAATCTTTCTAAATTATATTTTGCATTATCTAATCTTTTTTGTTTTATTTCTTTTGCTATTCCAGCAGATGGTGCTGTTACTCCTATCATATCTCCTACTTCTAAGCTTTCAGGATATCTCATATTCTCTATTCTCCTTTTTTATCTTGTAAGTTCATAAATTGCTCTTGCATATATTTTTGAACTATCTATTAAATTTTGCACTTTTATATATTCATCTGCTTTATGACACATATCTTCTTCATTTGGCATCATTGCTCCAAATGATACACAATTCTTAAATGCTCTTGCATATGTTGCACCACCTATAGCAAGTGGTTTTTCATCCATTCCATAATAATCGTTATATATTTTGCATAACTTTTGAACTAACTCGTTATCTTTTGGAATATATAATGAATTATTTCTTCCTTTAAATTCAATTTCAATATCTGTATCTTTTAAATTATCAGTTATTTTTTCCTCAATATCGCTTAATTTATATGTTACTGGAACCCTCATATTTGCTTCTAAATTCATTTTATTATCATTAATATATAATTTTGCAACATTTAGAGTTAATTCTCCCATATCATCTTTAAAATCAATTCCTAAAGACTTTCCATTTGTTTCTAGTTTAAATTTATCATTTATTATTTTGATAAAGTCTATTTCTATATTATTCTTCTCAAATACTTTGTTAATACAAATAACTAGTCTCATTATTGCATTTGTTCCAAGTTCTGGATGTGCAGCATGTGCTACTTTTCCAAATGACTCTATTAATAATCTATTATCATCTATATCATTTATTTTAATATCAAATTTATTAGCATTTATTTCATTTATAATATCTAATTTTACTTTTTCTAATAATTGATTATTTTTAAACTTGATAGTAATACCACAATATTTTGGAACAATATTTATAGGATTATTTTTATAGTCTATATTCTCTATTAATACATCATCTCTATTGGTTTTAATTTCCTTTGATAATTTTACTGAAAGTAATCCTTTTTCTGCATATATGCATGGAAATTCAGCATCAGGACTAAATCCAAGTGTTGGCATCTCTTCTAGTTCTTTATAATGTTTTATACATTTCCAACTTCTCTCTTCATCTAGTCCTACTATTAATCTTACTCTTTTATTTACTTTGCATGTATCCATTACTGCTTTCATAGCATATAAAGAAGCAATAACTGGTCCTTTATCATCTGTAGTTCCTCTTCCATAAAGCTTTCCATCTGATACTTGCGGATTAAATGGTTCATATGTCCATCCATCTCCTACTGGAACAACATCTAAATGTCCTACTATTCCGAAGTAATTCTTCTCCTTCTCCAAATTCTATATATCCACAATATCCATCTAGATTTTTAGTCCTAAATCCTAATTTTTCTCCAAGTTTTAAAATATACTCTAATGCTTTATTTGTATTTTCACCAAATGGCATTTTTTCCTTTGCTGTTTCATTATCATTTATACTTGGTATTTTTACTATATTACAAACTTCTTCTATAATTTCGTCTTTTCTAGATTCTATATATTCATCTGTCATTTTTCTATTCTCCTATTTATTTAAATCTCCTATTATAGCATGTGAAGCATTTCTTGCTGAAGCAATTGCTCTACATACTGTAGATTTACTTTCCATTGCATCTCCACCTGCATATACTTTATCTATATTAGTTCTTCCAAATTCATCTACATTTATAAGACCATATTGGTTGACTTCTATATTTTGACTTTCAATTAATTCTTTATTTGGCTTTAGTCCTATAGCAAATACTACAGAATCAGCTTTATATTTGAATTCAGAATTTACTATATCAATAGCTTTATGATCTATTATTTCTGTTTTTATGCATTCTAATTCTTTTAAAGTACTATTATCTCCGCTTCCTTTTATTACTCTTGTTAAATATACGGGCTTTATTCCTTCTTTTTCTGCCTCTTCAAGTTCATCATTTCTTGCTGGCATATGCTCTTTATCTCTTCTATATAAAATAGAAACACTATTTGCTCCCATCCTTTTTGCAGTCCTTGCTGAATCCATTGCTACATTTCCACCACCAATTACTACTACATCTCCAAGTCCTTCTATATACTCTTTATCATTATATCTTCTTAAAAAAGTATCTGAGTCATATATATTTTTAAAATCACCTATATTATATGTGCTAGGACACTCAGCTCCTATTCCTAAAAATACTGCATCATATTCCTTTTTTAAACTATCTATTGTTATATCTCTTCCAAATTTAGTTTCAGATATAAACTCTACCCCCATCTTTTTAAGATTAGAAATTATATTTTGTATTATATTCTTTGATAGTCTAAAATCTGGAATACCATATCTAAGTATCCCACCAAATTCTTTATCTTTTTCATATATTGTTACATCATATCCATTTTTCTTAAGTTCATATGCACACTCTATTCCAGCAGGTCCTGAACCTATTACAGCAACTTTCTTATTATTTTTTTGCGTATTTGTTTTATATACATACTCATAATTATTTTCCAATGCCCATTCATTTACAAACTTTTCTAATCTTCCTATTTTAGTTGGCTCTTGTTTAATTCCTCTTACACATTTTCCTTCACACTGCTCTTCTTGTGGACATATTGTTCCACATATGTGACTAAAGATATTATTTTCCTGTAATATATCATATGCCTCATCAAATTTTTCTTCTTTTACCTTTGATATAAATTCTGGGATATTAGTTTTTATCGGACATCCCTTTTCAGAACATGGTTTTAATTTACATCCTAAGCACCAATCTGCCATTTCTTTTATTTTTTCTATATCATCTTTCATAATGATTTCTTTCCTATCCTTCTATAATTTCTATTATACTTGTATCATTCATTAAATTTGCAATTAATTTAGTTTTATTTGATTCGATTGTATATTTTCCCTTAATACTAAATGATTTATCTGAACTATCCTTTTTTAATGATTCAATACTATAATTTTCCATTTCAAATATTTCTTGAACTTTTTCTATATCGCATGTTTCTTTATATTTTAATAAGAATTCATAATCTTTATATTTTCCTTCTGAACCTTCTCCTAATCTATAAACATGTGTAAGTATTATGTATAAAATTAAAGTTCCAATTATTCCACCTAGATAAAATCCTGAACCTACTATTATTCCTATACAAGTAGTGCAAAGTAAACTTGCTGCTGTAGTAAGTCCTTTTATATTTGAACCGTCTTTTAATATTGTACCTGCACCTATAAATCCTATCCCAGATAAAAGTTGTCCTGGAAGTCTCGTAATATCAGAGCTATTATATTTTAAAGCAACATATTCTCCACATAGCATAACTAAACATCCACTTATTCCAAGTAACATATGTGTTCTAGTTCCAGCTGGCTTATTTAAGCTTTCTCTTTCTTGTCCTATTATACCAGCTAAAATCATACACAATATTATCCTTATAATAACTTGAAATTCAAATGTATTTATAATTGATAAAATTATATCCATAAAAAATCTCACTCCTCAAATATTAATTATATTTACGAGTAGTATTTTATCATTTTACATACTTTGAGGCAATAATTAAAAAGAAAAAATAAGAGATTATTACTTTAAAATCAATTGTATATGTAATAATCTCTTTTATTTTTATTCTGGCATATTCTCATATGAATTTTCTATAGGAATATCTTCTTTTTCTTTTTCCTCTTGCTTTTCTGCATCTTCCATATCTTTTTTTAGACTTTTCTCTATTTTTTGTTTTAAATCATTTATACATTTATTTTTATCTTTCATACATTTTATTACTTCATTTCCTTTTTCAACTATATCAGGAATATAATCTATTAACTTATCTACTGTTGAATTATAATCAACAGGTAAAAGTTTAGTAGTATCTTCAGAAACAATTAAAAATGCAACTGGTTTTATACAAACTCCTGCACCACTTCCGCCACCAAAAGGTAATCTATATTGTATTATTTCATCTTTTTCCCTTTTTGTATACTCATTTATTGTCTCACCTTTAAAATCACTTCCTCCTGATGCAAATGTAAAACATACTTTTGATATAGGAATAATTACAGTATTATTTTTTGTTTCTATTGGTGAACCAATAATTGTATTTACATCTATCATATCTTTTAAGCTATTCATTGTTGTCTTCATAATATCTTCAATTGGATGATCCATTTTTATTTTCTCCTTTCTATTTACGTTTATAATAATATTTTTTGCAAGAGTATATTTTTTATTCATTTGTAATTATTTTTTCTGTTTTTATGTCTTTTATCTTAATATCTCTGTTTATTAGAAATATAAATCTTATTAAATTTATCATTTTTAGATTTATTACAAATTCTGATACAATTCCTGCATTAAAAATAGGGTTTTTATTTCTAATCCATATGTCCTCTATATTAAATATTGGTTTTATATCAATATTTACATTTTTTACATTTGTTTTAAAACTTAGATATCCTATCATATTTGAAATAATTATTGATAATAATGTTATAGAATACATAGTAATCATATTATTTACTACATTTATTCTTCCGAATTATAGATATTTTTGAAAAATTTATATTTAATTTTTCAATATCCTTAATATTTACTACTCTTATATCCCTCTCTACATTCATATTTTCTATAATCTTTAAATATATTTTTTTTATATTAAATTTAAATTTATAAATTCTTAAATATTTTT